>JBBIMW010000015.1:0-28774 GCA_037444185.1 Peptococcaceae bacterium | reverse complement strand
CGGTGGGACCCACAATGGCCAGGAGCGGCGTTTTTTTTTATCACTGCCGGGTAATATGCCAACCCACCCCTTTTTTTCGCCGCGACAGCGGCACCTTCAAACAGAAACGCCGGACCCGGGTTCCAGGGCTTTGATCATTTGGCCAGTTTTCCCACTTTGCATTTGCTTTATACAGAGACCGGCCATTTTTAATTAAAATGCGCCCATCCCGGTCCGTCACGTCCTCTTAAAGCGTCCCTTAAGCTCCCGTCCGGTGACGCTGATCACGGTGGGCCTGCCGTGGGGGCAGGTGTATGGTGACCCGGTCTTTTTCAAATCTTCAACAATTGCCATGGCTTCTTCGATGGCGGTTTTGTCGCCCGACTTTACGGCCGCCCTGCAGGCGGCGGAGGTGGCGATTTTTCTCACCAGGTCCCCCCTGGTCACTTTTTTTCCCGGTTCCGTCAAATTTTCCAGCAGATCCCTCAGTAAGTCCCCCACGGCACCGCCGGGCAGTCCGGCGGGGACCTCCCTTACCAGCAGCGACCCGGACCCGAATACTGCGGCGTCTATGCCTATCCCGGCCAAAAGCTCCAGGTTTTCACCAGCTGCCTGATATTCCCTGGGACTCAACTGAATCACTGCGGGAACCAGAAGTATCTGCGATTCCACCCTTTCACTCCCGAACAGGTCGAGAAACCTTTCGTACAGTATCCTTTCGTGGGCAGCGTGGTGGTCGATGATGAGAAGGTCTTCCCCACTGGCCGCCAATATGTATGCCGGCGGGAGAAAGCCTATGGGGAGTGCGTTCTCCAACAGCCCGGCCCTTTTTTCCGGGGCCGGGTAGCCTGCGCTGGCCTCCCCGGCCATGCCGTCTCCGGAGGGCCCGCTGAGAGGATAAAGGGACCCGGGAAAATCCGCGTCGGCGATTCCGGGATTGGCCGGGCCTGGGCCGTTTTTATGCTCCGCCGCCTCCGGGCTGGAAGCAGGCGCAAGTACATAAGGGGGCGCATAAGAGGGTATTAATCTGTCTGTCCGCAGGGCTCCGGTCACCGCCCCCTTGATCAGGTGATATATTTTCTCCTCACCGGATATTTTAATCACCATTTTCGACGGGTGAACATTAACGTCCAGAAGCTGCGGGCTGACAGACAACACCACCACCGCCAGCGGATAGCGGCCCCGGGGGATGAGGGAGCCATATCCATCGATAACGGCGGCGCTGATCAGGCGGCTTCTGATGTAGCGGCCATTGACAATGGTGGATATGTGCCGTTTTGAATTTCTGCTCGCCGACGGGGGCGCAATAAGCCCGGCCACCGATATGTCGCCGTCCGATGACTCCAGTTTCAGCATCTCCCTGGCGGTGTCGGCCCCGTATACAGCCACCAGGGCATCCGGCAGACTTCCGGTGCCCGGCGCCCGCAGGGAGGTTTTTCCGTCTATGGAAAGCCCTACGGCCACGTCCGGCCGGGCCAGGGCCAGCCTGGACACTATGTCGCCCGCATGTCCGGCCTCGGTGCCGGTGGACTTCATGTGTTTAAGGCGGGCGGGGGTGTTATAGAACAGTTCCCTGACGGTGATGGAGGTGCCCGGTGGGCAGCCCGCCGGTGTAACGGACAATATGCGGCCGCCGTGAATCTCGAGCCTGGTGCCGCTGACTGCTTCTTGCGGCCTGGTTGTGAGAACGGTTTTACTGACGGCGGCGATGCTGGGAAGGGCCTCGCCCCGGAAACCGAGGGAACATATTTCCTCCAGATCCTCAATACTGCTGATTTTACTGGTGGCGTGGCGCCGGAAAGCCGCCCCGGAGTCGGTTTCATCCATTCCGCAGCCGTCGTCCACCACCCGGATCTCTTCCAGGCCGCCCCCCCTCATTTCCACCGTTACTTTGGAAGCCCCCGCGTCCAGAGAGTTCTCCACCAGTTCCTTGACCACCGACGCAGGCCTCTCCACCACCTCTCCGGCGGCTATCCGGTTGGCGGTGGCCTCGTCCAGAAGAATGATTCTGGGCAAAAACTACACCTCCGGTCCGGGCCCCTCCGATTTCCACTCCTGCCTGTTGTTCCTGTCATAAGAAAGGCAAGTGTCGGTGGATTTATCCTGAAGTTTGACAAAATTATACTGTTTATTGTCCCGCATCCCCTGTTCGTACCACATGTAGGCCTCGCCCTGGCAGTTCTGGCAGGCGTCGATGGGGATGGAAATGCACAGCACGCTGGCCGGATCGCCATATCCTTTATTGGCTGTGGACTCTATGACAATGTATCCGGGGCAGCTGCCGCAGAACCTCACCTTCTCGAACTGTTCCTCCTCGATGTAATCGGTGTCGTAGTATATATGCTTTTTGCGCTGGTAGTACTTGCCGGAACCGAAAATCTTTTCGATGTCCGCCTTATCCCGGCGTTCCCAGATATTGAGCAGGTCCTCCACCATTTTTTGGACCTGGGCGAATTTTTCCGGCGTCTCATTGAGATTGGCGCTGTTCAGATCCGGTTCCCTTACGTTTTTGTAACTGATGCCGGCCAGGGCCATCAATATTGACATGTTGATGTACGGCAGGGCCGTTTCTATGGCGTATCCACCCTCCAGCACCGCCATGTGCGGGTTTAACTTCCTGGTGAATTCGGCATAGCCCCGGGCGGTGAATTTCATGTTTCCCAGCGGGTCGGTATAGTGGTTGTCCTGCCCGGCCGAGTTGATGATAAAGTCCGGCTTGAAATCCTTTAGAATGGGCAGCACCAGGTTATCCGCCACATAGTGGAATGTCCTGTCGGTCATCCCCGGCGGCAGTGGAATGTTGATGGTGCGGGCGTATGCCCCCGGACCCCCTAGTTCATGGGTGAAGCCGGTGCCGGGAAAAATTGTGCGGCCGTCCTGGTGTAAAGATATGAACAGCACGTCCGGATCATGGTAAAAAATCTCCTGGGTGCCGTCACCGTGGTGAACATCAGAATCCACGACGGCCACCCTTTTGATCCCGTACCTTCTTCTCAGATATTCCACCAGCACCGCTTCGTTGTTTATATTGCAGAATCCCCGGTTTCCGTGCACCACCCTCATGGCGTGGTGCCCCGGGGGCCTGACCAGGGCAAATCCGTTTTTTATTTCACCTCTGATGATACTGTCCCCCAGGGACAGGGCGGCGCCGGCGGCGATCATATGGGCCTCGGTGACCTGGCTTTGCACCCTGGGGATACAGAAATGAATCCTGGCTATGTCGTGGATGGTGGCCAGTTTGGGAGGGAATTCCTCTATTTCAGTCATATCCAGCAATCCCTCTTCAAATATCTGATCCCGGGTATAAAGGAGTCTTTCCTCCCTTTCCGGGTGGGTCGGGGAAATGGCCCAGTCAAAGGCCGGGAAGAATATCACGCCGGTTTTTTTATTTTTCACTCGTCGCCACCCCCGTTCCTATATAATGGAGAATTCCCCTCCTGGTTTGGACCGCCACGTCAATCAGCCTGCCGCTGGTGACCCAGTCCCTGACCATGTTGTATACTTCCTTCCGGATAACCTCCACTTCTCCCAGCCCGTCTTTCAAGCCGTATTTTTCCGCCCGCCTCCAAAGCCACTCGGTGGCCAGATCCATGGCCTTCTCTTCACTGAAGTGCCGGTCCTTTATGGCGCCTTGGCAGCCTTCCTCCTGGATGCTGTATATACCCTGTTCGGTGTCGGCCCGCAGGCTAACCTGCAGGGTGGGTCTGGCCACCGCCGCGCCAATGGCGTTGGCCACCCGGGCATAGGGGGGTATGACCGGATAGCAGTCCAGGGCCGCCGCGATCTGGGTGAGGAACCCGGAGGCCGCCCCACCCACACCCACCACGGTGTTGGGGCGGATCTTCCTCTTCTGCAGCACCTCCCATACCCGGTAGGCCGGCTCCTGCTCCCAGTTCCGGAACATGTTATTTATTTCGCAGGTAATCATTCCCGTAACCAGCATTGTAATTCTGGCAGCCACTTCCCAGGCCTCGATACCCAGGGGATTGCCCAGCATCTGCATGGCCTCCCAGGCTTTTCTGCTGTCTCCGAGCCTGGTGAGCCTCAACACCTTCAGTGCGTCCGTGGGTGTGGGCATCGGCCCGCCCATGCAGTAAGGCGGGCCGATCCTTTCCGTGAGGATGACAATTTCCTTCCCCACCCTTTCCACCACGCTATCTCCGCCGATGGGAACTGATTTTACCGCCAGCGCCCTGACGTGGGTCATTTGCCCGTCTATACAGGCCCCCTTTGATGACAGGAGGGGCTGGCCGCTCAGTATCAGGGCCAGGTCTGAAGTGGTTCCGCCTATATCAACCACCACGGCGGTCTCTCCGGGAGGTATGAGGGCCTGCACTCCCAGGATGCTGGCTGCAGGCCCGCTGAATATCGTTTCCACGGGGGTGGCCAGGGACGTTTCCAGTGGCATGGTGCCGCCGTCGGCTTTCAAAATATATACCGGGCAGTTTATTCCCCGGCTTTCCAGGGCGGACAGCACTGACCGGGTGAAATATTGATATTTCTCCCTGGTGGCGCAGGTCAGCAGGGTGGACATGATTCTTCTGGGGTAATTCAGCTGTCCGGCCACCTTATGGCCCACTTCCACATGCCAGTCCGGGCTGTCCCGGCGGATCTTCTCGAATACTTCCATTTCGTGCTTGTTATTGCGTGACGAAAACTTGCCCACCACCGCCACTTTTTTCAATTTCATGGAGTTTATCCGGGCCAGGGCCTCTTCCACCTGCCGGTGGTCCAGGGGTGCGATTTCCCTGCCCCTGTAATCTATGGCCCCGTCCAGTATGTGCGTTTCGGCGGAGTACTTGTAGCAATCGTGGTCCAGCCCCGGTCCGGGAATGAGAACCAGGCCCACCGGGTCGTACTTCTTCTCAGCAATGAGGTTGGTAATCATGGTGGTGCTCAGCACCACCCGGTCGACCATTTCGGCACCAACCCCGGCCATAATGTTGTCAAAGGCCTCCAGCAGGGATGTCAGCAGCTCCCGCCTGGTGGGAACCTTGGTCCAGGCACTTACCTGCCCCTTTTCCAGCAGTACGGCGTCAGTGAATGTTCCCCCCACATCAAGACCTATATACAACCCGCACACCTCCCCGAACCTCAGGAATTGGATGTTTTTTCTTTTATCTTTACAAATGCCGGCAGACGGCAATTGTTTACTCTGGCCTGCAGTTCTGCCAGAAAATTAAGCGCTTCAAGCGGCGTGGTGCTTGATATGTCCAGGCTCTTGAGACGGCCGACGATGCTCTCCCGGTTGCCATCACAGCAGGGGTGCTTCACCGGGCATTCCCCGCAGCGGCTGCCGGCCGGGACGGCCGTGCCGGAAAAAGCGGTATTTGAATGTTCCAATCCGGACAGTATTTCCCGGGCCCGCTCAATAACCGGGGCCGGCAGTCCGGCCAGGGCGGCCACGTGTATGCCGTAGCTCCTGTCGGCCTTTCCCGGAATCAATTTTCTTAAAAAAATTATGTCCTGGTCCTGCTCTTTAACCGTGATGGTGTAGTTCCCGACCCCCGGCAGGGACTCCAGGTCGGTGAGCTCGTGATAGTGTGTGGAGAAAAGGGTCCGGGAGTTCAGATGACTGACAATATACTCAACCAGTGCCCTGGCGATGCTGATCCCGTCAAAGGTGCTGGTCCCCCTGCCCACTTCGTCCATCAGCACCAGGCTCCTGCCGGTGGCCCCGGACAGTATTTTCCTGCACTCCGTCATCTCCACCATGAAGGTGCTCTGTCCTTCGGCCAAGTAGTCGGCCGCCCCTATACGGGTAAAAATTCTGTCGGCGATGCCTATTCCCGCTTCCCGGGCGGGAATGAAGCTTCCCATCTGGGCCATCAGCACCAGCAGGGCCACCTGGCGCATATATGTGCTCTTGCCGGCCATGTTGGGGCCGGTAATCAGCATTACATTGTTTGAACCGTTTAATGCGGTATCGTTGGGAACGAACCGGCCTGAACCGAGCACCTTCTCAATTACCGGATGACGGCCGTCTTTGATAAAGATTTCTTTATCACTAAGAATTCTAGGCCGGATGTAATTTTCCTCTACGGCCGTGGCGGCAAGTGAAAGAATTGCATCCACCAGGGCCACCGCCCTTGCGGTTTTTTGGATCCTGTCCACGGCGCCGGCCACTTTTTCCCTTATTTCGCTGAAGATGCTATATTCCAACTGTATCAGCCTGTCTCCGGCGGACAGTATCAGTTCCTCCAATTCTTTCAGTTTGGGGGTGATGTACCGTTCTGCGTTGGCCAGGGTCTGCTTTCTTATAAAATAAGAAGGCACCAGGTTCAGATTGGCCTTGGTGACCTCGAGGTAATAACCGAAAACCTTGTTGAACCCTACTTTGAGAGACTTTATGCCTGTACTCTCCCTTTCCCCGGCCTCCAGACCGACTAGCCAGGTCCTGCCTTCCCGCTGCACGCTCCGGAGCCTGTCCACTTCCGGACTGTACCCGTCCCTGATTATATTGCCGTCCCGGACTGCGGCCGGGGGCTCCCCGGCAATGGATTCCTCAATAAGGCCGCATATGTCGGAAAGCGGGTCCAGGCCGGCGGCGGCCTTCAGGAGGACGGAGGATTTCACCCCCTCCAGCGTTTTTGTCAGGGATGGGATTATCCGCAGGGAGTTTTTCAGGGCCAGAAGATCCCTGGCGTTGGCCGTGCCGAAGACGGCCCTGGAAGCCAGCCGGTCCAGGTCGTAAATTCCGGCCAGCAACCTTTTTAGGTCATGTCTCATAACGGTGCTGTTTTTAAGTTCTTCCACGCCGTCCAGCCTGTGGTTGATGGCGGCGGGATCGGTGAGGGGCTGGTCTATCCAGGTTTTCAACAGTCTTCCGCCCATGGAGGTCTTTGTGTTGTCCAGAACCCAGATTAGTGTCCCCCAGGTTCCGCCGTCCCGGATGGAGGAGGTCAGCTCCAGATTTTTTCTGGTGGCCCGGTCCATCATCAGGAACTGGGTGCTCGAGTACAGGGTTATATTTTTTATCTGTCCGGCATTCTTCTTTTGGGTTTCCTGCATGTACCACAGCAGGGATCCCGAGGCGGCGGCGGCCAAGGGGTGGCCCCGGAGGGCTTCACGCCACCGGTTTCCCAGTACATCGTCAAGCTTCCGGGCACTTTTTTCCATGGTGAAATACTGGTCGTCCCACAGCGAAACAACTGTGGGGAGAAGGGTTTTTATTTCGTCCGGCAGCGGACTGCCTCCCAGCGTCCTGGGAACCAGCACTTCGGCCGGGCTCAGCCTGACCAGCTCGTCCATCAGCAGAGATTTTCCGCCGGGGCCGGAAAACTGGGTGCACTGCAAAAGCCCGGTGGAGATGTCGGCCAGGGCAAAGCCGTAATCACCTCCGCCTTCGGCGATGGAAACCAGGTAGTTGTGGCTTTTTTCGTCCAGGGATGTGCTTTCCATCACCGTTCCCGGAGTTACGACCCGCACCACTTCCCTTCTAACGATTCCCCTGGCCGTGGACGGGTCTTCCACCTGCTCGCAGATGGCAACTTTGAATCCTTTTTGGATCAGCCGGGCGATGTATGTTTCCGCCGCATGGTAAGGCACTCCGCACATGGGCACCCTTTCCGGCTGTCCGGCATCTCTGCCGGTGAGGGTTATTTCAAGCGCCGCCGACGCGGTGACGGCGTCTTCGAAAAACATCTCGTAAAAATCACCGAGACGAAAAAAAAGTATGGCGTCATTGTGCTGTTTTTTTATTTCCAGGTATTGGTTGATCATCGGGGTGTAGCTCACTGCCGGCCCTCCTCCGGTACATTATATTACAATCGCATTCCCGGAAAAGGGAAAACCCCCTTAAACGCAGGGGCAACTGGCGGCGTTCAGTTTTTCACCCTCAAGATATGTCAGGGCCCCTCCCACGATTCTCACGCGGAATTCCCTGCCGGTGTCCCCCTCATCGCCCGGCAGGAACACCATTTTGTTGGTCCTGGTCCGGCCGCCCACCAGTTCCGGGCTGGTTTTGCCGGGCCCTTCCACCAGCACCCGGTGGATTAGCCCCAGTTCTTCCATGTTTTTTTCCATGGTAATTTCATTTTGTCTTTTGATAAGGGCTTCTATTCTTTTGGTCTTTTCCTTTTCCGGGACCTGTCCGGGCATCCCCCCGGCCGGCGTACCCCTGCGCCTGTTGTATATAAAGGTGAAGGCGGCGTCGTAGCGCACCCTTTCCACCACGTCCATGGTGTCCAGGAAGTCTTCCCCGGTTTCCCCGGGAAAGCCCACCATTATGTCCGATGTTATGGAGGCGCCGGGAATTTCACTTCTTATCCCGTCAATCAGATCCAGATAATAGCGGCGGTCGTATCCCCGGTGCATGGCCTTCAGTATTCTGTCACTGCCCGATTGCACCGGGATGTGGAAATGCTCGCAGACCTTATCGCACTCCTTGACGGCTTTTATCAGCCGTCCGGTGAAGTCCCTCGGGTGGGAGGTCATGAAACGGATCCTGGACAGGCCATCGATACTGTCCAGATCATATAGCAATTCGGCGAAACCGTACTTTTCATTCAGGTCCCTGCCGTAGGAGTTCACATTTTGCCCCAGCAGGGTCACCTCTTTGTATCCCGCGGCAGCCAGGTCCTTTACTTCTTTTATAATGTCTTCGGGCCTGCGGCTCCTTTCCCTTCCCCGCACGTGGGGGACTATGCAGTATGTGCAGAAATTGTTGCACCCGTATATGACAGGAACCCAGGCTTTAAGGCCGCTTTGTCTTTTGGCGGGGATCCCCTCCTGAATTCCTTCCGGGGAGCACAGGCTGATCAGCGGCCCGTGGCCGGGGACCGCTCCTTCGATTAATTCCGGCAGGCGATGAAGGTTGCCGGTGCCGAAGACCAGGTCTATATACGGATACCGTTTTTTAATGTGGTTGGCGGTATCCTCCACCTGGGTCATGCATCCTCCCACGCCGATAAACAGTCCGGGCTTTTTCTCCTTTAATTTGCGCAGCCGGCCTATAAGTCCGTAGACCTTGTTTTCGGCCGTTTCCCTGACGCAACAGGTGTTGATAAGCAGCACATCGGCTTCTTCCATTCTTTCCGTCCCGGCATACCCCATCCAGTCCAGTATGCCCCGCATCTTTTCGCCGTCGTGATCGTTCATCTGACAGCCGAAGGAAACTATGTGGTAGTATTTCAATTGTTCACCATCTCTTGCTGTAAGAAACTTTTCCTGTATTATAACACACAATTTCGGGCGGGATACAGGTTTTGACTTCCGGCTTACGGATTCCGGCAGATAAAGGAATGCCCGTTCCGGGTTCTGAGTTCTCTCCTGTCTCCCGTATTCTGTCTTCCGACAGGATAAGGAATGCAGTATAAACTGTTTTCAGGGCAGGATATGGCGGTGGCGGCATAGAATAATTTGACCGGGACAATCTTTTTGCGGAGGAATCGGCAGGCTATGAAATATATCGTGATTTTGGGAGACGGCATGGCCGACTACGGGCGGGCGGAACTGGGGGGGCTGACGCCGCTGCAGTACGCCAGGACCCCCAATATGGACCGGCTGGCCCGGAAAGGGGCCATGGGGCTGGTCAGGACTGTCCCCGAAGGTTTCCCTCCGGGCAGTGATGTGGCCAATCTCAGTGTGATGGGGTACGATCCGGCCACTTGTTATACCGGCAGGGCGCCGCTGGAAGCGGTGAGCATGGGGGTGAAGCTGGGGGAAAGCGATGTGGCCTTCCGCTGCAACCTGGTGACACTGTCCGGCGGTCCTGAATATGAGGATAAAACCATGGTGGATTACAGTGCCGGCGAGATAAAATCCGAACGGGCGGCGGTGCTGATTGGGGATCTGGCCCGGTTTCTGAAGAGGGATGGAATGGATTTTTACCCCGGTGTCAGCTACCGCCACCTGATGGTGTGGAGGGGGGGGGCCGATGGCGCCTTTTTGACGCCGCCCCATGACATTACGGGCAAAAAAATCGGCCTTTACCTTCCCCGGGGTGAGGGTGGCGACGTGCTCCTTGCGGTGATGAAAGAAAGCCATCCGTTTCTTAAAAGCCACCCCGCCAACACCCGGCATCCGGGAATCAGGCCGGCGGACTCGGTGTGGTTCTGGGGCCAGGGCAAAAGCCCCAGCCTGGAGAAGTTCAGTGACCGGTACGGCATTGAGGGGGCCGTCATTTCCGCAGTGGATTTGATCAAGGGGATAGGCATCTGTGCCGGCATGTCAGTGCTGGAGGTGGAGGGTGCCACCGGGAACATACACACCAACTTCGAGGGGAAGGCCTCGGCGGCCATGGACGCCCTCAGGCGGGGGGCCGGCCTGGTCTACCTCCACATCGAGGCCCCGGACGAGGCGGGCCACCAGGGAAACACCGAAATAAAGGTGCGGGCCATCGAGGAGATCGACCGGCGGGTGCTGGGGCCCCTGATGGAGCAGATGGTGGAATTTGACCGGTACAGAATAATGGTTTTGCCGGATCACCCCACTCCCCTGTCACTGATGACCCACACACCGGACCCGGTGCCCTTTGTGATTTACGATTCCCAAGGGCCGCTGAACAGTCCGGGCGCCACATACTGCGAGGAGGCCGCCGCCGGTGGCCTGTTTGTGGAGCGGGGGCACGATTTGATGGGGATGTTTCTGTCAGGAGACAGAATCGGCGGGCCGGTGTGAGCGTGCTGGCATGTGCACTAACTGAGTAGTGCTATGATGGTCAACAGTCTCCCAGGCCGAAGGTGTTGTGCAGGGCGTTGACGGCCTCCGGCGCCTGTTCGGCCTTTATTACGCACGAAATTCTTATTTCCGAGGTGCTGATCATCTCCAGGTTTATATTTTTGGAGGCCAGGGCCCCGAACATCCTGGCGGCCACGCCGGGATTTGTGGCCATGCCGGCGCCCACCACGGAAACCTTGGCGACACCGTCGTCCCATGTGTAACCGGAGAAACCCACTTCGTCCTTTATTCTCTCCAGCACCGGAAGGGCCTTCCGGAGGTCGGTCTTGGCCACGGTGAAGGCTATGTCGTTTACGCCGTTCCGCATGAAGCTCTGAATGATCATATCCACATTTATATGTTCTTCGGCCATGGCCCTAAACAGCCTCCAGGCGGTTCCGGGCCTGTCGGGCACGTCGAATATGCCTATTCTGGCTACGTTCAGATCGTGGGCGACGCCGGTCACCACCATGGTTTTTTCCATGTCGCTTGCCTCCTTGACTATTGTGCCGGGGTTATGATTGAAGCTGTTCCTGACGTGTATCGGTATGGCGTGGATTTTGGCGCACTCCACGGACCTGGGGTGCAGCACCACCGCCCCCAGGTGGGCCAACTCCAGCATTTCATCGTAGGATATGCTCTCCAGCTTCCTGGCGTTTTTGACCACCCGGGGGTCTGATGTGTACACTCCGTCCACGTCGGTGTATATTTCGCAAAGGTCGGCTTTCAGGGCCGCGGCCAGGGCCACCGCCGTGGTGTCGGAACCGCCGCGGCCCAGGGTGGTTATGTCACCGGTGCCGTTCATGCCTTGAAATCCGGCCACTATCACCACTTTGCCCGCATCAATCTCCTCCCTGACCCTTTCGCAGCGTATTTCCGTTATTCTGGCCTTTGTGTGCACGCTGTCGGTGTATATTCCGGCCTGGGGGCCGGTCATGGAGATGGCCTCCAGGCCAAGGTCCCCCACCGCCATGGCCAGCAGCGCAATGGACACCTGTTCGCCGGTGGAAAGGATCATGTCCATTTCCCTCTCCTCCGGGTGGCTGGATACGCTTTTTACCAGATCAATCAGCTCGTCGGTGGTGTCCCCCATGGCCGACACCACCACCACCACATCGTGCCCGTCATTCTTAACCCCGGCTACCCTTCCGGCCACTCTTTTGATGCTCTGGGCATCGGCCACCGAGCTGCCCCCGTACTTTTGCACAATCAGCATGTCAAAGTCCTTTCTCTGTGATGTTTTTGCATTCCAGCCGCCTGGGGCGCTATTTAATCTCCAGCGCCCTGGCCCCCACCGGGGATATGCCCAGGACCATTGTCTTTGCTTTAACACCGTTCTGCCTGAGGGTGTCCCGCATGACCCGGGCGATGAGATCCAGGTTGTCGTCTGAGTATGCTATGATGGCGGGGCCGGCCCCGCTCAGGGTAATCCCCTTGGCCCCCGCCAGTTTGGCGGCGGCGAACACCTTTTTCATCCCCGGAACCAGAGATGTTCTGTGGGGCTGGTGGAGGCGGTCCTCCATGGCCACCGTGAATTGGCTGATGTCTCCGGTATACAGTGCGGAAACCAGTAGGGCCACCCTGCCAAGGTTGAAAACAGCGTCGTTTATGGGCACCTGCTGGGGCAGAATTTCCCTGGATGTTCTGGTGGATAGAGGGAAATCCGGAACGGATACCACCGCCTTCAATCCCTTGGGGGGAGGTATCTTGACGCACCTGACCTCGCCGTCGGCGGGCACCGCCACAACTACGCCGCCCATAACCGCAGCGGCGATGTTGTCCGGATGTCCCTCCATACCGTAGGCCAAGTTGATTATATCCCTCTGTTCCAGCCTTGCTCCGGAAATAATGCCGGCGGCAATTATTCCCCCCACGATGGCGGCGGTGCTGCTGCCCAGCCCCCGGGCCACCGGTATGTTGTTGACAAGCTTGAGCCTGACTCCCTGGGTACGGTAGCCCACCTGCCTGAACACCCTCCGGGCCGCCTGGTAAACTGCGTTCTCTTCATTTTTGGGTATTTCGGCGCTGCCTTCCCCCTGTACTTCAATGTGAAGTCCGGACGCGGCAGTGGACATTTCCACGTAGTTGTACAGCTGCAAGGCCAATCCTAGGCAGTCGAACCCGGGGCCGAGATTTGCCGTTGTGGCCGGCACCTGTACTCTGACCATGGTCAACCCCCTTATTAATCTCCCTCCACCCTGATCAGGCTGCAGATCTCTCCCACCGCCGGCAGCTTTTCAATAATTTTAAGGGCGTCCTGCATATCCTGCTCCCTCACCCTGTGGGTGATCAGTACTATTTCCGCAAATTCCCCCGTGGTGTGTTTTTGTAGTACCGAGGCTATGCTTACGTTCCTGTCACCCAGGGCGAAGGCTATGGAGGCCAGCACCCCCGGGCGGTCCTGCACTTTCAGTCTCAGGTAGTACTTGCTCTCCACCTGCCCCATGGGCCGGATGGGCTTTTCTTCGTAGCAGGTGCAGTTCAGCCCGGTGATATTTCTTATTTTATTTCGGGCCGCCTCCATAATGTCCGCCGCCACGGCGCTGCCCGTGGGCATGTTTCCCGCCCCGCGGCCGAAGAACATGGTTTCCCCCACCGCGTCTCCCCTGACGAAAATAGCGTTGTATACGTCGCTGACCGAGGCCAGCGGGTGGGTGCGGGGCACAAAGCACGGGTGAACCCTTGCCTCCACCCCTTCTTCGGTGTCCCTGGCAATGCCCAGAAGCTTTATATAATAATTCAGGTCCCCGGCGTAGGCGATGTCTTCCCTGGCGATGCCGGCAATCCCCTCCACGTACACGTCGTGCACTGTGACACGGGTGTTGAAGGCGATGGAGGCCAGTATGGAAAGCTTCCTGGCGGCATCATGCCCCTCCACATCGGCACCGGGGTCCGCCTCGGCATATCCTTTTTCCTGGGCTTCCCGGAGGGCCGAGACGAAATCCGACCCCTCCCTGGTCATTTTCGTAAGCATGTAATTCGTAGTGCCGTTTATAATACCCATTATATCCGTGAGCCTGTTGGCCGCCAGACAATGCTTGAGGGGCCTGATGATTGGTATTCCGCCCCCCACGCTGCCCTCGAAAAGCAGATCGGCCCGGTGATCTCCGGCAATCCTGAACAGTTCCTTGCCGTGCAGGGCCATCAAGTCCTTGTTGGCGGTGACTACGCTTTTTCCGTTTTTGAATCCCTTGATCATGTATTCCCTGGCGGGCTCTATTCCACCCATGACCTCCACCAGTATGTCTATGTCGTTGTTATCCAGTATATCCTCAGGATTTTCGGTAAACAACCCCTTGTTTATGTTGTTTATGTCCGGCCCCCTGTTTTTCCCGGCGTCCCTGACCAGTATCCCGGCCACTTCGATTTCTGCGCCCACCTTTTGGGCGATGCTGCCGGAGTTGCCCGACAGTATCCGGTAGGCCCCGGTCCCCACGGTGCCGAAGCCCAGGAATCCTATTTTTACGCTTTTCATAAACATCCCCCTCCCTATCTCCGACGGAGGCTTCCCTCCTGCAGGGACACCGATTTCACCCCGTCTATCTTTTCAAGGCTGCCTATTACCGTCTCCATTTCACCGGTGGTTTCTGAAATATCCAGGTGTATGTCCACCCTGGCCTGGCCCCGGGCCGGCATCTCCTGGTTGATGGTGAGTATATTGCCGCCCAGGGCGGCAATGTTGGACAGCACCCTTGAAAGCACGCCGGGCCGGTGTTCAAGGGTCAGGTTGATGGTTACATTCCTGACCACGGCCTCGTCCTGGAGGGCGAACACGCTGTTCCTGTATTTGTAGAAGGCGCTCCTGCTGAGGTTCACCCTTTCCACCGCCTCGTTGATGGTGCTGGCCTCCCCCTTGAGCAGCATTTCCTTTGCCTTTAGAGTCTTCTGGATGGAATCAGGCAATATGTCGGCCTGGACCAGAAAAAACCTTGCGTTATTAGTCATGCCCCGCTCCCCTGTCCACTTGCGATGGATATTATTCCATCAATGGTAGACATTATAGCACTAAAGTCCCCCTATGTAAATACAAGAATTGAATTTGGCATGGGATCGCCGTAGTTGAAAAACAAATTCGCCTGAGTGTTGTAAGTGTTGTATCGGAGGGGATTCAAAAATGCCCCCTGTTTATCCGGTGTGCCTGGCCTCCCCGCCCGGATCGCACCCGGGCCGCACTTGGTTTCGCCCCCCGGATTTGGCATTGTACAGGGCCAGGTCTGCGTTTCTCAGCAATTCCTCCAGGTTGTCGCCGTCTTTTGGGTAAGAGGCCACCCCTGCACTGATGGTAACCTTCATGCCTTTGGGCCAGCTCAATTCCTCCACCGCCCGGCGAATTCTCTCCGCCACCTGGATAGCCGTACTGCCGGCTGTTTCGGGTAATATGAGAACAAATTCTTCGCCCCCGTAGCGGGCCACGCTGTCCCCCGCCCTCAAGTTCTTTTTTATCAATTCTGCCACCCGCGCCAGTACACCATCCCCTGTCAGGTGGCCCCAGCGGTCGTTGATATGTTTGAAGAAATCTATGTCCATCATAATCAGGGAGAAACAGAGGCTTTTTTGCCGGACTTGCCCCAATTCAGCCTCGGCCATCTCATAGAAAGCGCGCCTGTTGTATATATTGGTCAACTCATCGATGCGGGCCAACCTTTCCATGCCCTCATAAAGCCGGGCGTTTTCCAGGCTTATCCCTATCTGACTGGACGCCAATATGGCCATGGCCAGCTCGTCATGGTTAAAGTCACGGATTTTTGGCGACTCCAGAATCACCAGGCCGGTGGTGCGGCCCTTCACCACCACCGGCGTCAGTATCAATGATTTCAGATAAAACTTGTTCAAAAAATCGGCCGTCAGCCGCTTGTCCTGCAGAGTATTTCTAATGATCACAGGTCTTTGTTCTTCCACCAGCATGACTGTAATGTCAGACCCCGGATTCAGTTTGCCCAGCAGTGTATTCCGCGGCGAGGCCACCACGGTAAATTCTCCGCCGTCGGCCAGTGTCGCCAGATGACATTCGCCTCCGGGCCAGTTGGAGTTTAATTCCCGGACCGTATTTTCCAACACCTGTCCTTCCCGCAATGTGGAATTGAAAAAATGGCTGAGGTGAATCAGGGTCAGGAAGTTGCTGTCCATCTGCCGGTGTTCCTGAGCCAGCCAGGCGCCCAGGGACGAAACGAGCAATATCCATACAACTTCCAGAGGTGCTGTTTTCAGGTTCCCCCCGCAGTACAGAGCCAGGACAAACAAGCCGGCGTTGGCTAAAAGCCATGGCCACCCTGACAGTGCGAAACGCATTGACAGGAACAAGGCGTTGACGAAAAACAGGCCCAGGTAGTGGTATTCAAAGCCGGTCCACAGGCGCATCAAGCCCCCGATTATCGCGAAATCCAGTATGGCCGACAGATATTTGAGAGACTTCACGCCAGAGGATCGATAGTAATCTTCTATCTGAAAACTGTAATATACCGCCGCTCCGGCAGCCAGCCACTGGGCAGCGGACACGGAATCGAACCGGGTGAATAAAAAGCCGGTTGCCAGGCCGAGGCAAACCATCCATTTGCGCAACCTGGCGATTAGAAGCTCCGTTTCCAATAGACGGTAATTTTGTATGGAAAAATCCTTAAAGTGCGACATGGGATAATACCTTCCAAGGTGAATATGGGATTATTTGCCGTGCCGGGCGGTGCCGCCGGTTAACCATCACCCGTCAGATTCGGTTTTTTTGAATAATATATGTGAAGATATTTACCATTGCCGGATCGAATTGTCCTCCGGATCCTGCCTGCAGCTCCCGGATGGCGGCTTCCACGGTAAGGGCCCGGCGGTAAGACCGGTGGGACGTCATGGCGTCCCAAGCGTCGGCGATGGCCACAATCCGGGCGGCGTAGGGTATCGACTCCCCCTTCAGGCCGCTGGGATAACCACTCCCGTCGTAGCGCTCATGGTGGTGACGGACTACATTCATTGCCTCTTCAAGAAAATCTATAGGGGCCAGAATATTGACGCCGATAGTGGGATGTGTCTTAATCAACTCAAATTCATGCGGGGTCAGCCGGCCCGGCTTGTTTAATGTGGCTTCCGGAACGCCTATTTTCCCGATGTCGTGTAGAATGGCGCCATAATTTATGTTCATAATCTCCTCGGATGAAAGGCCCAGCTTTTCTCCCAGGACTACGGCATATCTGGCCACATTGCGGGAATGATTGCGGGTATACCTATCCTTGGCGTCTATGGCCGAGGTTAAGGCAGTGATGGTTTTTAAATACAGCTCCTTCCGTCCGAACTCTATTTTCAAGCGGGTATTATCCAGTATCAGGGCGGCTTGTTTAGCAAAGGTCATGATGGTTGACCGCTGGTTTTCATCGTAATCAATCCGGTGATTATCCCGGCCTTGGTGCCGGTGCATCAACACGATAACGCCGATGACCCGGCTTTCTGTTTTTAACGGAACGGCCATCAGGGAACGCAGGGAGGGATCAAGATTATGCAGGGGCTCGAATGCAGAATCGCCGCAGGTCAATACCATCTCTTGTGAAGAAGCGCACGCTAAAAACATGCTTGTATTGTTCTGCAGGTACTCCTTCAGGGATAGTTCAAACACTCCCAGGGCTGAAATAATTTTGAAGCTGCGGAAGCCGTTGTCTCCCAGCATAATAAGGCCCGCTTCGCTACAGGTTATTTTAGTGGCCATATCCAGAATGGATTTAATAGTGCTGTCGAGGTTGTAATTTTTAAATAGATCGTTGAACACATGTTGTGAAAAATCAAGTTCTTTAATCCTTTCATGCAGTATCAGGTTTATAGCCAGCAGTTCGGCATTCTGCCGCTTTAGTTCGGCGACTTGTGAGAAAACATCAGCCGCCCCAGGCGCCGAAGGTTCACCGTTCACAAAGGACATTCCGGGTCACCTCATTTTATGAAAGTTTTTTGAGTCAGTGATAATGCTATTTATTATGATAACAATTATCATTATCATAATTATAATGACAAAGCTTGTCAAGGCACAAGAAAAGCGATTTCATCGCCCAATAGCTGAAAAAGTATCGCTTTTCTTGTTCGCTAGGGGCTGCCGCCCCTTCGACGGACGCTGCGCGTCCTGTAACTTATGTAACTTAGGTACTGTAACTTAGGTACCGGTTACCTAAGTTATTAAAATACTCCCCCCGTGTACGCCCTGTCTTTGCCTGGCAACTTTTAGGGTGCCAGGCAAAATAAGGAATGCGGTATAAACCACAGGATAATTTCCTTGAAGAAAAAAAATCCGGCCTTCCGACCGGTTATATTATTATGCAGATGAGGCCGCCGCTTCCTTCGTTGACTATCCGTTGCAGTGTTTCCTGCAGCTTGACCTGGGCATTCTCCGGCATTCTGTGCAGCTTGTTCTGGATGCCTTCTCTCACCAGGTCGTGCAGCGACTTGCCAAATATTTCGGACTCCCAGATTTTTTGCGGGTTTTCCTCAAATTCGTTGAGCATGTACCGCACAAGCTCTTCACACTGCTTTTCGGTGCCTATGATGGGGGTGATTTCGGTGGTGATGTCCGCTCTTATAATGTGCAGGGATGGGGCGCTGGCCCTCAGTTTCACCCCGAAGCGGTTGCCCTGGCGGATCAGCTCCGGCTCCTCCAGGTTCATTTCGTCCAGCTTGGGGGTGACCACCCCGTAGCCGGTTTCCCTGACTTCCTGCAGGGCGACGGACACCTTGTCATACTCACGCTTGGCCACGGACAGATCCTTAACCAGCCTGAAGAGTTCGTGATCCCCCGCCACTTTGAAACCGGTTTCCTCGGCCAGTACCTGGTAGAACAATTCGGGGCCGGACGATATTTCCATGGCGGCCACCCCGGTGCCCATATCCATTCTGTGCAGCGCCACCCTGGAGACAAAATCGTAGTCCCCCAGGTGTTCCACCGCATTATTGATGTCGCGGAGCCTCTTTATGTGCCGCACGGTCTCCTGTACGGCCTCCTCGAATTTTTGACGCAGCCAGTGTCTGTAATCCAGTTCCTCCACCCATATTGGAAGTGATATGTTCACCTCGTTTACCGGGAATTCGTACAGCACCTTTTCCAAAATGGACAGAATGTCTTTCTGGGTCAGTTCGGCGGCGTTCACCGGTATTACCGGCACGTCGTACTTTTCGCCCAGTTCTTCGCACAGGTCCATCACTTCCGGGGACTGGGGGCTGACGGTGTTCATAATCAACAGAAACGGCCGGCTGATGTCCTTGAATTCCTCAACCACCCTTTCTTCGGCTTCAATGTAATTTTCCCTGGGAATGTCGGTTATGCTGCCGTCAGTGGTGACTACAATACCCATGGTGGAGTGTTCTGAAATGACCTTCCTGGTGCCCAGTTCGGCTGCTTCCTGGAATGGTATTGGCTCTTCGTACCACGGTGTCGACACCATGCGGGGACCTTCCTCGTCTTCGTAGCCCAGAGCTCCTTCCACTTTGTAGCCGACACAGTCCACAAGGCGCATTTTCACCTTGAGTCCGCTGGAAACATTGATTTCAACAGCTTCGTTGGGAACAAACTTGGGTTCGGTGGTCATGATGATTCTGCCCGCTCCGCTCTGGGGCAGTTCGTCTCTGGCCCTTTCCCTTTCGTGGGGGTTTTTGATGTTCGGGATCACCAGCAGTTCCATAAACTTTTTAATGAACGTCGATTTTCCGGTCCGTACTCCGCCGCCGACGCCGAGATACAGATCGCCACCGGTTCTTTCAGCTATATCCCTGAAAATGTCGAGTTTTTCCATAACACTCCCTCCTTGGTAAGCTAAATAATATATATTGAAAAGCTCAGAATCTGATTCCATCCCCCCCAACCCTGTCACAGTATGGCCGGCTGTGGCGGGTCTGTGAAGAGTCAACCGAGTGCAGTTTTTTTCCAGTAATATACATTAACAATATATATATATGAAGTGTGGGCAATAATATTACAAAAGGCAAAATATAAAACCCGGCGGTAACAGTGAATAAAAAAGCCGCCCGGCGGGGCGGCGGAGTGCAGATGGAAACAGGGTAATGTTGCTTAAAGTCCCTGTTCCACATACGATTTAGCCAGGTGCGAGTAGGCCATGGAACTGGCGGTGACCCAGCTCAGCGCCTGGCCGGAAATTTCTTTCTTCGGCGCTGCCGGGGAGCCGGCGGCCAAGTGTCTGTCGGGGATGCTGGCGCCCGAGGAGACCACGCTTCCCGCGGCAATCATGCACTGTTCCCCCACCACGCAATTATCGAGGAGAACGGCGTTCATGCCCACCACGGTGCCGTTCCCCACCGTGGCGGTATGCAGCACCGCCCCGTGGGCGATGGTGCAGTTGTCTCCGACTTTTGCCTCTCCACCGGGGGTCATGTGGATAACCACATTGTCTTGTATGCTGGTGTTCCTGCCGATGGTGATTTTGCCGAAGTCTCCCCTTAACACGGCCCCGTACCAGACGCTGGATCCTTCACCCAGGGTGACGTCACCAATAATCACCGCAGTGGGGGCCACAAACACCCCTTCGGCTATCTGGGGCCTTTTTCCCTGGTATTCGACAATTATCACTGATAAATCCCCCTCTGCCGATAAATTTTATACAATCATGCACTCCGTTTCGTCCTTTTTTCCCCGTCCCATCAACGCCGCCACCGCTTCCATGGGGTTTTTCCCCTCGAATAGAACACTGTGCATCTGGTCGGTGATGGGCATTTCCACTTTATGGCGCAGGGATATCTTTTTGGCCGCCAGAGTGGTTCTCACCCCCTCCACCACCATCCGGACCGATGCCAGGGCTTCCTCCAGAGTTTTGCCGGAGCCTATTTCTATTCCGGCTCTCCGGTTTCTGCTGTGTCTGCTGGTGCATGTCACTATGAGGTCGCCTAATCCCGCCAGTCCCGAGAATGTCATCGGGCTGGCGCCCAGGGCGGTGCCCAGCCTGGTGATTTCGGCCAGCCCCCTGGTCATGAGGGCGGCCTTGGTGTTGTCGCCATAGCCCAGTCCTTCGGCAATACCGGTGCCCAGGGCGATTATGTTTTTCAATGAACCGCCCAGCTCCACTCCGATTACGTCAGTATTGGTATAAACCCTGAAGTCAGGCGACATCAATATGTGCTGGGCCTTTATGGAGCAGGTGCCGTGTTGGGAAGCCACCACCACCGCGGTGGGCATGCCCAGTCCCACCTCTTCGGCGTGGCTGGGACCGGAGAGGACGGCATAGTTTTCATTTTTTCCGGCTATTTCCTCGAATATTTCGGATTGGCGCTGCAGGGTGTTCTCGTCGATTCCTTTGGCTGCGTTTATTAAAACGGTGTCCCGCCACATTTTTGGCAGGGCCTGCATCAACACCTCCCTAAAGGCGTGGGAGGGGACCGCAAAAATCAACACCTCCGCCGTCCGCACGGCTTCTTCAAGGTCGGAGCAGGCGGACACTCTTTCCGGTATCTCAGTCTCGGGTAGGTAGGCGCTGTTTTTTCCGGTTTCCGCCATTTCTTTCACCAGTTCCGCCCGGCGGGACCAAAGGCGGGGGTGGTAGCCCTTCCTGGCCAGGTGGACGGCCAAGGCCGTTCCCCAGCTGCCGGCGCCCAGGATGGAAATTTTTTTCGATTGCAACTGTATTACCCCCGGTGTTGTTTTGGCGGCGTCACTTGAATTTCACCTTTGATTCGGTGCCCGCCGCCATCCTTTTAATGTTTGGGATGTGTTTCAATATGGCGAAAATGCATACCGTCAGGCCGAACAACAGGTAGGCTCCGCTGTAATTGAATAGCGCCAGCAGTATGGGCACTGACACTGCGCCGCAGATGGAACCAAGGGAAACGTATCTGGAAAGCAAAACCACAGTGGCGAAGATCAATACGGCCATTAGCGCCACCGGAGGCGCCAGGGCCAGCATTACCCCCAGGCCGGTGGCTATGATTTTACCCCCTTTGAATCCGAGGTACACGGGGAAGGCGTGGCCCAGAAGCGCCGCGATGCCGGTCAGCAGCTCCGCGCCCTCGAATCCGGCCAGCCTGCCGAGAAACACCCCCGCCACCCCTTTTAGCGCGTCCAGCGCCAACACCAGCATTCCCCAGCCGGCGCCCAATGTGCGCCAGACATTGGTGGCACCTATGTTCCCGCTGCCGTGCAGCCTTATGTCGATCCCCCTGGCCCTGGCCACTATGAAGCCAAAGGGTATTGATCCAATCAGGTAGCTGGCAATCAGTAAAAGCAGCCACATTTTCAACAACCCCCGCCCTTCCCGCTTCTTCTTTTCATCACAAATTTCACCGGTGTCCCTTCAAAGCCGTAAGCCTGCCGGATCTGGTTCTCCAGGTAGCGCATGTATGAAAAGTGCGCCAATTCCGGGTCGTTGACAAAGAAGGTGAATTTCGGCGGCCTGACACCGTTCTGCACGGTATAGTATATTTTCAGGCGCCTGTTTTTGTATGAGGGAGGCGGATTTTGCATCACTGACTCCCGGATCAGGCTGTTGATCCCCGGTGTGGACACCCTCAAGCTGTGGTTCTCCGCCGATTTGTCCACCATCTGCAATATTTTGGGTACCCGCTGTCCGGTCAGGGCGGACACGTATACAGCGGGGGCATATTTCATGAACCCCAGCTCTTCCCTTAATCCGGCGGAAAATCTGTCCGCCGTGCGGTGGTCTTTATCAATCAAATCCCATTTGTTGACCGCGATTATCGATGCCTTGCCCTGTTCGTGGGCGTAGCCGGCTATTCTTTTGTCCTGGTCGGTGACTCCCTCTACGGCGTCGATGACCAGCAGTACCACATCGCTGCGGTCGATGGCCCTTAACGCCCGGATTACACTGTACCTTTCGGTGGGAATCTCTATCCGGCTTTTTCTCCTTATTCCGGCGGTGTCAATCAGTATGTAGCTCCGTCCCTCCCGGCAAAACGGCGTGTCTATGGCGTCCCTGGTGGTGCCTGGAATATTGCTCACAATCACCCGCTCTTCCCCCAGTATTTTATTCACCAGGGATGACTTGCCCACGTTGGGCCGGCCGATTACAGCTATTTTAACCCGGTCCGGGTCTTCTGGTTCCTCTTCCGCCCGGGGCAGTCTTTGCACCACCGCGTCCATCATGTCGCCGGTATTCATGCCTTGGGCCCCGGAGACCGGAATGGGCTCCCCCAGGCCCAGGCTGTAAAATTCAAGATATTCCTTCTGGGCACTGAAGTTTTCCACCTTGTTTGCCACCAGTACCACCGGTTTGTCCGCCTTTCTCAGCACTCCGGCTATTTCCCTGTCGCCAGGGGTCAGGCCTGTCCGGGCGTCCACCACAAAGATTATTACATCGGCCTCACTTATTGCCACCTCTGCCTGCTTCCGGATATTGCCGGCGATTGTGTCCTGGTCTGAGAAATCCAGGCCTCCGGTGTCCACCAGGGTGAAGTTTCGCCCCGCCCATTCGGCGTCCCGGTAATGCCTGTCCCTGGTGACTCCCGGGAGCTCTTCCACTATTGCCAGCCTCTCGCCCGCAATGCGGTTGAAAAGGGTGGATTTGCCCACGTTGGGCCTTCCCAGGATGGCTACGATTGGTTTTGGCATTCAATCACCTGCTGCATCTTTAATGGTTCTGATCAGTTCCGCCGGGCCCGGGGCGGTTTTAACGGCGGCTCCCGTGGCGGCCTCCAGCTCGTCCAGGGTTATGCCGTCCAAGGTTATGGGGCTGTCCCGGCGCATAACGGATGACGGCAGTACAATAAGATCGCTTCTGCTCAACTGTTTCAATTTTTTTATTATGTCCCTTCCGGTAAGCAGTCCCGCCACGGTAACGGTATGGCCAAAGAAGCTGTTTTCAACAGTCACCACTTCAGCCTGCAGATTTTCAACGGCGCAGAGCCTGCGGGCCACCTGTTCCAGCATGGGGCCGGCCAAGGTCCCGGTGACTATGTGCATTTTTAATGGCCTTTTTATTCCGGAAGGAATCCTGCTTTTCACCCGGCTCCACTGGTCAAGGAATATTCTGGCCAGTCCCACTCCGTTTTCCGTCTGGGGGAAATCTGCGTACATCCGTCTGGGAGGTATCTCCCTGCCGGCCAGTAAGTGTAATTCATCACCGGCGAAGACGAAGGGATAATTGAAGGACTTGATGCATATTTCCTGCCAGCGCCGCACGCTGTCCACTATTTCCGCAGCCTCCCCGGAGTTGAACCGGCCGATGGGATAAAGAGAGTCCCTTTTGCCTGTTAAACCCGCCGGCACCACGGCCAGGGACTTTATCCCGGGCCACAGCCCGGTCAGGTCGGATATGGTTCGGTACAATTCAGCGCCATCGTTCACCCCCGGGCAGATTACAGCCTGGGTGTGCACCTCGATATTCATCCGGGTCAGGCGCTTCAGCCCGGCCAGTATATCTTTGGCTCCGGGGTTGCCCATCATTTTCTGCCTCAGGCCGGGGTTGGTGGTGTGCACCGATATGTAAAGGGGGCTTAGTCTCAGCCGGCCTATTCTTTCAAAATCCCGGTCTGTGATATTGGTAAGGGTTATGAAACTTCCCTGCAGGAAGGACAGCCTGTAGTCGTCATCTTTGATGTACAGGGTCTTTCTCAGTCCCCGGGGCATTTGGTCCACAAAACAAAAAATGCACTTGTTTTTGCAGCGGATAATTCTTTCCATTCCAGAGGATTTAAAATCAATGCCCAGATCTCGATCGGGATCCTTTTCTATATCCAGCTCCCACCGTTCTCCGTTTTTCTTTTTTACTTCCGCCGTCACCCGGCCTTCCCTGATCAGATAGTGATAATCCAGTATATCAGTCAGTATTTGGCCGTTCAATGACAGGAGAATATCCCCCGGGTCCACCCCCATTTCCCCGGCGATGCTTCCGGGGTCCACCAGGTTCACCGTAAGGCCCCTTGCGTTCACTTCTTGTTCCTTTCTGTGCCGCCGCAGCGGTTCTCGTTTAATTATCCGATATCGGGCGGTTGCAGTCAAGTTTGACGGCCCTTTGCAGCTCGGGATAGATTTTTTTAATATATTTTTCCACCATCGCCCTGCCCGCCCCGCGGACAGGCGGAATTCTCAGTAGTACCTGCCCCAGGGTCAGCCCCAGGCCGGCGGGGGTGTTTATTTCCAGAACAGTGCAACAGCTTTCTTCTATGCGGTAGATTTCAAGGAATGATTCGATCAGGTTTTTTAGTATGGTTTTTCCTGAACGGGCGGTGAGGGCCGCCACCATGACACCGTCAGGGGCCCGCCCAAGAATAATGATCCTTCCGTCGGAGTAGTCAGTGCAGCCATCGGCAAACAAAGTGTTCCAGATTTTGCCCGGCTCGTACCGGCCGGGCAATCGACCGGTCAGAATGGCCCCGGCCACGGCCGAGATTGGAAAACTGCAGTTGCTGTACAATATCAGGGCCTTCAATAATTTGCCTCCGGGCTTCTGATTTGTATGGTATCTGTGTTCTTTGACGAAGGGGGCGATTTAATGCATGAAACAACCTGCCCCACCAGTCCCACCAGGCGGGAGTAATTCCTGATGGTCCCCCATATCACAATGGGCCTGCCCAGCCTGATCAGCCCCATCCTCCTGGACATGAAACCTCCAGCTTTCATGGAGGAATTGACGAAGGAAGATACGTCCACCAGCATCAGATTGTTACGGTCCACGCCCAGCAGTTCCGACAGTCCCCCGGCAACATTGTAAAGTAATTTGGGGCGACTTCGCCGCCCCACAATGTATATTTCGTTCCCCTGTCCGTCCAGTCCCATCGGGACTATTTTGCCTATATCGCACTTCTTCCGGCGGTCAAAAAGTTTTTGATTCAGTATTTCACTGTATTCCGGAAGCCTGTCCCTCGGCAGCAGGCCCAGGTGTATACCGGCGGCGGTCACCGAGGAGTGGGTGCCGCCGTAGCAATGGTATATGATTTTCACGGATAACCCGCCCTGTAAATAGCTTATACTGCATTTCTCATTCTGTCTACTGCGATACTATTATGTACGTCCCGTTTTCCAGTCTGTGGGCCATGGCGTCCAGTATACGGGACAGGGACCGGGCCATCCGCTCGCACTCCTGCTGATCCCTGCCCAAAAAAACCGGGGCGCCCCCGGCCACTATACGCATGTCGCCGGTGATTACCGCCAGAATTTTTTTGACTCTTGCCTCAGTCATATTTTTTCGCCGCCATCCTTCCCGCCCCGGTACTCAGGGGTTTGTTCCGGGCCGATTCCAGTACCGGTGTTTTTTTTACCGCCAGGAGCAGTGCCTCCATATCCTTTATGAACGGCACAATGTACAGTCCCAGCTCACCGGTGTCCGGGTTTTTCCGTGCCAGAGGAGTCAGCTCCGGTGTGTCGGCGTCCTTTTTTAGACCCAGTATTGTGGCTGCTGTGTGCGCTATGGCCATGCGCTGCCCGATGTCGTTTATCACCGCCCGGGCGTTGGCGCCCTTCGGTTTTATCCTGACGGCCAGCCCTTCTTCCCGTATTTTTTCCCTCATGTCGCCCAAGCCCACATTCATTATCACTATTTCGTCCACTTTAAGCTGGCTGCCCTCAAAATGCAGGCGGGCCGGCTGCACTTCGCAGATGTCTCCCACGGTTTCCCCGGTCTTGAATGTAAGGCTGAGCGCAATAAAAAGCAGGGCTGTTAAAATGGCGCCGGGCAGCCTGCCCAGGTGGTAGGCCGCGCTGACCGACATGGAGGTGGCCATGACCAGGTAGTTCCTAGCCTCAAAGGCCCTGGCGATTCCCTCAATATAATCGCTCCCCCTTTTGACCAGCTCATTGTTCTCAAGATTCTCCAGGGTTTTTCTCTCCATCCCCCGGATTTCTCTGAATTGCTGGGCCGCCAGCGCCAGGAAGGTCACCGCAGTGAAGTCCGGCTTGAGGATGGCCGGGATGGCCACGGCGCCCAGGGCCGAGGCGATGAACCCCAGTGAAATGTGGGCCACCATGCCGTGCGGATAGCCGGGATACTGGCGATAGTCTATTCTCAGTAGAAGAATTCTGGCCAGGGCACCGGCCGTCGTTCCGGCTGCGATCATCCCGAGGTAGTCATCCATAGGCCTTCACCTTATTTTTTACTGTTTTCGCGGTGGATTTCCGCCTCCCCGGGGCTGCTCCCCCCTCCAGCTTCAGCGGCCGGCCCATTTTTTTCGCCGGTGATCCGCTTTTTAAGGCCGGAACCCCGGAGGGGGCCCGTAAAACCTGTAAATTCACGGCTGATATATGATGAGAGCCTGTTTTTGGCCTGTCTCAGCCCTCCGGAACTAATCAGGAGGAAGGCGCCGCCGCCCAGCAGCGTCAGTCCCAGTATCCAGGCCAGGGATCTCCAGGCGCCCCCGGTTTGGGCGGCTGCCCCGGGTACTCCCCCGGTGGCGGTTAAGCCCAGAACCGTTGGAATGGCGTCGGCGAACAGTGTCACTCCCTTTTCAGCCTCCTGCCTGCTGTTAAGGTGGGTGCCGGCCTCAATGAGCAGGGCTGTGGGCATCAGATCCTGGTTGTAGTTGCCCCGGGCCATGAATATCTCCTTCACTATT
The DNA here is from genome assembly GCA_037444185.1 of Peptococcaceae bacterium. Lineage (GTDB taxonomy): Bacteria > Bacillota > Desulfotomaculia > Desulfotomaculales > Desulfocucumaceae > JAILZP01. Next base: position 1,669 of record JBBIMW010000015.1, on the reverse strand, counting down.
CCGGGGTGGGCTTTGTTGGCGTATGCCATCATACGCTTGGCAAAATCCAGGTTTGCATTCATGTTCGGGTTTTGTCTGCCGACAACCAGCCGGAGCTGGGCCACCTGGGTATTGGAGACGTTTTTCCTGTAATAATTGGCGTCCGGTATGCCATCCCGGTGCACATCCAGCATTGCCACCGGGTTTTCTTTTAAAAGCTTGGCGGCGGTTCTTCTGGATCTGTAGTAAGCGTTGTTGTCGTGGGGATCGTGCGGGGATTGATCGTACGCAACATTGACGTTCCTACTTTTCAGTCTGTTCACCAAAGACTGTCCCACCTGGTAAATGCCGCCCTTGAAGGGTATTGAGTCCTTGCCGTCGGTGGGCACATAAGACTCTCCGGTGTGGGTGTGGTAAATGGCCACCAGGTTTCTGCCTTCCCTGGCCATGGCGGTGACGGGAACAGCCATATTTGAAAAATAGCCGCTGTAGGCAAGGAACTGTTTGTCCACGCCCAGGAATCCGGCGCTGGCCTGGTCACCCCGGACGCCGGTGACCCGGTAGTGCTTTCCATCGGACTGTATTATTTCATCTCCCACAGATACTCCCCGGGCCGCCTTGGAAATAATACTACCTTCCGTGTCGGCGATGGTGACCAGGTAACCTGCCTGGTGGTCGCTGTTCTCCAGCATTTCCGCCAAGTCGAGGGGCTTCCAGGCGGGCAGCCAGCCCCTTCCGTAACTGAGGGCGGATACCGAAACCGCCGCCGCCATCAGCAAACCGGCCGCCAGGTATATATTCAGGCGTGTTTTTTTCATTCCTGCGCACCCCCGTTGTTTTTTTTAGCCCCGCCGTCTATTCCCGGTTTTCGCAGGGCGCCGGCCAGGCTTGGCGCCCTGCCCTCTTCCGTGGGACCTCCGGCCATTCTTTCCCGGACTTCTCCCACCGTCTCGGCCAGCAGTATGGCGAATACACCTGAAATAACAATGGCGTCAAAGGCGCCGGCCCCCCCGATGTCCACCCGGCCCGCCGGGGCTCCGCTGCCGGCAAGCCAGACGTAATGGCCTATGTCAAAGATTAAAAGCCCCATGGTGGCTGAAACAAAGGCGCCCCGCCGCGACCTGCCGGCCAGGTAGCCCACCGCGCCGGCCACCAAAGGAAACAGCCAGAGGACATCCAGATATGCGAACCTTCCGCCCGGTTCCGGCAGCCCTCTCATTAACAACGCCCCCACCCCGTAAATGACCAGGGTGGTAATGGCGGCGCCCGCCAGGGACCTTATTTTTTCCTTTGCGCTTCCCGCCGTGACCACCAGGTAAGCGGCCAGGCCCACGGGTATTAAGGCCCCGCCCAGATTGACCGTTGCCGGATACCTTCCTCCCCAGAGGGGAATATCGATAAAGCTCCCGATTATCAGTCCGGCTATGACGGCCAGGGCCGCCCTGTCCGAAAGTTTCATCCTGTCCAGGGCTCTTTGGGCAAGGCCGAAGAATATCAGTGCGGATACAATAATTAAGACAATTATTCCCACAGGAAGCCTGGTCATAAAAACCCCCTCTTTGATTTTTAAATATATACTGCCCTGAGGGTTTTTAAATATTCAAAGAAAAACAGCCGCCCTTAAGGGGGCTGTATACAAGAAAAGCGATTTCATCGCCTAATAGCTAAAAAAGGTATCGCTTTTCTTGTT
>JBBIMW010000014.1:0-56774 GCA_037444185.1 Peptococcaceae bacterium | reverse complement strand
GGTATAGTCGTCCCGGGTCCTGATGTCCACCAGGCCGTACATCAGATTATCATTCCCCAGCAGCTGGCCGGTGAACTCCGCCACGGTGGAGTATACGGCCCGGGACTCAATAATCAGCCTGCCCGACTCTTTCGACTTCAACAAAATATTTTTCACTTAGGCCACAGCGGCACTGCGGGTCTCCCGGGCCACCACGTCCTCCACCGGCACCTCCGGCGCCAACCCGTCATCCGTATAAACAAAAGGCACACCCAGTTCAACCAGCCTTTTTATATGCCTGGCGGTGAGTTCCGTGCCTTCCTTCAACAACACGCCGCCACCGCCGCTGTATATGGTCCGGGCCACCTTCATCCCCGGCTGAAGCGAGAATACATCCACCTTGCGAATGTTGTCCGCCCTCTTCCGCTTAATAATAACGGATTTGCATATTTTCGATATGAAATATTATCGTTCCTCCTTTGCTGATATACAATTTGTCCGGATTGAAACCCGGACCCCGGCCACGGATTTTCATTGTTCACGGCGCGCCACATCTATGTGGCGTGGTGGTCCGGGTTCCGGGTTCAGGCAGCATAAAACAATCAGTATAAGCCGGTATAAACTATATGAATTTTTTAGATCCCTTCTCCCCATTATAAGAAAACAGCACCTTTTTACTGTCCAGCACAGTCTCCAGATGCACCGGGCGGCCCCATAGCCTGTGGACGTGGGGCAGGGTCCGCTCAAGGTAGAACACGTCCAATTCCACCCCTTCATACTGGTGCATCAGATACAGCTCCCCCCGCCTGTTGAAGTCCCCGTCTTCCACCACCAGGAAGGGATAGCCGCAGTTGGTCATGCCGGCCACTATATTATCCCGCACCACTTCCCATTCCTTATCAGTGATTTTCCATTCATAGCCGGTTTTTTTGAAAAGGTACAGGTCCATCTCCTCAACCAGCTCCTTGGTCAGGTAATTCCTCAGGAAGGATATGTCGTTTTCCGTTTCTCTGACCTCGAAAATTTTCCGCCTTCCCTCCCCGCCCGGCCGGTTGTATTTTTCCCTCTCGTCAGCGGTGGGATTGTCCCAACGCTTTTCTATGTCCTCAAATATTTTTAGCCCCAGACAGTATGGGTTGAGGCGCATTTTTGAAGCCTGCACCACCCCGGCGTGCATCTTGGCAAACTCCAGTGTCTCATCCTCATCCAATTCCATCTCCCTCAATATCCTCAAATGCCAGTATGATGCCCAGCCTTCGTTCATAATCTTAGTTTCCATCTGAGGCCAGAAATAAAGCATCTCTTCCCGGATTGCGGAGATCACGTCCCTATGCCAGTCGTCAAGGTCTCTGGCATGCTTCATTATAAAAAGAAGCAGATCCTTTTCCGACTTTTCGGGTAGTTTTTTCGATTTATCTTCTTCCTCCCGCAAACCGCAGGCGTCCTTTTCATCCAGTTCCCACAGGTCGTCATAGGGTGTTTCCTTTTTGCTCCGGCGGCCCCTTCCCCCGGCGTCCCCACAGGCACCACAGGCGCAAGAACCGGCGCACAACCCCTTTTCCACGGCGTCCCGGCCGGAGCCGGCACTTTTTGTGTACCGGTGGGGGTCAATGTGCTCCTGTATGGCCATAACCGAGTCCATGAATGACTCCACCTTTTGTTTGCCGAATTTGAACTCGTAATCCCTGAAGCGGTTTGCCGCGCTGGCCATGCTTTCCACCATGCCACGGTTGGTGTGCCGAAAAAAGGCGTTGTTCTTGAAAAAATCCGAGTGGGCCAGAACATGGGCCACCACCAGCTTGTTTTGAATAAGGGCATTGCCTTCCAATAAAAAGGCGTAGCAGGGGTCGCTGTTGATCACCAGCTCGTAAATACGGCTTAAGTTGTAATCGTACTGTGTTTTCATTTTTTGATATGATTTTCCAAATGACCAGTGACTGAACCTTGTGGGCATGCCGTAGGCGCCGAAGGTGTATATTATTTCGGCGGGACAAATTTCAAAATTCATGTTGTAAAAGTCCAGGCCGAATTCCCTGGCCTTGGCGATAATTTTTTCGATAGCTTCCTCCAAAAGTTTGATCTCTTCCCTGGACTGCATGAAAAATCCCTCCCATATCTTTACCATATGCCGGGGAGGGAATTAATTTGCCCATTTGGTAAATATGGCAATTGTAAAGCCGCCTTAAATTCTATATTTTAAGTTTGACTATCATCTCTATCTCCACGGCGGCGTTCAACGGCAGCTCGCTTACCCCAACCGCGGCCCTGGCGTGTTTCCCGGCGTCACCGAACACTTGTCCCAAAAGATCCGAAGCACCGTTAATGATCCCGGGCTGCCCGGTAAAACCGGGAGCGCTGTTCACATATCCACTGATCTTGATTATCCTCTCAATGTTATCGATACTGCCCGTCAGCTGCCTGACGGCGCCCAGGCAGTTGACGGCGCAGATTTTCGCGGCTTCGTAGCCCTGCTCACCGGTAATATCTTCCCCCACCTTGCCCTTGTATTTGATCTCTCCGTCCACAAAAGGAATCTGTCCCGAGGTGAATACATAGCCGCCAGTCATCACTGCGGGCACATAGGAACCCACGGGTTCGGGAACCGGGGGGATGTTGATGCCCAGTTCTTTCAATTTGGCTTCGTACACTTCCATCATCTCCGTTTATATTAATTTTGCCCTCAATAATTCTACCCTCAATCTCAATCCTTCACCAGCATCAATCTCATGCCGTTTAAAGTCACCAGCAAAGAGGCCCCGGTGTCGGCCAACACCGCCATCCACAGGGTGGAGTGGCCGGTGATGGTGGCGGCGATAAACACCGCCTTCAACAGGACCGAGAAGGCTATATTCTGTTTTATTACGGCCAGGGCCCTCCTGCTGATACTGACGGCGTAGGGGATCTTTGCAATGTCGTCGGACATGAGGGCTATATCGGCCGTTTCGATGGCCGTGCCGGTGCCGGACCCGCCCATGGCGATACCCACATCGGCCGCCGCCAGGGCCGGGGCGTCGTTTATACCATCTCCCACCATGGCCGTCTTGCCCTCAGATTTCAGTTCCCTGACGGCTGTGAGCTTATCCCCGGGCAGCAGGTCCGCCCTGACATCATTTATCCCCAGCGCCCCGGCCGCGGCAAGGGCGGTGCCCCGGTTGTCCCCGGTCAGCATTACTATCCTTTTTATCCCCAGCCCGGCCAGGCCCTTTACGGCCTCCCGGCTCCCCGGCCTGGCCCTGTCCGCTGCGGCCACAACCCCGCTGATCCCCTCTTCCGACCCCACCAGCACCGTAGTTTTGCCCTCACGCTGAAGATTCTCAATCATTTCCCGCCACTGCCGGGCATCAATGCCCAATTCCTGAAACAGCGACATATTGCCGACGTAATATCTCTTACCGCCGACATTGGCGCCGGCCCCCATGCCGGCATAGGATTTAAAATCACTCGCCCGGGGAATTTCCAGCCCTTGCCGGCCGGCCCTTTCAATAATCGCCCCGGCCAGGGGGTGCTCGGAGAGCTTTTCCACGGCTGCCGCCGCCCTCAGCACCCGGTCCGGCCCGATGTTCCCGGCGCCGATCACATCGGTGACCTCGGGCTTCCCCAGGGTCAATGTGCCCGTTTTATCGAAGGCTATTATTTTTAACCTTCCTGCCTCCTCCAGGCGGGACCCGCCCTTGATCAGCACCCCCTTCCTGGCGGCGCCGCCGATGGCGGACACTATGGACACCGGAGTGGATATAACCAGGGCGCAGGGACAGGAAATCACCAGGAGTATCAAAGCCCTTTCAAACCAGACCGTAAAGGGCTGGCTGAACAGAAGGACGGGAACCACGGCCACGGCCAAAGCTCCGGCCAAAACGGCGGGGGTGTAATAACGGGCGAATCTGTCCACCAGCTGCTGGGAAGGGGCCTTTTGCTCCTGGGCCTCCTCCACCATTTCTACAATGCGGGATAGTGTGCTGTCCACGGCATGGCTGGTGACTTCCAGCACCAGCGCGCCCTGCTGGTTTATGGTTCCGGCGTATACCATATCACCGGCCCTCTTTTCCACCGGCACGGACTCACCGGTGATGGGGGCCTGGTTCACCGACGAACCGCCCTCCGTCACCCTTCCGTCCACCGGTATTTTCTGCCCGGGCTTTACGATCACGGTATCCCCCGGCACTATTTTTTCCACCGGCAGTGTCATTTCCATTCCATCCCGCCTGACCAGCGCCTCTTTGGGCGAAAGCTCCATCAGCCCCCGGATTGACCCCCGGGTTTTGTCCAGGGTGTATTCCTGTAAAAAACTGCCCAGGGAAAAAAGAAATACCACCGCAGCCCCTTCGGACCACTCTCCTATGGCCACCGCCCCGATGACGGCCAAGGTCATCAATAGATTCATGTCAGGGCTTAATGACCGGGCGGCATAGAACGCCCCCCTGGCCACCGGTATTCCCCCCGACAGCATGCTAAGCAAAAACAGCACAATGGAATACCCCCTGTCAGCCCCCAGAAAGCCCCCGGCAAAACCCGCCGCCAGGAAAAACCCCGAAGCCGCAGCACCCGCCAGCCTGGCTTTTTTCCTCCCGGCCGGGATTTCCTCCCCGGCGGCCGGGGACAAACACCGAAAGGCGCCGTAACCCGCCTCATTGACCGCCTTCATAATAGCTTCCGGCGTAACTGTATGAATAATATTCATACTGCCAGCGCCGAAATTGACCCTGACCGCCTCCACCCCCGGCAGCGTCGCTATTTTTTTCTCCAGCTTGACGGCGCAGTCCGCGCAGTCAAGCCCCTCCAGCCTGAACCGGCTGGCTTTCGCTTCCCTCCGGGCGGCCCCTCTGTTATTCACTTCCAGCACGGCTTGCCTGCCGCCCATCACTGTCACCCCCCGCGTGCTCCCTGTGCTTCAGCGCAGCGCCGATAATCTCCCTGACACATTCATCCTGCAGGCTGTAGAACACCAGTTTCCCATCCCGGCGGTGCCGGGCCAGCCCGGCATTCCGCAGAAACCTCAGATGATGCGAGGCGGTGGCCACGGACCCGCCGATAATACCGGCCACATCACAGACACAAAGCTCCTCCAATGACAGGGCGTAAATTATCTTAAGCCTGGTGTCGTCGGCCAGGGCTTTAAAAATCCTGGCCATGCCGCCGGTGACATCCACCTGTCTTTTTATCCTGTCCACCTTTTCCCTGTCGGAGCAGAACACATCGCAAAGATCATGCATAATACCGCCCCCTGCATTACATTAAAACATTTGTTTGAATGTAATAATATCATTTTTTTGCCATTCTGTTAATATTTTTTTCGGCAAAAACATACCGCACCACAACGCTTTGCAATTGTAAACCCGCCGGCCAGACTAAGATAACACAATGTGTTAAAATATCTGCATTGCATCTTTTCTGCAAGGGGACTAACTGATATATTGTTGATATAATTTTTCTGTGTTTAAACTGTTTTCAGGGTGTGACCGCCGAATGAATGTATTAAAAAAATTACAACCGGCATTTACTTTGGCCGGCTTACTGTCAGCAGTCTTTGTATTTGCCCGGCATTCACCGGAATGGCCTGCGCTTGGCTTCGGCTTCATTTTGGTTTTTATCTTGCTGTCCGCCATGGTAAGCAGCGACAGGGCCGTGATGTACTTCACAGCCCTATCGGCTGTTGTTTTTACCGCCACCACCATTTTTATCCAAGGACACCATCCCCCCGGACTGTGGGCAACACTGCCTCCCGGATTAACCGCCATAGTCCTGGCGGGTCTTGTCGGCCGCCACCTGGTCATATGCCATAAAGAACTTGGTGAATCGCAGCGCCGCCTGGAGAATGAAAAGCAAAAGACGGAGGAAAAACTCGGGTCCCTAATGGCCAGCCAGGAAAAAATGTCCAAAACCGTAGCCGAGCTGTTCACCCTGCAGATGGTGAGCGACACAGTCAACTCCACCCTTGAGCCGGACAGGCTGCTGCATGTGGTAAGCGACGTAATTATCGGCGTTATGGGGGTCAACACTTGCAGTATATGCATTTTTGAAGAAAATCCGGGCGGCATCCGGTACTTTGTCACCAATGAAAAGCAGCAGGATATGACCGAAGACATCAAAGTCAGGGCGTTGAAATATCTGACCGGGGGACAGGAGGAGGTCATGGTCCAGGAGATCAGCGGCTATGACCCTGTGACCAGCATTACCATCACACCGGTTATTAAAAACAATATCATCATGGGCGTGATTATCACCGGCCACACCAAGAACAACCTTTTCAGCAGAGAGGACCTGCGCTTCCTTAAATCAATCTGCAACCAGATCAGCCTGGCCATCGAAAACGCCATGCTCTACGAAAAACTGTACAGGCTGGCCAACACCGACTCTTTAACCGGTTTGCACAACCGGACATACTTCCAGAAAAATTTTGACAGTATCATTTCCGGACTGCCCGAAAAAGCTTTTCTGGCGGTAGCCATAATGGACATAGACGACTTCAAGGCCATCAACGACACGTACGGACACGACGCCGGGGACAGAGTCCTGGTGGGCCTGTCGGAGCTGGTGAGCGGCATGATCAGGAAGGGGGACGTATTTGTCAGGTACGGCGGGGAAGAATTTGTATTGATAATGCAGAATATAGCCAGGGAAAAAAGTCTCGAAAGGCTCAACCAAATACGGGAGGCGATAAAAAACGCCACCTTCGGCTGCGGCGGCCATCAGCTCAGGCTAACCGTAAGCATTGGTGTCTCATACCTGAAAAACAGGGAAGACACCCGGGACTCCATCATCAAAAAAGCCGACCTGGCACTGTACACGGCCAAAGAGAAAGGCAAGGACCGGGTGGAGGTGTATAATTGAGACACCACAAATTATTATTCCCCTATCCCAAAGGAATAAGCCTCATCAGCATCGAAATCCCCCTGCCCCGGCCCAGGATGTCCGGCTGATACTGCTTCCAGAACTGGTAGGCCCACGGGGTATTAACTTCAAACACCACCGCCCGTTTGGGAAACATGCTGCGGACATATTCCACCAGCACCTGGGCATAGCCGCGTCTCCGGTACCTGGGCAGCGTCTCCACCGATACTATGCCCACTACTCCCTTTTCCGGACACCAGGGGGGGTCCAATTGCCATGCTATTCTGGCCGCCAGTTCCCCGCCGTCCACCACACCGTTGAAACTACACCCGATTAAATCGGAAGTCCAGGCGAAATTCAACAGCTCATCGTTTTCAAAAATCCGGCACAGAGGGGAACTGGGTGTGATGCTGATGATTTCCATATTCAAGAGCATCCCTCTTTTCCCGCCCAGACCATTCTGTTATCTACACTCTGCGGCAAAAGCCTTTTTTCGTCAAGGCCGTCTATGCTGTATAGCCCTGCCGTGAAGGTCCTGATGCCTTATTTCATTACATGAACCCTTGGATACTGCCGTTTTCTGCACCAATCTCCCCTTCACGCCTTAATGCCCTCCGGACCAGGGGCGAAAAACCTCTTCAGGGCCGGGTACACGCCGGTTTTGTCCTTTATGATGACCGCTGTGAACTTTGGGTCGGCAATCTTTTTGTATGAAGACCTAAGGGTGCTGGTGTAGTAATACGGCCCCTCAATCTCTCCATATCCCACCAGATTGCACATGGTCAAAAGCTCACTGACCAGTTTTACGCAAAGGTCGTTGTCCGAAGCCAGATTATCTCCGTCGGAAAAATGGAAGGCGTAAATATTGTAGTCCTGGGGGCTATACCTTTTCTCAATTATGTCCAGAGCCAGCTTATACACCGACGAGCAGCGGGTTCCGCCGCTGGCGCCCTTGGTAAAAAACTCCTCCTCCGTGGTTTCCCTGGCCTCCACGTGATGGGCCAGGAACACTATATGCACGTTCCGATATTTTGTCCGCAAGAATTTTACCATCCAGAAAAAAAAGCTCCGGGCTATATATTTCTCGTACGTGCCCATGGAGCCGGAGGTGTCCATCATAGCCAGAACAACGGCGCTGGACTCGTATTTGAATACATTTTCCCATGTCTTGAAACGGAGATCGTCCTTTTTTATTCCCTGCAGGCCGGGCCTGCCTGTCAGCGCATTCCTCTTCAATACCTCGAATATGGTGCGCTTCCGGTCGATATTGCCGGATATCCCCATTTTCCTGACATCTTTGAACTCAATAGATTCGGAGGAAAGGTCGGGCTTTTTCTTTTTTTCCAGGTTGGGCAGGCCAAGATCCTCAAAAATCATTTCAGCCAGTTCGTCAATGGAAATATCGGTTTCATAATAGTCCACCCCCGGCTCCTCGCCGGCGCCCTTGCCCTTTCCACCCTGCTGGGGGTCGGACCCCAGCAGATCCCCCACCCCGCTTTTGCCGTCCCCCTGCCCGGCGTGCTTCTTTTTCCCCTGATCGAAGCGGAAGTGATACTCATCCAGGGAGCGAATGGGCACCCTGATCACCCGGTTGCCATCCGACATAATAATGCTCTCTTCGCTTACAATATCCGCCAAATTCTTTTTAATAGCCTCTTTCACCTTTTCACGGTGGCGCTGCCGGTCAATCTCCCCCTTGCGGTGAAGCGACCAGTCCTCCCGGGAAACCCTGTACAGATCGGACATTTATCTCCCTCCCAGGCTTGGCAAAAAAGCCGCCAATATTCCCCTATGATATGTGCAGTATGGTAATACATTATATGTCAACCGCCCTGAAAATAACCCATTCTAGGTACCGGGTACCTAAGTTATTAAGTTATTTTCGGCATAGGGCTAACATCTCCTATCCACCTTTCTGCCGGCCTGCCCAGGTCCGCACCATAACTGCTTTTTTACTTCCGGGAATTTTGGAAGCATCAGCCCGGCCGAAGCGGACTTCAAATAATTGATGAACGGAGAGTTAAAAAGAGTTGACAAAATGCATCTTCTAATTTACATTAATTGTTAACCGACATTATCCATATGGTTGACGCATCAGGGGTTAGGAGGAATAAAAATATTGGGAACCGGAATATTTATCACCGGAACCGATACCGGGGTGGGCAAGACCGTGGTCACCGCCGGCCTTATGTCCGCCATGAGAAGCGCCGGAATAGACGCAGCAGCCTTCAAGCCTGTGCAGAGCGGCGCGCGGCGGGGGGGGGCGGACATTTTCTCCCAGGACGCGGCCTTTTTTCTAAAGACGGCGGGGCTGGCGGAAGACATCCAGGAATATAACCTGTACCGCTTTGAACAGCCCTATTCGCCCCACCTGGCCGCTGAGATGAGCGGGTCGGCGGTACTAAAGGAGGCTGTGCTGGACAGGTGCCGGGAATTGCAGCGGAGGCACCAGGTACTGCTGGTGGAGGGCGCCGGGGGCATCTGCGTGCCCCTGGACAGGTCCGTCTACACTGTGGCCCACCTGGCCAGGGACATAGGGTTTCCGCTGCTGGTGGTGGCCCGTCCCGGTCTGGGCACCATCAACCATACCGTGCTGACCATCAGTTATGCCCGGGCGGCCGGCATACGGGTGGCCGGGTTTATATTCAACAGATCCCGGGAAGAGGAGGGGGTCCCGGAAGATGACAATGCCGGCATGATCACGGCCATGACCGGAGCTCCCCTGATGGGACGGCTTCCCTATATCAAGGGCCTGGATGTGGACGAAGGGCTGACCGGGAATCTGGCCGAAGAAGCGGGCCGTCATATACTCTGGAAAGAGATCCGGGAGGCGATCTGATGGAAGCCGTTTCAACGGCCCGGTTGGAAGACTGGGATAAAAAATATGTATGGCACCCCTTTACCCAGATGATGGTTTACGCCCGTGAAAAACCCCTTATTATCGAGAGGGGGGAGGGGAGCTACCTGTATGACACCGATGGAAACAAGTACCTGGACGGCATATCCTCCCTCTGGGTCACCGTGCACGGGCACAAAAAAGAGGAAATTAACAGGGCCATAAGGCAACAGCTGGACAGGGTGGCCCACAGCACTTTACTGGGCCTGGCCAATGTCCCTTCCATACTGCTCGCCAAAAAACTGGCCGAAATCACACCGCCGGGGCTAAATAAAGTGTTCTATTCGGACAACGGGGCCACTGCAGTGGAAATAGCCCTTAAAATGGCATTTCAGTATTGGCGGCAACAGGACAGTAAAGAATTTAAATCCAAACAGAAATTTGTCTCCCTGGTGAACGCTTACCACGGGGACACCATCGGTTCCGTCAGCGTCGGGGGAATGGATCTTTTTCACAGTATATTCAAACCGCTTCTTTTTGAAGTCATCCACGCCCCGTCGCCATACTGCTACCGCTGCCCGGAAGGGAAGGACAGGGCCCGCTGCTCCATGGAGTGCCTGGAGAAACTGGACCGCATACTGGAGCGCCATCACCATGAGCTGGCGGGAGTGATAATCGAGCCCGTAGTGCAGGGGGCGGCTGGCATGCTGGTGGCCCCCGAAGGATACTTGGGCGGCGTGGGCGGGCTGTGCAAAAAACACAATGTACTCCTCATCGCCGACGAAGTGGCGGTGGGATTTTACCGGACGGGGAAAATGCTCGCCTGCGAACACGAAGTTGTGCAGCCCGATCTGATGTGCCTGGCCAAGGGTATTACGGGAGGATACCTGCCCCTGGCGGCCACGCTGGCCACCGACGATATATACAGCGCCTTCCTGGGGGAGGTGGACGAATTCAAAACCTTTTACCACGGCCACACATACACCGGCAACCCCCTGGCCTGCGCCGCAGCCCTGGCAAATCTGGAGCTTCTGGAGGAAAAAGGCTTTCAGGCCGCACTGCAGGAAAAAATAGCTCATTTTGCCCGGAATCTGAAAAGGTTTTGGGAGCTGGATCACGTGGGGGACGTCCGGCAGAAGGGGATGATGGCGGGCATAGAGCTGGTGGAAAACCGGGACGGCAGCCGCCCATATCCTCCCGGCGCCAACATAGGCCACCGGGTAGCCCTCGAAGCCCGGAAAAACGGTATTATCATCAGGCCCCTGGGAAATGTAATCGTACTGATGCCGATTCTTTCCATGAGCCGGGAGGAATTGGACGAGCTGACCAGGATTACATACGGCGCCATAAAGGAAGTGACCGGGCCTTGACGGGCCGGACTTTACTTTTCTTCCCCGCAACAGCTGACTAAAGGCGTGATATTGCAATATGCCGGATTTTTTAAGAGAAGAGCTGGAGTACCTTAAAAGCAACAACCTTTACCGCAGTCTCAGGCGGGTGGACAGCCCTCCCTCCGCAAAAGCCATAGTTGACGGAAGGGAGTGCATTCTGCTCTCTTCCAACAACTACCTGGGGCTGTCGGAACACCCCGTGGTCAAGGAGGCCGCCACCGGGGCCGTCAGCGCCTGGGGCGCCGGGACCGGTGGCTCGCGGCTGATTTCGGGCAACCTGGGCCTGATTGAGGATCTCGAAAGGGAGATCGCAGCCTTCAAAGGAACCGGGGCCGCCGTGGTGTTCAACACCGGCTACATGGCCAATCTCGGGGTTATCACGGCCCTGACCGGAAGGGGTGACATAATTGTCAGCGATGAGCTGAACCACGCCAGCATAATTGACGGGTGCCGCCTAAGCCGGGCGGAAACAAAAGTATACCGCCACAAAGATATGGCCCATTTGGAAGAGATTCTGGCCCGGCCCGGGGGATACCGCCGGCGGCTCATTGTCACGGACAGCGTCTTCAGCATGGACGGGGACATCGCCCCGCTACCGGCCATAACCGCCCTGGCCGATAAGTACAACGCCATGGTTATGGTGGACGAGGCCCACGCCACCGGCGTTCTCGGACCCGGGGGCGCAGGAGCGGCCAGTTGTTTTCAGCTGGAGGAAAAGCTGTCCGTTCAGATGGGTACCCTAAGCAAAGCCCTCGGGTGCTTCGGCGCCTTTGTGACCGGGCGGCGGGAACTGATCGATTTCCTTAGAAACAAGGCCAGGAGTTTCATTTTTTCCACCGCCCTCCCTCCGGCTGCGGCCGGCGCCGCCATTGCCGCCATAAGGGTGGTCCGGAACTGTCCGGAAATCAGGGACAGTCTGTGGGCCAACGCCCGCCGCATGCACGAAGGACTGAACAGCCTCGGCTTCAATGTGCCGCCGCTGGAGTCTCATATAATACCGGTAATGATTGGCGACGAGGAAAAAACAATGCAAATGACAGCCGGTCTGCTTGAAAACGGAGTCTTCGCCCCCGGCATCCGGCCGCCAACGGTTCCCGGCGGCACCTGCAGAATAAGGGTAACGGTAATGGCGACCCACACCGGGGACGACCTGGACTGTGCCCTTAAAGCCTTTGAACGGGCGGGGAAAAAGGCGGGTTTGATATAACAACTTTCTCAGATATTTCTCCACGATGACGGGAGAAGGCTTGTGCCGGGGGTCATCGGTTTCCCGGTGGCGCTCCATGCCGATGTGGCAGGTCAGGTCTATGCCGGTGAGGTCCATCAGCCGGAAGGGTCCCATGCCCTGGGCCAGCAGACAATGGATGTGGCTCGGGGCCGGGATCCTGATTTCAATCCGGCTGCAGGTCCTTCGGCAAACGCTAACGGTTCAACAGGCTGCCCACGTATTTAAGGAGTTCGTTGGCGCAGATGGAGCAGTATCCATAGTCCGCAACGAGCCTGGCGCTGACTTCGTTTATCCGCTTAAGCTGTTCCGGATCCGGGGTCTTGGTGGAGGTGGTTATCTTCACCACGTCCTTCAAGTCGGCGAACAGCTTCTTTTCCACCGCCTCCCTTAAACGCTCGTGGGACCGGTAATCGAATTTCTTGTTCTTGCGGGCGTACGAAGAAAGCCTGATTAGAATTTCCTCCCGGAAGCTCTTCTTGGCGTTTTCGGACACCCCTATCTGCTCCTCTATGGACCTCATCAGCTTCTCGTCAGGATCCAGCTCCTCGTCGGTGATGGGATCTTTGAGCTTAACTCCGTTGCAGTAGGCCTCCACATTGTCCAGATAGTTGTCGAACAATACCCTGGCCGACTCTTCGTAAGAATAGACAAAGGCCTTTTGTATCTCCTTCTTGGCAAGCTCGTCATACTCCTTGCGGGCCACGGAAATAAAATTGAGAAGCCGCTCCTTCTCCTCCCTGGTGATGGAGGCGTGCTGGTCCAGTCCGTCCTTGAGGGCCCTCAGCACATCCAGGGGGTTGATGCATTGGGTGGTGGTGCGTATCAGGGCCGAGGACAGCCGGTTGATTACATATCTGGGGTCCACCCCGCTCATTCCTTCGTCGGTGAACTCGTTCCGCAGCTCCGAGACATCCTTCTGCTTGAAACCTTCCACATCCTCCCCGTCATAGAGCTTGAGCTTTTTCATCAGATCCATGCCCTGCTTCTTGCTTTCCCTCAGCCGGGACAAAACTGAAAAAATGCTGGCCACCCGGAGGGAGTGGGGGGCGATGTGAATATCCTTGAGATCGCTCTGCCGGATCAACTTTTCATATATTTTAACCTCATCGCTTACCTTCAGGTTGTAAGGTATCTTCAGGACAATAATGCGTGATTGCAGGGCTTCATTTTTCTTATTGGAGATAAAGGCTTTGTACTCATTTTCGTTGGTATGGGCCACAATCATTTCATCGGCGTAGATCAGGGCAAAGCGGCCGGCCTTGAAATTACCCTCCTGGGACAGGGACAGCAGATTCCACAGGAACTTCTCATCGCACTTAAGCATCTCCTGAAACGCTTAATTCAGGCCGCCGCACCTATAATGCACCCTCAGTCCCCGCCGGGCCGGAAGCGGTAGTGCACATCGGCCCTGAATACTTTTTTGCCCTCCCAATCTTCTGTTTTAACCTCCACCCTTTCCACCAGCAGCCTGACCACCTCCCGGTTGGGTATGAGGCTGCCGGCCATCCGACCCATTCTTTCCAGGATCAGGGCTGTGCCGGGGATGGGGCCGCGATCCTTCCGGCCCTCCAGACATCGGTGCAAAAGGACTTCCCGCCGGCGGGACAGGGCATTTATTTCCAGTGCCAATATTTTTAGCTCCTTTTCGGCCTCCGGATCGGTGATCAGCCCCCTGGTCACCAGAGACAGGATCCTCCCCCTGGCCGCCTTTTTTTCTACAATGGCACTCTCCACCAGGGACAGTTCCATGTCAACGGCATCAATTTCCCTCCTGTCCCGGATCAGCCTGTTTTTCAAGGCCTCAATACTTCTGCCCGGACTTTTTATAAAATCCAGTATATCGCCCCAGACGGCCCCCTCGATGTCCGGGGCTTTGATCTGCCTGCTGCGGCATGTTTTGCCCCGGCCGGTGTCCACCGTGCCGGTGCAGCGGTAATAATACCTGCCGCCGGCCCCGCCGCTGCTGTTTCCCACCATGGCCAACCCGCAGTGGCCGCAAAAAATCAGTCCCCGCAATAAATACCGGCGGCCCCTGGATCCCCGGGCCGCATTCCCGTTTTCCGCCAGCAGGCTGTTTGCCCGGCCGAATTCGTCGGCGGTGACTATGGCTGGAACATTCAAAACTTCACCGTTTCTGTTCCTCTTTGAACGCCTCATGGTGCGATATTCCCCCATATACGCCGTGGTCCTCAACATTATGCTGATGTGCCCGGCGTGCCACAGTCCGGTGCCGGTACTCTTCAACTCCTTTGAGGCGGTAGGGGTGGGAACTCCCCTGGCGTTGAGGTAAGCGGCCAGTGGCGCCATTCTCATTCCCTCATTGTAGAGGCGGAAGACCAACCTCACCGTTTCGGCCTCGGGCCGGTGAACCACCAGCTTTTTATCCGGCCCGATACGGTATCCGAAGGGCGGGGGGCCAGAGGTCCAGCATCCATCTCTGCTTTTCCTGTACTTGCCCATCTGGGTCCGCTCCAGTATGGTATCCCGCTCCAGGGCCGCCACGCTGGCCAGCAGGGTCATGAAAAACTTGCCCACCGGAGTACCGGTGTCAAAGGCCTCGGTCATGGATTTTATGCTGACGTTGAACTTCTCCAGCTCATTGTATGTGTTCAACACCAGCTGGGTGGACCTAGCCAGTCTGTCCAGCCTGTAAAAATAAACGGCGGACAGTTTCCCCGACCGAACGTCAGCCAGGAGCCTGGCCCCTTGCGGCCGGTCCTCCAGCGGTACCGTTCCGGACACTCCGTCGTCCAGATATATTTCGTACTCATCGATTTTCTCCGCCCGGCCGTGCAGCCTGAAGTACTGCCGGGCGAACTCCACCTGGCCGGCGATGCTGCCACGGTCCGCCTGCTCTTCAGTGCTTACCCTGCCATAAAATGCCACCCGCAAAACAAGAAACCCCCTTTGCCGGCCGGCATATATTCCAGTATAAAAGAACCCGGCAGTCCGAAAGGTTGTGTCATCCATGATAGTGATCAGGCATTACAGCAGCCGGCCGGAGAACGAGGAAAAGGTGGCCGGCGCCCTGCTGCTGATACTGGAACTGCTGGGTATTCTGGATGGTCCGGAATACCCGCCTGAATAAATCAATATTTGCAGATTGCTGAAAATATTTCTAACCGCCCGGAAAAATAAAAAATTTTTCCTCCACATCCACAAACATCCGCCTTTCCGTCCCCGTTATCTTTGACACGTCAGCCACAACCAGTAACACCACCGGCCGAAACAGCATAATATACAATGTCGGCAAAACCGGTCAAAGCCCGGGTCCGCGCCGGATATTAGCCGGGCCTAACTTTCTTAGCCGGAATTAACTTTTTAAGGCCGCCAAATGGAATCCTCCGGGAGGGAATATTATATGCCGGAAATACCTTTATCAAAATTGCCCTTGAATAAAAGGGGGACAGTGACGTCCCTGAGTGTGGACGGTACGGCCCGCTTCCGCCTGCTGGATCTGGGACTGGTCCCCGGCACCGCTGTGGTGGCGGTTCGCCGCAGCCCCGCCGGCGACCCTACGGCCTTCAGCGTAAGGGGGGCCGTAATCGCCCTCAGAAAGGAAGTCGCCGATAAAATTACGGTCAAACTTTATTAATCACAGGGGAGCATTTGCCGTGAGCAGCAGACAAAAGGGCCTCCGGAAAAAACACAATGCCGCACTGACGGCCCCGGACAAGAGGATTGTAGCCCTGGCGGGAAACCCCAACACGGGCAAGAGCACTATATTCAACGCCCTTACCGGACTGCGGCAACATACGGGCAACTGGCCCGGCAAAACCGTGGTCCGGACCCTGGGAACATACAGCCACCTGGGACAATCATTCGTGCTGGTGGATCTGCCGGGAACCTATTCCCTGCTGGCCGGTTCTCCGGACGAACTGGTGGCCAGGGATTTTATATACTTTGCCGATCCCGACGCCACCGTGGTGGTGGTGGACGCCACCTGCCTGGAGCGGAATCTAAACCTTGTCCTCCAAATAATGGAAATAAACCTTAGGGTGGTGGTCTGCTTAAATCTTATCGATGAGGCGGAACGCAAAAGAATATACATCGACATTAACGAACTGTCCCGCCAGCTGGGGGTTCCCGTGGTGGCTGCGGCGGCCCGCAATGGCCTGGGACTGGGCGAACTGAAAGAAAAAATATACCAAATAGCCCTCCGCCAACTGTCCACAACACCCCGGAGGCTGACTTACGATACCGGGATTGAAGAGGTGGTCTCGGATCTGGACCGCACCCTGAAAGCCATAGTAACGTGTGGAATGAAGCGGCGGTGGCTGGCTTTGAGGCTGCTGGAGGGAGACCCCGCGGTGCTGGAATCGCTGAAGTACTACTGTGGAGGGATAAATCATTGACACCTGATATAAATTTGCTGAACCGGGCCGTCGACCGGGCCGGCAGCTTCAGGACAGAAAGGGGCAACATCAGGGATCACATTTCCGGCACTATATACACCGACGCCGAGAACATCGCCTTCAAGACCGTCAGGCATGGAAAAACCAGGTATCCGGACCTGGACGGTAAAATAGACGACATAATCACTTCCCGCTGGGCGGGATTTCCCATAATGATTCTGGCTCTGGCCTGTATTCTGTGGCTAACCGTTGCCGGAGCCAATGCGCTTTCGGAAATGATCGCCGCCGTACTTTTCCGGGGCCAGGAGCTACTGTCCGGACTATTCCACCGGGCAGGCCTTCCCCTGTGGGCTGAGGGTTTTCTGATCCAGGGATGCTACAGCACCCTGGCCTGGGTGGTATCGGTGATGTTGCCCCCCATGGCCATTTTTTTTCCCCTGTTCACCCTGCTGGAGGAACTGGGCTATCTTCCCAGGGTGGCCTTCAATCTGGACAACTTTTTTAAAAGGGCCGGCGCCCACGGAAAACAGTCCCTGACCATGGGCATGGGGCTGGGCTGCAATGCCGCCGGCATCATCGCCTGCCGCATTATAGAGTCCCCCAGGGAGCGGCTGATAGCCACCCTGACCAATGTATTCGTGCCCTGCAACGGCCGTTTCCCCACCCTCATCGCCCTGTCTTCAGTGTTCATGGGCGGTGTGTCCGCCGCCGTTTCCGGCGCCGCGGCGGCTGCGGCCACCATCGCCGGGCTGGTTTTGGTGGGACTGTCGGTAACATTGACAACCTCCTGGATCCTTTCAAAAACCCTGCTGAAAGGAATCCCCTCCTCCTTCACCCTTGAGCTTCCCCCCTACCGCAGACCCCGGATTGGGCAAGTGCTGGTCCGGTCCTTCCTGGACCGCACCGTATTCGTCCTGAGAAGGGCCGTAATCATTGCCGTGCCGGCCGGCGGCATTATCTGGCTGATGGCCAACATTCAGTTCGGCGGCGCCAGCATACTGCAGCACACCGCCGGTGCGCTGGATCCCTTCGGGCGGGCCCTGGGGCTGGACGGCTACATACTGATGGCCTTTATCCTGGGGCTACCGGCCAATGAAATTGTCCTGCCCATTCTTATCATGAGCTACATAAGCGCCGGCTCCATGCAGTCCCTGGACAGCCTGGAATCTCTAAAGGCGCTGCTGGTGGGGCAGTACGGATGGACATGGCTCACCGCCCTGTGCACCATGCTTTTTTCACTGCTTCACTTCCCATGCGGCACCACTCTCTATACCATCCGCAAGGAAACCGAAAGTATTAAGTGGACCATCCTGGCCGCCCTCATCCCCACCGCCGCCGCCTGTCTGGTATGCTTCACCGTGGCGCAGTCCGTCCGGATCCTGGGGCTGTTATAGACTTCACCCGCCTTTGTGAGGCCCCGGTCCTGATTCCAACGCATGCCCAAATGCGTCCCGTTCAGTCCCGCCGGCGCTTCCGGGCCGGACAAAGCCGGCCCCGATCTTATCCATCACTTGTTTTGCGGCTTGACCCTCGTCTTCTCCGGCAGTCCCAGGCTGCCGTCCCTGACGATTATATCCCCGACCTCCAGCCCTCCTGTTATTTCAATGTCACTCCTGTTGCTGATACCGGTATCTACAGGGCGGCGGGCCACTATGTTGTTGACCACCACCATGACTTCCCTTCGGCCGTCCGCCCTGGTGACAACCGATTCCAGTGGTATCTGAAGAACATTGTGGCGGGCCGAAGTTTCCACCGACACCTTGACCTCAAATCCAGGCTTAAGATTGGCCGTTTCATCCAGGCCGACGATGACCGGCACCCGGCGCTGGACGACACCCAGGGCCGATACTTTTTCCTCGGCCCGGGGGTAAATCTGCTTGACCCGGCCGGCAATGATCCTGCCACCCAGCACAGGGGCGGTGATAATAACCTTTTGACCCTCCCTGACCCCGGCCAGATCGTCACTCAGCATATCGGCCTTTACCTCCATGCTTTCCAGATCCGCCACCGTTGCCAGAAGACTTCCGGGATTCAATACCTGCCCCGACTTTACAGGCAGGGACATTACAAGCCCTCCGGCGGGGCTGGTCACCAGCAGTTCCTTCTCCCTGGCGTACAGCTGCCGCAGTGTTTGTTCCAGACTGTCCACCCGGGCCAGGGAGCTTTTCAAAAGGGCATTCTGCTCCTCGAGGCCCTGGCGCAGGGTTTCCACCTGCAGCAGCGCCTTTTCGTATTCCACCCGGGAGACTGCTCCTAAACGGTATAACTCTTCTGTGCGACTGTAGTTTTCTTCGGCGCTGCTAAGTTCCAGCCCGGTTCTCTGCACCGCCGCCCTGGAGGCTCCGGCGGCGGCTTCGGCCTGGGACAGCTGTCCCCGGGTGCTGATTATCTGAGCGGCCAGATCCGGGCTCTCCATCACCACCAGGGTTTGCCCCCTGACCACCATCTGACCGGTTTCAACAGGCGCCTCAATCACCCTGGCGGTTTGCCCGGCGTACAATTCGTGGCTTGCCGACGGCTGCACATAGCCTGTTTCAACCACCGTCCGGGCGATGTCCCCCCGCCGCACCTGCACGGTTTCAACAGGCGTTCCCCCGCCTTTCATCGCCAGCGCCGCCACCACAAGAACAACCGCCATGCCCGCTCCCAGGTAAATCTTTCTACTGCTCCTCATCACTGACCTCCTGTTTAGTCCCTGTTCTTCAGCACATCCACCAGGTCAAGCCTTTTAACCCCCCTGACCGCCAGCAGGTGAGCCACAATAATAAAAAGCACCCCTCCCAGGGCCGACCAGAAATATGTCATGGGATAGATTACGACAGGCATGGTGAACAGGTCTGTGCTTACGGCATTGACGTACCCCTGACTAATCAGCCGGCCGAAGGGGAGACCTACGGCCACTCCCAGCAATGACTGCAAAATGTTTTCCTTCAAAAGAAGGCCCGATACCTCACGGTTGGTAAATCCCAGCACCCTTAAAGACGCCAGTTCCCTTTTGCGATCGGCAAAACTGACCACGGAGGAGTTGTATATTATGGCAAATCCCATCACCATCGCGAATGCAACCATTATGGCTATGGAGTACACCATGGCCTCTATGTTTTTGTTGAAGTTGTCCAGTTCCTTCTGGCGGCTCAATATGGAAGAAACATTGTTCATGTCGTTTAGTTTTTCTTCCAGGGCCCCGGACCTGCCGGGTTCAATCTTCAGCATGACCCCTGAAACCAGGCGCCTTTCCTGCATAATCAGATTGGCCTGCTCCAGGCTGAGATACGTCCCCCCGCCCACCAGCTGGCGGTTGATCCCGGCCACTGTGAGAACGGCCCTCCGGGAGGGGCCGGCGCCAAGCAGAGTTTCAATCTCAACCCGGTCACCCCTTTTGACCCCCAGTTTTTTGGCGGTCTTTTCGGCAATCAGCAATCCTTCTTCGGGAATAGGCAGGGGGGCCTTGTTTTCATCCTCCAGCCTCTTCAGAGTCGAGTCCCTGGGGATGCCTTGCAGGGAGTCTTCCTGGGATTTTCCCTGAAAATGAATTTTAACGGGTATTTCAAAAACCGGTTCTGCTTTGACGACCCCCTCGATACGGGAAATGACCAGCAAATCGCCCTCTTTCACCGGAGAGGAGAACCGCACCAAATAATCATAGCTCTGATCCAGGAAATATTGCTTTCTAATTATATAGTGAATTGAATCGTTGGTGAACAGTGACATGACCAGCATCCCCACCGAGAAGGCCACCCCCACCAACACCAGCGCAAACCTCCCCCGATTCCGGATGGCGGCCCTCAAGCCCATTCTCCAGGTGGAATCCAGCAGTCCCCAAATCCGGGGAAACCTCTCCAGCAAAATGTTGCCGGCGCTTCCGGGCGGCTTGGGACGCATTGCTTCGGCCGGATTGACCGATATCACCGTCCTGGATGCCGCCATACCGGCGACGGTTCCCACTGAAAGGCTCAAGACAAAGCCGTACATCACCGCAGCGGTGTTTACCCCTCCTATTGCCCGGGGCAGGTTGAAAATATCCGCATATAACCCGGAGATGGCTGAAGCCAGCCCGATTCCGGATAAAGCGCCCAATAGCGCGCCCATCAGGGAAGAGGACAGGGAATAGGCGGTGTAGTAAGCCATTATATGAGCGCTGCTGTATCCCAGGGCCTTCATTATACCTATCTGCAGGCGCTGCCCACCGATCATCCTGCCCAGCATCACCATCTGAATAGCGGCCGCGATGCCCAGGAATATAACGGGCATAATATTGGAAACAGCCCTGAGGCCGTCCAGTTCCCCCTGCAGTATGGCGTGGCTGAGCTGCTTTTTGAGCGGATAACTGGACAGGTTGCCGTACGGCTCAAGCAACGCCTTGACCTGCGCCGCCACTTTTTCCCCGTCGGCCCCCGGTGAAAGCTTTATAACCACCTGGTTTATCTGACCGGGAAGGTTCAAGACCTGCTGAGCCTGGTTTAAAGGCATCATTATCAGGCCGAAGGTCCCGGGGTCGGGCATAAGGGTGGCTGCGTCCTTCATGGCAAAGGTGAACTCCGGCCCGGTTCCGGTGCCCACCACGGTGAGGGGAACCTTCCCGCCGTCGGCCACAATATCTATGACGTCATTGAAAGACAGACGATTGGCCGTAAAATAGCGTTTGTCCACCAATACTTCCACGCCCCCGCCCCGGGGGTGCATTTCAAACATTCTCCCGGAAAGCAGCTGAATACGGTTTATCCCTCCCATTGGAACCGGATAGCTGGTTATCCGGGCAGTGGCCCTTTGATTGCCCTCCTTCACCAGCGGAACGTCTTTTTGTATCCTCCCGCTGACCGCGGCCACCCCCGGCAATGACCCTATCTGCCCGGCCACCTGTTCCGGAGCCCTCACCACGTGAAAGTAGTAATCAGCGAAATTATTCTCCCGGTAGAACTCATCCCTGGACCGGTTCAGGTTGTAGTAGCTGGTGGCCATAGATATATAAACCGCTATGCCCACGGCCACCACCGCCGTCACCGCCAGGAACTGGCCCCGGGTATTCCGGATGGTGCGGAACAGCTTTTTGAATAAAACCCTCATCACCAGTCAATCCTTTCCGGGGAAACCGGCCGGCTGTTCACGGCAATATCCGCTATTTCCCCGCTCCTCATGCGCACCACCCGGCCGGCCATGGCGCCTATGACGGTGTTATGGGTCACAATGACCACCGTGCTGCCACGCTCACGGTTGATCCTGTCCAGCAGCCCGAGAATATTCTTGCCCGTCTGGTGGTCCAGTGCCCCGGTGGGCTCGTCGCAGAGCAGGAGGCGGGGATTCTTGACCAGCGCCCTGGCGATGGACACCCTCTGCTGCTCACCTCCGCTCAGTTGTGAAGGAAAGTGGTCCATCCTGTTTTCCAGGCCCACTTCCCTCAGGACCTCATGCACCGGCAGCGGCCTTTCCACCAGCCCGGCGGCCAGTTCCACATTTTCTTTGGCCGTCAGGTCGGGTATCAGATTGTAAAACTGGAACACGAAGCCCACCTCGTTGCGCCTGAAGCGGGTGAGCAGGGCGTCACCGGCCCGGCCCAGACTTTCCCGGCCGAAATAAACCTCCCCGCCGGAGGGCGTGTCCATCCCTCCCATTATATTCAGCAGGGTGCTCTTGCCCGAGCCGCTGGGGCCCAGGACAACCAGCAGCTCACCTTCAAACACGTCCAGGGAGGTTTCCTTGAGAGCCTCCACCACCACCTCGCCCATAACATAGATCCTGGTTACGCGGTCCAGTTTCATCAGTACATTTCCAGTCATTCCGGTCAGTCCTTTTCTGCGGTATAGGAAATTATGCTTTAACAAGTCTTTTCAGCCGCCCCCGGGGCGAATTCGTTCTGGCACGGCATGGAGGTTTCCCGGTGCCGTCCGAATTAATATTAATCGTTTAATTCATGTTAAACAATATAAATATATCTGTAAAATAGCGGATAGACTGGAGCGTGAACAAATAACACCCGTCTTTTTCTTTTTTGTTGAAGTCTGTATAATACTAATATCAAAAGCTTTTCTGCAAAGGACGGTGTCTGAGATCATCAGCCGGAAAATAGAAGAATTTCTGTCCATGCTCCCGGACGATCTGACCGTCAGGCTTCTGTGGTCCCTACTGGTGGTGGCGACCACCATCGTTGTTATTAAAATAATCAATGCCGTACTTGACCGGGCCATTGACAGGGAGCGGCGGAAAAGCTCCGGAAACGAATCCGCAGCGGCGGGGAACATGTTGATCTCCCTTGGAGTCCTGTCCAAGGCTGTATGTTTCTACGGCGCAATTCTCACCGCAGCGGTGATCATACTGGAAGTTTTCCAGGTAAAGGTTTTCTCCACCGCAGACGTCAAAAACATGGGCCTGATTGCTTTGAAGGTCACCGGCGTCATCGTGGCCGCCCGGCTGGCCGTAAAATTCTGCCGCGTGGCCATAGCCCAGGCCTTTGCCCGGAAAGAGTTAAAAGGGGGATTGATCGAGGACCGGAGGGCCCAAACCATGGAATCCCTTCTAAAAAGCGGGATCGCCTACATTGTTTACTTTCTGGCCGGGCTGATGATTTTACAGATATTCAACATCAACACCGGCGCCATACTGGCCGGCGTAGGCATACTGGGGCTGGCCGTGGGCTTCGGGGCCCAAAATCTGGTCAGGGACGTGATCAGCGGTTTTTTCATAATATTTGAGGACCAGTTCGCCGTGGGGGAGTACGTGGAGGCCGGCGGAGCGGTGGGGGTGGTGGAGGAAATAGGGTTGAGAACGTGCAAAATACGCAAATGGACAGGGCAGCTTCATATCATCCCCAACGGCGAAATCAAAACGGTGGTCAATTACAACCGGGGGCACATCACAGCCCTGGCCGTGGTGGGGATAGCTTACGGGGAAGATGTGGACCGGGCCATGGAAGTTTTGAGACGGGAATGCGAAACCGCCCACCGGGAAATTCCGGCCATTGTTGAAGTGCCCGTGGTCCAGGGCGTGGTATCCCTGGGGAACTTTTCGGTGAACATCCGCGCCGCCGCCCCCACCTCCCCCGGCGAGCAGTGGGCGGTGGAAAGGGAGCTTTTGAGGAGGTTTAAAAACGCATTGGACCGGGAAGGCATAGAAATACCCCATCCGAGAAGGGTGATGCAGTACCGGGAGGAGTACAATTTATGAAAAAAAGCGGGATATCACTGTTGATGTTTGACTTTAAGCATCTCCTGAAACTCCATAATACCACGGTTGGCGATGTTCAGCTCACCGTCGAAGCGGTAGGCCCTGGGGTCGGACTCGGATCCGTACTCGGCAATGGTGGAGAAATCGACACTTCCAGTCAAATCCGCGATATCCTGGGATTTGGGGTCCGAAGGGGTGAAGGTGCCTATTCCCACCCTGTTCTCCTCCGAAAAGAATATCCTTTCCACCAATAAATTTTCTATTTTTCCACCGTATTCCTGTTCCAGCATCACCCTGCACGAAGGGCAAAGATCCCCTTCGATATAAACTCCGTATTCTTTTTCAAACTCGGGCCGCAGTTCCTTGGGAATCAGGTGCAGGGGCTCCTCATGCATAGGGCAGCCCTTGATCCCGTATACAGCCCCCGGCTCCGTCCGGCTGAACTTTTCCAGCCCCCTCTTCAACATGGCCACCAAAGTTGATTTACCGCCGCTGACCGGACCCATCATCAAAAGAATGCGCTTGCGCACATCCAGCCTGCGGGCCGCCGGATGGAAGTATTCTTCCACCAGTTTTTCCAGTGTGCTATCTATGCCGAATATTTCCGGGAGGAAAAACTTGTATATCTTTCCTCCGGCATTCTCCTCCACCCCGGCGGACTTTATCATCTCGTATATCCTGGAATGGGCCAGCTGGCACACATAAGGGCGCTCTCTGACGATTTGCATGTATTCACTGAAGCTACCCTCCCAGGCCAGCTGTCTTTCTATAGAGCGGTGCTCTTCAAGCCTCCTCCAGAAATCCACACCAATCACTCCTTTCTATGGTTTTTTATGGCAATGTCGCAAAGGCACCTTCATCCAGCCACGCAGGAGTATTTCTATATATGATATAATATGCCGGGCAGCCGCAAAGAAGTATCGCCGGGATCACTAATATATTGGCGCCGGGCAGCCAAGTTATCTGACCCGGAGAAACGCCTCCGGCCCCATTTTAACGGAAGATTGTTCTCAAATATCAATAACTTAGTAACTTAGGTAAGCGGTACCTTGTGTTGTAAAAAAAAATTGAATGTATTATAATAATCACTGT
This sequence comes from Peptococcaceae bacterium, assembly GCA_037444185.1. Taxonomy (GTDB): domain Bacteria; phylum Bacillota; class Desulfotomaculia; order Desulfotomaculales; family Desulfocucumaceae; genus JAILZP01. The sequence goes on along the minus strand of JBBIMW010000014.1, from coordinate 31,907 downwards.
CCAACGCCGGTCGATCGTCAATGATTCTGTTCATGCGGGGGGCATGGAGGAATTGAAAGGCCTTAAGGAGCTTATACAACACGTTTCCGAAGATTTGGTTCTGAAAATTCTGTCATCTTTCACCACAGCCACCGGCCTGCTTGCCATCATTGTCAACCTGGAAGGATATCCGGTGGTCACCCTGGGATCCCAGAGTGACTGCGAATTTTGCCGTGTTATACAAAACGACCCGGTGGGAAGCAACAAGTGCCGCGGATCATACGCCCGGGCGGGGATGCAGGCCGCCAAATTCGGGGAGCCCTATATTTTCCGCTGCCATGCCGGTATGGTGGCCTTCGCCGCACCCATCATCGCCGAAGGAAATCATGTGGGGTCGATTATTTGCGGCCAGGTGCTGATGTGGGAGCCCGAAGACTTTTTTTGGGAAGAAATCGCTGAAATGACCGCCGGCCTGAATATAGACACGGAAGTTTTGATAGCCGCCGCGAAAGAAATGGAAGTTGTTTCGGGGCGCAAGGTGCAGGCTGCCGCAGACATGCTTTTCGTGGTGGCCAATCAGATCATGCAGGGCGGAGTTATTGCGCTGCAGCAGCGCAAGGAGATCGCCCGGCGCCAGGATCAGCTGTCCGAGGAAATCCGGGCCAGAAAACAGCTGGAAAAAAGACTGGAAAATGTCGATATAGTGTATGGGGGATATTCCCTGAAAAAGGAAAAGGAGCTTTTGGGCAAGGTGCGCCTGGGTGACCGGGACGGGGCCTACCGACTGCTTAATGAGCTGGTTTCTGAAATTATGGAGAAACACATCTCAAAACCCCGCATTTTCAAAACCCGGATACTGGAACTTTTGGTGGTGCTTTCACGGGCGACGCTGGAAGGGGGCGCGGACTTAAATCAACTGCTGCGCCTAAGCCATCAATATATGGAATATATACTGCGCACGGATCAGGTTGATGAACTCTTCAACTGTATATTTAGGGTGATGGACTGCTTTGTGGAGCTGGCGTATGGAAACAGCAACGCGAAGAACCAGCAGGTGGTGGAATCCGCCACCCAGTACATGCGCGAAAACTTCAATAAAAATCTGACCCTAAACGATATTGCCAGGGCGGTTTTTGTCAGCCCCTATTATCTGAGCCATATTTTTAAGGAACAGATAAATTGCACGGTAATAGACTATCTGACCAGGGCCAGAATGGAGGAGGCCAAGAAACTGCTGTTCGACTCCAGGCTTTCTATGGTAGATATAGCTGAAAGAACGGGCTACAACGATCCCGGTTACTTCAGCAAGGTTTTCAAAAAAAGTGAGGGCATGACCCCCTCCGAGTATAAAAGGAAGCACCTCAAGAAGACATAGTTTAATACAGGTGCGGCGAAAGGATGATACAAATTGCTGCTTTCCAGCATCGCATCGGCACTGAAGCATGGGGATACCGGCGAAGTCCGCCGGCTAACTTTAAAGGCTGTGGAAAACGGTTTTTCGTCGGACCAGATACTTTATCAGGCGCTGCTTCCCGCCATGGATGAGGTCGGCCGCAAATTCAAAGGCAGTGAAGTGTTCATCCCGGAAGTGTTAATGGCATCCAGGGCAATGCATGCCGGCATCCGGATTTTGAGGGACAAATCCTTCTCCCGGGTTGAGGAAAAACTTCCCATCCGCATTTTAATCGGGACCGTGGCCGGTGATCTGCACGACATCGGCAAAAATCTGGTAATCATGTTTATGAATGTAAAAAGATTTGAGGTAATCAATCTGGGCATCGATGTGCCGGCGGAAGAATTCGTCTGGTCTGTGCGCAAGTACAGGCCGCATGTACTGGCCATGTCCGCCCTGCTTACCACCACCATGCCCGCCATGGAGGAGACCATCAACGCCCTTAAGGAGGCCGGCCTGCGTGACACCGTCAAAATTCTGGTGGGCGGGGGGCCCGTTACCCAGCAGTATGCCGTGGAAATAGGCGCCGACGGCTACGCCGACGATGCCAAAGGGGCGGCCGACTGGATCTCGGATCATTTTCACCTGTAATGGCGATTTCAAACTAAAAACATTATCCATTCCGTATTCTGAATTGCCGGACCCCAAGTTCCGCCGCTGTTAGGCGGCTTTTTTGATCCAGCGAATTACACTCCGGGGATGTATTTGTTCATGGCAATATTTTAGTTGCCAGCCGCAATATTTTTCAACAACGGCAATATTGTCCCATTGTCTGTTAATACCGTTCAATTTATTACAATTGAAAAGCAACAAAGTACAAAGGTATTCTTAGTGGCTGATTGAATAACTATAGCCATTCGTTATCCTTATTCCAGCCGAAAGGAGAGGTTAATACAGGTATTTTTGATTAATAATACATTTTAAACCACAGCTGACAGACAATTATCAGTTAAATGGGGGGGCTTGTGATGGATACCAGCAGGATGCTTCACTTGGAGGAATTGAGTCCGGACAAGCTCTTTGCCCTGTATGAACAGTGCAAGGAGCTGAAGAACACGGCTCTCGGCCTCTGTGAGTTTGTGGACAGGGCCCTGGTCCGGGGCCAGATACTTGACATGCTCGGTGAATACGACCTCGGAGCGGTAAAAGATGTTTTTGAAATTTTCGGCGGTTACGTAAATAGAAGTTTTGGCATATACACCGAAAAAAATGGAGGGCGGAAAGAATACTTTGTAAGAAAATATAAGAAAGGAGTAACCGAAAAGGAAATAAGGTTCGAGCACGCGCTGATCGAATTTTCCATTGACAACGGTCTGAGTATCGCGGCCAGGCTTATCCGGGCCAAAAACGGCGAGACCTATGTCAAAAGAACCGAAGGGGACGGAGTGAACGCAAGGGATATTTACTTCGCCGTCTATCAGTACCTGCACGGTGAGGACAAGTACGCCTGGAACAACAATGAACTGACCGACGGAGAATACGCCAGCATAGCCGGGGTGCTGGCCACGTTCCACAACGCCTCCAGGAACTTCGACCCGATGGGCCTTGAAAGGGTGGAGCCCAAAATTATGGATTTTTTGCCCACCCTCCCGAAGTTGTACAATGAATTTGCCAGAAGAGAATGCAATACCATGTTCCACCGGTACTACCTGGAAAACCTCGATGAAATAATAGAGGTGGTGGAGAGGTCACAGCTGCCGGCGGAAATTACGTCCGGGATGCCCTGCAATCCCTGTCACAACGATTTCCATCCCGGTAACCTGAAATACCGGGACAATGAGGCGGTGGGATTATTCGACTTTGACTGGTCAAAAATCGATCTCAGGCTCTTTGACGTGTGCCTTGCCTTGACCTATTGCTGCAGTTCCTGGAAAGAAGGCCGGGACGGGGATCTGCTGCTTGACAAATGTGCCATATTCCTGAAGTCTTATCAGGACAAGTTAAAGGAACTGGGCGGCCTCGAGCCCCTGAATGAAGTGGAAATAAAGCACATGCCCACAATGATGGCGGCCGCAAACATATATCTGATCAACTGGGACGTTACCGCATATTACAGGGGCACGGATCTGAACGACTATGAATACACGGCCTATTTACAGCACAACGTCAGACTCATGAGATGGATTGAAAACAATAAGGAGGCCATTGCTCGAATGGCCGGATCAATTTAATCACTTTCGCACAGGAAGGGGGAAGACCGTAATGGAAGCGACAGCACTCGCCGGAGCACGGCAAATTCAAACAGAACATGAAGTCTCCCACGCCAAAAAAGGTCTTCTGTGGGCCTTGACCTCCGGCATGCTTTGGGGGCTGGACGGTGTTATCCTGGGTATAGCCCTGACCATGGCGCCCTTTACCGGGGGGGCCAGTCTCTACGCCGCCCCGCTGGCCGGCGCAGCCATGCACGACGGCTTTGCGGGGTTCTGGCTGTTTCTTTGCAATCTGTTCACCGGAAAGTGGAAGGAGTACGGCCGCTCACTGCGCACCAAACCAGGGCTGATAGTATGCCTGGGCGCTCTTTTTGGAGGTCCCATTGCCATGTCCGGATACCTGATGTCCATCAATATGGCGGGCGCATCGTACGCCATGGTAATAACCGCCATGTACCCGGCGGTGGGCGCCATCATGGCGGTGTTCATTCTCAAAGAAAGGATCACCCCCCGCGTCTGGCTGGGCATCGCCGCCTGCATACTGGGCGCCATCATAGTCGGGTATACTCCGCCTGCCGAAGGCAGCAGCCCCATATTCTACGCCGGGCTTGCCCTGGCTTTGATCGCCGCCTTCGGATGGGGTATGGAAGGAGTACTGTCCACCTACGGCATGGACCTGGTGGATTCCGATGTGGCCATCGGCATCCGCGAAGCCACATCCTTCGTGGTTTATTTTGTGGGAGTGCTGCCCCTGGTGGGAGGAATGGTGATTTTCTGGGACACATTCAGGGAACACAGCCTGTGGATGCTGGCATTGGCGGGCCTGCTGGGGGGGATTTCATATCTGGCGTGGTACCGCGCATTCAGCATGACCGGTGTGGGTCGCACCATGGCCCTTAATATTACCTACGCTCTGTGGGGTGTTTTCTTTGGCTGGCTGCTCACCGATCTTGAAATCACTCTCAACCTTATCGGCGGCGCAGCGGTGATTACGCTGGGCACCATCCTGGTAACGGCGAATCCTAAAGAACTGATTAACCTGAGAAGCAAGGAGTGAGTCCGATGGCTGCGAAGCTTCCCATGAAATTCAGGATACTGCACCTCATGTCAAAAAATGAGAGCCTTTCGGAACAACAAATACTGGAAGAGCTAAGGAAAGACTACGGTTCAGAAAGACAGTGCAGGCACTCGGTTATTGAGTTTCACCTGCAAAACATGAGGGCTGTGGGAATGATCCAGTATGCCGAGCTGTCACTGGACGAAAACGGCAAACTGAAGAAAAAGTATAAAATAACGGACTTTGGAACAAGCAGACTGAAGTATTTGCCCAGGGGATTCGAAAAAAAGGTCTGACAAATAATACTGCCACCACGATTGTGAAAAGCCACAGAAAGGAAGGCCTTCAATGCAATTCACCAAATTCTTCTCTCAGGCGGAAAAGGACCGGATTCACGGAGCCTCACTGGAGATCCTCGAAAATACGGGCCTCCTGGTGCGCAATGAAAGAGCCCGCCAAATCTATGCCCGACACGGCTGTGCGGTGGATTCCAGGACCACCCTGGTGAAAATACCGGGAAAAGTGGTGGAGGAATGCAGGAAGTCTTTCCTGCCCACCTATACTTTTATCGCCCAGGACCCTAAATATGACAAAACCCTTCCGGGGGACGGGCCCGTTGTAATTACAGGAAGTTCGGCCCCCAATGTCATCGACCCGGACACCGGTGAAGAGCGCAGGGCCACATCCACAGACATCGCCAACATAGCCTTCCTCATCAACGAACTGCCTGGATTTGACGTGTTTTCCATCTCAACCCTTGCGGACGATGCGCCGCCCGGACAGTTCAGCCTGTCCCGCTTTTACCCGGCCCTGAAAAACTGTAAAAAGCCGGTCAGAAGCAACACGCCCAACATCAAGGATCTGGAGCAGGTTCTCGAACTGGGGGAACTGATGGCGGGAAGCAGGGAAGCATACATGGAGCGGCCCTTTATCAACCACCACTACTGTCCCGTTGTCTCCCCTCTGACCATGGACATTGAATCCACCGAGGCGGTTATATACCTGGTGGAAAAAGGGCTGCCGGTATACGGCACCATCGTGCCCAATGCCGGAATGACGGCGCCCATGAGCCTTTTAGCCACCCTGACCCTGGGAAACGCCGAATTCCTGGCCCTGAACACCCTCATCCAGCTCATCCGCCCCGGCGCCCCGATGATTTACGCAGTCCTTTCCACCGTGGCCGATATGCGCACCGGCAATTACGCCCCGGGGGCCGTCGAAACGGGGATGCTCCAAATGGCTCACAGTGAAATGGCACAGTACTACAACGTACCTTCAGGCGGCTACATAGGCCTGACAAACGCCCATGCCAACGACGCCCAGTCCGGCTATGAAACCGGCATAAACACAACGGCGGCCTTGCTGGCCGGAGCCGACATGTTCAATATGGGGGGCCTTTTAGGCAGCCTGATGGCTTTCGATTTTGCCAAGGCCGTGATAGACAGTGAAATTGCCCTCATGCTGAAGCGCATCAAGCGCGGTATGGAATTCAGCGAAGAAAACTTATGCTTGGAACTGATCGCGGAGGTGGGGCCCGGGGGGAGCTTCATGGATTCCATGCACACCATGAAAAACATGCGCACCACCGCCGTACTTCCCAAAGTGGCCACCCGGGAAATGAGGGGCCGGTGGGAGGACGAGGGCCGGCCGGACGCCCACGCCCGCGCCATGAAGGAAGCCAGAAGAATACTGACCCGGGAAAACCCGGCGAAGTTTCCGCCGGAACTGGACGCCAGAATCCGCAGCCGCTTTGAGGGACTGGTGCCCGGGGATGCCGGCTGGAAACAGACTGAAGCATAATTCTCAAATCAGCAGGGAGGAACATTGTGGTGAGCGTGAAAAACATTTTTGAAGCCGTGCTTGCCTTTGATAAGGAAAAATGTGTTGAACTGGTGAACCGGGAACTGGACAGCGGAACGGATATGAACACCATTTTAAACGAAGGGCTGATCGGTGCCATGGACGAAGTGGGCAGGCTCTTCAGCGAGGGGGAGTTTTTTGTGCCGGAGATGCTCAGATCCGCCCAGGTAATGAAGGCGGGGCTGGATGTGCTGAAGCCCCGCCTGTCCAAAATGGAATCGGCGAAGAAGGGCACCATTGTTATCGGCACTGTGAAGGGGGATCTGCACGACATTGGAAAGAACCTCGTGTCCATGATGCTGGAAGGGGCCGGATTCGAAGTGATCGACCTCGGCGTGGACGTAGACGCAGAAAAATTCATCTCTGCGGCCAAAGAAAAAAATGCCGATATTGTGGGCCTGTCAGCCCTCCTTACCACCACCATGCCGGCCATGGAAACCGTGGTCGCCGCCATCCGCGAACAGGGACTGCGGTGCAAAACCATGATTGGGGGCGCGCCGGTGACCGATAAATTCGCCCTGAAGATAGGTGCCGACGGTTACAGCGAAGATGCCGCCGGAGCGGTGGAAACAGCCCGCAGGCTTATTTCCGCCTGACTTGCCGGATTAATGTGCGGCATAGAAAAAAGGAGTGGCTGAAAAATGATTGTTGTTGGAGAACTGATTAACGCCAGCCGCAAGGCCATTGGCGAAGCCATCGAAGCCAGGGACGCCGGAGCTTTAAAAAAAGTGGCCAAGGACCAGCACGAGGCCGGCGCCGATTATATCGACGTCAACGCCGGGGTGTTTGTGGGCAGGGAGGCGGAATACCTGCAATGGCTCGTAGAAATAGTTCAGGAAGAGACCGGCGCCCCCTGCTGCATTGACAGCCCTGATCCGGCGGCCATCGAAAAGGCGTTGGCGGTGCACGGGGGTGCGGCCATGATTAATTCCATCTCCCTGGAAAAGGACCGCTTCAATGCAATGCTCCCCCTGATTTCCGGCACGGATAATAAAATCGTGGCGCTTTGCATGAGCGACGACGGCATGCCCGAAACCGCCAAAGACAGGGTTAAAATCGCCGGAAAACTGATAGACGGGCTGGTCAGGAATAATGTACCCATTGAAAATATCTATATAGATCCGCTGGTTCAGCCCCTGGCCACAAACGACTCCTTCGGGATGGAATTTCTCGACGCCGTCGAAGAGATTATGACAACATTCAAAGGGGTTCACACCATCTGCGGACTGTCGAATATATCATACGGGCTGCCGGAGCGCAAATTCATGAACCGCCTGTTTGCCGTAATGGCTATTGCCAAAGGCCTGGACGGCTTAATCATCAATCCCCTGGACAAACAGATGATGGCAAACCTGATCGCCGCCGAAGCCCTTGCCGGGCGGGATGATTTTTGCGCCAGGTACCTTCAGGCCTACCGGGCAAAAAAACTTGAATTCTGATCCGTTTCTCACATAGGGCGGGGGGACATCTTTATCAAAGAAGGACTGAAGGTGCCGGACTGTATGAATATTTCAGGCCTATCAATGTTTGACTACGACGGAGTCATTGTTGACTCGCTGGAACTGTTTATTTCCGACTTTACGGCAGCCTGCCGCGAAAACCTTTTTTTCGGGTTGAATTCCCGGGAAGATATCATGGCTTTGTTCGAAGGAAATGTATATGAAAAAATGAAGGAGCGCGGGCTGGATCAGGAAACCATCGACAGAATATTAACGGCCTACGGGGTCAGGGCGGCGGAACATGTAGACGATGCGCGGATCTTTGACGGAATGGCTGAGGCGCTGATAAAAATATCGGAAAAAAACGATATTTATATTATCACATCGAATATTTCCGGCATACCGGCCAGGGTTCTAAGCAGAAACGGCATCCGTTGCATTAAAGATATTGTGGGCGCGGACAGGGAGAAAAGCAAAATAAAAAAAATACAAAGTTTGATGATGAAGTATCCTGATTTACCGGCATACTATGTGGGAGACACCGGCGGAGACATGATTGAGGGGAAAAAAGCCGGGGCCGTAACCATAGGCGTCGCCTGGGGGTGGCACGGAGCGTCCGGACTGATGAAAAGTTCTCCGGATTTTCTGGCCTTTTCGCCCGGAGAACTGGTTTTATTGTTGTGTGGAAACCGCTATTGAAAAGAAACGCCGCCCGGCGCCGGATCAGCCGCCGGACAACCAGCCCCTGTATTCGCTACAGGGGCATTTGCTCAAACTGCAGAAAGCTGCCCGGGACATAATCATTATTCAGGTAGTGGGCTGGATTGGTGCTCAAGAGCCGTGCCACCCTGACCCTGCCGTCCGCCGTTTTTTCCACCAGCATGGGCACTCCGCGGTGGGAGACCCGGCTGTAGCAGGGAGCGCCCATGTCTTCCAGTCCCTCCAGCACCAGTTCCAGCTGCATGGGGGTCCAAAGTATCATTGCGGCCCCACCTCATTATGCCTTTTTTCCTCTTCGACCATCTGTTTCAGCTTGGAAACCGCCCGTCCAATCCCGCCCACCTCGTCGATGAGTCCCTTTTCCACGGCATCCTTGCCAATCAGCACGGTGCCTATGTCCCTGGCCAGCTCCCCGGTCCTGAACATCAACTCCCGGAACTGATCAGACGTTATTCTGGAATGGCTGGTGACAAAATTTACCACCCTATCCTGCATTTTATCAAGGTATTCATAAGTCTGGGGAACACCTATGACCAGCCCGTTGAGGCGTATGGGATGGATGGTCATGCTGGCCGTCTCGGCAATGAAACTGTACCTGGACGCCACCGCAATGGGCACCCCTATGGAGTGCCCACCTCCCAGGACTACAGAAACCGTGGGCTTGGAAAGGCTGGTAATCATCTCGGCGATGGCCAGGCCGGCCTCCACGTCCCCTCCCACGGTATTCAGTATAATCAACACCCCCTCTATTTCAGGGGCCTGTTCAATGGCCACCAGCTGCGGGATAATATGCTCGTACTTGGTGGTCTTATTCTGGGGAGGCAACACCAGATGGCCTTCAATCTGTCCCACAACAGTAAGACAATGTATATTGCTCTTCACTTCCGGAACCTGGGCGGTGCCCAGTTCCTTGATGGATTCCACTCCCCCCTTCGGGCGGCCCTGCACCCGGCGTGGCTCCTTGGGGCGGCCAATATCCGGATGGTACGGCTCTCCCGGATAATCGGGGTTATAGTCCGGCTCCACACTGGGCTCCGGGTCTATGTCGGGAGAATAGGGGAAAACTCCCGGCTCTTCACCAAAGGAGCTGCAACTCGGCATGTTTTCCCTCCTAGAATTTCGTGTCTCCCTTAGTATGTTTTTATGACCCGTAAAATACACGGGTCTTCAAGATTTTCTATATATCCATGATAATTGGTATGATCATCGGCCTTCTCCGGGTTTTATCGTACAGAAACTTCCCCAGCGAGTCCTTTATCTGGGTCTTTATGGCATTCCAGTCCGTGGTACCTTTTTCAAAGCACTTGTCAAGGACGGCCTTGGCCCTTTCCCTGACTTTGTCCATCAGCTCCTCTGCTTCCCGGACGTACACAAACCCCCTGGATACAATATCCGGTCCGGCCACCACCGTTCCACTGTCCCTGCTTATAGTCACCACCACTATCAGTATCCCGTCCTGGGACAGCTGCTTACGATCCCGCAACACTATATTTCCAACATCCCCCACTCCCAGGCCGTCCACCAGAACCCGGCCGGCGGTGACCCTTCCGGCCAGCCTGCCGCTGCGCTTGGTGAACTCTATCACCTGCCCGTTTTCACAAACAAATATGTGGTTGGCCGGAATACCCATCTCCCTCGCCAGCCGGGCATGTCTTATGAGCATGCGGTGCTCCCCGTGGATGGGTACAAAAAACTTGGGCCTGGTGAGGTTGATCATCAGTTTGAGCTCTTCCTGGCTGGGATGCCCGCTTACATGTATGCCCGATACGGTGTCATAAACAACGTTGGCCCCGTGCTTGAAAAGCAGGTCGATAATTCGCCCCACCAGTTTTTCATTGCCCGGGATGGGGCTGGCTGAAATGATGATGGTGTCCCCGGGCATTATTTCCACTTGCCGGTGGTCTCCAAAGGCCATCCTGGTGAGCGCCGACATGGGCTCGCCCTGACTGCCGGTGGAGATGTAAAGGACCTTGTTCTTCGGCATCCGGGAGGCCTCCTCCACCTCTATCAGGGACCCCTCGGGTATGGTCAGATAGCCCATTTCATGGGCGATGCTGACCACATTTACCATGCTGCGGCCCACAACAGCCACTTTACGGTCGTATTTGTGCGCTGCGGTAATGGCCTGCTGCAGCCGGTGAACATTGGAAGCGAAAGTGGCCATAATGACCCGCTCCCTGGCCTGCCTGAAAACTTCATCCAGGGTGTTCCCCACCACCCTTTCCGACAGGGTGAACCCCGGCCTCTCCACATTGGTGCTGTCCGACAGCAGCACCAGCACGCCCTTTTCCCCCAGCTGAGCAAATTTATAAAAATCAATTATCTCGCCGTCCACCGGAGTATGGTCTACTTTGAAATCCCCCGTATGCACAATGGTGCCCAGCGGAGTGTGAATGGCCAGGGCCACAGCGTCGGGCACGCTGTGGGACACCTTAATGAACTCCACTTTGAAGGGGCCAATCTGTACCGTATCCCTGGGCTTTACCGTATGCAGCTGAACATCCTTCTCAATCCCCTGCTCCTTCAGCTTGCCGCCCAGCAGTCCCAGGGTGAGTCTCGTGCCGTACACCGGTACATTAATTTGCCGCAGCACATAGGGCAGGGCCCCGATATGATCCTCATGACCGTGGGTAAGAATGATGGCCTCCACCTGGTCTCTGTTTTCCAGGAGGTAAGTAATGTCCGGTATCACCACGTCAATACCCAGCATTTCCTCTTCCGGAAACATCAGCCCGCAATCTATGACCAGTATTTTATCCCCGAATCTCACCGCCATCATGTTTTTCCCTATCTCACCCATTCCTCCCAGTGGTATAAGGGCGATTCTCGGTTCTTTGGGCAATAATCGACACCTCCCTTGCTGTTGTATTAATCACATAAAGAACAAAATCGCCCTGCGGGCGACTGGAATCCAGAATCCAGAAGCCAGAATCGAAGGATTTCGGGTTTAATTCAAGTCCGCGCATAAATCCTACGTTTCATATTATATTAGATTATTTCCACATATCAATATTTTTTAACTGCCACAGAAAGGTGAGAGACTCCCCGGGGAGTCTCTCACCGACCGACGACTCAAACAAGGTTTAATTCCTTCAAGGTCCCTTTGACGGCTTCCTTCTCCGCCGCCGTAGCCTCCACCAGGGGAAGCCTGGGGGCGCCCGCCTGCCATCCCAGCAGGTTCATGGCCGCCTTCACGGGCACCGGGTTGGTGGTTATAAACAGCCCTTTGAAGATGGGAAGAAGCTGTACGTGCAACTGGGCGGCCAAGGTGGTATTGCCGGTGGTGAAGGCATTCACCATCTGTTTTATCTGCGGTCCGACAACGTGTGCCGCCACACTCACCACACCCTTTGCCCCCAGTGACATCATGGGCAGTGTGAGGGAGTCGTCCCCGCTGTATATGGCGAAGTGATCAGGCAGCGCCCTGCGCAGTTCACCCACCTGATCAAGGCTCCCGGCCGCCTCCTTGATGGCGATGATATTGGGGATACCGGCCAGCCTGGCCGCCGTTGCCGGCAGCATGTTTACGCCGGTGCGGCCCGGTATATTGTAAAGCATCACCGGCAGGTTGACACTGGATGCTATGGACTTAAAATGCTGATACAGTCCCTCCTGGGAAGGCTTGTTATAGTAGGGGCACACCAGCATGACGCCGTCCACCCCCGCTTTTTCGGCGGCTTGGGTAAGTTCGATGCTGGAGGCTGTGCTGTTCCCTCCGGTGCCGGCGATGACCACCGACTGACCGCCCACTTCGTCAACCACCACCCGGAAGAGTTCCACTTTTTCATCCCTGGTCAAAGTGGGTGATTCCCCGGTGGTTCCGCACACCACCAGCCCGTCGGATCCCGACTGGGCCAGGTGGCGGGCCAGTTTTCTGGCCACGTTGTAATCCACCGCCATATCCTTGTTGAATGGGGTGATCATGGCGGTAAGCACCCGTCCGAAGTCATTAACCAATACTTTCACCTTCCTCCCGTTTATTGTCTGCGGCAAACCATCAGCCGGTCGAAGCAAACTGCCGGTAAAGGGCCCGCACGGCCTTCTGCATATCATCCCCTTTAACCAGCACCCAAATGGTGGTGTAGGAATCGTTGGACTGCAATATCTGGATGTCTTCCCTAGTCAGGGCCTCCACAATGGAGGCCATAACCCCGGGAACTCCCGTCATACCGGCTCCCACAGCAGCCACCTTGGCGCAGTTGCGGGTTATTTCCGCGGTAAACCCGGTATTCTCGATTACCTGGGCCGCCTTCTGCCAGCTGTCTTCCTTCACGGTAAACACAGCCATGCCGGGAAAAACATTAATGAAATCCAGGCTGATAACCGCCAGCGCCAGCCCTCTGAACAACCGCCTTTTCTGCCTCAGACCTTCCTCCCCGTCGTCCAGCGGCACTTTGAACTGAACCAGCCCCGGTATCTGGGTTATGCCTGTGATGGTGCGGTCCCTGGTAATGTCTATGGCGCCTTTGTTAACCTCCCCGGTACTGGTCACCAGAGTGCCCGGAGCGTCGTTGAAAGTGCACTTAACCCTCATGGGTATGTTTTTCTGCATGACGATCTCCACCGCCCGCGGGTGAACCACCTTGGCCCCCTCGTGGGCAAGCTGGCATATTTCATCATATGTGACCACATCCCTGGGCCGGGCATCCTCCACAATACGGGGGTCGGCCGTCATGATCCCTTCCACGTCGGTGTATATATCCACGTATGTGGCGTCCAAGGCCACACCCAGGGCCGCAGCCGTAGTGTCGCTGCCTCCCCGGCCCAGGGTGGTGATTTCCCCATCCTGGGTCGCGCCCTGGAAGCCGGTGACGATGACTATTTTCCCCTCTTTGGCGTGCTTGATGATTATGTCCGGCTTCACCTTCAGTATCCGGGCCTCGTTGAAGCTGTTGTCGGTTATTATACCGGCCTGAGGACCGGTCAGACACACGGCGGCACAGCCCATCCCCTGCAAAGTGGCCGCCATGACAACACCGGATATGACCTCTCCGCAGGACATCAGCAGGTCCATTTCACGGGGTGAGATATCCTTGTTGATACTGCGCACGAAATTGATCAGTGTATCCGTGGCGAAGGAATCCCCCGCCCTGCCCATGGCGGAAACCACCAGCACCGGGGTGTAACCTTCTTCCCGGGCGGAAATGGCCTTTCTTGCCACCTGTTCCCGCTGTTCCCCGGTGACCAGCGAAGTGCCGCCAAACTTCTGCACAATAAATTTCATTTTTTTACCTCTCTCGCAGGCAGCGGTATTTAACCAGCAGTTCTGCTATCTGAACAGCATTGGTGGCGGCACCCTTGCGGACCTGGTCGGCCACCACCCACATATTCAAACCCTTTTCCGTGGAATTGTCTTCCCGGATACGTCCCACAAATACTTCATCCCTGTCCGAGCAATAAAGCGGCATGGGATATTTTTTACCGGCCGGATCGTCCACCACCACCACCCCGGGCGATCTGGAAAGAATTTCCCTGGCTTCGTGGGCGGTCAGTTTTATATTTGTTTCAATGTTCAATGACTCCGAGTGGCTACGGAACACCGGCACCCGCACCGTGGTGGCGGTGATCTTTATCGTGTCGTCGTTCATTATCTTATGGGTTTCCCTGACCATCTTCCACTCTTCCTTGGTATAATCCATTTCCTGGAAGACGTCAATATGCGGTATCAGGTTAAAAGCTATCTGATGAGGAAACTTCCTGGGGGGATACTCCTCCCCGGCCATTACCGCCCTGGTCTGGGCATCCAGTTCCCCGATGCCCTCCTGGCCCGCCCCGGATACCGCCTGATAGGTGGAAACCACCACCCTCTTGATTCCGGCCGCGTCGTGGATGGGCTTCAGGGGCACCACCATAATAATGGTGGAACAGTTGGGATTGGCTATTATTCCCCGGTGCCACCTGACGTCTTCCGGGTTGACCTCCGGAACCACCAGGGGCACATCGGGTTTAAGGCGGTAGTTGCTGCTGTTGTCGATAATCACGCAGCCCCGTTCCACCGCCGCCGGACCGAATTCAAGACTGGCCGACCCGCCGGCGAAGAGGGCCACATCCATATCATTGAAGCTGTCGGGCGTGGTTTCCTCAACGGTGTACGCCTCACCACGAAACAACACTTGTCTGCCGGCCGATCTTGAAGTAGCGCATAGCCTGAGTTTGTTCAGCGGAAAATTCCTTTCGTCAAGAACCTTGATCAGCTCGTGCCCCACGGCGCCGGACGCCCCCACCACCACTGTGTTGTAGCCTGCCAATAGTCTGCCTCCCTCACTTCAGAGTGGATAAAATTGATCAGAAACCGGAATCCGGATCCCTGTGACACAGGGATCCGGCACTGTAAACGCAGAATAAATAAATCAAAGGATACTTGTATTATTCTGTCTTCCGGCCCCCGAATCCTGTTTTATCTTCAATATAAAATCAAAACCGGCTGAATCTGTTTTCCCTCCAGCGCCAGCAATATTGTCTCCATTATCCGCTTCATGTCGGCCTTTAGCGAATTTGGCTTCCCGGCGGGATTATCCTGCCCGAAGGGCACCATAAAAACATTTTTACTGTTTAACAATACCCCTACATTCTTGGCGTTCAATCCCAGGCCATCGTTGGTGGATATTGCCAACACCACCGGCCGCTGATTGCGCAGGTGCGCCTTGGCGGCCATCAGCACCGGCGTGTCGGTAATGGCGTTGGCCAGCTTGGCCAGGGTGTTGCCCGTACACGGGGCAATCACCAGGACATCCAGCATTTTTTCGGGCCCCACCGGCTCCGCCCCCACCATGGTGTTGATCGGCTCCCGGCCGGAAATTCTAAGCAGTTCGGACTTCCACCCCCCGGGGGTGCCGTACCTGGATACCGTTTGATCCACCGTATAGCTGATTATCGGGAAAATTTCAGCGCCTTCATTTTTTATATTCGCCATCTCAATGAAAATCTCATCCATGGTGCACAGCGAACCAGTAATGGCAAAACCCACCCGAATACCCTTTAAGCGCATTTGAGAAGCCACCTCCGGACCGGAGGCAGATGTCCTATCCGAGGGCCAGCTCTTTCGCCAGTATCTGCGGAACCACCCCGGCCAATATGTGGCCGGCGGTACGGGGAGCCACCTTGCCCGGCAGGCCCGGGGCCAGTATGGCTTTTATCCCCAATCTTCCGGCCTCACTGAAGTCGGTGCCTCCCGGCGAAGAAGCCAAGTCTATGACCAGCGCCGGCGGGGACAATCGGGACAGAACCCGCCGGTCAATGACCATGGCGGGAACAGTGTTGAATAAAAAATCGGCACCGGCTGCTTCCATCTCGAAAGAAGAAAAATCAACGGCCTTCAGCCCCATCTCAAAAGCCCTGGCCCTGTCGGCGGGTTTGCGGGCCACCACCGTTGTCACAGATCCCATGGCCGCCAGCACCCGGGCCATTGTCATACCGGTTCTGCCGAAGCCCACGACAATTGATCTGCTGCCGTGAATAGTGATGTCGGAGTTTTCCATAGCCATTTGAAGGGCGCCTTCAGCGGAGGGGATGGAATTGTAAATAGCCACCTCATCCAGCTTCATCAGCTCTATAAGGCGCAATCCGGAGGCCCGCACCAAATCCAGCAGGCGCTTCCTGGCCACCCCCACCAGCACCGGTGTGCCGGCGGGAAGCATTGAGAAATGTTCCCCGGAAAGAACCGGCGGCCGTTCAGAAAAAACTGAATACAGCTCTCCCCGGTCATTGACGCCGGGGACCGGCAGTATCACCGCCTGAACCCCCTCAAGTCCCGCCGGTATGTCCGGACAAAGTACTATCCCCCGGCTCCCTTCCAACGGCAGTCCCACCGCCTTCACCACCGCCCCGTCATCAGCCAGCCGCCGGGCCAGAATAACCTCTCTGGTGTCACCGCCCAGAACGGCAACCGCCACCCCTTTCAAGTGAGGCTGCATAGCCTTGACAAACCCTCCTCTGCCTCCGTCATTTTAACATCAATATATGAACGGAGCAGGGAGGTGGTTACTGTCATCTCCCCGGGAAGCTGTTCCGGCTGTATTTGGCTATACCCTCATCATCCTCCCGGTCCGGCGGCGACCCCGTTTTCGTTGAATATTAATTTTTCAAGGCCGAATACCATATGATCCAGATCCATAACCTTCCGCACCGCCAACAACACACCGGGCATGAAGGACTCCCGTGAAATGGAATCGTGCCTTATGGTCAAAACTTGCCCCAAACCGCCGAAAATCACTTCCTGGTGGGCCATCAGCCCGGGCAGCCGGACGCTGTGCACCCTTATTCCTTCATCATATTTACCGCCCCTGACACCAGCCATTTTTTCTGTTTCAGCCGGCTGGCCCTGCCGTAAGCAGCCCCGGCTCCGGCTGATCAGTTCGGCGGTTTTGATGGCCGTTCCCGATGGGGCGTCTATTTTCTTATCATGATGCATTTCGATTATTTCCACATGGGAAAAATACTTAATCGCCTCGGCGGCGAACTTCATCATCAATATCGCCCCGATGGCGAAGTTCGGCGCCACAATACAGCCTTTTTTCAGCCGGGAGGCTGTTTCCCCTATATCGTCCAGCTGGCCGGAGCTCATGCCGGTGGTTCCCACCACCGGCCGCACGAGACAGTCCAGGGCGGTACGGACATTTTCGTAAACCGACCCGGGGGTGGTAAAATCTATCAGTACATCCGGCCTCAGGTCCTCCAATGTCCTTCTCAGGCCGGAGCGCACGGTAATGCCTGCTTCGCCCACCTCCATAAGCTTTCCGATGTCAATACCCTCCGCGCATGGATCCACCGCCCCGACCAGGTCGATGTCTTCTTCCCTCCAGACGGCACGCATCACCTCACGGCCCATTTTTCCGGCCGCGCCGCTAACAACAACTTTAATCATAAAATATGGCCGTACCCCCCTCGCGGAAACCTGCCGGTGAACGGCCCGGCAAGGTCGTTAAAATCTATTTTTATATATGAAAAAAAATATGTCAAGCTAAAATAGATTTGCATCACGGATCGGCCGAGCTCTCCCTGGCGTCGGGAACAACCAGTCCCCCGCCCGGTTTGCCCCTGAATTCCGCGGAGGGGCAGCCGGTTTTATCGGTAAGTACGAAATATTTGTCCTTTGCCGAAGGAAAATTTATTCTTATGGCTTGTTTTCCTGGCTGCAACTTGTTCACCGAATGTCACCCTTTATGTGTTTAGTATACCCCGACCGGTCACTCCACCTTCTGCCATCCCTGCTTCAGTATATCCACGTTTATCTGCCGTTCCTCATTGTACAGTTTTGCCTCCACCACCCCCGAGTAAATGAAATAATCCCTCCCGTATAATGACTCCACCACTCCAGCCGGCACTTTAAATTCTTTCCGGTGGCCCGCCGCCACCTCCCTGGGGTCAAAGGGCTCTCCCAGCTGCAGTTCATGGGCCATATCCTGGTACAGGGCCCAGATTATTCTTTCCAACTCGCCGTCGGGGCACAGTACCGGCAATCCAATATCCTTTACCGCCTCCCGCCTGGTTATGGTGTAATTGTGGGCATACAGCTTTTCCGTGAGGCTGTCCACAATCCTTTGGGCGTTATCCCTGCACAGACTGCAGTTTCTCAGTCCCAGAAGCTTGTGGGCCAGGGAGCGGATTAACAAATAATTTCTGTGCACATTTCCCAGGGCCAGGGGGTGGATCTTCTCCGCCAACACTAAAAAAACCCGGGTCAGCGCCTCCAGGTCCAGTCTGGCAGTTTCACCGGCCAGGGCCAGATATGAATACACATCCTCAATGTTAACCGGCACCCTGGCCGTAGGGTTGCACGGATCCTGGGGGTTGTACGCATTTACCACGCTGGGGTCTATAGGACCCAATTCACCCATCCTGCCCATCACTATTTCGTCAGCCCCAAGACACAGTAAGGTTCCCGCGCTGTATGCCCGAAAAGGCACCAAAACACAGAACTCCCGGGTATACTCCCGGATCAGCTGCACTAATCTCCAGGGAGTGATCACATCCCCCCCCCTGGTATATATGAACAGATCAATACGCCCCCTGTCGGGGAGCAATTCCAGGTGCCTGTATAACACCGGCATAACGTCCGGGGCGATACGGGTGCCAAGATTCTCCCGGTCCCCTGTGACGTAGCAAATCAAAGACGACTTCCTCCGTCTTTCTATTTCCATGATCAATTCCATTCTTTGCTGTCTGGCCATGTCTGTCCCCCGCAAAACCTTGATCCGGTATATATTATTGCCAATCCCGGGCCTGATGAACAAAATCGCCCTGGCGGGCGGCTGGAATCCAAAATCCAGTAGTCAGAATTCAGACCCCCATGCCGCCTGCGGCGGCACCATAGAATTTAATGCATTCCTTTGAAGGAAAAGCTCCTTTTCGGGAGAACAGGGCCTTGGAGTAAGCCGTCGGCCATGAGCCATAGAGACTGTTCAGCCGCAGGTCGGAATCGCCCGGGTGATGTCTTCTCCCATACGCCCCAAGGCTGTGAATTCAAACCATATGACTTCCGAAATCAATGCCTGCCTGATCCAGGTCGACAATAATAATTTCCCGGCCTATTTTTTTGATCGATTCCCAAGGAATGATCATGTACTGCCTGTCCGCCCAGAAGTTAATCAGGCCGGCCCTTCTGGGTATCATGACGGCCTTTATCCGCCCGTTGCCGGAGTCAACCACCATGTCGGTCTCACCCACCACACCAAGCCTCGCCCCGTCGTAAACATTTATAATCTCCTTGCCCGCCAGTTCAGCCATGCGCAACGGCCTTCCCCCCAATTCAAAAGATCTTTTTCCCCAATTGTAAAAGCCTGATCACAAAGGGCTGCACCACTGCCAGGGCGAAGGACGCGGCCGCCAGCGGCTCCAGTCCGACACTGAAAATGTTTACCTTGCCGGGCACATCAATCTCCATAAAAGAAAAAAGCATCACCAGGGAAATATAAATGCCGCCGGCGGTGCCAATCAGCCCGGACAAGGCGTCGGACAGCGGGGAAGACTTGGTTTCCGATCCGTCCCACGCCCTCTTCTCCCTCAAGACCCGGTTTGCCATCCTCTGTTTCACGGACAGTCCCAACAGCGCCAATACCACCAGAACAAACAATACCGCCGAACTGAACAAATTAAACACCCCCGGTATAATTATACAGGGGGTGTTTTGCATTTATGACATTTATTGGATATCAAGTCTTGTACTGTGTTTGATGTCGTAAAACCTACAATATCCTTCCCGCCGCTTCCTCCAGTATCTTGCAGTCGTCCCAGGGCCCCACGCTGGCGATGGCAAAGTCTTGCGGGTTAAATCTTTCCCGGGCCAGCCTTTTCACGTCCTCAGCGGTGACTTTTTCGATCTTTTGCACTATTTCCTCGGGAGTCACCACCTTTCCCAAGTAGAGCTGGGACTTCCCCAGCCTGCTCATTCTGGTATTGACGTTCTCAAGGCTCAACAGCAAATTCCCCTTGAGCTGGTCCTTCGCCCTTCTCAGTTCCTGGCCGGAAACCCCGTTGTCCCTGATATCTCTTATTTCCTTGAAAACCAATTCCAGGGCGGATACCACATTTTCCTTGGAGAGTCCGGCATATACGCAAAAAAGTCCTGTGTCGTGGTATGAGCTGTGATAAGAATAAATGGAGTACACCAGTCCCCGCTGTTCCCTTATTTCCTGGAACAGCCTTGAACTCAAGCCTCCGCCGAAGATGGTGTTGACCAGCTGAAAAGTATATATCTGGTCGTGATCCAGTGGCATTCCGGGAATACCGACGCAAAGGTGCACCTGCTCGGTTTCCTTTTCCCGGCAGGTTATCGCTTTCTGAGGCGCCGGAAGTTCCATCGCCCTTTCGGACGGGCCTCCCTTCAGCCCGCCCAGATATGTGTTTATTTTACCGGCCACAATGTCGTGGTTTATATTTCCCGCCACCGTCACCACAATATTTTCCGGCACATAGTATTTACCCAAATAATCCATAAAAGCGTCCCGGTCCATCTGCCCGATCACGTCCGCATAACCAATGATGGGACGCCCCAGGGGATGCTTCTGCCAGATTGTGTTGGCGAAAATGTCATGCACCAGTTCATCGGGGGTATCCTCATACATTTTTATTTCTTCGATAATGACGTTACGCTCCCTGTCGATGTCCGGAACAGCGAACTTTGAATTGAAAAGCATGTCCGAAAGCACATCCAGCGCCAGTTCAAAATGCTCATCAAGCACCTTGGCGTAATAGCAGGTGTATTCCTTGGTAGTAAAGGCGTTAAGCTGCCCCCCAACAGCGTCCAGGGCCTCGGCGATCTGTTTGGCAGTCCTTTTTTCGGTCCCCTTGAACATCAAATGCTCTATGAAATGGGTTATACCGGCAATCTCATCCTCCTCGTACCGGGAGCCGACATTTACCCAGACCCCCACCGCCACCGACCGGACATGGGCTATATCTTCGGTCAGGAGTTGAATTCCATTATCCAGGACAGTCTTCCTTATCAATAAGAGAACCTCCTCAGCCCTTGCAAATCCTCATGACACCGGAAACCGTATCCCCCGGGGATGCCTCCCCGTTTCTCCGGAAAGACCCTTCGATATATACGTCAATAAATCCTTTTTTGTTTTAGTGCAAAATTAATCCGTATTATAATGCACACGAACAGGCTGGAATATGAAGCGGCGCTCAAATGGTCAGCCTGGGCCCCCGGACTCCACTGTCGGTGAATTCCAGCCCTTCCAGCAGCTTAGACACAGTCACCAGCCGGTAGCCTTCCCTTTCAAGACTGTCGATGATAACCGGCAAGGCCTTTACTGTGGGCGCTGTGGGGTGCATGAGAATGATGGCCCCGTTGTGAACTTTGCCGGTCACCCGCTGCACAATCACCTCCGGCGGCGGCAGTTGCCAATCCACGGTGTCCACCGACCACAATATGGTGGTATATGACGCTTCGCCGGCGGCCTGCAGCACCGATGCCCCCCTTTCCCCGTACGGTGGGGAGAAAAGACAGGGCCTTTTTCCGGTGGCTTTATATATTATTTCTTCCGCCTTTTGTATTTCCCGCAGGTTATCATACTTTGACAGCCGGTCGGGGTGCGGGTGCGAATACCCGTGGCTACCTATCTCATGTCCCTCCCGGACTATCAGGGCGGCCAGTTCGGGGTATTTTTGAACCCAGGTCCCCCCAAGAAAGAATGTGGCCTTGACATTCTTCCGCCGCAGTGCGTCCAGCATTTGCGGGATGTACACCTCTCCCCAGAAAACATTCACAGTAAAGGCCACTTCCCTGTGGCGCCCGCTTCCCTGGTAAATGGGCTGGCTGTGGGACACCGTTTCCACCCCGGCGGCAAAATGTATAACGGCCCAAAACAAACACACCGCCGGCAGCACCAGTAACAGTATGCAACGGACTCTGCGCCGGTCAATAAAATATAGCCACAAATCGCGCACTCTCCTTTAGTATTACATGTACACATGCCAATAAATACCTATGCGCGATATGCAGTCATTATAACACGGCGCCACCGGAGGACAAAAGCATCCTTCCCTGCCCATTCCGAGTACTGGGTTCTGACAGATAAGGAATACAGTATAGGCTATTCACAGGTCAGGCACGACAATATCAGTTTTTCATCCACATCCCTGATTATTTCCACCCTGCCCATGGCAGACGGCAGCACCATGGTCAGCCTGGAGGAAATAACCTTTTTATCCCTGCGCATAGACCGGAGCAATTCCTCCCTGTCCAGGCCCGGGGGAACTTCCACCGGCAGGCCGGCCCGCACCAGAAGTGAAACCAGCCTGTCCTCCTCCCGTCGGTCCATTAAACCCATCCGGACGGCGATTTTAGCCTCCACGGCCATGCCGGCGGCCACAGCCTCCCCGTGCCGGTATGTTTTATAACCGGTAAGGGCTTCCACGGCGTGTCCCACCGTATGCCCAAAATTGAGTATGGCCCTGATGCCCTGTTCGGTTTCATCCTGCTGTACCACGGCGGCCTTGATCCGGCAGGACTCCGCCACCACCTTTTCCATCGCGGCGGGGTCGAGGGCAGTGACAATATCCAGTTTTTCCTCCAGCCAACCGAAAAAGCCCCTGTCGGCAATCACCCCGTATTTAACCACCTCGGCCAGGCCCGCCCTGATTTCCCTTCCAGGCAGGGTCTCCAGGGTGGCCAGGTCGGCAATCACCACCGAGGGCTGATAAAAGGCCCCGATAATGTTTTTGCCCCGGGGATGGTTCACCGCCACCTTTCCCCCCACGCTGCTGTCCACCTGGGCCAGCAGTGTGGTGGGAATCTGGATGAAGGGCACTCCCCTCAGGTAGGTGGCCGCCACAAAACCCGCCAGGTCCCCCACCACTCCCCCCCCCAGGGCCAGCACCGGGGACCGGCGGTCAAGCTCCCGGCCGTATGCCAGGTCATACATATCACCGGCCGTGGACAGGGCCTTGTACTCCTCACCGTCCGGCATCTCGGCCCAGACTGTGTGCACACCCTCCGTCTCCAGTCCATCCCGCAGTGTTTTGCCGTATATTCCACCCACTGTGGAATTAGTAATAACCATTGCCCTTTGGCCCCGGAAAACCCCCCTCACTATTTTGCCCGCCGATTCCAGCAGGCCGTAACCGATATGTATCCGGTAGCTCCTGGGTCCCAGGTCTACAAACAACCCGCCTGTACTCATGTATATTTCCCTTCTTTAAATTAAGCAGTACAATTTAAGTAATTGCCGGGATCAGAAGTCTTTAACCCGCCGGGCATAGGCGGCCCACCTTTCCCTTATCTCCTCCATGCAATCACCGCCAAATTTCTCCAGGCAGGCCCGGGCGATTTCCCAGGCCACCACCGCCTCCCCCACCACCCGGGCGGCAGGCACAGCGCATATGTCGGATCTTTCCACCGATGCCCCGAAGGGTTCCCGGGTTACTATATCAACACTGCCGAGGGGCTTGTAGAGGGTGGGGATGGGCTTCATGGCGGCCCTCACCACCACCGGGTTCCCGTTGGTCATGCCACCTTCGATACCGCCGGCCCGGTTGGTTTTCCGGTAGTAACCCTCCCCCCGGCGGTAAAATATTTCGTCGTGGACACGGGATCCCGGCATGCCGGCCGCGGCGAATCCCAGCCCCACCTCGACCCCCTTGACGGCCTGTACGCTCATTAAAGCGCCGGCCAGCCTGCCGTCCAGCTTCCGGTCCCAGGAAGTATAGCTGCCGATACCAGGAGGCAGGCCGTACACCCTTATTTCAAACACACCTCCCAGGGAGTCGCCGCTCTCTTTGGCCCTGTCTATCTCCCCCCGCATCTCCTTCTCGGCCCCGGGGCCGGCACAGCCAATCTCCGTCAGTGAAAGCAGTTTTTCAAGCTCCGCGGGGGGAATCCCGGGTATATCCGAGGATACGGAACCTATTCCCACCACCACACCCAATATCTGCACTCCCAAATCCTCCAGCAGCCGACGGGCCAGCGTTCCGGCGGCCACCCTGGCGGCGGTCTCCCTGGCGCTGGCTCTCTCCAGCACATTTCTTACATCCCGGTGACCGTACTTAATGGCCCCGGAAAGATCGGCATGTCCGGGCCTGGGCCGGGTCACCACCCTGTCCCCGGTCAGCGCTCCGGGTCCGGGGTCCATTGTGGCCGACCAGTGGGCCCAATCCCTGTTTTCTATGCGCATGGACACCGGACTGCCCAGGGTGTATCCCCCCCGGACACCGGAAATAAACTCCACCCTGTCCTTTTCTATTTTCATCCTGTCTCCCCGCCCGTATCCCCCCTGGCGCCTTTCCAGCTGCCGGTTGACGTATTCTTCTGTGACCGGCAGGCCGGCGGGCAGGTTCTCCACCACGGCGGTCAGGGACGGCCCGTGGGACTCCCCGGCGGTAACGAAACGTATCATATCAGTCCTCACCCCGAAAGCGGTTCAAAACCATAGATGCCAAAAAATATAGCGTACCAGTATTATAAATATAAGGGGTTCAATAAACAATACAAAAAGGAACAAATTCGCCCTTCGGGCGACTGGAATCCAGGAGTCAGAATCCAGAATAATGAGGAACCTTATTTAATTTATCCACAAAACTTATGAAAACATAATTTCCTAATACATTAAAAAAGCCGCCCCGGCGGGCGGCGGTAGTCAGAATTTGATGCATTCCTTTCTTTATTCCACCGGCGTCAGCCATTGGCTCCAGTACTCCGACAGGTCCCCCAGCACGCTGACGATGTGCTCCCGGGTCCTGGCCCCGGCTTCTGCGGCATTGCGGCTGCGCAGGGCCTCATAAATGGCCCTGTGCTCATCCACAGTCTCCTTGGCCCGCAGGGTAAGGCAGCTCAGGCTGGACTTGAGGAAGCCGTTCCAGAGCTTGACAATCATATCGTACAGGCGCGGCGATCTGGCCGCCAGGTAGATTACCTCGTGAAAGCGGGAATTGTATTTGGGCATGTCGGCCAAGTCGTCCCGGTCCAGACACTCCTCCATCTTCCGGCAAAGACGCTCCAGCTCGTCCAATTCCCCGTTGGTCAGATTGCCGGCCGCCAGTTCGCTGGCCGCCCCCTCCAGCAGGCTGCGCAAAAAATAAATCTCCTTCAGGTCGTCCAGGGTAAATGAGGCCACAGTAAATCCCTTGGAGGGATGAAAGTCCACCAGTCCCTCGCCCCCCAGCCGCAATAAAGCCTCCCGGATGTGTCCGGAGCTTACGCCCATTACAGAGGCCAGATCCTCCGGCTGTACCCTCTGCTGCGGCTCAAACACACCGGACAGTATATCGTTGCGCAGCTTTTCACAGACCTGGTCCTGTACGGCGTAAGACGGGCCGTCCACAATCAGCGGAGACGGCTTTCCGGTAAAGTGCACATGTCCGCTGTATTTTTCCATCAAGTCCTTCAAAACTCCACCTCCTGTTCTTCCTTCAACTTTTCCGGCACTAAGGACCGGCCCGCCGCCAGGGCCTTTTTGTTCAGTTCATAAAACTGGGCGGGCACCCTCTCCAGCACCGCCTTCTCCAGCGACGGCCAGGAAACCATCCCGGTGGCGCTGTTCAGCGCTCCCAGGGCCACGATGTTGGCCACCATTTCCCTGCCAATCTCGTTACGGGCGGTCTGCACAATGGGAATACTGACAACATCGGCGTTGGTCCGGGGAACGGCGGTCACCAGCAGGGAGTCCAGAATTACCGTAGTTTTCTCCGAAGCCCCGGGAAGGTATTTGTTGCATGCTTCCTGGGTCAGTGCCAGCAGCACGTCGGCCTCCTCCACGTGGGGGTAGTCGATGGGTTCCGAGCTGATGATCACTTCGGCCACGGAGGCTCCTCCCCGGGCCTCGGGGCCGTATGACTGGCTCTGAATCACCCGGTACCCGTCCTCCACGGCGGCGGAGGCCAGTATTATACCCGCCAGGATCAGACCTTGGCCCCCGGACCCGGACAGCTGCACCTGGATAAAAACCGGGCTGTCAGCCGGCTTATTACTGTTTGCGGGCACGCCTTACCACCTCCATGTAAGCTTCGGTGAATTCCGGCGCCTGATGCCGGTGCAGCAGGCCGATGGTGAACTGCCCCTCGTTCAATTGGGCGCTTCCGTCTTTGATCTTATTTATCCAAACAGCATTGTCCTTCTGCCAGCGTATCAGATCCGTGGGCCTGGGCAGGCTGTTGCGCCGGCCGTAGGATGTGGGGCAGTGGGTGACGGCCTCAATGAGGGAAAAGCCCTTGTTGCCGGCCCCCTCCACAATGAGCCGGGTCAGCAGCTGATTGTGATAGGTGGTGGCCCTTCCCACGCAGCTGGCTCCGGCAGCTTCGGCCATGCGGCAGATGTCGAAGGAAGGCTCCGCCATTCCGTAGGGGGCGGTGGTGGCCTTTTTACCCATCGGTGTAAGGGGGGAGTACTGTCCCCCGGTCATTCCGTAAATGCTGTTGTTGAAAATTATGGCCGTCAGGTCGATATTGCGGCGGCAGGCGTGAATCAGGTGGTTTCCCCCTATGGCCGAGGCGTCTCCGTCCCCCATAAGCACGAATACATGCAGTTCCGGCTTGGCCATTTTAATCCCCGTGGCGAAAGGCAGTGCCCGGCCGTGGGTGGTGTGCACCGTGTCGAAGTCGAGGTATGTGGCGGCCCTCGAGGAACAGCCGATGCCGGATACAATCACCACCTTGTCCCGTGGCAGATTCAGCCTTTCCAGGGCTATGGCGAAATCCCGCAGAACTATTCCGTTCCCGCAGCCTGGACACCATATGTGGGGCAGCATTTCCTCCCTGAAATATTGTATGATGTCGGAAGGCAACTAGAATCCCTCCTTCAGGGCAGACAGAATTTCCCCGGGAGTGAACAGCTGTCCGTCCACCCGGGAGAGTTTTTTAACCCTGGTCCGTCCCGCCGCCGCCCGCTCCACTTCCAATACCAGCTGGCCCAGGTTCATCTCAGGCACCAGTACCGGCACGCCCTTCCCTGCCACAGCCTGCACGGCTTTTTCCGGGAACGGCCAGAGGGTGGTGGGACGAACCATCCCCGCCTTCAGGCCCGCCGCTCTGGCCGCCTTCAGCGCCCGCATGGCCGGCCGGGCGGTGCATCCGTATGCGAAAACCACTATTTCTGCGTCCTCCATCATGGTTTCTTCCCACTGTATAATTTCGTCTTTATGGGCCTCCACCTTGCCCACCAGCCGCCGGATCAGCCCATCGGTGATTCCGGGACTGTTGGAGGGATTACCCGCCCCGTCATGCACCAGGCCTGTGAAATTGCAGCGGTAGCCCATGCCTATGTCGGCAATGGGAGGTATGTGGTCCACAGCCCCCCCGAAGGGCCTGAAATTCTCCCGGTCCTCCGGCCCCACGGGCCTTGGCCTTTCCACCAGCTTCAGCTTCCTGGGATTCGGCCTGTTTACCCCTTCCCTCAGGTGGGCGATTACTTCATCCAGCAATAGTATTACCGGTGTGCGGAACCTCTCCGCCAGATTCACCGCCCTTACTGTTAAATAATAAGTCTCGTCCACCGACCAGGGGGAAAGGACGATGGCCGGGTGATCGCCGTGGGTTCCCCAGCGGGCCTGCATCACATCACCCTGGGCCGGCGCTGTCGGGCGTCCGGTACTGGGGCCTCCCCGCTGAACATTGACAATAAGGCAAGGCACTTCTGTCATGCAAGCGTATCCCACGTTCTCCTGCATAAGTGAAAATCCGGGGCCGCTGGTGGCCGTCATGGCCTTGGCCCCGGTCAGCGAGGCCCCGATGACGGCCGACAGGCTGGCGATTTCGTCTTCCATCTGAATAAATTTTCCCCCCAGGGCAGGCAGGCGCATTGCCATCCATTCGGCAATTTCCGTTGACGGAGTAATGGGATAGCCGGCAAAAAAACGCACCCCGGCATCCACCGCGCCTTGGGCGCAGGCTTCATTTCCCTGCATTAAAATTGATTCCACAGGTTTACGCATCTTTATTCACCTTTATAGCAAAGTCGGGGCAGATGGCCTCGCAAAGTCCGCAGGCCTGGCACTCTTCCGGCCTGTCAACCTGGACCTTGCCCAGTTCATCGACGGAGATCAACTGCCTGGGGCAGGCGTCTACACACAGACAGCACCCTTTGCACCAGCCTTTTCTGATTTCCAGGGACCCCTGGGGAGTATTAAATGATTGAATTTCCGTCTCCAATATTTTTTCCTCCTTAATGTCATAGCCTTCATCTTTTTTCCGGCCCCGGGCTCTAATCCCCTTTGTTCCGCCACTGGCCGGCTGACTGGTTTGTGTATCCCCCCCCATGATCTTTTTTTCTATGCTGGCAAGATGTTCCGCCATGCAGCGTTCGGCCTCCGCGGGATTGCGCCTGCGGACGGCGTCCAGAATCATTTCGTGCTCCTTCAGCATGGCCCGGGGCCGGCCGGGTATCTGCAGTGACTGGGACATGTTGCGGATTATAGTATGCCCGTACAGATCCGCAATGGCCGAAAAAATGTTGATGATGGCCCGGTTGTGGGTGGCCATGGCCAGCCTGTAGTGAAAAAGGTAATCCTCGGCGGCCCCGCCTTTTTCGTTGCTGATCCTTGTCTCAAGACTTTTGCAGGCCTCCTCCATATGTTTTATGTCCTGGGGGGTGGCCCTCTGGGCGGCCAGTCTCACCGTGCCAATTTCCAATATTTTACGCAGCTCCAGAAGGCTGATCAGGTCGTTTTTCTCCAGCAGAAGGGATAAAACCATGGTTTGTTTGTCCCCCCCGGACTTCGGCTCCCGCACGTATATGCCGCTTCCCTGCCTGATGTCCAGAATTCCCGCCGCATCGAGAATCTTAAGGGCCTCCCGCACCGCCGGACGCCCCACGTTGAAGGCGCCGGCCAGCTCCCGCTCCGGCGGCAGCCGCGTTCCGGGCGGAAACTTCCCTGTGTTGATCATCTCCCTGATCTGTTCGATGACGGTTTCATACAGCCTGACTTTTTTTATCGGCCGCAACGACATAGCATATCACTCCGGGGTTGTGAAGAGCGTTCTTATTAAATAACATAAGATGACTATAAAGTTAGCTCAGACCTCCATGCCACCTTGAGTGGCGCCACGAACAATGCAACTCTGGGCCGGGGTCCGGGTTTCAATCCGGCAAGGAATTCGGCAATTCTCATCAAGATAATTCTTGTAGTTTAGCTGAAGACACTGGTGCTGATTAAACTTTATAGTCATTTAACATAATAATATTGTTTTGCCAAAATGGCAAGGTTGTCTTACCAATTAATCGCGCAACCACCACATGAATCTTTACAAAAACAATTCCACCATGCTATTATTGCCTTGCTTCAGTTGTCCCGGAACGGGATGCAGCATGTATTTGTGTTTCAGGAGGTTTTAAGTAAGATACATGAATAATATTAATATTATCCTGGTGGGCTTCATGGGAGCAGGAAAAACAAGCACGGGGGAAATACTTTCCCGCGTGCTGGGCAGGCCCTTTGTGGACACCGACCGGCAGATCGAAAAGAAAGCCTGCAGTTCAATAGTGGATATTTTTCGCTTCAAGGGCGAGGACTACTTCCGCCGGATGGAAAAGTCCATTATTCTGGAAGAGTGCAGAAGCGGAAGCAAAGTCATCTCCCTGGGGGGAGGCGCCTTCCTGGACCAGGAAAACAGAGATGCCTGCCTTTCCGGGCGCAATAAGGTGATCTTCCTCAACGCCTCATGGGAACACATCAGACAAAGCATTGAAACAATGAAAAAAGACCGCCCCCTGCTGATGAACAAAAACGAGGAGGAAATGCGCGCACTGTTTGAACTGCGCCAGAGCGCATACAAGCAGGCCCACATTGAAGTCCTTGTCCATCATTTCGACACATACGAAGCCGTGGCGGCCCACATCGCCCGCCTGCTGAAGCCGTCCAACGGCGGTATTTCCTGACCGCCAAAAGCCGTCGCCGCAACGCAGCAGGCGGACTTTTTCAACAGCCCCCGGGGGAGTCATGCAAAACCAATTTATACGGCATCAAACAGGTTAGCCGGGTACAGCCGATCCCTCAGCATCGCCCGCATCAGATCCTCCGGCGGCTCCATTCCCGTCCACAGCCTGAAGGCCTCGCAGCCCTGGTAAAGCAACATCCCCTCCCCCGGCAGGGTGGAGCAGCCGATCTTTTCAGCCTCCGCCAGCAAAAGTGTCCTGGGGGGATTATAAACCAGGTCGCAGACCAGATGATGGGGCTTTAGCACCGCTGCGGGGTCGGGAAGGGGGGATTTGCCGGCCTGAGGGCGCATCCCCAAGGAAGTGGCATTTATTACCACATCGCACTCCGGGGAGCGCCGGGCCAATTCCTCCACCGAAAGCCGTAGCGGAGTGGCGGCGTTCTCTCTGATGCCGTTTATACTTTCAGCCAGATCAACGGCCCGGGAATAATTCCTGTTGGCTATATAAAGCTTCTTCGCACCTCCCGTTGCCAGGGCCGCCGCCACCGCCCGGCAGGCGCCCCCGGCTCCCAGCAGAAGAAATGTCTTTCCCCAGGGCGTCACGCCTCCATCCACCTCCAAGGACCTTAGAAATCCCGCGCCGTCGGTGTTATAACCCACCAGCCTGCCGTTTTCGTTGACTATGGTGTTTACGGCCCCGGCATGGGCCGCCCCGGCGCTGATTTCGTCCAGGTGGGGCAGCACCGCCTCCTTGTGGGGTATTGTCACGTTCAAACCGGCGACGCCGGCGGCCTTAAAACCGTCAAGCACGGCGGGCAGATCCTCCGGAGCCACCGCAAAGGCCAGGTACACATAGTTCAGTCCAGCCCGCCCAAAGGCCGGGTTTTGCATGACAGGAGAAAAGGAGTGTTCCACTGGATATCCCAGCAGGCCGATGAGTTTTGTGCCGGCGTCGATACGATGCATATAGAATAATACCTCCCCAGTCTAACCGCCGTCCCCGGCCAGGAGGGATTCCCGCAGAATGCCGATTCCCAGGCGCAGCCGGCCGATAGGTATCTGTCCCGGGGCCGATGATTGCCCCCCCGACGCGAAGGTTATATCGGAACCAAACAGCCATCCGGCCATGCGGGTGACAACCCCTATTTTTCCCATGGCCACAGCCGCAATGGGTATCTCCACCGGACCCCTGCGGGCATCCAAGCTGGATTTAAGAAGGGTGAGAACATCATCGGCGCTTTGGGGCATCACCGCCACCTTGGCCATGTCCCCGCCCGCCTGCTGGGCGGAGTACAGTTTATCCATGATAAAATCACCGGGGGGAGTTTTATGAAAATCATGAAAGGACAGTACGGTCTGCCTTTTGCTTTCCCT
Organism: Peptococcaceae bacterium; assembly: GCA_037444185.1. Lineage (GTDB taxonomy): Bacteria > Bacillota > Desulfotomaculia > Desulfotomaculales > Desulfocucumaceae > JAILZP01. The sequence continues at coordinate 566 of JBBIMW010000014.1, read as the reverse complement.
GACACTGCCGACCACCCGCCGCACCGCGCCGGAGCCCGAGGACAGTTCAAAATCAATGATGTCGGGCACGCCGGTGGAAAGGGCCGTATCAATAATATCCAGCCTGTCCTTCAGGCCGATCTCCCTTACCCCTCCTTCGGCCCTGGCCCTGCAGGTAAAAACAATGGGAATACTCCCTGCGGCCTGTTCCAGAATATCCAGCGCCCTTTTCAGCCGGGCGGGATTTTCGACTCCTTCGAAAAAGTCCGCCCTCCACTCCACCATGTCGGGCCTTTCAGCCGCAATCCCACCGGCCTGTCCGGACAGTTCCCGCTCGTCCCGGGCTACAATGGGGACGCATATCAGATTATTGCCCCCGCCAATGGTCACGCCTTTTATTTCCACCGACCTCCGGGCCGTCAACAGCACCTGGCACAACCCCTTTCCGAACCGATACTGCCCAGAAAACAGTCATTCTGTATTCCTCATTCTGTCAGGAAACAGCCGGCTTACGAATTCATTTCTTTTTTAATCCTTTTAATAACGAAACTCTCCAGCCTCCGGTTGATTAACTCGGTGGCCCAATA
>JBBIMW010000013.1:0-59228 GCA_037444185.1 Peptococcaceae bacterium | reverse complement strand
CTCCAGCACCATGTGGCCCAGCTCACCGGCCCCTCCCCCGGACCCGCGGAAGATGCGGCCCTCCAACACCAGTCCGCCGCCAACGCCCGTGCTAACCGTTACGTATACCATATTCCTGGATCCCCGGCCGGCACCGAAGAGATACTCCCCCAGGGCCGCCAGATTGGCGTCGTTGTCCACCAGAACCGGCACTCCCAATATGCCTTCAAGTTTTTTTTTGAGGGGCACTTCCCGCCACCCCAGGTTGGGGGAATTGTAAACCACCCCGGCCTCATGATCCAGAGGTCCCGGCGATCCTATGCCCAGGGCCTCCGGCTTAACCACGGCGGCCGATTCCAGCACACTGCGGACCGTTTCCGCTATCCTGCCGATGACGGCCTCTTCCCCCTCCGCCGCGCCGGTGGGCACTTTGATTTCGGACAGAATGCGGCCGCCGGAGCCGGCCAGGGCGGTGTATATCTTGGTGCCCCCCAGGTCCACGCCCACCACGTACTTTTCCAAGGGGCGATCAGTCCTCCTCATTGAAAATGAATTTATTTATCACCCTGGCCACCCCTCCTTGGTTATTGGCGCTGGTGACAAAGTCCGCCCGCCTCTTTATATCTTCCCGGGCGTTGTCCACCACCACCCCCAGGCCGGCGTAGCCGATCATTTCAATGTCGTTGTAACTATCCCCCACGGCGATTATATTTTCCCGGGCAATGCCGTAATAACCGGCCACCTCCTGCAGTGCCCTGGCCTTATCGGCCTCGGGGTGCGTGAACTCGAGAAAGTAGGGCTTCGATTTGGTAATATGAAGCCTTCCCGGCAAACCTTTTTTTAATTCTTCGGACAGGCGGTCCAGGTTCTCTTCGGCGGACACCACTAAAATTTTGGAGGGTTCCCGGCGCACTCGGCGCAGGTAACGGGCCAGGTTTCCCACCTCCACGGGCTCCACCTTTGAAATATTCCAGTACAGCCTTCCCTCCCCGGTCACTTTTTCCACCAACAGGTTGTCGTCTATGTATATATTGATGTGATACCCCTTCTCCATAACCCTGTCCACCACCTCCAGGGCCAAATCTAAGGGCACCGGGCGGTGATAAAGCACCCTCTCCCCGGCGGGAAACCTGACATATGCCCCCTGGTACGTGATCAGTGGAGTATTCAGTCCCAACTCCAGGGCGTAAGGCAGGGCCGACCGGAACATGCGCCCGGTGGCCAGCACCACCTTAACCCCGGCGCCCACGGCCCTGGCAATGGCCTCCCGGTCTGCGGGGCCAATGGCGAACCGGTGATCCAGGAGAGAATCATCCAAATCCGTGGCCAACATTTTATATTCAGGCAAAAAGTCCCCCTCCCGGAAAAACCCCGTGAATATTCCTCTCTTCACGGGGTTATATCTCAATGCATTTATATTATAAACCAAAATACCACCGGAGGGAAAACTATTCCTTCCCGCCCTTTTACTTCCCGGGATCTCTTCCCCCGGCGCAGGCCCCGCAGTGTTTTTTACAGCCCCATGTAGGATTTCCGGACCACTTCATCCTGCATCAATTGCCGGCTGCTGCCTTCCATCACCAGCCGGCCGTGGGAAAGTATGTAATTGCGGCCGGACATGGCGAAGGTCATTACCGAATCCTGCTCCACCAGCAGTATACTGATCCCCGTGCGGGAAATGGCCTCTATGCGCTGGAACAGCTCTTTTTTGACCAGGGGGGCCAGGCCGATGGAGGGCTCGTCGATACAAAGCAATTGCGGCTTTAACATCAGTGCCCGGGCGATGGCCACCATCTGCTGCTCCCCCCCGGAAAGGGTGCCGGAGATCTGTCCGGCCCTGTTCTTTAAAACCGGAAAAAGGTGGTACACCTCCTCCAGCAGGCGGTTGAACTCCGGCCCCCTTTTCTTCATCAAATACGCCCCGGCCAGTATATTCTCATAAACAGTCATTTCGATGAACAGGCGGCGGCGATCCGGACAGTGGACCAGGCCCCTGTTTACAATCTCGTGGGCCGGCAGCTGATCTATCCTTTCCCCCAAAAAAGTGACGCTGCCCTCCAGTTTTATCCTGCCCCGGCGCAGGCCCCGCTTGTTGTCCCTTTCCCACTTGACGAGGCCGGTGATGGCCCTCAGCAGCGTGGTTTTGCCGGCCCCGTTGGGCCCCACCAGACCCACCAGCTCGTCCCGATCCACCCTGATGCTTATATCACTCAGAATATTGGCGGTATCATAGCTTACCGAAAGGCCCCGCACCTCCAGCAGCAATCAAATCGCCTCCTTGCCTATGTAGGCTTCAATGACCGAGGGGTTTTGCATTATTTCCTGCGGCGTCCCGACGGCCAGTATCTCCCCGAAATTTAGAACGATCACCCTGTCCACTATTTTCATCAATTCCGACAGCTTGTGCTCTATTATGATCATGGCCGGCCCCTCACTGTGCAGGCGGCCGAACCGCCCGCCCTTGTGCAGGCGGCGGATGGACTTGGCCAGCAGGCCCGTTTCGATGGGATTGAGCCCTCCGAAGGGCTCGTCCAGAATCAGCAACTCCGGTTCACAAGCAATGGCCCGGGCCACTTCCAGGCGTTTGAGATCCCCCTGGGAAAGGCTGGACGCCGGCTCCCTGGCCAGGTCGGCAATGCCTGCGAACTCAAGGGCGTCCATGGCCCTGGCCTCTATCCTCTTCACCCATTCCCCCCTCTTGGAGGCCCGGGGACTGAGGCAGGGCACCATCACGTTGGCGATGATGGGCAGGTGGGGGAAGGGCCTGGCGTTCTGGAAGGTGCCGGCGATGCCCTGTTCCACAATGTGCCATGTTTTTTTGCCGGTCAGATCCCGGCCCTTGAAAATCACACTGCCCTTATCGGGCTTTAGGATGCCAAGCAAAAGTCTCACCAGGGTGGTCTTCCCCGCCCCGTTGGGGCCGATGAGACCCACCATTTCATGCCGCCCGACGCTGAAACCGACATTCATGACGGCCTGCAGACCGCCGAAACGCTTGGATAGATCCCGCACCTCCAAAAAATCTCCGGCCATGCCTTAAACCGCCTCCTCTTCCTCCCGGAGCTCCCGGCGGGAAACCTTGCCGACGTCGGTTTTGGGCAGCTCTCCACGAAACTCCACTATTTTGGGAACCTTGTAATGGGCCAGATGCTGTTCGCAAAAACGAATTATCTCCTCTTCCGAGACTTTGCCCCGGGCCTCGGGCTGCAGCACGACGTAAGCCTTGACCAGCTGGCCGGCCTTGGGGTCCGGCACGCCGATGACCCCGGCGGCCTTCACGTGGGGACTGGCGTACAGTACTTCCTCCACATCCCTGGCGAAGATGGAATAACCCTTATATTTGATTAAGTCCCGGGTGCGATCCACAAAGTAAAAGTAGCCGTCCGCCTCCATACGGCCCAGATCGCCGGTTCTCAGCCAGCGCTGGCCGTCTATTTCGGCAAATACCGCGGCAGTGGCCTGGGGTTTGTTCCAGTAGCCCATCATTACATTGGGGCCCTGCAAGGCTATTTCCCCCACCTCCCCGGCAGGCAGAAAACGGTCCTCCGCAATGTCAAGCACGGCGGCCGAAACATTGGTCACGGGAATGCCGATACTGCCGGTTTTCGGCCCTTTCTGGGGATGGGCCAGGGACAGGCCGCCGCTTTCGGTCTGACCGTACCCCTCGGTGATGTGGATCCCGGTGCGCCGCTGCCAGTCGGCGGCAGTGCGCTCGTGCAGCGTGTCGGCGCCGCAGAAAACCAGCTTCAGCTTGCGCCAATTGACACGATGTGTCTTGTCGTATTCCAAGAGATACTCGTAAAAGGTGGGCACCCCGAAAAAGGCGCTGAAACCGTACCGGTCGATGGAGTCCAATATTTCGTCTATGTCCGGGGTTGTATAGACCACCAGGGTGGCGCCGTTGATCAGCCCGCCCATCATTATCACCAGCTGCCCGTAAGCGTGGTACAGCGGCAAATAGGCCGGAAAGACCTCCCTGCCCTTCTGCAGGGAGGGGAAAAAGGCCTGGGTCTGCATCCCTCCGGCAATCAGCTGGCAGTGGCTCAGCATAACGCCCTTGGGCGGCCCGGTGGTGCCGCCCGAATAGGAGATGGAGGCCACATCCTTCTCCGGATCTATCTCCGGCCCGGGCGCCCCGGCGGAGGAACCCCGCAGCAGGTCCTGAAATTGATGAATGCCTGACTTCTTCGGAATGTCCGGCCTGGGCAGGTCCATTTCCCGCGAAAAATTCTTCAGCAGGGTTTTGCCGAACAATTTGCGCATGGGGGGCAGGTATTCATCCACCCCGGTGACGATGACATGCTCCACGGAAATACCGGCCCTGGCCAGATTGTCGTACAGAATGTCCTGACAGACCACGGCTTTGGCGCCGCTGTCCTGCAGCTGGTATTTAAGCTCATGGCTGGTGAAAACCGGGCTCACCGGAGTAACCGCCGCTCCGGTCATCAGCGCCGCCATGTAGGAAATGATGTACTGGGGGCTGTTCAAAAGGTACAGGGCCACCACATCGCCTTTGGTTATGCCCATGCCCACCAAAGAGGCGGCCAGGGCCTCCACCTGACTTCTCAGCTCCGAGAAACTGATCTGTTTGCCGTAAAAAATAACGGCGGTTTTCTTTCCGAATTCGGAGCAGATTTTTTTAAACAGTTCCGGCACCGACTGCCTGGGAATGTCCACGGCCGGCAACATGGCGTCGGTGTAATGGGCCAGCCACGGTTTTTTCAGATATTCGCTCACCGGCTACGCACCTACCTTTGAAGATTTTTTCAGCACTCCCCGGTCCAGACCGGCGTCACAGACCCTGCAAACCTTGCGGACAATGGCGTTTCGCTCCTTGCAGCGGGGGCATTCCTGCTCCAGCAGATCCTGTATGCGGGCACTTATCCCCTCCGGCATAAATCTCAGGGCCAATACCACCATCACCGCAAAAATCAACATCCTCCACTCCGGCACCACCCTCAGGTATTCCAACAGCGGAAACAGTATGAAAACCCCTATGACGGGGCCATAGATGGTGGCAATACCGCCAAAGATGGCCCAGACAACAATTTGCAGGGAAAATATCAGCTCCAGTGTCGAAGGTCCGATAACCCGCATGAAGTGGGCGTACAGTCCCCCGGCCAGGCCGGCGAACAGCCCGCTGCAGCAAAAAGCCAGTATTTTATATGAAGAGGTGTTGATGCCCGAGGCCCGGACGGCAATCTCATCCTCCCGGATGGCGTGGAAAATGAGCCCTGTTTTGGAGGTGGCTATTTTCCACAATACCAGGGCCGCCACGATGGTAACGATCAGCACCAGATAGTATTCGGACAGCCGGCTGCCGGCCAGGCGGCCGATTCCCGACACTCCCAGCTCGCCTCCGGTCAGTCTGGGAAAAGTGAACACCACCCCCATCAGGATGATGGGAAAGGCCAGGCTGGCCAGGCTGAAATATGGCCCTTTGAGCCTAAGCCCGGGAATGCCCAGCAGCAGGCCGGCCAGCACTGCCACCAGGGCCCCCGCCGGGACTGTAATCACCGGGGGCAGTCCCAGATGCAAATTCAACAGCGCCGAAGTGTAGGCGGCAACCCCGAAAAACAGGGCGTGCCCGAAACTGATCTGCCCGGCCACTCCGGACAATATATCCCAGCTGGCGGTATAGATGGCGAATATTCCCGCCAGTATGAAAATCCGCAACACATACGGATCCTTGGAAAAAAAGGGCAACAGCAGCAGCGCGCAGGCGGCCGCAAAAACAATGGTGCGGGTGGGCAGGGCCAGTATTTCCCCCTGAAAGTCCCGAAAAAGCTTTTTCGCCCAATAACCAATCATGCCCGATACTTGCACCTACCTTTCGCCTTCCATGAATACGCCGAAGAGTCCCTCCGGTCGGACAAGCAGCACACCCAGCATTACGGCCATCGACACCGCGCCGCGCAGATAAGCTCCCTGGGGAATCAGAAAAACCATGAGCACTTCGGCAAAGGCCAGTATAAAGGCGCCGATGATGCTCCCCTTGATGCTGCCCAGCCCCCCCAGAATGACGGCGGCCATCACCACCACCAGGGGGTGCATCCACATTACCGGCTCCAATATGTAAAGGGGGGACACCACAGCGCCGGCAAAGGCCGCCAGGGACACCGAAACGGCCACGGTGATGGTGGCGATGCGGCCTTCGGGCATGCCCATCAGGTTGGCCACCTCCCGGTCCATGGCCATGGCCCGGATGGCTATGCCCAGGGAGGTTCTGAACAACATGAACCAGACACCGGCCAGAACCAGAAAAACCGCCCCCAGGGTGAGCAGGTGCTGGTTGGTAACCTTAATCCCCAACACCGGGGTGGTCCCGGGAACCATTTTGGGCAGGGTCAGCAAATGTCCGCCGAAAACAAGGAGTATTACCTCCTGGGCCACTATGGCCATCATCAGAGTGAGGATGAGAACGGTGGCGAACTGCTCCCGCACCGGAGCCACCAGAAATTTATACACCGCCAGCCCCAGGGCCACCATCACGGCAATGCCCAGCAGCCAGGCCAGGGGAAGGGGAATGCCCAGGGTAGCGGTCAAATAATAGATTAAATAGGCGGAAAGCATGTAATAAGCGGTATGGGTCAGGTTCATTATTCTCGCCACACCGAAAATCAAGGAAAATCCCAGGGCCAGGAGGGCGTATTTGCCCCCGCTCACCAGTCCGTTGACTAAAATCTGTTCCCACATAATATTGTTGTCAGCACCTCCAGTCAGTCAAGACGAAAAGTGGAAGGGCGGCGAAAAAACGGCCCACAGGTCCGGGTCTTCCGCCGCCCTCCGGCATGCCGTCACTTCTTCCAGTGTTTGACCATCCAGGGCGGTAGAACATAATTCACGGTGCCTTCATGCTTTATGCCTTCCCAGCCGCTGGGCCAGAGAACCACCAGTTTGCCGTCCTGCCACTGGGTGCCGACCCCCGCCATATGCTTGGGCCCCCAGGTGAGATCGTGTTCGGGGGTGAACACCCGGCGGCCGCCGATTCCCAGGTAGTCAATTTTTTCCAGCTCAGGCACCAGTGAATCGGAGTCGGTCTTGCCGGCCCTGCCGATGACTTCGGCCAGCATGTAAACGGCGTCATAGGCGCCGGCGCCGGTGTAGATGGGAATCTCATTGTTGTTTTTGCTCATAAAACTGTCATAGAACTGAAGGGTTTTGGGAGTCGAGGCCACCCGGCCGAAAAAGTTCACCGTGGCCGTATAGTTGCCCTTGCCGCCGGTGGTCTGCCAGAATTTGCCGCCCTGGGAGTCCACATTTACTCCTACCGTGGCGGCGGGCACCTGCAGCTCCTCCCACTGGCGGGCAAAAATGCCGCAAACCGTCCCCGATATTGCGGTGAAAATAATCTGGGCCCCGGAAGATCTGATGGCCGTAAGTTCAGCCGTGGTGTCGGAGGCGTTGGGCGACAGCCGCCAGGTCCCCGCCTCCACCAGCCCCATGGCGGGAATCTGCTGTTTGGCGGCAGCCACGATGGGTTCGGCCCAAACGGCGTTTTCCGCCACGATGGCCACCCTGGGCTTTTCAATGCCCAGTTCCTTTTTAACCACGGATGAGACGTCCTGCAGCTGTAGGAACATAACTTTGCCTAAAGAGACTGAGTTGAAGGGGTTCGCCCGGAAATAGTATTTGTATTTGCTGTAATTTTCCTTAACCCGCTGGGTGGTCTGAGGATGGGTGGCCCCCACGCTGAGAAATATTTTTTTGTGTTCCGCCGCCACGTCCTGCATTCCCAGCACGGCCTCGGTCCGGAAGCCGCCCACCAGATAGTCCACCTTGTCCACGGTGATGGCCCTCTCCACGGCGCTGGAGGCGTCCGGCACATTCAGTATTTCATTGGTGTCCACCTTGACCACCTCCAGGGGGCGCTTCTGCTCACCCACCTTGACGCCGCCGGCGGCATTGATCTCCTCAGCCGCCATGACGGCCCCCCTCCACATATGATCCCCCTGAATGTGTTTCATCGGGCCGGCTATGCCTATTTTGAGCGGCGCCGGCTTGGCGGGGGCGGCGGGCTGCTGGGTGCCGCAACCGGCCAGCGCCAAGCTCAACAGCAGCGCGAAAACAAGCATCACAGACAAAAACCCGTACTTGCCCGGCTTAAACATTTATTACCCTCCCCGGTTGTTTTTTTACCATAAACATCAAAAAAAGCCGCATCGGGCCGGAATTCAAGCCACCCGCCGTCCCCCCTTTTATCCGGATTTTCATAATTGGTTTAACGAATTTATTCAACATATATCAGATTATTACCTTTATTCAATATATAAAAAATTTTTGATTAATGACAATAAGATTATAATTGAAATCAAAGGCCGCAGTCCATGGCGGCATATCACAAAAAAACAGCTAAAACACTGCGGCCCTTTGGATAAATACTACATTTCCCCACTCACTCGATCTCGCCGTTCCTGAAAAACCGGTGCACCGCCTCGGCCGCCGGCCTGTTCATGCCGGGCAGGGCGGCCAGCTCTCCGGGGGTGGCCGCAGCCAGGGACTGGGTAGTGGAAAAGGCCTTCAAAAGCACCTTCTTTCTGGCCTCGCCTATTCCTTCTATCTCGTCCAGCAGGGAACCGAGGTTTCTTTTGGTCCTGAGCCGCCTGTGGTAGGATACCGCGAAGCGGTGGGCCTCGTCCCTGATCCTCTGCAGCAGATGGAGGGCTCCGGAGTCCCGGGGCAGCAATATGGGATGCTCCCGGCCGGGGGCGAAAATCTGCTCTTCCCCCTTGGCCAGGGCGAACAGCGGTATATCCCCGAAGCCGGCCCCGGCCATGGCCTTACCGGCGGCCGAAAGTTGTCCCCTGCCCCCGTCCACTATTACCAGATCCGGCAGCAAGTGGAATTTTGCCTTGCCGGGGGACAGCCGTCCGCTGCCGATCATTTCCCTTTCCGCCCGGGCTCTTTCAAAGCGCCTTTTCACCGCCTCATAAATGGAGGCAAAGTCGTCGGGACCCTGCACCGTTTTTATCCTGAACCGCCTATACCGGCCGGGGGCCGGCCGTCCCTCCTCGAACACCACCATGGAGGCCACGGCCTCGGCCCCCTGAATGCTGGACGCGTCATAGCACTCAATCCTCCGCAGCTCCCCCGGGATCTCCAGCTTCACGGCCAGTTCCTCAGCGTCCCGGACGCCGCCGGGCCCGGCCGCCCCGGCCGGCAGGACCTCCCCCAGGGCCAGACGGGCGTTGTCCTCCACCATCTCCAGGAGCTTTTTCTTTTCTCCCCGCTTCGGCACTGTTATTGCGACCCGGGATCCCTTCCTGCGGGACAGCCAGCCGCAAAGCACTCCGGTTTCCCCGGGCTTTATGCAGGGCAGCAATAATTCTCCCGGTATAAAATCGGCCCGGTGATAGTACTGCTTGACGAAGGAGGTGATGATCTCCTCCCCGCCGGCCCCGCCGGCATTTTTCAGCATAAAATTGTCCCGGCCCAGAAGTTTTCCGCCCCGGATGTAAAACATCGTCACCAGGACCTCTCCGCCCTCTGCGGCCATGGCTATGACGTCCCGGTCCCCCCTCCCGGAGGAAATTATTTTTTGTTTCTCCAGCACTTTCTCCACGGCCCTGATCTGGTCCCGCAGCCGGGCGGCCCGCTCGAACTCCATCTTGTCCGCAGCCTCCTTCATGCGGGTGGCGATCTTTTTGACCAGATCCTCCTGGCGGCCGTCGAGGAAAAGGCACACCTCCCTGATCACGGCCCGGTACTCCTCCCTGTCCACAAGGCCGCAGCAGGGCGCCAGACAGCGCTTGATATGGTGGTTCAGGCAGGGCCTCCCCTTCAACTGCAAGACCCTGTCTTTGCACGAGCGGAAGGGGAAAAGCCGGCGAATCAGCCCCAAGGTCTCATGCACCGCCCCCGCCCTGGTGTAGGGGCCGAAATAGCGGGCCCCGTCCTCCGCCCTCCGCCTGGTTACCAACACCCGGGGAAAGTCTTCGTTCAAAGTCACCTTCAGGTATGGATAGCTCTTGTCGTCCCTGAGAAAAACATTATAACGGGGACGGTGCTCCTTGATCAGGTTGAATTCCAGCATCAAAGCCTCCAGCTCGCTGTCCGTGACGATGTATTCAAAGTCGGCCGCCTTCTCCATCATGGACCGGACCTTCGGCCCCCGGTCCGGTCCATGATGGAAATAGGACCGCACCCTGTTCTTCAGCGAAAGGGCCTTGCCCACGTAAATCACGGCACCCCCGGCGTCTCTAAAAATATAGGCCCCGGGCCGGTCCGGCAGCGACTTCAGCTTTTCCTGCAAATTGTACATATTCATCTCCCCATGGTACCGGGCACCTAAGTTGTTAAATTGTTGCATCCGAAGTTTATTCCTGCGTCCGACATCCCGATTGCCCGGCGGAGGAACTGTCCGGTATGGGAGGCGGTGTTTTCGGCCACTTCCTCGGGGGTCCCGGCGGCCACCAGCCTTCCTCCCCGGTCCCCCCCTTCGGGCCCCAGGTCGATGATGTGGTCCGCCGTCTTGATCACGTCCAGATTGTGCTCTATTACAATTACGGTGTCTCCTGCATCCACCAGCCTGTGCAAAACCCTCAAGAGCCTGTCTATGTCATCCGTGTGCAGCCCGGTGGTGGGCTCGTCAAGAATGTAAACGGTCTTCCCGCTGGATCGCCGGGACAGCTCCGTGGCCAGTTTGACCCTCTGGGCCTCCCCGCCGGACAGCTCCGGAGCCGGCTGCCCCAGCCTGATGTAGCCAAGGCCCACGTCCTGGAGGGTCTTAAGCCTCCGGTGAATCTTGGGATGGTGCCGGAAGAAGAGCACCGCCTGATCCACCGTCATGTTCAGCACCTCGGATATGTTTTTCCCCTTATACCTTACCTCCAGCGTTTCACGGTTGTAGCGGAGCCCCTTGCACACCTCGCAGGGAACGTAAACATCGGGCAGAAAATGCATTTCTATTTTGATAATGCCGTCTCCCTGGCAGGCCTCGCAGCGCCCCCCCTTGACATTGAAGCTGAAGCGCCCCGGCCGGTAGCCCCTCACCCTGGCCTCGGGGGTCTGGGAGAACAGTTCCCGTATATCATTGAAAAGTCCCGTATAGGTGGCCGGGTTGGACCGGGGTGTGCGCCCGATGGGGGACTGGTCCACCTCTATAACCTTGTCCACGTACTCCAGTCCCCTTATTTCGCGGCAGGCCCCGGGCCTGGCCCGGGACCCGCCCAGTTCCCGGGCCAGCCTCTTATACAGAACCTCGTTGACCAGGGTGCTCTTGCCCGACCCCGACACCCCCGTGACACAAACGAATACATTCAAGGGGAAGTAAACGTCTATTTCCTTCAGGTTGTTTTCGGCGGCCCCCGACACTGTCAGTCCCCTGCCGTTAAGGGGGCGCCGCAGCAAGGGAACCGGTATTCGCTTCTTTCCGCTCAGGTATTGGCCGGTTATGGAATCCGGAGTGTCAATCACATCCTTCAGGGCGCCCCTGGCCACCACCCGGCCGCCGTTCTCCCCGGCGCCGGGGCCCATGTCGATGATGAAATCCGCAGTCCTGATGGTATCCTCGTCGTGCTCCACCACAATCAGTGTGTTTCCCGCATCCCTAAGTCTAATCAATGTATCCAGAAGCCTCCGGTTGTCCCGCTGGTGCAGGCCGATGCTGGGCTCGTCCAGTATATACAGCACCCCCATCAGCCCGCTGCCGATCTGGGTGGCCAGCCGTATGCGCTGGGCCTCGCCACCGGAAAGGGTTCCGGCCGACCGGCCCAGGGTCAGGTAGTCCAGCCCGACATTGACCAGGAACCCCAGCCTTTCATCTATCTCCTTTAGAATCTGTCTGGCGATGGCCTCCTCCCTTTCTGTCAGATCCAGTTCCCTGAAGAATTTGAGGCAGTCGGACACCGGCATGCGGGTCACATCGTCTATGGAGAGGCCCCCCAACTTCACCGAAAGGGCTTCGGGCCGCAGGCGGGCGCCCCGGCACTGGGGACAAAGCCTGGTCCCCATGTATTTTTCGATCTCCTGGCGCATGTACTCCGAGCTGGTCTCCCGGTAACGCCTGGCCAGATTGTTCACCACACCCTCAAAGGGTGCGCAGTAGTTGTGAGTAAGCCCGTGGGCGCCGCCCAGGACCATGCTAACATGGTCGACGCCGGTGCCGTACAGTATTTTGTCCAGGTCCTCCCGCCGCATGTCCTTCACCGGAACATCCAGACTGAAACCGTATTTCCCGGCCACAGCCTCCAGCATGACGAAAGAATTCTGGCTCCTCATCCATCCCTCGACGGCACCCTGGTTTATGGATTTGTCTTTGTCCGGGATAAGCAGATCCGGATCAATTTCCTGCTTCACCCCCAGTCCCGTACAGGTTGGGCAGGCACCGAAGGGGCTGTTGAAGGAAAACAGCCGCGGCGCCATTTCCGGTATACTGATTCCGCAGTCCGGACAGGCATGGTTTTCACTGAATACCGTTTCCCCCGCCTCGGAAACCACCGCCACCAGCCCGCCGGCGTGCTTCAAAGCCGTCTCCAGGGAATCGGCCAGCCGTTTGGCAGATTCGGGGCGCAGCACTATTCTGTCCACCACGATCTCTATGGTGTGCTTTTTATTTTTCTCAAGCTTTATATCCTCGGCGACCTCCCTCAGATGGCCGTCCACCCTCACTCTGACGAAGCCGTTGCGGCGAATCTCCTCGAAGATCCTGGCAAACTCGCCCTTTCTTCCCCGGACCACCGGGGCCAGAATGGTGAGACGGCTCCCCCCGGGAAGGGCCAGCAGATGGTCCACCATCTGCTGCACCGTCTGCCTTTTGATCATCCGCCCGCATCCGGGACAATGGGGCCTGCCGGCCCTGGCGTAAAACAGCCTGAGGTAATCGTAAATCTCGGTTACGGTCCCCACCGTGGACCGGGGATTGTGGGAAGTGGCCTTCTGGTCTATGGAGATGGCCGGGGAAAGTCCCTCGATATAGTCCAGATCCGGCTTGTCCATCTGTCCCAGAAACTGCCTGGCGTAAGCCGAAAGGGACTCCACATAACGCCGCTGCCCCTCGGCATAAATGGTGTCAAAGGCCAGGGAGGACTTTCCCGACCCGGAAAGTCCGGTGATTACCACCAGTTTGTCCCTGGGAATCTCCACGTCGATGTTTTTCAGATTGTGGGCCCTGGCGCCCCTGATTACTATTTTGTCCTGCATATCAGCCTCCGCTCCGGCGGCCGCCGGCTTTGGAACCGCAACTGTCAACCGCAGCTCTATATATTATAATATATCACAAATAATACAAAAGAACAATTGTTCCATCGGGCAAATTCCCCCTGGTGGGCAGCTGGAATCCAGTAGTCAGAATTCAGTAGTCAGAATTTGATGCATTCCCTTGACAAAAAAGCCGCCCTGGTGGGCGGCGAAGTCCGGAGGAGGGGGGCCGGTTTTCATTCCGGCGCCTGATGCCGGAAAACCGACGTCCGGCCTGTATCCGGGATGATGGGGCCGACCTCACCGGGATGCTTTTTGGGATTGACTTTTTTCATTACAATCTGGTTGTTCTCAAGATAGATGGCGATGCAGGACCCCTTGCCCAGCTTCAATTGATCCCTAACCGGCTTGGGCAGGACGATCTGCCCCTTGCTGGTAAGTCTGGCCACCAACGGATTCAAAGTCATCCCCCTTTCTCAACGGGCAACCTGATCATAATTCAATAGCGGCCGCCGGGCAAGGGGATATGATTGTCACCCCCTGTCAGCACAGCAAACAATATCTGTGTGCCCGGCTTCATTTTTCGCGCCTCCGGTGAAAATTTCACATTGTCATATTGTCATCATTAACCGGTGGGGGCATTCTCCGGTCCCGGCCCCGCAGATCAAGGCGCATTTCAATGAGAATGTCCCTGAGCCCGGCGGCCCTCTCAAACTCCAAAAGTCTGGCCGCCTCCCTCATTTCCTTCTCCACCTTGGCGATGGCCGCCTTCAATTCCTTGCCGCCCATTTTGCGCCTTTTCCCGCCGTCCCCGTACCCCTGCCGCTCCTCCGCCGCCCTGGTGACTTCGATGATGTCCCTCACCGACTTGCGGACGGTGCTGGGGGTGATGCCGTTCCACTCGTTGAACTCCATCTGCTTCTTTCTTCTCCTCACGGTCTCGTCTATGGCCCTGCGCATGGATTCGGTAACTCTGTCGGCATACATGATCACCTTTCCGTCGATGTTCCGGGCCGCCCTGCCGATGGTCTGGATAAGGGACCGCTCGGATCTCAGGTATCCCTCCTTGTCGGCGTCCAGTATGGCCACCAGACTGACTTCGGGCAGATCCAGGCCCTCCCGGAGAAGGTTGATGCCCACCAGCACGTCGAACACCCCCAGGCGGAGATCCCTCAATATTTCCATTCTTTCAATGGTGTTTATGTCCGAGTGCAGGTAGCGCACCTTTATTCCCAACTCCCTCAGATAATCCGTCAGATCCTCGGACATTTTTTTGGTCAGGGTGGTGACCAGCACCCGGTCCCCCTTGTCCACCCGGGTTCTTATCTCTCCCAGCAGATCATCTATCTGCCCCCTGGTGGGCCGCAGTGAGATCTCGGGGTCCACCAGCCCGGTGGGCCGGATAATTTGCTCCACCACCCGGCAGCTCTTCTTTAGCTCATAATTTCCCGGGGTGGCCGAAACGAATATGATCTGCCCCACCTTCTCCTCAAACTCACTGAATTTTAGGGGCCGGTTGTCCATGGCCGAGGGCAGCCGGAACCCGTGTTCCACCAGGGAGGCTTTGCGGGACCTGTCACCTTCGTACATCCCCCCCAACTGGGGAACCGCCACGTGGGACTCGTCGATGAACATGATAAAGTCCTCCGGGAAAAAATCCAGCAGGGTGTACGGCGGCTCCCCCGGCTTGCGGCCGGTGAGGTGGCGGGAATAATTCTCTATGCCGCTGCAGTATCCCATCTCCATCATCATCTCTATGTCGTGGCCGGTTCTCTGCTCCAGCCGCCGGGCCTCCAGGAGCCTGTCCCCGGACCGCAGGCAGGCCAGCCTTTCTTCCAGCTCCGCCCGGATGCCCTCGATGGCTTTTTCCATTCTGGGGCGGGAAATGGCGTAGTGACTGGCCGGAAAAACGGAGACGTGCCTTCTCCGACCCAGTACTTCGCCTGTAACTACGTCGAACTCCAGTATCTTTTCCACCTCGTCGCCGAAAAAATCCACCCGGATGGCCCGGTCTCCCGCCGAAACCGGATATATTTCGACTATATCCCCCAGCACCCTGAATTTCCCCCGGTCAAAATTCATGTCATTTCTTTCAAATTGTATGTCCACCAGCTTCCTCAGCACGGCATCACGGTGGTACACCCCCCCCTCCCTCAGGGAAAGCACCATATCCCGGTATTCTCCTGGATCGCCCAGCCCGTAAATGCAGGATACACTGGCCACGATGATCACGTCCCGCCGCTCGAACAGGGCGCTGGTGGCCGAGTGGCGCAGTTTGTCTATCTCGTCATTGATGGAGGAGTCCTTCTCAATATAAGTGTCTGTCTGGGGTATATAGGCTTCGGGCTGGTAATAGTCATAATAACTGACAAAATACTCCACCGCGTTGTGGGGAAAAAACTCCTTAAACTCCGAGCACAGCTGGGCCGCCAGGGTTTTGTTGGGGGCCAGCACCAGGGCGGGCCTCTTAAGCCTCTGGATCACCTGGGCCATGGTATACGTTTTCCCACTGCCGGTTACCCCCAGCAAGGTCTGATAGCGGTGCCCCCTCTCCACCCCGTCCGCCAGCAAACCTATGGCCCCGGGCTGATCCCCCCGGGGACTGAAATCCGAAACAAGCCTGAACTCCGCCATATCTTCCAACCGGCCTTTCCTGGTTTTATATTTTGGCTTGATGGTTTTCTCCTTACAATGATTATAACAGTCCGGTCAACCCTAAAAAAGCCGCCCTGACGGGCGGCTGGAATCCAGGAAACAGAATTTAATGCATTCCTTTTTTACATCAGTTTGTTTTTCTTCATGGCCATATATATCACCCTGGCCGCCTGGGGTCTGGTAAAATTGTCCTTGCCCCTGAAAGTCTTGTCCGGATAGCCTCCGAAATACCCTTTGCTTACGGCCAGGACATAGGGCTGGGCCCAGGGGGCCATGCTGGTGCCGGCGTCGGTGTACAGCTTGGTGATGGCGGCCCTGTACTTGGCATCGTCGGTCTCCACCGCCAGGTTCATGGCCCTGGCCAATATCACCGCCACCTCTTCCCGGGAAATAATGCTGAAATAATTGAACACCAGGCTTCCGTATTCATCCACGGACCCGTTGACAATGCCGTTCCTGGCCAGCATGTCTATATACTTGTAGTCGTCGTCGTCTATATACCGCCAGAACCCGTCCAGATCCTTGGCCAGGGCGTAGGGTGTGCTTGAAGACCCGAAAAGCCTCATGTCGGTAAAAACCCCATAATTGCTGTAACCGGACTTGTTCAGCCCCAGCACCCTGCCCACCAGCACGGCGAACTCTCCCCGGGTGATGGGCATCTCCCTGCCCTGGGCGTCGGTCAGCCCGAACTGCCCCACGCCGGCCGTGGGCAGGGGCTTCATCAGCCCCTTGGCCCAGAGGTGCTCGACGTAGGGCCTGGCCCAGCCGGCGGTGGTGTAATCGCTGAAGGACCAGACCTTGTTCACTATCACATACCTGCCGAAGGAACCGAAGGGTAGCGTAATAGTCCTTTTTTTGGTGTCCGGACGGCCCCCCAGATTCTCCTCCCACTCCCCGTCAAAATCCGGGTCGCACAGCACCGTCAGGGTGGGGGAAGCGGTGGAGGAAACGTACTTGTCATAGGTCAGGGTGATGTTGCCCTCCCCCGCATTGTTAAGCCTGGCCCCGGGCACTTTGGGGCGTATTTCAAACACAGGGCTCACCGAAGGGCTGCCGTCCGCCACGGCGTTATTGTATATCTCAAAGATGATGGACTGGTCGCTCAGGGGCAGCCCGGACCCGTCCGTCAGATAGCCGCCCTTTGGAAACTCCAGCACCAGCTGCTTGTCGAAAAGCTCCAGCTTGCCCTTGGCCGGAATGCCGGCGGTGACCCCGGCGCCGGCCTGCATCAGGTTTAGATAGTTGACATTTATCTTCATGGTGGTTTTCACCGCCGAACTGTCCGTTATCTCAATGGTCACCGTGTTGTTCCCCGGCTTTAAGGCGGCCTCGCCCCTGAACTGATTGCCGCCGATGGCCGCCATCCGGACCTTGTCCAGGGTCACCATCACCGTGTCGGGGGAGGTGACGATGACGGCGGCCGGCGTTTTGTTCACCGCCACGTAATTACCGGTGACCGATCTGCCGTCCACGGTGACCCAGTCCGGGCCGGTGGTGAAATTCCAGACGATGTTGTTCAGGAGCCGCACTCCGTTCAGGTCTTCTATGTAAATACTGTCCAGGCCCCCGGTATACCCTTCCAGAATCGCCTGGTACATGGTATTGGGCTTTAAAATGCCGTCCGGCTTGAAGGTGGCCACCCTTTTTTCGGCGTCATAGCTCACCCGCCCCGCCACATCGGCGCCGGTGCCGGCCTCCCGGAGCCTGAGGGTCTGGGCGTTCACAGACTGGGATTTGACCTGCCGGCCGAAGGTCACCGACACTCCGGAGAGCAGCGACACTCCGGTGGCGCCGCTGCCGGGTTTTAGATCCAGGTAGCCCAGGTCGGCCCGGATGGTGTAGGTATTGTCCATCAAGGGGCTCTTGACCCCGCCCTTTATGGCCACCGCCCGGAGCCTTGTCTTTCCGGGGGCGGATATAAATATGGCCCCCTTGTACTCGGTGCAACTGCTGTCCACCTGTCCGGAAGGTATGCTGACGGGCACCGGATCCGTGGAGTAATTATCGGTGAAGTCGGTGGTATAGTATATGGTGGCCCCCGGCGTCGGAGTGGACAGGTTGACGGTCAGGGGCTCATAATAGGTGCCGGGCTGGAAATTGGCCTCGGGCGCCGTCACCGCGCTTTCCACCACCGTAAAATTACACGTGCCCAGCAACTGGCGGGGGCTGTCGCCGTCGTAGAGTCTCACCGTCCAGTTTCCGGCAGCGGCGTTGCCGGGCAGGGTAAAGGTGTCGGCAAACCTTCCGTTGGTGACGCTATTCACGTACCTGGACACCATCAGCCCCCCCCTGGCGTCAAAGACCTGGTACTGTAAATCCACCGCTCCATTCACCGCGTTTGACCCCCTGAAATACGATCCTCTGACGGCGACATCATGTCCCCGGCCGTAGCTGGTTCTCTCCGTGGCTATCGAGCCGTGGGTCAGAATATCTCCGGCGGAAACCGTATAAAATACAAAACTCCTGTTTCCCTCCAGGGGCTTGCCGTTGCTGTCCTTAATATTGCCCCCCAGCGTCACCATATAGGTGGCGCCATGCTCCAGGGTCACCCCGGGGTTGAGCTGTATGTCCAGGGTATAGGCGGCCGGGCTGTATGTGGCGGTAAAATCATTGCTGCTTATATCGGTAACCGGGGTGGGGCTGATTCTGGTGATGGAGATATTGCTTTCTGTCTCCAGCAGACCCTGGTCCATCTTCCTGCTGAAGGCGAAGCTGATTCTGGAGTCAACGGGCACCTTCACCGCCTCCTCGGCGGGGAACACGGACAGCACCCCGGGCTTTATGGTATAAGAAAATTCTTTATAGGTGGTGACGGATCCCACCGTGGAGCTGACCGATAAAACAACATCCTCATCTATCCTTACCGGAGTTCCGGTATATGGGGTACTGGGCTGCGTGGGCCGCCAATGCACGGCATAGGCGATTCCGGACTCATCGACGGTTTCGTTGAAAAGGTACACGTCCTGATACGCGCTGTAGATCCCCGGCCCCGGAACCGCCGTGGGCCCCGACCCCTCGGCCCGTTGAACCTGGGGCAGGTGGAGGGCCCCAAAGCACAATAAAATTGTCAGCATTGTCGATAAAACCCTCCGGCAGCGCCCCTTCATGAAAATCCCCCTTATTATAATTAATCAGTTGTCTATATAGAAACATTTTCGTATAAAATGCCTGTATTCTTTAGAAATGCCGGGAGCTTTTTTTTGCCGCCCCGCCGGGCGGCGAAACCCGGAAACGAACAAATTCGCCCTTCGGGCGACTGGAATCCAGAATCCAGGAGTCAGAATCCAGAATAAAAGGAACCTTATTTAATTTATCCACAAAACCTGCAACTTAGGTACCGGTTACCTAAGTTATTTACCGACCCTTTCCTTCGCCTTCTCCCAGGGACTCTATTTTTTTGATCTCCCCGTCGACTTGTACCTCCATGGTTTTTCCGTCCCGGGTGGTTATGCGCAGCATTGTTTTACGTTTCTGATCCTGTCCGTCGCCCTGGCCGGGGCTTTGCCGGCCGCCTTCGCCTTCGCCGTCCCGCCCGCCCCCGGACTCCCCCTGCTTTTGCCCGCCCCCGCCCTCTTCTTTTTTACCCTGGAGGCCACCCCACCTCTGTTCGAGAAGATAGGCGTTGCCGGACGTAATCAGCCGCACCGGCATTATCCGGGAAGGGACGGAATAGCTGCCGTTGCCAATCTGCCCGGAGTACTCCCAGTGGCCGTCCCTGGCCAGCCTGATGGCGGCGTCCAGGGCGTACTGCCCCAGCAGATCTGGTCTGGTGTCCACCTCGGCGTCGTGTTCCCCTGCGGCCAGGGCCATGGACGCCTTTTCATCCGCCCCCACCCCGGCTGTCAGTACGCGGTTGTTGAGCCCCGCGCTTTTTAGGGCCTGCACCGCCTCCAAAGCCAGCCGGCTGTCCGTGGCCAGCACCGCTTGGATACCATTTCCCTTTTCGGCCAAAAGCCTCTGCGTTATTCCCGGAACCAGGCCCGGATTGCCCTGCGGCACCTGTTCCTCGGCCACCAGCCGCACCTCGGCGCTTCCCCGCAGGGCGGCCCGGGCGGCGGCCGCTATCTCCCCTGCCGCCGCATCCTTCGGATCTCCGCCGATCAGTGCCACGCCGATGGGAAGCCTGTTCTGAAGGGCCCCCTGTCCTTGAAGGGCGGTGTTGGCGGCCGCGCCGGGTGAAACGGGCAACCCGGCACCCTTACGGGCCGTGTTTATGGCAAAGCGGGCCAAAAGCTGCCCGGCCAGGACATGGTCCGGAGCCACATAGGCATCCACCGGCACGTCCGCCGGAAGGGTTTCCAACGCCACCACCTTAATTTTTTTTTCCACCAGACCCCGCATCACCTCCGGGCCGGTAACCGGGTCGACGGGCTGGAGCACCACCGCTTCAACCTTCTGCCGGGGCAGCTTTTTCAGCTGCTCTTCCTGCCTGAGCCGGTCGTTTTTGGCGTCCAGCCAGATTATGTCCAGCCTGTCCTCTTTTTTCCTGCTGTCCATTACATTTTTAATTATCCTGTTGCCGTCCCTCTCCAGATCAGCCAGGCACACCGCTATTTTCAGCGGCGGCTGGGCCGGCTTTTGGGCGGCCTGGCGGTCCGGGCAACCGGAACATAAAACGGCGGCCATTAAAAACGCAGCTAAAAAAACAGGGCGCTGCATAAAAACCACCCCCGGCTTCCTTTGCGTCACTATCCGTATTATGCTTACTTGCAGGATTAAATATTAAGGTTTCGCCTTCTGACGCCGACGCCCCAGGCAAGCCGGGCAATTCAATTGAAATATCCCGTATATCCGGCGGAGAAAAGGGCTTGAGAATATCATGTAAATATATTACAATAATGTTAACAACTGCTCGTTTATGGAAATCATGACTGCGGGAGGATTTTGCATGGCCGGTTCCGGCGGGCCCGGATCAGTTTTTTGCGGAGGCATGATTGATGAAGGCGTTAAAAAGGGCGCTGCATATAATACTGTCCAAAATATCCCCCCTTTACAGTGTTTGCCCTGGCAAGCCCGAAGACCGGGAATTGCTGGAAGCCGCACAGAAGTCCCTGAAAGAGTGGCAACTGGCCAAACGCCAGTTTCACCATGTCGAGTCCCACCTTGTGGAGTATATGATCTACCGGCTGAACGCCGCTGAAAGGCACTTCCTGGCCCTTATAACCCTGGCCCGGACCCAGGGAGTCAAGGCCTGGCCGGACAGCCTGGCGGACCCGGTCAAAAACACTGAACCGGTAGAATAAAAATGTTTCCACCCTCCCATTTTGTTTCCTGTCCCCTGACAGAATAAGGAATGCGGCGCAAACCATTTTCCCGTGTATTTCAACAATGGGGGGAATAATGGCCGGGATCCACCAGCTCCCGGTATTTGCAAACCACCCGCCGGAAGTCCTTCCAGGCGTCAGCCTTCAGGGCCGGATTCCTCAGCAGTGCGGCCGGGTGATACGTGGGCATGATCAAAATACCGCCCTTGTCCACCCACTTCCCCCTGTCCCGGGTAATCCTGCCCGCCGGGTCAACGATCTCCTGCAGCGCCGTGGCCCCCAGGAGCACCAGTATCAGCGGGCGGATCAGCCTTAACTGGGCTTCAAGGATCGGCCTGCAGGAGCTTCTTTCGTCCCCGGCGGGTATCCTGTTGCCCGGAGGCCGGCACTTGACGGTGTTCAGTATGTAAACCTGCTGAAACCGGTTGAAACCGCACGCCTCCAGTATTCTGTCCAGCAGCTGCCCAGCCTTTCCCACAAAAGGCCGGCCCAGCAGGTCCTCATCCGCCCCGGGACCCTCGCCGCACAACACCACCCTGGCGGCCGGATTGCCCTCGCCGAACACCACGCCCCTGCAGCCTCCGCGCAGCCGGCAGCGGTTGCAGCCCTTCACCCTGTCCTCCAGCTCACGCATACTGTTTATTCCGGAGAGATCCCACCGTTCATCCGGGTGCAGCACTGCCAAGCCCCCCTGAAACTGACTATTCCGCATTGCCGTGAGGCCGTATCCGGCCGCCCTACCGGGCGGCAAAATCAAGAACTCACCGGGGCCGCCGTTTTTTAACGGCGGCCCCGGGGCCTTGCGGCTACTCTTTTTCCAGTATTATTTTGTGATCCACCAGGGCCAGTTCGGCAATCCTGGCCTTGACAATTTTGCGGCGACCGAAAATATCCTCCAGAACCAGCCCCTCTTCGTGAGGGAGCACTTTATCCACCATTTCGAGCAAGAGCTCCTCGTTGCCGTCTTTTCTGATGTAGGCATTGGCTTCGCACATTCAGCTCACCTCCTGCGGACTGTGATAAACCCTTCCTTGCTTTGTCTTTCAGACCGGCGTCCGGCGCCGGATGACTGACGCTGCAGGCATTGATGCCGATTATACTTTACAGTCATGAAAAATTATAAAATGCCGCCGTCTGCGGAGTCAACGCTTAATTTTTTTCCACAGCACAGCCAGTATTTTTTTCAGCGGCGGGTACGAATCAATCTCCACATAGCTCCTTTCGTTTTCCGCGGGAACCGGCAACACTCCCAGGAAACCGCGCACATCGGGCCTGAAGGCCAATCCGCGGCTGTAGACCTGCCCCCGCCCCTGCAGGTACTCTATCTCAAGGGACCCAGCAACTATTTCCAGCGCATGTTTGAGATCCCAGCCATCGCGAACGGGAACCCCCCCCACCGCCAGCAGTACGTCACCGGACCTGATACCCATGTTCCAGGCCACCGAGTCAGGAATCACATCCAGCACCCGCAACCCCCGGCGGGAAGGTACGAACACCGGCCTGCCCGCCTGCTCTATCCTCCTGCCGATGTATATCACCAGTTCGTGTCCCAGGGGAGAAAAAAGGGCGGCCACCAAAGTAAGGGCCGCGTGATTCTGGGCCACCACCGCCAGGAAGAAGAGGGCAACGCTGTATAACGCCAGATACAGGGCGGACAGCCTGCTCTTTTGCCAGGGATTCCTGGCCATGGCCAGATCTCCGTATCCCAGCCCCGCCACCACGGAAACCAGCACATACCCTAAGTTCCCGGGGTCGGTGGTCACCCCGGGTTTGATTAGCGGCCACCACCGGGGCATATCGCCGAAAAACTCCGCCGCAGCCGGATAGTCAATGGTAAGGGCCACCAGGGGTATGGGCCAGAATTTCTGGAGAGTGAACCCCCCCACCACCCGCCCGCGGTGGTTCCCGAAAAAAGTCGGCACCGCCCCCAGATGGCCGCTGAAAAATATCAGCAGGCTTTCCACCATGTGCAAGAGGGCCACCAGCGCCAGGACCTGGTAAATATTCACCGGGGGCCAGCCGGTGATTATATTTGCCAGGGATATTATCCCCCCGGCATACGCAAAACAAATGAACCGCGGGCTGATCAGCATGAGCACGGCGGCGATGACCAGGAACAACACAAAAACCGGCGCCGAACCGGTCACCGGAATACCCGCCAGAACCATCAGCACACTGCCCCCCAGACCCCCGGCAAGGCCCAGCAAAGTGGCAAAAAGGGTGTCCCTCCACATCCGGCTGGTTTTCAAACCATACATGGACGCCCGCACCGACTCGGAACGCCTGTATTGCAACGCCACCAGAATAACCACCACAGCCATCAGGGACAGGAATTGCAGATCAAAAAACTGGAGTATATAGTTTTTTACAACCAGCGGCACGACATCGGTCAGAAGGTACACTCCCACACCGCCCGAAAACAGAAATAAGCGGCCCGCCGCACCAGGCAAAATCAATGGCGGGCCGAATTCATGCGGCCTTTTCCGACAGCTTCTCACTCAAAATATCAACGGCTTTCTGCAGTTGGACATCGGGTCCCCCCGGCGGCAGATCCACCGGCACATCGGGCTCTATTCCCTTTTTATGAATATCGTTTTTCTTGGGCGTCAGGTATTTGGCGGTGGTCAGCTTGAGGCCCGCGCCATTGTCAAGATCGAAGACCATTTGCACCACACCCTTGCCAAAGGTCTTCTGCCCCACCAGGACACCGGAGCCGGTATCCTTCACCGCCCCGGCAAGTATTTCGGCGGCGCTGGCGCTGTGCTCGTTAATCAGCACCACCAGCGGCATCTTCAGCATGCTGCCCCGGGCGGGGTGCTCCTCATGGCGCCCTCCCTTGTAATCAATATACACCACCGGGCCGGGGGGCACAAAATATCCGGAAACCTTCACGGCCGACATAAGCTCGCCGCCGGGATTGTTTCTCAGATCCAGTATCACTCCCCTCATGCCCTGCTTTTTCATCCTGGCTATATTTTCGTCCATTTCCCCCGGTGTTCTTTCGGAGAACTGGGTAAGCACAATGTGGCCGATACCATTGTTCAACATCCGGCTTTCCACGGTGGGAACGACAATTTCCTCCCTGGTCAGCTCCACGTCAAAGGGCTTGGGAACATCGGGCCGCACCAAAGTCAGGGTCAGTTTGGTGCCCACCGGCCCCCGCATCATTTGTACCGCCGATTCCAGCTCCACACCCCGCACTTCCCTGTTATCGATTTTATATATCACATCCCCGGGCTGGATTCCCGCCCGGTACGCGGGGGTGCCCCGAAAGGTCCTGGCCACCGTAAGGTAATCGTCCTTAAGACCCACCACGATACCAAGGCCGCCGAAGGACCCTTTGATCTGATCCCGCAGCTGTTTGTAGGTGGCCGGGTCCAGATAGGCTGAATAAGGATCGTTAAGAGAATGCACAATGCCCCGTATGGCGCCCTCCACCATGGCATTGTAATCCACCTGGCTGAGATATTGTGTTTTTACCAGGGCGATAACCTTGAACAGATTGCCGAAGTGTTTGTAGTTCGACGCCAGCAGCCAGCCCAGCCCCACCACCAGAATGAATGTCCCCAGGGCCAGGCCGGCGAACAGCCGGTAAAGGCTCCGGGGTGCGCGGTTGCCACTAAAAATCAAGTGTATGGCCCCTTCCTTTTCCCGTAACGGCGGGATTTTAAACATGATTCAGCTGTTTTAAGGCTACAAGATTATTATACTATAAGTTTTGCCGGCTGATTACAATATTATGGCATCGGTACCCCCTGTCTTCCGGCGGAATCTTGAAATGCGGAATGGACGAAAAAAAACCGCCTTCCATTGGCGGCGGGTATAAAAACCGATCACAGGGGGCCGGGCGCCGCCCGGCCGCCCGTCAGTAATAGCCCATGGGATTGACCGGAGCCCCCTTCTTCCTTACTTCAAAGTGCAGGTGAGGTCCCGTGGACATCCCCGTGCTGCCAACCCTGGCAATGGTGGCGCCCTTCCCCACCCCGCTGCCCACCGCCACCAGCTGGGCGCTGAGGTGGGCATACAGTGTGGTGATACCTCCGCCATGGTCCAAAATGACCACATTGCCATAACCGGTCAGATAGGCCACCTCGATCACCACGCCGTCCTGGGCCGCCACCACCCTGGTTCCGCCGGGGGCCGGTATATCTATGCCGTTGTGATGACGGACATACCCCAGGATGGGGTGCACACGGTTGCCAAAGGGGGACGAAACGTCGGCATAGCCCGGAACCGGCCAGGCGAAGGCCCCCGTTCCCAAAGCCGGAGATCCCTGGCTGGACTTTTTCTTTAATAATTCCCTGATTATTTCATTCTCCCTCTGCTCCAGCTCCTCCGCCTCGGCCTCAAACCTGGCCAAGTCCTGCCTGGCCCTGGATAAAAAGCTTATCTTTTCCGCCTGCCGGATTCTCAGGTCCGCCTTGGCGGCCTCCTGTACCGCCAGGAGAGAAGCGTAACTGTCCCGCCTGGCCTCCAGTCCGGCCTTTTCGTCCAAAACGGCCTGCCTTTTCTCCGCCACCACCTTTATGGCCTGAACGTCCCTGCCGATAATCCTCCTCAGCATCTCCGCCCTGTTGATAAAGTCGGAGAAACTGTTCGACTCCAGCAGCACCTCGAGATACCCGACACTGCCGGCAACGTACATGCCCCGGACTCTTTTCTTCAAGGTATTGTTGCTTTCCTCCAGATCCCGCCTTGCTTTTTCCAGTTCGGCCTCGGCCCGCTTTATTTCATTCTGGACGATGCCAACATTGACCTCCAAATCCCTGGCCTGCCGTTCAGTGGCGTCTATGCTCCGGTCCAGGGCATTGATCTGGGAGGCGTAGCTACTCACGGTTTTTTTGCTGGAATCCGCCTCTTGACGCTTTTTTTCGAGCTTCTGCCTGGTCTCGTTCAGCAAATCCTCCAGCGGGTCGCCGTAGGCCGCGCCGGCCGAAAATGCCGCAAAAACACATACCAGCAGCAGCGTCAGCAACCTTTTATTCAACCCCCTCACCGGCAAAGCCACCCCCAAAGCAAGTGATAACCACAATCCCAAACCCTATATTTTAAGGAATTTTCTTATCGAGAAGACACTTCCCAGGGAGCCAATAAAAAGCCCCGCTCCAAGCATCCCCCCCAGCACCGCGAAAATGGTCGTCCGGTCAGACACCGGGTGAATGAAGGGAAGGAACCGGTCAATATAACCCACCAGGGTGACATATCCCAGGTAAACCGCCCCCGCCGCCAGGGAAGCGCCCAAAAAGCCCAATATCATACCCTCCAGCAGGTAGGGAAAGCGGACGAACCAGTTGGTGGCGCCCAGAAGCACCATGATGCCTATTTCCCTGCGGCGGGCGAAAACCGACATGCGAATGGTGGTGGAAATAAGAAAAACCGCTGCCAGGCACAGCAGCACCAGTATGCCGGCGCCGGCCCACCTCAGCCAGAGGGTGGCCGAAACCAGCTTTTCCACCAGCCCACCACCGTATATTACCTGGTCCACCCCTTCCAGGCCCTCGATATTTTCCGCCAGCCCCGGGATCTGGTCTGCCCTGGCTGCCCTGACCCTGTACGCGTCGGGCAGAGGGTTGTCGTTTTGCAGCCCCTCCAACACATCACTGCGGTTTTTCAGGCTTCTTCTCATCTCTTCCAGGGCCTGGTCCCGGGAAATGAACTCCACCATGGAGACACCGGGCTGTTTTTCTATTTCCGAACGGATCTTGTCAAGGCTGCCCCTGGACTGCCCGTCTTTGAGGATAACCCTGATTTCAAGGCCAGACTCAATGTCCCGGGTGAATTCATTGGCATTTATCACCAACAGCGCAAAAAACCCCACTATAAGCAGGGACACCGCCACGGTCCCCACGGACGCCGCGGAAAGCCAGCTGTTCCGGGCAATGGACTGCAGGGCTTCCCTCCAGTAGTAAACCATGGTGTTAAAGCTCATGGCAGTATACCCCGCATTCTTCGTCACGGGCTATCCTGCCCTCGGACAGGGCCACCACCCGTTTTTTCATGGAGTCCACGATTTCCCTGGCATGGGTGGCCATAATCACCGTCGTGCCCGAATTATTGATTTCTCCCAAAAGCTTCATGAGTTCCCAGGCAGTGTCGGGATCCAGGTTTCCGGTGGGCTCGTCGGCAATGAGGACGGCGGGGCTGTTTGCAATGGCCCGGGCGATACAAACCCTCTGCTGCTCCCCCCCGGAAAGCTGGGACGGCAGGACTCCGGCCTTTTCCGGCAGACCCACCCGCTCCAGCACCGCCGGTACCCTGGACCTTATTTCTCTGGAGGAGGCTCCGGTAACTTCCAAGGCAAAGGAAACATTTTCAAAAACCGTTTTCTGGGGAAGAAGCCTGAAGTCTTGAAAAACCATGCCTATTTTTCTTCTCAGGTAGGGAATCTCCCGTCCCCGGAGGCGGGCGATGTTTTTCCCGTTGAACAGCACCTGCCCCCTGGTGGGAAGCTCCTCCCTGAAAATAATTTTAATCAGCGACGTTTTGCCGGCCCCGCTGGGCCCCACCAGAAATACGAACTCACCTTTGTGAATGGTCAGGGAAACATCGTTCAGTCCTTTGGCACCGTTGGAATATATCTTGAAAACATTATAAAAATTAATCATGCCCCAAACCCCTACTGTCCAATGGATGATTAAAGACACCTGCAAGTTATGTTACTTCGACAACATGCCCGAGAAGTCCTTTCCAGCCGGATAAATAAAAAGGGAAAATGCCCTTTTTTAGCGAATAGATTATTTAACTGGAAAAAACTGAACAAATTCGCCCTTCGGGCGACTGGAATCCAGAATCCAGGAGCCAGAATCCAGAATAAAAGGAACCTTATTTAATTTATCCACAAAACCTGTGAAAGCATAATTTCCTATACATGAACAAAGCCGCCCTGGCGGGCGGCGGAACCCGGAATTCAGCGCCCTGTGCCCAGAATAAAAGTATAAATGACTCTTGGGGAGGAAAAACAATGTTGAAAAAAATTTCCGGCACGGCAGCCCTATTGGTGTTGGCGGCGCTACTGGCCCTGATCCCCCCCGGGGCCCCGGAGGCCTCGGCCGCCGGATCTTTCAAGGATACCGCAGGCCACTGGTCCAGGCAGGCGGTGGAAAAATCCTTCGCCCTGGAACTGATTAATGGCTATCCCGGCGGTCTATACAAGCCCGAAGACCCGGTAAGCAGGCTGGAAGCCGTCGCCATTATCATCCGGGCCATGGGCCTGCAGGAAGAAGCCGCCAACACCGACTACAAAAACAGCGGCATAATATTCCCCCAGGAAATGTCCTGGGGCCATGGGCACCTGGTGATGGCCGTGCGAAAAGGGCTTATCCACAAAGATTACACCCACCAGCTGCTGGTAAACGGCCCCATTACCAGGGCCGAGGTGGCCACCCTGGTGGCCCTGGCCCTTCAGCACAAGCTCAAAATAAAGGGGGACGTCCAAAAGCTCAGTTATTCCGACAGCGCCGGTATAAGCCCCCATTACCGGCAGTATGTGGCCGACGTGACCCAAAACAACATCATGCAGGGCACGGGGAATAACGAATTCGGCCCGGGCGAAGTGATGAAAAGGGGCCAAATGGCCGCCTTGATGGCAAAGACGGTCCAGGACGGCTGGTTTGACTATGGCGGGGGGAGGATGGCCACCGGCACCCTGACCGCCGTGGACAGCGGATCGGGAATATTAACCATTGCCAAATCCGACGGAACACTGATATTCCGGCTGGTGAACACTAAAACGGTTTATTGCAGGGACGCCAAGCTCTCCTCCCTGGGGGATTTCCGGGTGGGGGACCCGGTTCTTGCCGTAACCGGAGGCGGAGGACAGATAAAATACCTTGAATACGCCCCTTCTCCGGAAGATCAATACAGCAGCCTGACCGGAAGGATTGTGGACAGATCCCTCGCCGGAAGCGGAGCACTTAAAATACGGGACATCAGCCGCAAGGTCCACCTCCTGGAACTGTTTACGGTGGTGACCGTCACGGACGGGGCGGGCGGCGCCGACAGGTCTTACCTGACCGAGGGCCGCTTTGTGGAGGCAAAGGTGAAGGACAACGCCATTCACAGCATACGGATGCTGCCGTCGGAAGAAACCGAAGGGGAGGTGACCGGCGTCTTCGGCGGGCACTTCACGATAAAAACCTCCGCGGGCGGCAGCAGGCTTTTCAGCGTCAAGTCCGGCAGCCTCAACATCGCCAAGGGCGGCGGCATACTCCCTTACGCTGACCTGAAAGCCGGAGACAGGGTGAAGGTGATTTCGGTCTTGGGCGAAGTCCTGGAAATAACAGTGCTGAACGCCACTGTGGAAGGAGAGGTAAGGACCGTTGACGCCCAGTACCGGATGGTTACGGTGCTTTCCAACAGTACCCGGAGGGAGTACGAAGTGGAGGCCGGCGCAGTCATCACCAAAGGGGGCGGCTCAATTGCGGTGGACGCCCTGGGACAGGGGGACCGCATCGCCTTCAAGGTGGGGGAAGGCGGCAAAATATATGAAATAAACGTCTTGGGCTCAAATGCCCGGACACTGTCCGGAAAGGTGACGGACTTGCAAACGGCGGGGGCGCCCCGGATATTCATCGGACCGGTCCGCCACTACGTGGACCCCGCCGCCGCCGTAACCAGGGACGGCGGCGGAATGGCGCTGAAAGACATAATCATAGGCGCCGAAGCAACCCTGTACCTTGACCGGCACAATACCGTCACCGGCATTGAAATAACCAATGACAGAAACATCACTGCGGAAGGCGCCATCACCGCCGCAAACGCCGACGGCAGCCGGATCACCATAGAACAGAACAACGGCCACAGATTCACACTGAATGTCGACGGCGCCTGCGCCTTCCGGGATTTCACCCCTTCGCCCGCCACCCTCCGGGGGCTGGCGGACATACGGGCGGGCTGGACAGTAAGCCTCAGCCTGACGGAGGGGAGGGTGGTGTCCGTGAGGGTGATCGAAAAGTAATCACTTCCTTTACGGCCCTCACAATACCCGCGGAGGTAAGTCCGAATTTTTCCAGCAGTTCGCCCGGCGCGCCGGACTCGCCGAAGACATCGGGTATTCCCAGCCGCCTCACCGGCACCGGGCACTCTGCGCACACCACTTCGCACACGGCCCCCCCCAGGCCGCCCATAATGCCGTGCTCCTCGGCGGTCACCAGGGCGCCGGTCTCCTTGGCTGCGGCAACGACAGCCCCGGCATCCAGGGGCTTGACTGTGTGCATGCTCAGCACCCTGGCCTCTATTCCATCAGCGGCCAGGGCCGCCGCCGCTTCCAGGGCGGCGGAAACCATAATGCCGGCGGCGATGATGGCCACATCCCCACCCTCCCTCAGCATAACGGCCCTCCCTGTCACAAAGCGGAAATTTTCCCCGTGCACCGGGGGCACCCCGGCCCGGCCCAGCCTTATATACACCGGCCCTTCCATCCCGGCGGCCGCCCTTACGGCGCCGAAGGTTTCGGCCTCATCGGCGGGGACAAAGACGGTCATGTTGGGCAGGCTTCTCATCAGGGCTATATCCTCCACCGACTGGTGAGAACCGCCGTCCTCCCCCACCGTCACTCCGGCGTGGGTGGCGGCTATTTTAACATTCAGCCCCGTATAGGCCACGGAGTTCCTGATCTGATCAAAGGCCCTGGCGGTGGCGAATACCGCGAAGGTGCTGGCGAAGGGGATTTTGCCCGCCGCAGCCAGCCCGGCGGCGGTGCCGATGAGGTTCTGCTCGGCGACGCCGACATTGAAGAATCTTTCCGGGAATACCCTGGCAAATTCGGCCGTCTTGGTTGACTTTGAAAGATCGGCGTCCAGCACCACCACCCGGCCGTTTTGCCTTCCCAGTTCCACCAGGGCTTTGCCGTAAGCCTCCCTGGTGGCTGTTTTCTTAGTCATGACAAACCATCCCCCCCCGGTCCCCCAATTCAGACAGCGCTTTTACTGTTTCATCGGCATTGGGGGCCACACCGTGCCACTCCACTTTGTTTTCCATAAATGAAACTCCCTTGCCCTTCACCGTCCCGGCTATGATTATCTGGGGCTTCCCCCTTACCGCCAAAGCTTTTTCGACGGCCTCCAGTATCCGGCCCATGTCGTGCCCGTCAATAACCTGAACGTCCCAGCCGAAGGACCGCCACTTGTCGGCCACGGGCTCCGGGGACATGACCTCGCCGGTGGGGCCGTCGATCTGCATCCCGTTGTGATCCAAAAAGGCGGTAATGTTGTCCAGTCTGTAGTGAGCGGCGGCCATGGCGGCCTCCCAGATCTGCCCCTCCTGTATTTCACCGTCCCCCAGCAGCACATAGACCCGGTAGTCCAGCCCGTCCAGCCTTCCCGCCAGGGCAATGCCGTTGGCCACCGAGAGTCCCTGCCCCAGGGAACCCGTGGACATATCCACCCCGGGCAGCTTTTTCATGTCCGGGTGGCCCTGGAGGCGGCTACCCAATTTACGCAGGGAAAACAGTTCCTCCCGGGGGAAATACCCCCTTTGGGCCAGGGCTGCATACAAAACCGGCGCGGCGTGCCCCTTGGACAGTATGAAACGGTCCCTGCCGGGCTTTCCGGGATTTTGAGGGTCAATGCGCATTACCTTGAAATACAGGGCCGTAACTATATCGGCGGCGGAAAGGGACCCCCCCGGGTGCCCAGATCCGGCCCGGCCCAGCATACTGATAATGTCTTTGCGGATTTCTCCGGCCCTGGACTTAAGCTCATCTATTTCCCTCTTGCCCATGTCATCCTCCCCTTTCCCCCTTGTCCATGTCATCCCCTCCGGGACAAAAAGGGCTGTTTTCTTCTCCTGCATATTTGTTTTCCCCGGGGCCCCGGCGGCTGCCCGCCAATGGCTTGAACCCCTCCCCCAGCACCTCCCGCACATCCGTCAGAATCACGAAGGCGCGACAGTCCACCCGGCGGACCAATTCCTTTAAACGGGATACTTCGGCCCTGTTCACCACCACCAGCAGCACATCCCTTTCGGCCCCTGAAAAGGCCCCCATTCCCCGGAGCACCGTGGCTCCACGGTTCATTTCCCCCAAGACCGCCCGGGCCATCCTCCCGGGATCCCGGGAAATGATGAAAAAAGCCTTGGCATAGCCGAAGCCCTCCTGAACCAGATCAATCAGCCAGGCTGTGACAAATATGGTGATCAGCGCATACATGGCCAGCTCCCAGGATCTGAAATAGAAGCCGGCGGCCAGCACCACCAGGCCGTCCACAAGAAAAAGAAGCTGTCCCACGTTGGCGCCGGTGTACGTGCGCAGCACCGCCGCCGCCAGATCGGTGCCGCCGGTGGATCCCCGGAATCTGAAAACCAGCCCCAGCCCCAGCCCCGCCAGCACACCGCCGAACAGGCTGGAGAGCAGCGGGTCCCTGGTCACCACCGGCATAAACGGGGCCAGAAAATCAATAAAAAAAGAAAGTATTATGGTCCCGTAGAGGGACCGTAAGCCGAACTTCATCCCCAGCCGGTATACCCCCGCCAAAAACAAGGGTATATTGAGAACCAGCATGGTGGCGCCCACCGGGAGGTGCAGCATATAGTGCAGTATGGTGGCGATGCCGCTGACCCCCCCGGCGGCTATTCTGGCCGGTATAAGGAAAACGTCCAGCCCCAGGGCGATCAGAAAAGCCCCCAGAGTGACCCCGGCCAGCTCAATTACAGCTTTCAACATCACTGCAAGCACTTCGCATACCTTCGGCTTTCCGGATTGTGCCGCGCTCAGCAATTCCGCTTCCTGGCGCTTTCCCTCAGATAGGACGAAATAAACATGTCTATTTCCCCGTTCATGACGGCACTGACATTGCCCACCTCCACACCGGTGCGGTGGTCCTTCACCAGGCTGTAAGGGTGAAAAACATAAGACCGGATCTGGCTGCCCCAGGCGATTTCCATCTGGTCTCCCCTGATGGCCGAGAGTTCGGCCTCCTTCTTTTTCAGCTCCAGATCCAAAAGCCTGGCCCTCAGAAGTTTCATGGCGGAGTTCCGGTTGGAAATCTGGGACCTCTCACTCTGGCACTGTACCACTATGCCGGTGGGCAGGTGGGTGAGGCGCACCGCCGAGTCGGTTTTGTTCACATGCTGGCCCCCGGCACCCCCGGACCGGTATGTGTCCACCTTGACATCCTCCGGGTTTATGGTCACCTCCAGGTCGTCCCGGGCCTCCGGCAGCACATCCACCGACGCGAAGGAGGTGTGGCGGCGGCCGGCGGCGTCAAAGGGAGAGATCCTCACCAGCCGGTGCACCCCTTTTTCGGAACGCAGGTATCCATAGGCATTTATACCTGTTATTTCTATGGTGGCGCTCTTGATCCCGGCCTCGTCGCCGGGCAGCAGGTCCACCACATCGGCTTTGAAGCCACGGCCCTCGGCCCAGCGCAAATACATGCGCACCAACATCTCCACCCAGTCCTGGGCCTCTGTGCCCCCCGCCCCGGCGTGCAGCGACACAATGGCTCCGCCCCGGTCGTAGGTACCGTTCAGCAGCACCTCCAGCTCCATTTCCTCAACCCTGCGCTGGAGCTTTTTTATCTCGCCCTGGACCTCCAGGGCCACCTCTCCGTCCTCCTCCTCCCGCCCCAGTTCCAAAAGAACCCTGGTATCGTCGCACAGCCCCTTCAGGGATTTAAAGGAGAATATCTTCTCCTTTAGGGAGGAAAGGCTTTGGGTCGCCTTCTGGGCCCCTTCCAAATTGCCCCAGAAATCAACTGCGGTCATCTTCTCTTCAAGAATTTCTATTTCCTTTTCTTTGCGGGCTATGTCAAAGAGAAACCCTCAAATCTTCAACGCGGCTCTCCAGGGACTCCAGTTCCCTGCTCAATTCAGCATACATGCCGATCACCCCATACTGATGTATTTATAACTATTCTTTCCCGCAGCACTTCTTGTATTTCTTCCCGCTATTGCAGGGGCAGGGGTCATTCCTGCCCACCTTGATCTCCCTGCGCACCGGCTGCCTCGGGCCATCGTCGGAGTACCTGTTCTCCACCATATTCCTCTGTTTGGGCTGTACATCCTGCGCCACCAAGTTCACCCGGAAAATGTACCTGACCACATCCTCCTGAATGGAGGCGATCATATTCTGAAACATTTCATAGCCTTCGAATTTGTACTCAATGAGAGGATCCTTCTGGCCGTACGCCCTCAGCCCAATGCCCTCCCTCAGCTGGTCCATGGCGTCCAGGTGGTCCATCCATTTTTCGTCCACAATTTTTAATGTGACCACCCGCTCAATTTCCCGCATGTTCTCCAGGCCCAGCTCCGCCTCCCTGGCGTCATACGTCTTTAGGGATTTTTCCAGCAGCAGGTTCCTGACCCCGGGCCTTTCAAGCTCTTCCATCTCTCCGGGGGTAATTCCGTGGCCCGGGCTAAAAACCTGGTCGGCGTAGGAAAGCAGCGCGTCCAGGTCCCACTCTTCCCGGTGAACCCCCTCAGGGCAGTAGGCGTCCACCGCCCTGGCCACCACTTCCCCGATCATGGAGGCAATCATCTCTTTGAGATTTTCTCCGGTGAGCACCCGGCGGCGCTGGCTGTACACAATCTCCCGCTGCTGATTCATCACATCGTCATACTGCAGCACATGCTTGCGAATATCAAAGTTCCGGTTTTCCACCCTTTTCTGGGCGGTTTCAATGGACTTGGTGATCAGTCCGTGCTCAATGGGCATATCCTCTTCGATCCCCAACTTGTCCATCAGTCCCGAAATGTTGTCGGACCCGAAAAGCCTCATCAGGTCGTCTTCCAGGGAGCTAAAAAACTGGCTCGACCCTGGATCCCCCTGGCGGCCCGACCGTCCCCGCAGCTGATTGTCAATCCTGCGGCTTTCATGTCTCTCAGTGCCGGCTATATGCAGACCCCCCAGCGACACCACCATTTCATGCTCACTGTCGGTCTGCTCCTTGATTTTTTTAAATATTTCACGGTACCGGGCCTGGTACTGGGGATCGTCCACCCCTTCCGGACCGAACCCCTCCCTGCGCAGGTGGGAATGGGCCAAGAACTCCGGGTTGCCTCCCAGCAGTATATCGGTCCCCCGCCCGGCCATGTTCGTGGCAATGGTCACCGCCCCCAGGCGCCCGGCCTGGGCCACTATCTCAGCCTCTTTATCGTGGTACTTGGCGTTAAGCACCTGGTGGGGTATCCCCCGTTTTTTCAGCAGGTCGCTGATTAATTCCGACTTTTCGATGGAAATGGTGCCCACCAGCACCGGCTGACCCACGGCGTGCCTCCGGGCAATCTCGTCCACCACCGCCCGGAATTTAGCCTGCTCGGTCTTGTAAACCACGTCCGGCAGGTCCTGCCTGACCATGGGGCGGTGAGTGGGGGTCACCACCACGTCCAGTTTGTATATTTTGCGGAACTCCTCCTCCTCGGTGACCGCCGTACCCGTCATGCCGGCCAGCTTTCCGTACATTCTGAAATAATTCTGGAAGGTGATGGTGGCCAGGGTTTGGGACTCCTTCTCGATCTTGACGCCCTCCTTGGCCTCTATGGCCTGGTGCAGCCCGTCGCTGTACCTGCGGCCGAACATCAGCCGGCCGGTGAATTCGTCCACAATGATCACTTGGCCGTCTTTCACCACGTAGTCCCTGTCCCTCTTCATCAGGGCATGGGCCTTCAGCGCCTGGATCAAGTGGTGATTCAGCTCGATATTGGCGTCGTCGTAAAGGTTTTTGATGCCCAGAGTTTTTTCGACCTTGGCCGTCCCCTCTTCGGTTACCGCCACTGTGTGGGCCTTTTCGTCCACTTTATAGTCAATGTCCCTGGACAGCCTGGGTACAACCCTGGCGAAGGTGTAATACAGATCCGTGGCCTTGTCGGCCATGCCGGAAATAATCAGCGGGGTCCTGGCCTCATCAATCAGTATGCTGTCCACCTCGTCCACGATGGCGTAGTGCAGTTCCCTCTGCACCAACTGATCGGGGTGAAGGGCCATATTGTCACGCAGGTAATCGAAGCCGAACTCGTTGTTGGTGCCGTAAGTCACATCGGACCAGTAGGATTTTCTCCGGTCGCTCCAGTCCAGACCGTGCACTATCAGCCCCACGCTCAGGCCCAGGTATTTGTATATCTGCCCCATCCACTCGCTGTCCCGGCGGGCCAGATAGTCGTTCACCGTAACCACGTGCACCCCCCGGCCGGTAAGGCCATTCAGATAAACCGGCAAAGTGGCCACTAAAGTTTTACCCTCGCCGGTCTTCATTTCGGCTATGCGGCCCCGGTGCAACACAATGCCTCCCAATATCTGAACGTCGAAATGGCGCATGCCGAGAACCCTTTCACTGGCCTCCCTGACCACCGCAAAGGCTTCGGGCAGTATGTCCCCGGTGTCGGCCCCCCGGTCCAGCATGTCTTTGAAATACGCTGTCCTGGCCTTCAGTTCGGCGTCGGAAAGGGAAGCCATCCCGCTTTCCAGCTCATTCACCCGGCTGACTATTTTCTGCAGCTTCTTTATTTCCCTGGCATTGTCATCCATAAGGCTGCGTATGAATCCCAGCATATTACCTTATCAAATCCTCTCCTGGGAGGCTGTTGAAAAAGTCCACCTGCTGCGTTGCGGCGGCGGCTTTTTCGCTCCAACGTACTACCAGTACGCCTCCGCTTAAAGCCTTGCTGCGCCTTGCATCTGGAGCTTTTTGAACAGCCTCCGGCCGTATCCGGCTATACCTGTTTGATGCCGTATAAACGGATTTTGCAACACTCTCCTGGGAGGCTGTTGAAAAAGCCGTCCCCCGGCAGAATGAGGAATACAGCGCAATCCGTCCAAGCGGAAGGACACAAAAAAATTTTATCAGAGCGCGGGAAGACATGCAAGGGGCGCACAGTGCGCGCCCCTTGCATGTGTCGCAAAACTCATTTAGCCGGATGCAGCCAAATATTCTGCAAAGCGCGGCAGGGGCTTGGGCGGAGGCGCACCTAGGGGCGCGCCGGAGTGAAAAAGCCGCCGCAACGCAGCAGGCGGACTTTTTCAACAGCCGCCTAGAAGGTGGGCTCTATCAGCCCGTAGTTGCCGTCCTTTCTTTTGTAAACCACATTCACCTGATCCGTCTCGGCGTTGGAGAAAACAAAAAAGCTGTGGCCCAGCAGGTTCATCTGAAGCACCGCCTCGTCAACGGCCATGGGCTTTATGGCAAATCGCTTTGTGCGGACCACCCTGGGGCCGTCCTCTCCGACCACGGCCTGCCGGTTGTCCACGGCGGCCTTGCCGGTGCGCTTGACCAGCCTTCCCTTGTATTTCTCAATTTGCTTCTCCAGCTTCTCCACCACCATGTCGGCGGAGGCATACATATCGCCGGTGGCTTCCTCCCCCCTGAGGATCATGCCGTTGATGGGTATGGTAACTTCAATACGGTGCGAATCCTTTTCAACCGTCAAGGTCACCTGGGCGTCTCCGAGATTGTCAAGATACCTCTCCAGCTTACCGAGGCGCTTTTCCACGTATTCCTTGAGAGCCCCCGTGATTTCCATGTTTCTTCCCCGTACCTGTACCTTAATACCGCAACAACTCCTTTCAGGTCTTTTTAAAATAGCCCGTACCGGGCCCCCATGCCCCGCAGGGGCCGGAATGAGGAATCCATCCGCTGCTTTTAAAAAACCCCAGTGTTCCACTGGGGTTGGATTGTCATATTCTGGTTACGTTTGCCGCCTGGGGCCCTCGGGCGCCGTCCACTATATCAAATTCCACCTGCTGCCCTTCGTTGAGGGTTTTAAAGCCTTCACCCACTATGGCAGAGAAGTGAACAAAAACGTCCCCTCCATCCTCCCTTTCAATAAAACCGTACCCTTTTTCGGAACTGAACCACTTAACCTTGCCCTGCACAAACATTCCTCCTAAGCAAATATATCCGGGGTGTTTGAATGTTATCACAATCCATTCTTTAAGTCAAGAGTTTCCAGTCCCAGGCCCATTCTGCCCCGGGCCGAGGCCCCCCTGTGGAATACAAACCTGTGGATAATGTGCATAAGTCTGTTAATAACCGGAACGAAAAGGGGTTTCCATGTGGTTAACCCCGGTTTGGAATTAAAATATCGCCGCAGGGAGAGTGGGGCAGGGTCCTTCCCGCCGCCGCGGCAATGCAGACGACTGTGGCCGCGCCGCCCCGGATCAGCGTTTCCGAAGCATTATTCAGCGTGTTTCCGGTGGTGACGACATCATCAACCAGCAGTACGGCCTTTCCCCTAACGGATACGGGGTCCGTCAGCCCGAAGGCCCCCACAAGATTCTCCCCCCTTCCGTACCTGCCCAGGCCGGTCTGGGGGGAAGTCTCCCTTGTCTTCCGCAGCACCGCAAGCATATCCAGCCTCATTCTCCGGGCCAGCTCGAAGGCCAGCAGTTCCGACTGGTTGAACCCCCGCCGCCTGCTCCTTTCCAGAGACAGCGGCACCGGCGTGATCAGTTGTGCCGATATATAGTATTGGTTAAGGGCCGCCGATTGAAACATCAGCTCGGCGAGGTGGCCGGCCAGTTCCCTTTTTCCCGTGTATTTAAGCCTCAACACCGCGCCTTTTAAAAAGCCCTCGTAAGGGCCCGCCGCTCTGGACAGCTGAAAAAACCTTCCTTCCCGCGCACAATCCCGGCAGAGGCGCTCCCCGTCCCGCTGGGGCCCGGCCCGGACGCCGGGGGTCTGCTGAAAAAATCTTCCGCACATAGAGCAGAACGGCTCTCTCCGGAAAAACGAAATTGCTTCGCGGCACCGGCCGCAGATGCCGGCCGGGTCCTCCGGCGCCCCGCAAAGGGGGCACACCCGGCGGGGCGGAAAAAAAAGATCCAGCAACCCGGACAACAGTTTCAAGTAATCCAGCCGCTCCTTCCGGTATTCCGGGACTTTAAATCCGAAGCGGTGACAATGCAGTCCCGGCCGCTTTTCTTCGCCCGCCGCAAAGCCCGGGAGGCCGCTTTCAGAAGTTCGTCCAGGCTTTCTCCGTCTGCGGGTCCCACTGCGATACCCTGGCTGACCTTTATCCTGATCAGGGGATACTCTCCGGTGACAATGTGGTCGGACAGCCCCCCTCTCAGTTCCCGGGCCATCAAAAGCGCCCTTTGTTCGTCAAAGCCGGGCAGCAGCAGGGCGAATTCATCGTCCCCGTAGCGGCCGGCCTCCATACCGGGCACCCCGGTGGACTTTAAAATGCGGGCCAGTTCGCAAAGCATCCTGTCTCCCGTATCCTGGCCCCAGTTTTCATTGAAGTGTCCCAGCAGGTCAAGATCCATCAGGATCAGGGCGACCTTATCCCCCCGTTCAAAAAACCGGAGGCCGTTTTGGTAGAAACTTTTCCGGTTGAGCAGGCCGGTGAGGTAATCCCGGCCGCCCCAGTCATCCACCCTTCGGGCCAGCACCCGGTTGGACAGCGCCGCAGTCGCCGTGCCGCACAACGATACCGCCACCTCCAAGTCCTGCTGGGTGAAAGACAAAGCCTTTTTACCGCCGACAACCGCCAGCCCGAGGGGGCCCGCCTCCCCCGCCATGGGAACCGCCAGCAGCGACCGGAGCACCCGGGGGAGGCCCTGGTCGGACTTGACCCTGGGATCCGTTTTGGAATCGAATATTATCTCCGGCTCACCGTTGTTTACCACCCAGCCCAGGAATCCCTCCCCAAAAGACAGGCGGTCCTTTTCCAGCTGTTCCCTGTATGGTCCGTAAGCGGCGGCGGATTCATACATTCCGGTTTCCTCCCGGCGGAGATAGACCACCCCGGTATGAAAAGCAATGGCCCTGCGCATCTCCTTTAAAAGCACCCCGGGAATTTGGTCAACACCTTCCCGGGACCCCAGCCTACGGGTTATCTCGTACACCGCCCGCAGCTCCCTGTTGACCAGCTGGGATCTGACGTAAAGGCGCAGGATAAACTGCACGGCCAGTACCGGTAAAAACATCAGCAGCACCCCCGGCATGCCTGTTTTGTGGTAAAGCACCGCCGTCACAATACCGAAGGGAATGCTGAAAAGGTAGCTGAGGGCGTCCCAGCGCAGGGTGTCCCTCCAGGAATACATCCTGGCCCCTTCCCTGCCGGGATACATATACAGGTACACCAGCCCGTGATTGATGACGAAGTACAGGGCCACAAACCCAGCCAGCTGGAACAGTCCGCCGGTCATGTCCGCCACCAGAAGCCGGGCCGAAATATCGCGGCCCCACGCCAGCCCGACCAGACTGGCCGCACCGTACAGGGCAAGCACCTGCTGGGCCATGTTGAACACTGCCGTGCGCACCGGGTTCCCCCTGTTGGCAATGCCATTTCCCACAAAAAAGGCCACCGCGCTGATCCAGGCGGAGGCGCTGAGGTTGAAAACAAGCAGAGAGGACAAAACCAGGGCGAAGCCGCCGGAAAGCCTGCCCAGGGCAAAATCCACCGCCAGCCACTCTATCAGTATCCCCAGCACTATCAGGATCGCGAATTCCTTTGACCGGTCCAGGTCCAAATCCCCGAACATGCTGATCAGAAGGCCTGTCCCGCCCGCGATGACGGCCAGGGAATATACTGCGTGCATGTAGCCCTTCCCGTGCCTGACCCTCACAAAAACAATCCCCCCCCCCGGCATTATTTCGACAGAGGGGAGGACATACCTTTTTTATACTCTTTTTTCCGTCTCCGTCACAAGGCCCTCAAATTGCGCAGGACGGCTTCCAGTCCGGGGACATCCATGCCCCTGACGTCCAGCATTATTCCCGCCGGACCGCCTTCCGGGCCCGGCGGAGGCCAAGGGCCGGGGCCGGCTAGGCAATAGCCCTTCTGCCGGGCCAATATCCCCAATATCCCCGCCATATCGCCGGAAGCGGCAACGGCGGCAACGGTCACCGCCAACCTCCCGGTCCTGACGCCCTCAATACTGTATACGCTTCTTAAAAACCACTCCGCCACCCCGGCCTGTTCCCCCATGAGCAGGCACACCCTTTTTTCGGCGGGCCGGCGCCCTTCCTTCAGCTTCCTGACGGCGGCGTAAAGAATGCACCCCAGCCAGCAGGCCAGGGCCGCCACAATGACTGCCAGCCACGACATGCCCATCACCCCCGGGATTACTACAAAGATATGCGGCAGCAGCCCGCAGGGTGATAAAGCCTCCCTTTATATCATATCCCCGCTTCCCTCTTCAGTACTTCCGCCTTATCCGTTTTCTCCCAGGGCAGGTCGATGTCCGTACGGCCAAAATGGCCGTAGGCCGCGGTTTTGCGGTATATGGGCCGGCACAGGTCCAGGACGTTGATAATGGCTGCGGGCCTCAGGTCAAAATGTCCCTGAATCAACTGGATCAGCCGCTCATTTGAAATGCGGCCGGTGTTGAATGTTTCCACCATAATGGAAACCGGCCTGGCAACCCCGATGGCGTAGGCCAGCTGCACTTCGCAGCGGTCCGCCAGCCCGGCGGCCACTATGTTTTTGGCCACATAGCGGGCGGCGTAGCTGGCGGACCGGTCCACCTTGGTGGGATCCTTGCCCGAAAAGGCCCCTCCCCCATGGCGGGCCATGCCGCCATATGTATCCACAATTATTTTCCTGCCCGTGAGCCCCGTGTCCCCCTGGGGGCCGCCGATGACAAACCTTCCGGTGGGGTTGATGAAATATTTGATTTTTGGTCCCGCCAGATGGTCGGGGATCACCGGCTTGATCACCCTGGCAATGACATCTTCGCGTATTTCCCCCGGCCCCACCCTTGGATGGTGCTGGGTGGAAACCACCACCGTGTCCACCCTGACCGGCGCGTCCCCATCGTATTCCACCGTCACCTGGACCTTGCCGTCAGGCCGCAGGTAGGGAAGTTCCCTGGCCTTCCTGACCTCGGCCAGCCTGCGGGCCAGCCTGTGGGCCAAAGAAATGGGCAGGGGCATCATTTCCACGGTTTCGTTGGTGGCGTACCCGAACATCATGCCCTGGTCGCCGGCGCCGATGGCTTCTATCCCGGAATCGCTCATCTGACCCTCTTTGGCCTCCAGGGCCCTGTCCACCCCCATGGCTATATCCGGAGACTGATCGTCTATTGATGTTATCACCGAGCAGGTGTCGCAGTCGAATCCGTATTTTGCCCTGGTATAGCCGATATCCCTGATGGTTTCCCTGACCACCCTGGGAATGTCCACATAGCATTTGGTGGTGATTTCCCCCGCCACCAGCACCAGCCCGGTGGTGCAGAGGGTCTCGCAGGCCACCCTGGCGCCGGGATCCTGGGCCAGTATTTCGTCCAGTATGGAGTCGGAAATCTGATCGGCTACCTTATCGGGATGACCCTCGGTGACTGATTCCGAGGTGAACAGTTTTCTGGTCAAATTGAACACTCCTTTGTAGTTTTACATAAAAACAGACCCTTTGGAGGTCTGGCCGGAAAAAACAGGCTACAACTAAAAATTCACGTTAATTTTAACACCATGGCCTAATATTGTCAAACTAATAAGAATCGGCTATACCTGCTTGATGTCGTATAAATAAGTTCTGCAACACTCCCCTGGAAGGCTGTTGAAAATCAGTCCCCCCGCACAACCCGCCTCAAATACTCGCCAAACTCCGCCGCCAGGTCCGGACGGCTGAGGGCGAACTCCACCATGGCCCTGAGATAGCCCAGCCTGTCCCCGACATCGTACCTTCGCCCGTCAAAAACCAGCCCGTACATGGGCTCCGTGCGACAAAGCGCCCTAAGCCCGTCGGTGAGCTGGATCTCCCCCCCTGCGCCGGGACCGGTATCCGCCAGTATATCAAAAATCCCCGGCGTTATTATGTACCTGCCCATGATTGCCAGCCTGGAGGGGGCCTCCCCCGGGGACGGCTTTTCCACCAAGTCCCCTATTTTATATACTCCGGGCCTGACCTCCACGGCATCCAGAATACCGTACTTGTTCACCTCCCCGGGGGGCACCTCCTGCACCCCGATCACCGTGGCCCCCGTCTCCCCGTGCAGATCCATCAGCTGCCTCAGGCAGGGCACTTCGCTGCGCACTATGTCATCTCCCAGCAACACCGCAAAGGGCTCTCCGCCAACGAATTTCCTGGCGCAATAAACCGCATGCCCCAGCCCCTTCGGCTCCTTCTGCCGGACGTAGTGAATATCCGCCATTCCGGCTATGCCCCTGACCAATTCCAGCAGGTCCTTCTTGCCCTTTTCCCTGAGCATGGCCTCCAGGTCCGGAGACTTGTCGAAATGGTCCTCAATGGATCTTTTTTGCCTTCCGGTGATAAACAGTATATCTTCTATCCCCGATTCAACGGCTTCCTCCACTATGTACTGGATGGTGGGCTTGTCCACTATGGGCAGCATCTCTTTGGGCTGAGCCTTGGTGGCCGGCAAAAATCTGACTCCCAGGCCCGCCGCTGGAATAACAGCCTTTCTTATCCTCATCCGGCAACCCTCCCCAGTAATTTTTTTTTAATTATACAGTAAATAATTACCTCTGTGAATCTTGCGCAAATAAAAAAGCCGCCATCCCGGCGGCGGAACTCAATAACTTAATAACTTAGGTACCAGGTACCAAAGTTCACATTTTGGCGGACCGTTCCGGATATTTGCCCTTCACGCCCTTCACGCCGGGCCCGGTCACCCTGATCCTGTTGGCGGCCATAATGGCCAGAGTGGCCAGTATGGCCAGCATCATCATGGAATGCCCGGTGGTGATCACGCTCATAATCACCGCGCTGGCGCCCATCACCGCACTTACGCCGTAAATTGACAGCACCGCGCCGCGGTGGGAGAACCCCCTGGCCAAAAGCTGGTGGTGCAGATGCTCCCGGTCGGGCTGAAAAATAGGCCGGTGTTCCTGGTAACGCCTGACAATGGCCATCATCGTGTCGAACAGCGGAATTCCCATCACCACCAGCGGTATAATCACCGATATGGCGGTGGCGCTCTTGGTGAGACCCATCACCGAAATGACGCCAAGACTGAACCCCAGCAGCATCGAGCCGGAATCGCCCAAAAAGATGCTGGCGGGGTGGAAATTGTATTTCAAAAACCCCAGGACGGACGCGGCCAGGAGCAGTGCCAGCAACATAATCTCCAATTGCCCGGATATGCCGAACAGCTTGAACTGCAAAAGGGCGATGACGGCCATGGTCAGCGCGGCTATGCACGATACTCCCCCGGCCAGCCCGTCAAG
This sequence comes from Peptococcaceae bacterium, assembly GCA_037444185.1. Taxonomy (GTDB): domain Bacteria; phylum Bacillota; class Desulfotomaculia; order Desulfotomaculales; family Desulfocucumaceae; genus JAILZP01. The sequence goes on along the minus strand of JBBIMW010000013.1, from coordinate 15,130 downwards.
CCCGTCGATCAAATTCACCGCGTTGGTCACCGCCACCAGCCAGAACACCGTCACCGGAACGGCCAGAATGCCGAGGTGCAGTATTTCATTGGTCACGGGATTGGTTATGAAGGCCACCTTTACACCGAAGGGTATCACCGACAGGGCCGCCAGTGTCTGTCCGGCCAGCTTCACCCGGGGGGACAGCCCCCTGATGTCGTCCACCATGCCCAGAATCACCATCAATGTGGCCCCGCAGGCCAACCCCAGCACCGGCGGCTTGAAGGACGAGCTTACCAGGGCCGCGGGCACGAAGGCCATGTAAATGACCAGCCCCCCCAGGCGGGGCATGGCCCTTCCGTGGACCTTGCGCTGGCTGGGGACGTCCACCGCGCCCCAAGAAACCGCCCTGGACCTGACCCAGGGGGTCAGCAACAACGCCAGCAGAAATGCCGCCGGCAGAGACAAAAAAACTTCCAAAGTAAAAAACCCCCAAAAAACATAACTGAATGGACACACAAATTCATTTTATCATTTAGTTAACCATATTAACAAAGCATAAAATCGCAACCGGAAAAGCCCATTGCGGCAATTGGACAAGCCATCTCTCCGAATCTACACAATACCCACTATTTCGCCTGCAGGGCAAAAAGAAGTTCGGCTTCGGCGGCCGGCCGCCCCTCCACCGTGGCCAACCCCCGGCCCTTGCCCAGAGGGCCCTTGAATTTTAATATCTCCACCTCCAGCCGCAACTGATCCCCGGGAACAACCTGCCTCCTGAAGCGGGCACCGTCTATCCCGGCAAAAAGGGCCAGTTTGTTTTCCATTTCCGGCATGGAAAGCACCGCCACGGCCCCGGTCTGGGCCATGGCCTCAATGACGAGCACCCCGGGCATTACCGGGCGGCCGGGAAAATGGCCCTGGAAAAAAGGTTCATTGCCGCTGACATTTTTAATGCCCACCGCCCTTTTGCCCGGTTCCAGCTCCAAAATCCTATCCACCAGCAAGAAGGGGTAACGGTGGGGAATGATCCTCATTATCCCGTCAATATCCAAAACAAATTCCATTCTACTCGCCTCCCGTTACATTATTGACCGGCCCCGCCCTTTATATCACCGCGTTTTCCTCTGCCATTGATCTTGGGGACAAAAAAAATTATACTCATATGGGAAGCCGTATCCGGCTACCCGCCAAACCATCAAGGGGGGCTGTCAATGAAACTGCTGGACGAAAAGGGAAGGGTCTTCGGCCTCATCAATATAGTGGATCTGCTGATACTTCTGGTGGTGCTGCTGGTGGCCGCCGGCGCGGCTTACAAATTCACCGCCGGCTCCGCCCCCGGCCGAACCGTCACAGTGGAATTCCAGGTCATGATCCCCCACGTCAGGCCAGAACTGGCCCAGGCCATAAAGGTGGGGGACAGGATGGTCAAAGGCGGCAGCTTCACGGACGTAACAGTAAAGGAAGTGCAGGTCAAGCCGGGTTACTCGGTGAACGTGGACGCCAGGGGCCAGAGAGTGGAATCCCTGGATCCCTACCTCAAAGATGTTTACGTTACCAACGCCGGCACCACCGTGCTGTCCTCGGCCGCCATCACCGTGGGCGGCCAGGAAGTCAGGGTGGGCCGGGAATATTACGTCAAATCCAGGGACTATGAATTCAAGGGAATAGTGACCGGAATACAGGTTAAAGAGTAGTCCGCCCCATTATCTCCGCCATCCGGCGGAGCCTGTCCTCCCATGAGTGGCCGGCCGCCGCCGCCAGCCGCTTTTTCTTCCTCTCGCCGCCTTCCCGCCCCAGCGCCCTTTCCACGGCATGCAGAAATTCCTCATAATCCCCGGCTATTTCTATCACGTCCTTAAACTCCATCACCCCGGGCATATCGACACTTACCACCGGCCGCCCCGAGGCCAGATACTCATAGACTTTCAGCGGGTTCACCCGGTCGGTGAGCTCATTTCTCTTAAACGGGCTAATACATACGTCAAAGGCCTTCATGTACCCCGGCAGTTCCTCTTTGTCCCGCCTGCCGAAAAAATGCACATTGGGCAGCGACCGCAGACGGCCCATCCTTACCCCGGCCCCCGCCGGCCCGATCATGGCCACGGACCACCGCGGCCTTTTTAAGGCTATGAATTCAATCAGATCCAGGTCAATCCAGTGGTGGATTACACCCACGAAACCCAATACCGGGCGGGGCAATACGGCTATCTCGCCGGGCACCGGGGTATCCCCGCAGTCGGCCCGCCTGAAGTGATCCACGTCGGCGGCGTTGGGGACGAGGTGAATATTCCGGGCAAAGGGCTTTTTGTCCCGGTAAAGGCCCGGGGCGGTGACAAAAACCAGATCGCTCCCCTCCAGCAAGTCCCTTTCCATGGACAGCACCGCCTCCCTGCGGATCAGCCCGGTAAATTCCGAGTGCTCGTCCACACAGTCATAAACCAGCATATCAGGTTCAAGCCCCCGGGCCAGCGTCAATGAATTGGGCAGATAAGTCCACACCAGGGGCCTTTCAAACCCGAGCCGGCGGGCGATTCCGCCGACAAAAATTAAAAGCCACCGCTGGTTTAGCCGGTTCACCCGGGGGAACACGTTTCCGAAGGGCAGCACCACTGGCGGTGAATAAAGATAAATATTTTCTGTTATCCGCCTGGCCCCCCCGGCCCACCGCCACCACTTAAACCACAGGCTGCGATCCTTGAAAGCCGACAGCGCCGTGGCCGGGGGCTCCACATAGAGAATCCTGCTGGAGGGGGGCATTCTTGACATCAACTGCTGGGACCGGTTCCAGACGGGTTCCCAGTCCACCGGCCCGATGCAGATAATATCCCGGCCCTTTAGAATGTCAGCATCCACCGGACACAGTTCTCCTCCGCCTTTTTATTCCGGATCCCGGCTTTTCCCCTTCTTTGCCTCGTATCTGAGCTCGCCGTACAGTTCCAGTGTCTTGCGGGCCATGGCCGAGGCGGTGAATTTCTCCTCCACCGCCGATTTGGCCGCGGCAGCCATTTCCACCGCCTCCTGGGGGTGGTCCAGCATCCAGACGATACCCTTGATCAGACAGGCTTCATCGGCCGGGGGGACCAGCAGCCCGGTGGTGCCGTGATCCACAATTTCAGGCAGGCCGCCCACCGATGTGGCCACCACGGGCACTCCCACCGCCATGGCCTCCAGGGCCGTAAGGCCGAAACCCTCCCACAGGGAGGGAATGATCAGCAGGTTCAGCTCCGGCATCAGCCCGGACACGTCCGAGACAAAGCCCGTGAAGGTCACATGGTCCGCAATGCCCAGCCTGTTCGTGTACTCCTGAAGCCTGTCCCTCTCGGGGCCGCCGCCCACCACCAAAAAGTGAACATCCTTCCTCTCCTTTATTATCTCCGCCGCCGCCTTTAAAAAAAAGCGGTGCCCCTTCACCGGATGCAGTCGCCCCACCATGGCCACCAGGGGCGTCCCCGGCCTGAAGCCGTTCCTTTCGCGCCACCCGGCGCAAGCGCCGGCCTTTTTCCTGAACATCTCGGGATTAAGCCCGTTATATATTACTGTAATCCTGTTTTCAGGAATACCCTGGCGGACCAGGGCCTCCCGCAATCCTCCGGAAACGGCGATAAAATGGGTGGTTAAACCCCTGGAAACCTTTTCGATGAACATGTTGGCCAGCCTGCTGAATAAATCCGGATAGTCCTGCGCCAGCAAGCTGTGCACGGTGGTGACCACCGTATCCACCCCGGCCATGCGGGCCGCCAGCCGGCCCACCAGGTTCGCCCTAACGCCGTGGGTATGAACAATGTCTATTTTTTCCAAGGCGATAAAATCCCTCAGTTTGGTGACTATACCAAAGTCCAGCTTGTGGCGCATGGGTATGGAATGCGCCCTGATCCCGGCTTCCCGGGCCACCTGCACAAAGGGACCGGCAAAAAGGCCACAGACAAAAACCTCCACCCGGTCAGGGTCCATGGCAGCGGCCAAATTCAGAATATGTCTTTCGGCACCGCCGAATTCGCCCCCGCCAATCACGTGGAGAACCCGCAAACGATTCACCGTGTATGTGCCTCCTTGGCCTTGCTTAAATCATTTTATCAATTTCATAGTCTTTCGACAAGGTGTTTTTCCCTTTGCGGACGGCCCTGGATGCAGCGGGAATAATGGTGTATAATTTAGACGAAACCCAAAGCCCGGAACGAAAGAGAGAGAAAGAATGGTTTTCCGCATAAAGGAGGGATCCGGCCTGGCCACAGGCGTCTTGATCGAAAACAGTGTCATATGCCGGGTGCTATCCGGCTTTTCCCGCACCATCGGGGCCTGGGTCTTTGGCAGCAAGATTTTGGATACCTTGGGCAGTCCCCCCCGATATACCTCCCATCAGGTTATGGAGGAATCGATCTTCTTTAAAGCGGCGTCCCGGCTGGCCGCGCTATTCCTCGCCCCTGCGGCGGCCGCAGGCTCATGCCTGCGGCGGCAGTCCCGTCACAGCCGGGCGCTGAACCTCCGGTTCCCTGCCTTTACGGCCCACAGCCGGATTTTAAAGGCCGGCGGCGGCATAAGGGCGGAAACCGCCCTCTGGCTGGTGGCTCTCTACCCGCTGGTGGACTACCTGATGCGGTTGGCGCCGTCCCTCAATTTTCTTGCCGGGGCCTGGGACGAGCTGCTGATGGCCTTCATCATCGTGGCCTGGCCCCTACAGATGGCCCTGGGCGGGCGACCGGCCTTCCGGTACACGGGACTGGAACTGCCGGTGCTGGTGTATGCGGGAATCACCCTTTTTCTCCTCTTTATGCGGTCGGGGAACTTCCCCTTGGCGGTGGAGGGAGCCAGAATCTACCTGCAATACCTGATGTGGTTTTTTGTCGGAGCCAATCTGCTTCTCAGCCGGCGCCAGTTCTACGCCCTGGTGAAGGGCATGGCGGCGATGGCCGCCTTGGTGGCGGCGGTGGGTGTCTATCAGTATATTGCCGGGGTGGAAACCCCGGCCCACTGGGTGGATCAGGCTGAAACCGGAATACGGGCCAGGGTCTTTTCCATCGTGGTCAGCCCCAATGTACTGGGAAGCCTTATGGTGATATTTACGGCCATTACCGCGGGGCTGCTGCTCACCGCCCGGGGGCGGCGGGAGCGGGGGGCCTGCCTGGCAGCCCTGGCCATAATGCTGGCCTGCATGGTTTTAACCTATTCCAGGGGCGCCTGGCTGGCCCTGGGACTGTCCGCCACTGCCTTCTGCCTTATGTACAATCCCCGGCTGCTGATTGCCATGGCCGCCGGATTCATCACCTCCGCCAAGGTGGTGCCGGGCATCGGCGCCCGCCTGGGCTATCTGTTTTCACCGGCCTACCTGGCCAGCAGCCAGAGGGCCGGCCGGCTCGCCCTGTGGCAGGCGGCCCTGGAAAAGTTCCGGTCCGACCCCCTTTTGGGGTCCGGCTACGGCACCTTCGGCGGGGCCGTAGCGGCACGCAAAGTCCCGGGCAGTTTCTACGTGGACAATTTTTATCTGAAGACCCTGGTGGAAGGCGGGATCGTCGGCCTTTTGTCATTTCTCTGGCTGCTGGCCAGCGTATTCAGGCACAGCTACGGGGCCTATAAAAAAATCGATGACGGCGGACTGAAAACCATGGCCGCCGCCATACTGGCGGCCCTCCTGGGAGTGGCGGCGCACAACACCGTGGAAAACATTTTCGAGGTTCCCATGATGGCCACCTATTTCTGGTTCCTGGCCGGGGTGCTGGCCGCCCTGCCGCATATCCGGGAGAATTGAGCCGCCCTTTGCAGGGCGGCTCAATTCAAAATTCTGAACCCCGGGGTTTGAGTGCCGGTTTTTATTTAATTTAATTGGGTACCGTCTTGGGGACGATTATAACTTTGGGCAAATCCTTCTTTTCAGCCTGCTGGTCTTGCTTCTGGGGCGCCCTGGGCGGCACTATGGCGCCTCCCGGAGGCTGTCCGGAGCCCCCGGAGGCGGAGCCTCCGGAGACGTTCCCGGGCTGTTTTTTATCGGTGACGGTTTTTGCTCCGGCGCCGGCGGCCTGCTGCCCGGACGTTCCCGGCGGGCCGGGCTTAACTGCGCTCCCCTGAACCCCGGTCCCCGTGGCGTCCCCCGGCTGGCCCTGCCGGCCGGGGACCACGCCGCCCTGGGACTTTTGTGGTTCCTCTTCCGGCTTTTCAGTGCTGATGACCTTTGTTTCGCCCAGGACCACCTTCCCCACAGCCCGGCCCTCGTATATCCCCGCAATCACCTGGCGGGTGAGCTGGGGGTCGGGCTCCCAATAGCTTACCCCGTCATACTCTAGAAACTGTCCCGGCAGAGTCTGGGTCAGCAGGCTGGCACCGGTCATTTTGCCGGCGGCGACGGCCAGCTTCTTCATTTCCAGAAGGCTCAGATTGGTCTCTACGGCCCTGTAGGCCCCCGCAATCAGGGACGGAAGCCTGATCACCGTTGAGGGCTGCAGAACCTCCTTGCTCAGAGCGGAAAGGAACTGCTGCTGCTGCTCGGCCCTGCCGATATCCCCCAGGGCGTAGTCCCGGTAGCGGACGTATTGCAGGGCCTTGTAGCCGTCCAGCCGCTGCACCCCCGGCATGAGGTCGATGGTGTATATGCCGCCGTCCTCCGGGTCGTGGTGGTACATTCTTTCCTTAATGTCCACCGTGACACCGCCCAGGGTGTCTATTATACTTTTGAACCCGTCGTAATCCGTAGCCACGTAACTGGTTACCCGGATGCCCAGCAGGTCCGACACCAGTTTCATGGCCATGCCCGGACCTCCGTAAACAGTGGCGGAGTTGATTTTCTCCCATCCGTGCCCGGGGATCCTCACCCTGGTGTCCCTGGGTATGGAGAGTATGCTCATAATGTTCTTTTCAGTATCCACACTGCACAACATAATGGTGTCGGCCCGGGCCGCCTCTCCGTGACGGGAGTCCATCCCCATCACCAGCACATTGATGCGGCCCTTGAAGGCGTCTGGTTTTTCAGGAAAATCTATCAATCCCGCTTCATAGAGGTAATCATCCATCAGTCCGGAAGCCCACAGCCCGCCCCCCGCCAGCAGGGTAAGGAAGAAAAACAAAACAAATACGAACCTGAACCTTTTTTTCAATCTGTATCCGCTGTTTCTCCGGCTTTGGTACACCGGCCGCCACCTCTTTCCGCTTGCGCTGTTACTTTACCGCCACTTCCCCCTTGAACATCACCACAGCCTTTGTCCGGGCAGCCAATCCCCGGCCGTCGGACCTGGGAATAATCAAGTGGTGGTTTACGGCCGCCACCTGGCCGGCCAGAACATTCACCCCCGCCGTAACGTCCGGAATGCCGTTGCCCAGAGGATCCACCACCGCCATGCTGCCCGTCCTGACGATCAGCTCGGCGCCGGCTTTTCCTTCCAGCTGCTGGCCCGGGGCCAGTTCGGCCACCTGCCACTGCATATATTTATCGGTATGCTGTTTTACCACCGCGCTGATCCGGGACTCCACGTAACTCCGGGTTACCAGGGGATCCTCCACGCTTCCCGGCTCTCCTCCGCCGGCCGTCCCGGCCGCCACCAAGCCGAACAGCAAAAGCCCCGCCGACACAATTGTCAATAAAATCCTGTTCAGTTTCATGTCACGCCTTCCTTCAAATAATATATTATAATAGCAGATTATGGAACAATAACTTCTCCTTAAATATTGACGAATAATTGACTAAAATGTTCCCTGAAGAAAATCATTTCCCCGGTCCTCACTCCCCGGCGCTGATTTTCTTCAGCCTCTCCGCCGCCAGATCGGCCCCCCTGTGGGCCTCCCGGCGCAATAGGTCCACCTTTGAAGCCAGTTTGCCCCTCATCTGCGGGCGGGACTCCTCCAAGCCATCGATACAGCCCACGAGCCGGTGATAATCAAGATTGTCCACCGATCCGCCGGAGGGCATGTCCACCAGGCTTAAAAACCTGTCCACCTTGGGGTCGTATGAAATCCCCACCATTGGAATATTCAGTATGGCGCCGAAAATCAGGAAGTGCAGCCGCATACCCATAATCATCCGGGTTTGCGCCATCAGGGAGAGCATTTCCTTGAAATCAAGCCGCCTTTCTATAATAACCGGGGACTGTTTCATCAAAGAAGCTATTTCACGGCTGACAGCAATATCCACCGGATAGTGCATGGGCAGAAAAACCACCCTCCGGCCCCGGGCCGCAATATGGTCGCACACCCTGGCGATCACACCCTTGTACGCCACCAGGCCTTTCCACGCCCGCACGGATACGCCCACCAGATCACTGCCCGGAGTAACACCGGCCCCCTCCAGTATGGCAACCCCCGGCTCCGGTTTGATTTCCGCCACATCCAGCCCCAGGGCGGGATCCGCGGTGACTTCCACCCTCGGCCTGACCACCCCCAGGCCGGCCAGTTCATCTTTGGATTCACGGTCCCTGACGGTGATCATATCCACCCTGTTCACCACCAGGCGCATCAGGGTCCTTCCAAGGGCGGTCCTCACAGGCCCAATCCCCTGCCCGTAGAAAAACACCGGCTTTTGCAACATCCTGGCCATGGTCACCACACCCAGGTAATACAGTATGCTGTTGGGGCCGGTGACATCCTGCAGCAGCCCGCCACCCCCGCTAATCAACAGATCGGCCCGCCGCAATTCATTCAGAATCAGCCTTAAGTCATGTCTGGGAACAGCCCTGACACCGAAGAACCTTCCGGTTTCCTCCGGATCACTGGACAGCACGACGGGGTCGAACCCCCGGACTCTCTGCCCCAGGGCCTTCAGCATGGCGTAGAGCATGGCCTCATCGCCGTTATTTTTGAAACCGTAATACCCGGATATAACCACCTTGGGCATAATCCGCCCCCCACATACAACTCCGTCCACTGCATAATGAGCCGGCCCGCCCCTTCGGCCCACTGTCTCCTTGCAAAACAGGGAACGCGGTACGGGTCCAAGTTATCCGCCCGGCTTGCCTTTAAGCCTGTACTTAAACATGACCATCAGGGCGAATTTGGGAAGAACCAACATGCGCCTCCACCTGCCCGGCTCAATCAAAAGCCTTCCCAGCCACTCCAGACCCAGACTGCGCATCCAGTCCGGTGGGCGTCGCACTCTTTCCGACAATACATCCAGGCTCCCCCCCACCCCCATGGATACGATATTTCCCAGGCGGTTCATGTGTTGATGAATCCACCTTTCCTGTCGGGGGGATCCCATGGCCACGAAAAGTAAATGGGGGGAGGCGCCTTTTATTCTTTCTATGACCCGGAGGCTGTCCAGGTCTGCAAAATAGCCGTGATCCGTCCCCGCCACCCGAAGCCCGGAAAACAGCCGGACCGCCCTGCCGGCGGCGGCTTCGGCCACGCCGGGGGCGGACCCCAGAAAAAACACCCGCCACCCTTTATCAGCCGCGCATTTTAACAGCCGCATCATCAAATCTATACCGGTAACCCGTTCCGGGACAGGCTGGCCGCCGACCCGGCAGGCCCATACAACCCCGATGCCGTCGGCGGTCACCAAATGGGCCTGGTTAATCACATCCAGCAGATCCTTTTGATACTGAGCCCGGTAAAGCAGTTCGGGATTCAGGGTGACGACGAAACACGGTTCCCCTCTGTCAACAAAACGGGATATTCTCTCAGCAAACTGTTCCAGTGTAAGCCCGTCAATCCGGGCGCCCAGTATGCGCATCCCAACACATCCAAATCTTCCGGCGCAAAGCATCCCGGCCTTTACACCCTCCAAACATTTTACCACAATTTTTTACACCGCTCCAGACCGCAATGAAATATTGTTCCGGCCTGCAAATAGCTTATGCCGTCTTCCTTATTCCGTCAGGAGACAGGTATTTTCGCATTCCCGTCGAAAATGATTAAAAGAATGCTGAAAGGCTGTGCGCCGGTGTATAATTATTTTATTGCCATGCGGCCCAGACAGTGGATAAAAAACATATTTGTCTACGTGGGCATAATTTTTTCAGGAAATATTTTCAACGCCCCGATGCTCATCAAAGTGACGGAGGCCTTTGCCGTGTTCTGCCTCCTAAGCGGGGCCGTATACCTGGTCAACGACATTGCCGACATTGAAAAGGACAGGGAACATCCCCGCAAGAAGAAGCGCCCCCTGGCCGCCGGGCTGATTTCCGCCAAGGGGGCCGCCGCCGCGGCGGCGGTGACGGCGGCGGCGGCCCTTGCCGGGGCCTTCGCCCTGTCCCCCGCCATGGGGATCATAGCGGGGGCCTATTTGGCCCTCATGCTGCTGTACACATATAGCTTGAAGAGAATAATAATACTGGATGTGTTTATTATAGCCCTGGGATTCGTTTTGCGGGTGGTGGCCGGCACGGAGGCGATCCAGGTCTATCTTTCGCCCTGGGCGGTGATGTGCACCTTTTTCCTGGCTCTGTTCCTGGCCCTGGGCAAAAGAAGAAATGAAAAAATAGTGCTGGGAGCCGACGCCAACAGCCACCGCCCTTCACTGGAATCTTACAGCATGGCGCTGATAGACCAGTTGATTTCCGTAGTCACCGCATCCACCATAGTATCGTACTTTTTATACACCTTTAAAAACGGCCAGCACCTTTTCTCGCTGATTACCGTCCCTTTTGCGGTGTTCGGACTGTTCAGGTACCTTTACCTGGTTTACAGCGAAAACTCCGGCGGCAGTCCGGAAGAAATACTCATCGGCGACCGCCCGCTGCAGGCGGCGGTTCTGCTCTGGACAGCGGCGTCCATGGCCGTGCTGTATATAGAATAAGCTACTGGAGGTTTGCAATGAAATCAGTCGTCGCCGTTTTGAAGACCTCCCCCGGGGCTGTGCTGGAAGATTATAAAAAAGCCATGCACATGGCGGGGTATAAAGATTATCTGCCCCGGGGCGCGGACACCGTAATCAAGCTGAACCTGTCCTGGACAAAATATTTTCCGGCCTGCTCATCCCAGCCCTGGCAGCTGGAGGGGGTGGTCAAGACCCTGCTGGAGGACGGATATAAAAAGGAATCCCTCCTGCCCGTGGAGAACAAGACCGTGGTCACCAGCCCGGTCAAAGGGGCGCTGAACAATAAATGGATGCCGGTGCTGAAAAAATACGGGCTGGGCTTCACCCCCCTGCCGGAGGCGGAGTGGGTGGAATTCCGGCCCGGGACGAAGTTGCTGGTGCTGGACCGCATTTTCCCCGAGGGAATAAAAGTGCCTAAAATGTTCCTCGGCCGGAACGTGCTGCACCTGCCCACCGTCAAAACCCACGGGCACAGCATAACCACCGGAGCCGTAAAAAACTCCTTCGGGGGCCTTCTGAGGGAAGCCAGACATTACTGCCACAAGTACATGCATGAAACACTGGTGGACCTGATGATACTGCAGAAGGAAATCCATTCCGGCATTTTCGCGGCCATGGACGGAACGGTGGCCGGGGACGGGGCCGGCCCCCGCACCATGATTCCCCGGGTAAAAAATTATATTCTGGCCTCCGGGGACTCGGTGGCCATTGACGCTGTGGCGGCCAGAATGATGGGCTTCGACCCCATGGCCGTCCCCTACCTGAAAATGTGCGACGAAATGGGCCTGGGCGCCGCCAGGGCGGAAAACATTGAAATAGCCGGAGAGGACATCGGGGAAGTGAACTTCGGCTTTCAGTCCAGGCGCAGCTTTGTCATCTGGGGGGATCAGATGATCCGCAATGGCTTCCTGAGACCCCTGGAAAAGGTGCTGCTGCACAGCCCACTGATGGCATGGGCGCCCTTCGCATCCAATGTATACCACGACCTGATCTGGTATCCCACGGTGGGGCGGAAAAGAATCAATGCCTTCGCCAAAACCGGATGGGGCCGGCTGTTCGACTCATACTGAAGCTGTTTCGGGAACCGGGAGGGAGCTGCCCGTGAGCATCTTTCTGGTGCTGTTGCTGGCCATAGTTTTCAACGCCGGCGCCAATATACTGATTAAGTCGGCCGTGAGCAAAAACCCCGTCATACTGGAACAGGGGGCAATGGTGCAGTCCCTGTTCCAGGCGGCCAAAAACCCCCACCTGCTGGCCGGGGTGCTTTTTTTCGGACTGGCCCTGGCGGCGTACAGCGCGGTGCTGAGCAGGATAAACCTCAGCGTGGCCTACCCGGTCATGACCGGGGCCGGATTTTTGCTGGTATTCCTTGCCTCGGCAATTTGCTTCAAGGAGAGCATCACCGCCCCGCACATACTGGGGGCGGGACTGATATTGGCCGGAGTGTGGGTGCTGACCAAGTGAGGAAAGACCGTCTGGTCACCGCGGGGTGCCTGGCCGCAGCCACCGCCTTTACCGCCGCGGTGTGGTATCTGTATTACGACAATTATTTCACCGGGCTTTTGCTGAACGACGCCATGGACTACGCCGGCATAGCCCGGAATGTGGCCCGGGGGCAGGGATTCATCTCCCAGTACGTCACCCCCTTGAGCCCGGCCCATCACGGGGTGCCCCAGCCGGACATGTGGCGGGCCCCTCTGTGGCCCCTGTTCCTGGCGGGCTTCCAGTTGTTGTTCGGTTTTACGGATGAGGCGTCGGCCATTGGGACGGGGTTTTTTTTCATTGCGGCGTCCCCCCTGGTGTTCCTGCTGGCCCGGCAATGGTTCGGCAGCCTGGTGGCGGCGGGTTCCGTACTGGTTTACACCCTGACGCCGGAGTTGCTTCGATTCAGCATTTCCGGCATGACCGAGCCCCTGGCGGTATTCATGATGGCCCTGACCGTGCTTCTCGTCTCCGCCCCCGGCCTCAAAAACAGGCCCGGTGACTGGCTGGCGGGCCTAGCCCTGGGGCTTTTTTACCTGGCCCGCTACAACGCCCTGGTTTTCCTCCCCCTCTTCCTGCTGTACAGGTGGCTTTACAGGGGGGAGGGATTTTTGCCGCCGCTGAGGATGCTGGTGGGCTTCATAGTGGCCGCCCTGCCGTGGATGGCAAGGAACACCTGCATATTCGGCAGCCCCCTCTTTTCTTTGCAGAAATACGAGCCGGTGATGTTCACCAGCGCCTTTCCTGACTACAGCCTGTACCTGCGCCCTATACAGTTCAGCGTGCCGGAATTTATAATAGACCGCCCTGAACTGCTGGCGGAAAAAGTAATGGCCGGCTGGGCCGACTTTTCCGGGTCCTTTTTAAGCCCCGAAATCAATGGGGTAACTGCCGCAATTTTTATAATCTTCCTGGCCGCCCTTTTCCTCCCCATGACCCCCGGCGCCGCCGGCATCAGGCCCCTCCTGGCGGCGTGCTACCTGGCCCAGCTGGGGGCCCTGCTGGTGATCCACTTCATACCGAGGCTGTTCCTGGTGTTTGCGCCCTTCTATATCATATTCTCCCTGGGGGCCCTATACGCCCTGCCGGGGCTGGCCTCCAGGAATTCAGAATTCCGGCGCCTTTCGGGACTGCTGACCGCGGCCGCGGTGATATTGCTTTCGCACAGCAATTATACCGACGCCGCCCCCCCGAAGAAGACGGCGCCGGAATGGCTGCCCTATAAAGAGGCCATCAACCAATTGGCAAACGCAGCGCCCCCGAACAAAGTCGTAGTCACCAACGAAGGGCACTTCGTCAGTTGGTACGGGGACCGCTACGCCTGCAAGATACCCTACAGCGTGGACATGGTGCCGGAAATCAAAAAAAGGGCCGATGTCGGGGCCCTCTTCATTTCAGAGCGCATACTATGGGCCACGCCCGAGGCCGACCGCAGCTGGAAGCACCTCTGGTACCGGCGCCCGGCTGAACTGGACGGGCTGGGCCTGGCCAAAAGCATACCGGAGGGCTGGTTTTACTACCTGCCCAGAAAATAACTCATTTTGCATTGCCATCCCGTAGGTTTATTTTCATCTCATCTCGACCGGGAAGATGTGCCTGTTGCGCCGCCGCCATATGCCCAGGGCTTCTCAAAGGCCATCTTCATGCTGTCGTGCTGGGCGGCAATATCGGACACCTGCTGCCTCAGCTGCTCCACCGCCAGTTCCGCCGCCACAAGGTCGGCCTTTATGGCCATCCCCACTTCATACCTTACCCGGGCTATTTTAAGCGCCTGCTCGGCCACCTCCAGGCTGGACTGCAATGTGCTGTGCTGATCCTCCAGTTGCCTCATGGAGTAATAAAGGCTTCTGACCAGTTTGTCCAGCTGGTCTTTCACTTCCGCCGCACTATTCATCGACTTGGTCACATCTATTTTTTTAGCCTGGTAGGTGTCCGGATTGGAAGGGTTGTTAAAAGTGAACAGATCCAGCTCCAGTTTCGCCAGATTCACCTGCTGTTCCGACAGCCATACGCTGGGACTTTCCGAAACAACCCTGGCAGCGTGGGCGTCCAGGTCAATTTCACCAACGGCCTTCATTTGGGGCGGGTCGGTCAGCAGGGGCCTTGAGTCCAGGCTCAGGCCCACCAAGCGGTTGAATGCCTGCCAGGAGTCCTCCAAGGCCTTTTCAGCCGCCTGACGGCTGTCCCGGGCGGCATTATATCCGCTCCTGGCCTGGGACCGCTCGATACTGCTGGTCATACCCACCTGGTACTTCAACTCCGCCAGCAGGTTCTTCCAGTATTCATTCTCCACCGACAGGTCCGCCAGCCTTTTCTTCCCCTGGGCCTGCAAAAGGGCGTTGTAAGACTGCCTCACGGTATAGGCGAGGGAGTCCTTGGCGGATTCATAGTTCTTTTTGGTCATCTGCCATGTCAGGTCGGCCTGGACCAGCCCGGTGTATGCCCTGTTGGCCGCCTCGTTGCCGGGGCCCAGGGGAACGTACTTCACCTTGTCGCTGGCGTTTTGCCTGACCTCGTACGACCGGTCGATGTCCTCGCCGACGTTTTTCAGGCTGTAGCTGTTGGACAAGGCCATGTCCAGGGCCTGCCGGTAAGTCAGCTGAAACTGCCCCGCCCCGCCCCGTCCCGCTTCCTCCCCGGCGGCCGCCGCAGCGCCCACCGCCGTAAGTGCAATAAACGCGGCCATCAATACTATGCATAGCTTCTTTAACTTTTTCAAAGCAACTCCTCCGTTACTTAATACAATTAATTATATATGTGATTAATTTTAGATCGAACAGGGTTTTAAAGTCAATATGCAGATTACCCGCATTAGTTCCATCTTTTTCGCTTATTATACCGCACCTGTCCTTCGGGGTGAAATTTTTTCAGCGGCGCGGCGGCGGACCCTGAATGCCCGGAAATGGGTAAGGGCAAGGTGATAACTTAATA
>JBBIMW010000012.1:0-59895 GCA_037444185.1 Peptococcaceae bacterium | reverse complement strand
CCACGGCGGCATTGATGACATTTTTGACAGCAAAGTGGACAAAGCACTCGGCGGGCAATGACAGTCTTTATGGTGGCAACGGCAGCGACGTGATGCATGCGGGAGACGGTGATGACACCGCATACGGCGGAAATGAAAACGATACCGTGAACGGCGGAAAAGGAAATGATTTGCTGTATGGAGAAGTCGGACAGGATAAATTGAGCGGCGGATTGGGGGACGACCACCTTTATGGCGGTCCGGGACAGGATACTCTGAATGGCGGAGAGGGTAATGACACGATTTTCGGGGATGACCATTCGGATGCCCTGAACGGCGCCAACGGTGACGATATATTGCATGGTGGCTCTGGTCATGACGTCCTCTACGGTGGCGCAGGCAACGATTTGTTGGATGGCGGAAACGGTGTCTATATTGCCACAGGCGGTACGGGTAATAATGCGTTTGTCAACGTAGAGGTGCAAGGGTAAGTGGCGTAATCAAGGGCACAACTGGTCAGGCTTGTATTGAAAGGTCGCCGGGCTGTTGTTTAGGTCCGGCGGCGAGTTTTATGATAGCTTGTCGAAGGGGTTTGATGAATAGTGAAAACGGTTGAGCATCAGGTGGACGGGCCATGTTACGCTTCGGCAGACAGCGCCCCGGTAAAATATTCCAATAGCAGGCCTTATTATGTATGCATTGTTTTCTTGCTGATGTTTAGTATTTGCTCCACTATATTTTTATTGAGGCCGGAATTCAAATTATATTATGCATCAATTCTTTCTCTTTTTACTGGGATTAATATATCGCCACAAAACCTGCATTTTCGGATGTTGTTTTTTTCTTTTGTTATGACATTTTGGTGTTTTACGGCTGGAAACGGGCTTGTCCGTCTGAAGTTATTCGCTTCCATGGCCCCACTTTGTTTTTTGGCGGTTTTACTGTCAGATATGCTAATGGTGGCAATTAGTATTAGAGGTGGCCCAGGACCCTTTACTTTGGCTGGGAATATAATAAGCGGGTATTTTGCGCTGTTGGCAATCGCTGTTACCATAATATACAACATAAAACTTCCTGAGGACGTTAAGGTTCACACTGAGATTGAAAGACCATGGCAATATTCAGCCAGATTTGTTGTCACCATAATAATGTCCGCTTCGCTTACCGCATTAATAATCAACAATCTCCATAAAGAGGTGGAGTATCTTAGAAATATTGCTTTATTGGGGGGCTTGGGACCTGGATTGTTTTTGTTTTTCCCAGTACTGATACTTCTTCTGTTTTTACAGGGTAAATATATGGTATACAAGTATAGAAGGCAAGGTAAATATAAATCGGCGCCTCAAAACGTGGCTTTTTTGGTGGCCGCTTTGAATGAAGCTGAACATATAGAGGATTGCATAATGTCACTGGACAGGGCGGCGGGAGAATACAGCGGTTCATGCAGGCTATATCTGGTGGACAATGGATCAAAAGACGAAACTTGCGAACTTGCCATAGGCGCCATTAATAAGTGCAAATATTTGGATGTTGTTTTATTGGATTGTCCTAATCCGGGGAAATCCTACGCGCTGAATTTAGGGTTGAAACATATAAAAGAAGACATAGTTGTCCGGATAGACGCGGACACTAAAGTGAAAAAGGACATTATTCCAAAAATATTATCTCATTTTTCGGTTCCTGATGTTGGAGGTGTGGGAGGGCTGCCTCTGCCGAAGAGCACTAAACACATATTTACAAAAATGAGGGCCATTGAGGTCTATTATAATATTGGTTTGTTTCGTCTGGGACAAAGCAGCGTCGATGCGGTGGTGGTTATCCCAGGCATTATGGCGGCCTATCGGCGTGAATTACTGGAAAAACTGGGGGGCTTTGTCGAGGGAATTAATGGTGAGGACACGGATATCACCATGCGCATTGGGCGCATGGGATACAGGATTGTGATAGACCCGTCGATAATTGTTTATTCGGAGGCGCCAAATAGCCTGTCACATTTGAGAGAACAGCGCC
This sequence comes from Peptococcaceae bacterium, assembly GCA_037444185.1. Classification (GTDB taxonomy): domain Bacteria; phylum Bacillota; class Desulfotomaculia; order Desulfotomaculales; family Desulfocucumaceae; genus JAILZP01. Next base: position 57,906 of record JBBIMW010000012.1, on the reverse strand, counting down.
TTCGTTGGAGCAGAAGCTATTTGCATGTTTTTGCCAGAAACAAATCGTCAATATATATGGCACAGGGCGCACGGGGTCTATGGTTCATTCCCTTCGGTTTTATAGCCGCATTCAGGAGGGCTGTTGTGGTGCCAATATTAATTTTTGCTTTAATAGTAGCCTTAGTTGACCCTACAGTTCTCTATCTTCGAAATGGGGCGGCAATTGCTTCGGTTATCATAGGTCCGGTTTTTTTGTTGACTGCTTTTGTTTTATTAATTTATCGCCGTTTGGATTTGATACCATATATACCGGCATATTTTGCTTTAAGATTGTTCAGGGCGTATATGGGGCTTGAAATGCTTTTTACTAATAAATTAAAAGAAACGAAAATCAGCATGGGAATAAATAAGATTGGCAAACAGGAAGCTAATATGGGCGGATAGAATCTCAGCGCCATATTCCTTTTTTCTGTTCCCTGGCCTTCCTCTGAATTTGCAGGAAATTGTCCGCCATGCGCACATTTGGGGGGACGGTCATTATGGCGGCTAGCCCCTCCTCCAGCAGCCTTGTGTTCAGCATGGAGCCGTCTTCAAGGTAAACGTAGCACAGCAGCCGCCCGTGTTTGTCCCTCTCCTGGATGTCGAATTCAAGTCTGACCAGCTTTCCTTCAATCATTTTTTTGGTGAAATTGCCTGCCTCAATGCCGAAGGGCTCCGCCTCCGAGCCCGGCTTCGCCGATTCGGGGGTGTCAACCCCGATGAGCCTTACCTTTTCCTTGGTTCCCCTGTTCATAAATTCAAAGGTGTCCCCGTCGATGACCCGGGCCACCCTGACCCAGTCACCCTTTTCTTTGGCTGAGCTGGTGTGGGGAGCCTTTGTCCGGGCGCCGGCGCCCGTGTCCGCCTTGGTCTTTGGGACACTTGCCGCTTCATTGGCCCCTCCGCACCCCGCCAAAAGGAATAAAATGATAAGTAAAGCTGCTGTTTTTTTCATTCCGTCTCCCCGCCCCCGCATGTTTTTTATGCTATTTTACCGCGCCGGGGGAGGTTTTGCCAGTTTTAAGCGGCGACAAGGGATAAAGGAGGCCTTTTTTCAATAGTTGACACTTTTATATAATGCTGGCGGGCATCTTGTCACAATCAACCGGCGAATGTTAAACTGAATAAGGTAAACAATGAACGGAAATGCAGAAAACAAATTACTTGCGGGTGATGAAATGCCGTCTTACAAAAACAATAAAAATTTCTGGCTGCTGATTGTCCTCCTACTGATCGGCGGGCTGGCCGGCAGTGCCGCCGCCAACGCCCTGGACCCCTTCGTTCCCTTTGTGAAATCGACGGCCGGAATAGGTTTTGCTCCAGTCACTGTCGACCTGCATTTCATGACTTTGTCCATCGGGTTTAAAATGGCCCTGGGTCCGCTGACCGCCCTGGGGCTGATTATCGGCTACTGGGTGTACAGGAGGATATAATTGGAGGAAACACAAGACAGGAGGTTCGACTGTTGCTGCCGATATACCTGGCTTCCTCGTCGCCCAGGCGCAGGGAGTTGATGGAACAGCTGGGGCTGCCCTTTACTGTGGTGATAAAGAATGTGGATGAAAGTGTCGGGGGGGCCATGCCCCCCGGGAAGCTGGTGGAAACATTGGCCGAGAGAAAGGCCAGGGTGGCGGCCGGGGATTTGAACCGCGGGTTGGTGATAGGATCCGATACCGTGGTGGTCTGGCGGGACAGGATAATGGGAAAGCCCGGGGACGAAGAGGAGGCTGTGGAAATGCTGGGATGTCTTCAGGGAGACGAGCACAGCGTTTATTCCGGGCTGGCTGTGATTGATGCGGGAACCGGGCGGGTCCATGTGTCCCACGGGCGCACCAAGGTCTTTTTCAGGCCGGCCGGCATGGATGAAATAAAAATGTATGCCGGCACCGGGGAGCCCCTGGACAAGGCGGGGGGGTACGCCATCCAGGGGCTTGGGGCTGTTTTCGTCAAAGGCATAGAGGGCTGCTATTTCAATGTGGTGGGGCTGCCCCTGGCCAGGCTGGCCGGGGTGTTGAATTATTTCGGGGTGGACGCCGTCCGCCATAATTTTTATAAGCAGCCACGGCCTTGGCCCGGCGGCGGATAACCCGCGCACACCATTGTTTTGGAGTGATTTTTATAATGAAGTACCGTGCCAGGATGAAGGACATGCCGGCGGACCAGCGCCCCAGGGAGAGGCTGATCAGGGAAGGGGCCAGGGTTTTGAGCGACGCCGAGCTGCTGGCCGTTTTACTGCGGACCGGATCGACGGAAAAAAGTGCGGTGGAACTGGCCACGGAGATTTTAAGCCGTTTTTCCGGCCTGAAAAATCTTGTCCAGACCGGTGTGGAAGAGTTGGGCGCCATGCACGGCATGGGACCGGCCAAGGCCGCCCAGCTGAAGGCAGCCCTGGAAGTGGGCAGGAGGCTGGCCTCCGTCTCTGAAGGCGGGAGGCCCTCCATCAGGGAGCCTGGGGATGCCGCCGCCATGGTCATGGAAGAAATGAGGCACCTGGACAGGGAGCATTTCTGCGCGCTGATGCTGAATACCAAAAACCGGGTGTTGGCCAGGGAAACAATATCCATAGGCACGCTGAACTCGTCGGTGATTCATCCCAGGGAATTGTTCAAAATGGCCATCAGGAGGAACGCTTCGGCCGTGATATTGGTCCACAACCACCCCAGCGGGGATCCCACCCCCAGCATGGAGGACAGGGAAATCACACGCCGCCTGCAGGACGCCGGATCAATAATCGGCATTGAAGTCTTAGATCACATCATCATTGGGGATAATAAATTTGTCAGTTTCAAGGACAAGGGTATGATATAATTTTACGGGTCGGGACTTGATGTACGGAAAGGGGTTAATAAATTGAGGCTGGGGCTGTTCTCCAGGGACATGGGTATAGATTTGGGAACCGCCAATTCCCTCGTGTACCTTAAGGGGAAAGGTATAGTTTTAAGGGAGCCGTCGGTGGTGGCCATACAGAAGGACACCGGCCAGGTATTGGCCGTGGGCGACGAGGCGAAGCAGATGATCGGGCGCACGCCGGGGAATATCGTCGCCATACGGCCGATGAAGGACGGGGTGATTGCCGACTTCGACGTCACCCAGAGCATGATCAAATATTTTATAAAAAAGGCCCTGCGGGGAAAAACCTTTTTGATTCATCCCCGGGTGGTGGTTTCGGTTCCTTCCGGCGTCACCGCGGTGGAGGAAAGGGCGGTCAGGGAGGCGGCCATGCAGGCCGGGGCCAGGGAGGCCTACCTCATCGAGGAGCCCATGGCGGCGGCCATCGGTGCCGGCCTTCCCGTGCACGAGCCCACCGGCAATATGGTGGTGGACATTGGCGGGGGGACAACCGAGGTGGCTGTGATTTCACTGGGCGGAATAGTCACCAGCCGGTCCATCCGCATAGCCGGGGATGAGATGGATGAGGCCATTGCCCATCACGTAAAAAAAACCTACAACTTAATGATTGGGGAGAGGACTTCCGAGGAGATAAAAATAGAGATAGGCACCGCCTACCCGCCCGACCGGCCGGAAGTGTTCGATATACGGGGGAGGGATTTGGTCACCGGCCTGCCGAAAACCATTCAGATTACTTCCGAAGAAGTGTACAAGGCCCTTTCGGAGCCTGTCACATCTATACTGGAAGCCATCAGGGCCACCCTGGAGATAACTCCGCCGGAGCTGGCGGCCGACATAATGGACAGAGGCATATTCATGGCCGGGGGGGGCTCCCTGCTGAGGGGGCTGGACCGGCTGGTGAGTGAAGATACCGGCATGCCCGTGCATTTGGCCGAAGATCCTCTTCTGGCAGTGGCGTATGGCACCGGGCGGGTGTTGGAGAACATCGACATGCTCAGGAAGGTGTTGATCCATCCGCGTAAAATATCGAAGTGAAATAATTACCTGCTGCTTTGCCGCCAATAAAGTTATAAAATATTTTGGTGGAAGATGAAAATATCCTTTCTTTCCCATTCTTGATTCTGGATTCCGGCAGAATAAAACAAGGAATGCAGGATAAGCCATTTTCAGAGGGGTGATGGAGTGTCCCGCAGGTCGAATGCCAGGAGATTTTTCTATTTGGCCTTGATTATTATTTTCAGTCTTGCATTGATGCACTATACAAAATTCGGCAGGGCAGGCGCTTCCCCCATGGAGTCCGTACTGAAGGATTTTCTGGCCCCCGCGCAGGGGCTGGCCATGAACCTGGGGCACCGCTTGAGAGGGCTGGTGTCCCTTCCTTTTGACCTGTTCAATGCGGCTGATGAAAACCAGTTGATGAAAAAGCAAATCATTGAGCTGGAAGGCCGTATGAGGCAGTACGAGGAGTTGCGCGCCGAGAATGAAAGGCTTAAAAAACTACTGGACTTCAAAACCGGGGTGGCTCCGGTAAAGGGGTACGAATTGGTGGCTGCGGCGGTGATCGGAAGGGACCCGGGGAATTGGTTCGGTACCATTACCATAAACAAGGGGTCCGGTGAAGGTATGATCCCCAACATGACGGTGATCAATGAACAGGGGCTGGTGGGCAGGATCGTCTCGGTGACCAGGAATACCGCCGAGGTTTTGCTGATTACCGATTCCCGCAGCGGAGTGGCTGCGCTGGTGCAGGAAAACAGGGTTCCGGGCATGGTGGAGGGGGTGGCCAGTTCACCGGGCCAGGTGAGAATGGTTCACATACCCATCGGGTCCGATGTCAGCCGGGGGCAGGCCGTGGTGACTTCAGGCTTTGGAAGTCTGTATCCCAAGGGAATACCCATCGGCTGGACACTGGAGTCGGACAAGGAGCCCTCGGGGCTGTTCAACAGGGCGGTCATTGTGCCGTATGTTGATTTTAACCGTTTGGAAGAAGTCATGGTGATTACCGGCGTCCGGACTCCCCGGAGCGTTACCGGGGAGTCCGGAATACCCCATCCCTGGGGTGAGGGCAAAGCAGATGTGAGGGGGAGATCTCCCGGCGCCGTAAGGGCCGGCGAAGCTGGCGGGGTGGTGGGCCGGTGAGGCTTTATTTACTGCTTTTTTTGCTTCTGGCGGCGCTTTTTCTCCAGGTGACACTGCTGAACCTGCTGTCGGTGTTCGGCGTAAAGCCCGATCTTGTGCTGATCACGGTGGTTTTCAACGCGTTCTTGAGAGGGCCCCGGGAAGGGGCGCTGCTGGGATTCCTGGGCGGACTTTTTGTAGACCTGGCAACGGGCAGCTACGTGGGAATGAATTCCCTTTCAATGATGTCGGTGGGCTACCTGGTGGGACTTACCGAGTCGAAGCTGTATAAGGACAGTTCCCTTATGGTTGTATTCCTGGTGTGGCTTTCCTCCTTTGCAGCCCAGTTTTCAAACTACATCCTGCTTTGGCTGATGGAGGTGTACATTGCTCCGGGAGTCGCCCTGCTAAACGTGATTATACCTACGGCCACCTACACCGCTCTGCTTGTCCCGCTTTCATACCGCAGGTTTTACCGGTCGAACCATGAGGGATGGCTTTGCAGCAAATTGTAGAAATCCGGGGTTCGGGGCTTGGGACTCTTAAGGAAGGGTTGGCAGAATTGGATAAAAAAGTAATTGAGAAAAAAATGAAATTTTTTACCTGCCTACTGGCCCTTTTATTTTTCGCCCTGCTTTGCCGACTTGGGTACATGCAAATAGCCGAGGCCGACCGCTACCGCACCCTGGCCACCCAGAACCACCAGCGGCTGATAACGGTGGAGGGTCCCAGGGGAGAAATACTGGACCGCAACGGCGTGAGACTGGTGAGCAACAAGCCGGTTTACACCGTGTCCTTTGTATATCTCGGGCTTAAAGACTCCAGCCAGGTCATCAGGCGACTGGCCGGAATACTGGAAGGGGACGGCAGCCTGAAGGGACTGACCGCCCAGCAGATCCGGGAGGACATCGAAGAGAAAATAAAGGACCATAAGCGTCTTTACGAGCCGGTGCGGGTGGCGGTCAATGTTTCCCAGGAGACGGTGAACAGAATTGAAGAGCAGCGTCTGGAACTGCCCGGGGTAAACATAGACGTGGAGCCGGTGAGATATTATCCCTTCGGCGACCTGCTGGGGGAAACGCTGGGATACGTCAGGGAGATTACCGACGAACAGCTTGAAGCTCGCAGGGGTGAAGGCTACCTGATGGGAGACTCCTTTGGCCAGGTGGGACTGGAGTATGCCTACGAGGGTTATCTGCGCGGCGCGAAGGGCGCCAGGCAGGTGGAGGTGGACGCCCATGGCCGCCCGGTGAGGGATCTGGGATTCAAGCAGCCTGTGCCGGGCAACAACTTGGTTACATCCATCGACCAGCGGCTGCAGAGGGCATCCCAGGACGCGGTGGCCTGGGCCGTGCAACAGACCAGGAACGGTATCGCCAAAGTGCCGGCTGACACGCCCATTACCGGGGCCGCCGTGGCGATTGACGTTCACACGGGAGAAGTGCTGGCCATGGTTTCCATTCCGTCGTATGACCTGAATATTTTTTCCCAGCCCCTTCAGGCCAGGAAATACGCCGAGCTGTTGAAGACCGGTGCCCTGCGCAATCACGCCATACAGACCATCTACACGCCCGGCTCCACTTTTAAGATGGCCACCCTGTCGGCCATGCTGGAAGGGGGAATTGTGACCCCAAAAGTTGCTGTTAATTGCTACGGTTTTTACAAGTATAAAAAAGACTGGAAAGAGGGGGGCCACGGTGTTGTAGACGCCGCGGGGGCCATCAAGCATTCCTGCGACGTGTATTTTTACCATTACGGAATAATGGCCGGGCCTGAATTGATGGCTAAATACTCCCTGGAATACGGGCTGGGGGAGCTGACAAGGGTTGACCTGCCCGGGGAGGAAGCGGGCAGGGTGGCCTCCAGGGAGCTCAAGAAAAAAATCTGGGCCGGCAACGACTGGGAGTCCCAGTGGCGTGAATATGACAGTATGGATATGGCCATAGGGCAGCAGGAAAGTAAGTTCACAGCCCTTCAGTTGGCTAATTTCGTGGCGGCCATAGCCAACGGCGGCACTCTGTACAGGCCGAGGCTGGTGAAAAAGGTGGTCAGCCCTGAAGGGGCGGAGGTGAAAACATTCAAGCCCGAGGTGCTGAAGAGGGTCAACGTGTCAGGGGAAACCCTGGAGGTTGTCCGGGAGGGTATGCGTCAGGTGGCCGTGGGGGACGGCACCGGGTCGGCCGCCTTCTGGGGGGCACCCTACCGTGTCGCCGCCAAGACGGGCACCGCCGAGGTGGGGGACAAGGCCCAAAACGCCCATGCCCTGTATGTTGCCTACGCGCCCTACGAAAACCCGGAGGTGGCCGTTTCCGTTATTATTGAATACGGGTACAAGGGAAGTTCCCTGGGTGGACCGGTGGCCAGGAAAATACTGGACGCATACTTCGCATCCAAAAAGGAGCCTGTTCAGGGAGGCGTTAAAGACCAGGCCGCCGCCCCGGGCCGGGCCGCGGCCCCGGCGGGGCAGACCGGCGCCGGAGCTTCCTAGGCCCCGGATTTTCATTGTTCACGGCGCCACATCCATGTGGCATGGGGGTCTGGATTCTGGATTCCAGTCGCCCGAAGGGCGAATTTGTTCATGTATAGGAAACTACGCTTGCATTATTACTTGTGGATAAGTTTTCTATACATGGGGGTTTGTAAGGGGGTGCGCCCCCTTACGATTGCGGGGTGCTCAGGACGCGCAGCGTCCGTCGAAGGGGCGGCAGCCCCTAGCGAACAAGAAAAGCGATACTTTTTTCAGTTATTAGGCGATGAAATCGCTTTTCTTGTTTTTGCTAGCAGGATTTGGTTATTGCCTGTAGAATTCATAACCAGTCATAAGTCGGGGTGAGGATTTTGGACAGCCGGAAGAGAAATGCCAGTATGCAGCTTGCAGACGACATCGAGGGTGATGAAAATACGGTTTTGATCAGGCGGACTTTGAGGTCCGGGCAAAAATTCCACTATAACGGCAATGTCGTGGTGCTGGGAGACGTCAACCCGGGTGCGGAAGTTGTGGCCACGGGCAATGTCATTGTCATGGGCCAGATGAGGGGGATGGTGCATGCCGGGGCCGACGGCGACGAATCGGCTCTGGTGATGGCTTTCCGTCTGCTGCCCACCCAGCTGAGGATAGCAAACCATATCACCCGCCCGCCGGACGGAGAGGTTCAGGTTGACCCCGTGCCGGAGATAGCCAGGATCAAAAACGGTGTGGTTACCATCGAGACCTATCTTTTTAAGGCGTAGGAGAGAATGGAGGACGACATTATATGGGTGAGGTAATTGTAATTACTTCCGGCAAAGGCGGAGTCGGCAAGACCACCACCACTGCCAATCTGGGGACAGGCCTGGCCCAACTGGGGCACAAGGTGGTCATGGTGGACACCGACATCGGCCTGCGGAATCTGGATGTGGTGCTGGGGCTGGAAAACAGGATAGTATACGATATTACGGATGTAACTGGCGGGCATTGCCGTCTGCGTCAGGCTCTGATTAAGGACAAGCGCTTCGAGGGGCTCTTCCTGCTCCCTGCGGCCCAGACCAAGGACAAAACCGCGGTCAGCACCGATCAGATGAAGGCCCTGTGCGATGAGCTGAGCCAGGAATTTGACTATGTGGTTATCGACTGTCCGGCGGGAATAGAGCAAGGATTCAAAAATGCCATAGCCGGCGCCCAAAAGGCCATAGTGGTGACAACTCCGGAGGTTTCCGCCGTGAGGGATGCCGACCGCATCATCGGGCTTCTGGAGGCGGCCGAACTGAGGGAGCCCAGGCTGATAATCAACCGTGTCCGCCAGAAAATGGTGGCTGCCGGAGACATGATGGGCATTGACGATATAATCGACATACTGGCCGTTGACCTTCTGGGCGTTGTTCCCGAAGACGAAATGGTCATTATCACCACCAACCGGGGAGAAACGGTGGTTCAGGATCAGCGGTCCCGTTCCGGCATGGCGTACCGCAACATAGTGCGCCGCATAACCGGCGAGCAGGTTCCCCTTATTTCCCTGGAGGATGAGGGTCTTATGAGCAAAATACGCCGGATGTTCGGTATGAAATAGACTGTAGGGGTGATTTCAGGTGCTGGATTTTATAGCCCGGATATTCAAAGGGGACGGCGGCGCCAGTAAAAACATAGCCAGGGAAAGGCTCAGGCTGGTTTTGGTGCATGACCGGGCCAACGTGTCGCCGCAGCTGATTCAGGCCTTAAAGGAGGATTTGATAAAGGTTATTTCCAATTATATGGTCATCGACGAGGAGTCGCTGGAGGTAAGCCTGGAGAACACCGAAGATCAGGTGGCGCTGATTGCCAACATACCCATCAAGAGCATGAAGAGACAGGCCAATGTGGTTTGATGTTTTAAATCCGCTTATGATGAGTTAAAATGGCAGGGGGAACCCCTGCCTGTTTTTTTCAACAATGCCTTTGATAGATATTCCATTAAATATTTCATTCTGCATACTGCTGCCAGAATTAACTTATCGATCAATCAGGACAAGACATATATAATCTATTATTGGGGTTTTATATGATCTGGAAGGGGTAGTCCTTTGTACAGGCGTCTTTTAAAAAACATCGATTACCCGCTGCTTGGATCGGCCCTGGCCCTTCTTGTCATCAGCCTGGTCACCATCGGCAGCGCCGCCTTGGAATTTTCGGACTCTTCCATTGATAGAATTCAGCACATGAATATTTTCATGCGGCTTTTGGAGCTTGACTATTATTTTGTGATCAGGCAGGCGGCCTGGATAATACTGGGGCTGCTGGCGGCGGCGGCGCTAATCTACATTGATTACGAGGATTTGGCCAAATATTCCAGGCATCTTTATATAATCAATCTGATCTTGTTGCTGGCGGTTATTTTTTTCGGCGCCACCGCCCTGGGGGCCCAGAGGTGGATATACATCGGCCCCTTTTCCTTTCAGCCCTCGGAGTTCGCGAAGATCATCGTCATCGTCACCTTCGCCGATTTTCTTAACAAACGGCAGGGAAGGCTGAACTCTCTCCGGGAGTTGATCCCCTGTTTCATATATGTGGCGGTTCCTACGCTGCTGGTGTTGAAGCAGCCGGATCTGGGCACATCCCTGGTTTTTATGGCCATCATGTTTGGCATGCTGTTCGTGGCCGGGGCCAGAACCTCCATTTTGGCGGGAATAATTGTTCTGGGCCTGGTCATGTCGGTTTCCATTTATGAGGCCCATCAATACCTGCACGGTTCCGACACTGTATTGAAGGACAGAATAAACCATGTCAGCAAGGCGGTGGAAGGAAACGACTGGTTCCTTCGCAATAATGATGAATTACAGAAAGACATCCGGAAAAAAGGGTACGACCTTACCGCCGGCGGGCTTGAAGAATACCTGGAGGTTATAAAAAAAGAGCATCAGAAAGCCCGGGAAAGGCATGATCTTTTTCACAGGCTCGCCCTGAAGGAGTACCAAATGACCAGGCTGACCATTTTCCTGAATCCGGAAAGCGACTTGCTGGGGGCGGGCTATCACGTGTGGCAGTCCCGGATTGCTATAGGTTCCGGGGGGCCGGCCGGAAAGGGATTGCTCCGGGGAACCCAGAGCCACTATACCTTCCTGCCGATAAGGCACACCGACTTTATTTTCTCGGTGGTGGGCGAGGAGTTCGGTTTTGTCGGGGCGAGCATTGTTTTGGGGCTTTACTTTGTTCTATTATATCGTGGAATCAGGATTGTCACCCTGGCCAGGGATAATTACGCCATCATTCTGGCCACCGGCATTGTGTCCATGTTTGCTTTCCATATCCTGGTGAATATTGGCATGACCGCCGGCGTGATGCCTGTGACCGGGATACCACTGCCTCTTTTCAGCTATGGCGGCAGTAATATGATCGTGAATCTGGCCGCCCTGGGACTGTTGCTGAACGTGTATGTCAGGCGGCAGAGACTCATTTTCTAGGAGAGTGTTGCAAAACTCATTTATACGGCATCAAACAGGCTCCTTTTATTCTGGATTCTGACTCCTGGATTCTGGATTCCAGCCGCCCTTCGGGCGACGCCGCCCGCCGGGGCGGCTTTTTTGTCCTGTTTATGGCATGGTTGTTATATTACACCAACAGGGTAAATATATATTCAGTAAATTACAAAGTATAATGGGGTGGTTACGGTGCTTTGGGCCGGAAAGGATAAAAATACCCGGACCCTGCATGAGTTCTATCAACAAAAAAAGTACGACCAGGACTACAGCTGGAAAGATTATTACCGGCCCAACAGGAAAAAGGGCGGTCCGGGCTGGGGGGACGCGCCGAAACGGGAGTGGCCGGGAAGAAGCATTTTTTATCGCGTGGTGGCTGTGCTGACAATACTGGCTTTACTGCTGGCCGTCAGGGAAATGAATTTCCCCTTTGGAGAGGATGTCCGGCTTGGTCTCCGCTATATTCTGACCACCGACTGGGATGTCCGCCCGGCAATGGAGAAGGCGGTCAAATACGGACTTCAGATGGCGGGGGTGGACAGTCACCTGGACAGCGGCATGCCCCAGGAAGGTATGACCAGGGAAGCCATGGGCAAGTCCGCCGTTGCCGGCAATATGCTGATTCCGGTGTCCGGGAAGGTAATCCGACCATACGGCTGGAATAAGGATGCACTGGACGACATGGACAGGTATCACCCCGGCATCGACATTGCAGTGAGCCCTGGAACGCCTGTGAAGGCAGCACTGTCCGGAAAGGTGAAAAAGGTGGGCAGCCACCCCCTGTATGGCCGGTACGTACAGATAGACCACAGCGGAGGCGTATACACCCTTTACGCAGGCCTGGGCGGTGTAAAGGTCATCGAGGGGCAGGCGGTGAAGGCCGGAGAGATTATCGGCGATGTCGCCAGAACCGGTTATTTGAAAGAAGGGGGCCTGCACTTTGAATTGAGGGAAAACGGAAGTCTGGTGGACCCCCTTGCCAGGTTGGAATTGCCGTCCGGTAAAGACAAGGCGGGGGGTAGCTGATTTGAGGATAGGCAGGGTCTGGGGAGTGAACATTTACCTGAACCCGTTTTTTCTGGCCCTTTTGGGCCTGTTTTTTGTGGCCGGGATATTGGGCAAAGGCCTCATCGCCTTCGGTGTAGTGCTGATTCATGAATTTGCCCATGCTTTGGCGGCCAAAAGGCTGGGGGTGGCTGTGGCCGACGTCGAGCTTCTGCCCTTTGGGGGCGTCACCAGGATGGGTGGAGACATGGCCGTCAATCCACGCCACGAAATATGGATTGCGGCGGCGGGGCCGGCAGGCAACCTGGCCCTTTACCTGGCCGGCACGGCCTTTAAAAATTACGGTATCTGGGATGATTCCCTGGGACCCTTTTTTCTGCAGTGCAATATGGTCATAGCCGCCTTTAACATACTCCCGGCCCTGCCCTTGGACGGAGGGAGGGTTTACAGGGCCTGGCTGGCCGGCAGGATAGGCATCAGGAGCGCCACCTACCGGGCCGCCGGATATGGACAGGCCTGGGCGGTGGTGATTGTCGCCGCCGGGGCGGCGGGACTGGCCATGGGATGGGCGGGCCTGGACATAATAATCACCGGTCTGTTTTTATTTTACGCGGCCGCCAGGGAGCGGTCCGCGGCCCCCTACCTTTTTATGCGGCACATGATGATGAAAAAAGAGGAGCTTGTCCGGGAGGGCGTGGTTCCCGCAACGGTGCTGGCGGCCAGGGAGGACGCTCCCCTGGGGGATGTGGTCAGGCAGTTCCTTCCCCGGAGGTTTCATTTTGTGGCGGTATTTTCCAGGAAGCTGGAGTTCATGGGTTTGATCCCGGAAGACAAGGTTATGGACGGACTGTTTAAATATGGCTTTGACTGTCCCATAGGCCGCATATGAGGCTGAAGGGCCGGCGATGTAGAACTGCCTCACCGGAGCATGGATTGGATCCAATGGGGCAATACTTTAACTATAAATCCAAGAAAAAGGGGGTGGTAGATTGGAAACAAGAGGCAAAGTGGCGATTTTTGCGGATTATGAAAATCTTTTTTACAGTATGTACAACAAATTTCAGGCTCAGCCCGACCCCATGGAGCTTATCAGGATTGCCCGCCAATTCGGACAGATATTGACGGCCAGGGCTTACGGGGATTTTGAAAAAAATCCATACATCAAGAATGAAGTCCCGAAACTTAGGGCGGCCAGCTTTGAAGTGGTCCACACCCGGACAGAATTGGTGGGGGGGAGGGAAAAATCATACACCGACTTTAAAATAGTGGAGGACCTGTTTGTATTCAAAGAAGAGAACAGGGACGTGGAGAACATCATCCTGGCCACCGGCGACGGCCATTTTTCCAATATCGTGGCCAGGATGAAAATCAGGGACGGAAAGAGGGTTATAGTGGCGGGAGTCAAGGGATCCATCAGCCGTGAACTGCAAATGGCCGCCGGCAGGGAGGATGTGGTGGAGATACTGGGAACCGGTTACGAGGTGGATGTGGAAGACTTGAAGCGGTTTATACTGACCCAGGAGGACCGCTACAGGTACCTGACCTTTATCAGGACCGCCCAGGCTTACCTGGAAAAAACAAAGGCGCCCGCCGAATACAGGGAGTGCACTCTGAAAAAAGTCATTTCCGCCATGAACAGGCTGATAGACGATGGATATCTGGAACAGGTGAGGATCTTGAGAAACGATATACCACTGAATATTATTAAGGTGGCCGGGCAAAAAAACATGGAGAATTACGGTTAGGTGGCTTATAATTCTTATTGACGGCGATTGCAGTGGAAAAAGACTGTGGAAAAACTGATCAATGACGGGAAGTCCGGCCGGGAGGGGTGGTTTTTTGACATCGCTGCATCAGGGCCGCTACGGTGAAGATTTGGAAAGACTGCTGTCCCGGGTGCAGAAGCCGGCCCGCTACGCCGGGGGCGAATGGAATGCCGTCCGCAAGGACTGGGACGGGACTGACGTCAGAATAGCCTTTGCCTTTCCCGATGTGTACGAAGTGGGTATGTCGCATTTGGGCCTGCAGATTCTTTACCATACCGTCAACCAAAGGAGTGACGCCCTGATGGAGAGGGTGTTCGCCCCCTGGGAGGACATGGAGGGGCTGTTGCGGGAAGAGGGACTTCCCCTGCTGACCCTGGAGTCCAGAAGGCCGCTGGCGGATTTTGACATTGTGGCTTTTACACTGCAGTACGAAATGAGTTTCACCAATTTGCTGAATATGCTGGATCTGGCCGGCATACCGCTTAAATGGAACCACCGGGGCGAAGGGCACCCCCTGGTGCTGGCCGGAGGCCCGTGCGCCTTCAACCCGGAGCCCCTGGCGGATTTTATAGACGCCTTCGGCATCGGTGAGGGGGAGGAACTATTTCACGATATTATAGATGTTTACAGCAGGCACCGGGGCCGGGGCAGGGAAGAGCTGCTGCGCAGGCTGGCCGAAATAAAGGGTGTGTACGTTCCCCGGCACTACCGGGTGCTCTACAATGAAGACGGCACAATCCGCTCAGTGAAGCCGGAAACGGAAGATGTCCCCGCCGTGGTTGCCAAAAGGGTGGTGGCCGGCTACGACCGGGCGGATTTTCCCCTGAATCCGGTGGTGCCCAACATGGGTGTGGTGCATGACCGGATTATGCTGGAAGTGATGAGGGGTTGCACCAGGGGCTGCAGGTTCTGCCAGGCCGGGGCCATTTACCGGCCGGTGCGGGAGAGATCACCGGAAACCATTGTCGAACAAGCCTGTCGGCTGGTGGAAAATACCGGTTATGACGAAATATCCCTTGTTTCGCTAAGCTCGGCCGACTATTCGGCCCTCCGGCCCCTGGTAAAGAGACTGCTGGACAGGATGGAAGGCCGGGGGGTGGGTGTTTCCCTCCCTTCGTTAAGGGCCGACGCCTTTTCGGTGGATCTGGCCGCGGAAATACAGAGAGTGCGCCGATCAACCCTGACATTTGCGCCCGAGGCGGGTACCCAGCGCCTCAGGGACGTGATAAACAAGGGTGTGACCGAAGAGGACCTGGCGGAGGCGGTGACAGCCGCCTTTAAATCAGGGTGGCAGGCGGTAAAGCTCTATTTTATGATCGGCCTGCCCACCGAAACGGCCGTGGACCTGGAGGGTATCGCAAGTCTGGCCGGGCTGGTGTTGAAAAAGGGGGAGGAGGCCGGGGTGAAAAAGGGCCGCCTCAAGGTGACGGTCAGCGTGTCCTCCTTCGTTCCAAAGGCCCACACACCCTTCCAGTGGGAGCCCCAGAACACTCCGGATGAAATCAGAGAGAAGCAGTACTATCTCAAATCCCTTTTAAAAGACAAGAGAATATCCTTCAAGTGGCACGACCCGCAGTTGAGTTTTCTGGAGGGGGTCCTGGCCAGGGGTGACCGGAGGCTGTCCGGCGTACTGGAAAGGGCCTGGCGGTACGGCAGCCGTTTTGACGGCTGGTCCGAGTGTTTTGACTTCGCTCTGTGGGTGAAGGCTTTCCGGGACCAGGGGGTGGAGCCCGGGTGGTACGCCTGCCGCAGATACGGCTATGGTGACGTGCTGCCCTGGGACCACATAGGGGCCGGCCTGAGCAGGGAATTTTTGATCAGGGAGCACAAAAAGGCCATGGCTGCCTCCACTACGGCGGACTGCCGGGGAGGCGGGTGTCCAGCCTGCGGGGCTTGCGAAAAAACGGGCATAAGGACGGAAATTGTCGGCGGTGGAGGTGACGGTGTTGTCCCGCTACAGGATCAAATACTCTAAGGACGGCGCCGCCAGGTTCATGTCCCACCTGGACCTGGTCAGGACCTTCGAGAGGGCGGCGCGCAGGGCCGGTGTCCCCGTGGTCCTAAGCCGGGGGTTCAACCCCCATTTCCGGCTGTCTTTTGCCTTTCCGCTGCCGGTGGGGGTCAGCGGCCTGGAGGAGTATGTGGACATTGAGATTCAGGGTGATATGCCGCCGGGCCGGATTGTCCGCCTCCTTGGTCCGGTAATGCCGCCGGGCCTTGATATAACCGGGTGCCGCCGGCTGGAGGAGAACGCCCCTTCACTGATGTCCGAGGTGGAGCGGTCCTTTTATCTGGTCCGGGTGACTGGTGAGGGGGTGCCCGGGCTTGCCGGGCTGCGGGAATGCCTGGGGGCCATAATGCAGATGGATGAGATACAGGTTCTCCGCCGGAAAAAAGACGGCCGGGCGGTTCAGTTCGACATCCGCCCGGGACTGCTGTCCCTCGGAGCCGGGGAAGAGGGGGGCCGTCCCCTCATTTATATGGAGCTGATGGCCGGAAGCCGGATCAATGTACGGCCCGGGGAAGTCCTTTCCGTCATCGGGGAGTGCTGCGGCATGCTTCAAAGCGGCTGCCACCTGGAGATAGTCCGCACCCGGACCATGGGCGCCGGGGGGAGGGATCTGTTTGAAGGGGATGATTCATTATGTTTAAAGAAATAGTCGTAAGTGTAAGCGATGAGGAAACAAGGGTGGCCGTCCTGGAGGACAGGATTCCCGTAGAGCTTTATATAGAAAGGTCTGTGACCCAGAGGCTGGTGGGCAATATATACAAGGGAAGGGTGGAAAACGTGCTGCCCGGCATGCAGGCCGCCTTTGTGGATATAGGCCTGGAAAAGAACGCCTTTCTCTACGTGGAGGACGCCATGCCGTCCAGGCCGCCGGAGGGGCACGGGCAGGGTTCGGTGATGGGGACGAATATCTGTGACGTAGTGAAGCAAGGGCAGGAGGTCATAGTACAGATCGTCAAGGAACCCATTGGGACCAAGGGACCCCGGGTGACCACCCACATTACGCTGCCGGGCCGCTATCTGGTGATCATGCCCACCGTGGACTACATAGGCATTTCCCGGCGAATAGAAAACGAGAGGGAGCGGGACCGGCTGAAGGAACTGGCGGCCAGGGTAAAGCCCGATAATATGGGGGTTATCGTCAGGACCGTGGCCGAGGGGACCGACGAGGAGGAACTGCGCCAGGACGTCACCCTGCTTACCAAGATCTGGCGCAAAATAATTCACCGGTCCTCCCACGGGCCGGTGCCCAATTTGTTGCACCGGGACCTGGAGCTTATCCAGAGAATAATGAGGGACGTTTTTTCCGAAGATGTGGACCGGCTGACCATCGACTCCCGGCCGGAGTATGAAAAAATACTGGACCTGCTGGATATAACCGGGCCCAGATTGAAGTTCAAAATATTCCTTGACGAGAGGGAAAATATTTTCAGCGGCTACGGCATCGATCAGGATTTGGAGAAGGCTCTGAAAAGGAAAGTCTGGCTCAAGTGCGGCGGCTATTTAGTGATTGACCAGGCCGAGGCCCTGACCGCCATTGATGTGAACACCGGCAAATTCGTGGGCACCACCAACCTTGAGGACACGGTGCTGCGCACCAACCTGGACGCGGCGGTGGAAATAGCCCGCCAGCTTAGACTTAGAAATATAGGCGGCATCATCATCGTGGATTTCATCGACATGCAAAAGGAGGATCACCGCAAGAAGGTTCTCCAGGCGTTGGAGGAGGAAATCAGAAAGGACAAGACCAAGGCCAACATACTGGGCATTACCCAGCTGGGACTGGTGGAGATGACCCGCAAAAAGGTGCGGCCCAGTCTCAGCGAGGTTATGCAGAGGCCCTGCCCATACTGCGAGGGGAAGGGGAAGGTGCTCTCCGAGGAAACGGTGGGCATACAATTTAAAAACTATATTTGCCAGCTGGCGCGGCAGACCCCGGCGGACACCATACTGGTGGAGGCCAATCCTCTGGTGGCGGCAAGGCTCATCGGCAGCGGCGGGGCCAACCTGCGGGAACTGGAGCAGCGCACGGGCAAGAATCTTTATATCAGAGGCTCTCAAGGCCAGCACATAGAGTCGGTGAATGTGCGGCCGCTATATAATCGGGCCGAAATAACGGCCGGCACGCTGCCGGTGCAGCAGGGCCAGGTGCTGGAGGTGAGGGTGGAGGAGCCCCACGTCACCAATATCAATGACGGCATAGCCAGGGTGGACGGTTTCATACTGGACATCGAGGGGGCCGGGTCATTGGTGGGGGAAAGGGTGCCGGTGGAAGTGTCCAAAGTGTACCGGACATATGCCAAGGCCAGGCTGGTCAGGTAAAAATTGCTTATGCGGAATGGATGGATTTGAAGCCATGGGCAACCGTATCTCCGGCTTGACCAAAGCGCCGCCGCCGGTGTAGAATTACAGATAGCAAGGCGGCCGGAACTGATAACGGGACATTTAAATACCACATGAAAAAATGACCATGGAGGTCATAGGCGCTTTTGAAAAAGCCTTCCATGGTCATTTTCTTTTGGATGCAGTATGAGCTATTTTTAGTGCAGGACCATGCTTTTCATCTGGCTTAAAAGATTTTCGCCCTCGGCTATATGCTGGCGCAGGTGTTCAATTTCATGCCGGCTTTTATTTCCCTGGACCAGTTCGTCCAATTCTGTGCGGTGCGCGGCCACCGACCCTTCAACGTCCTGGTACATTTCCATGGCCCGCTGGAATGACAGTCCTTTTTTCAACTCTTCTGCAAAACGGTGTTTGACGCTGGAGCAGCTCAAAGTGATTTGACCTCCCCGTTCAGTTTTTGTTATTATTGCCGTTATTGCCAATAAGAATACCCTCCTTTCGGTCTGTTTCCGAGTTTCCGGTTGCGACTGAAAGAGGTCGCCGGAATAAGTTTTTATGGAGGTGTCTCTGATGGATTTTCCGGAAGGCCGGCAGGAATTTGACGACGAGCGTCGGCGTGTTTTCGACGGCATGGCGCGCATGTGGGATAACATGGCTTTGAAGGCGCCGTCGGAAAAAATACGCAGACTGATTGAAATGGCGGACGTAAGGGGAAAGGTCGTCCTGGATGTGGGGGCGGGCACGGGAGTATTGGTGGAAGAGGGGTTGGCGGCCGGGCCGGAAAAATGGATTGCCTGTGACTTGTCGTTGGAAATGTTGAATATACTCAGGGAGAAATACAAAGACAGGGACGGCGGTTTGCTGGTTTTTCTCCATGCCGATGTTCACGGCCTGGAACTGGGGGCGCAAACAGTGGACCGGGTGATTTGCCATAATGTTTTCCCGCACTTGCGGCGGCCCGGGCGGGCCCTGGCCGGGCTGCACAGGGTGCTGCGGCCGGGAGGGATTATAATAATCAGCCATTTTGCCGGCCGGGAACATATAAACAATGTGCACAGGAATGCTCTGGACGCCGTCCTGCGGGAAGACATGCTGGTTCCCGCCGAAACAGCGGCCGGCTGGCTGGTGGAAGCCGGGTTTGAAGTGATTGAGGCTTTAGATTTGCCTGACGTGTACAGGATTGTCGCAGTCCGGAGGGGAGGAGGTGAAAAGGTCTGAGCAAGTCCGATGAAGTCCTGGTAATGTCTGAAGTAAAGGCCGGCTATGGAAAGGAGTGGGTTTTACGGGATTTGTCCCTTTCGGTGGAAAGAGGGGAGTTTTTAGCCATACTGGGGGAAAATGGGGCCGGAAAAACAACTCTGTTCAGGGCGATACTGCGCCTTCTGCCCGACCTCGAGGGTACCGTCCGGGTGCTGGGGCGGACCATAAAGACTCCGGAGGACGGAAACTGGGTTCGCTCCCAGGCCGGCTACGTACCCCAGAACCGGGACGGGGGCAGGCTCCCCATCTCTGTATTCGACGCTGTTATGCTCGGGCGCTGGGGGAAATCCTTCGCATATTTGAGGCGACCCACCCGCCATGACCGGGAAATCACGTCGTCAATACTGGACATCATGGGACTGCAAGGGATGAGTTTCAAAGACTGCCGCTCACTGTCCGGGGGGCAGTCCCAAAGGGTGTTGATCGCCAGGGCCCTGGTAAGGGAGCCGTCTATTTTGCTGCTGGACGAGCCCACCACTTATCTGGACAACTCCTCAAAGCAGATGCTGGAGCAGCTGATCGGACAAATAAGAAATAAGCTGTCCCTTACAGTGCTGATGATCAGTCATGATGCTGAATATGCCCTTCGGATGGCCGACCGGGTGGTCCGCCTGCAGTGTGGACACATTGAGAAGAGGTTGGAAGCTGTTTCATGAGTATATCCGAATATTTTCAATACCCTGTTTTCCAGCGGGCGTTCATTGCGGCGGTGGTGGCGGGAGGGACCATTTCACTGCTGGGTGTGGTGATAATTATGCTGAACCTCACCACCATACGCTTTGCCCTCATGCATGTCGCGCTTCTGGGAGGGGCCGTGGGGCTGGCGGTGGGGGCCGAACCTTTGGTGGGGGCTTTTTTGGCCATAATTACAGGATCATTGCTTCTGGGGCCTTTTTCAAGCAGGCTCAGTCTGGATACGGGGATTACCGGGGCCTTCTTTATGACCGGGTCTATTGCCCTGGCCTTCCTGCTGTTTTATAAGGCCGGGGTTCCGGCCCTGGATGTGTTCAGTCTCTTCACCGGGGGCATTCTCAGTCTGGGCCCGGGGGACCTGTGGGCCATATTTGCCCTCGGATCGGTGATTCTAATAGTTTATGCATGTCTGTTCAGGGAAATGCAGCTGGTGTTTTACGATCCCGGACAGGCGGAATGGCTGGGGGTGCCCGTCCAAAAAATAAAAAACGGACTGCTTTTCCTGACCGGGCTGTCCATAGGCATTGCCATGAAAATTGTCGGAGCGCTGCTCATCGACGCGCTGATACTGCTCCCGGCCATGACCGCCATGGGATTGTCCCGCAGCCTTCTGCAGATACTTCTCCTATCCTCGGTGCTCGGCATGGCGACGGCGGCCGGGGGGCTTTTGTTGTCCATGATATTCGATCTGCCCACCGGCGCCACCATAACCCTGGTGGGAGTGTCTTTCCTTGGTCTGAGTATGCTGTTTAGGCGTTTATGAAAGGATGATTTAATATGACAAGAATTGCAAGGGAAATAAAAAAAGGTGCATTGCATTTTATGCGGTTGATTGGCGGCGGTTTACTGGTGGCGGCTCTGTTGGCCGGATGCGGGGATGCCGGAAAAACTGCCGCTCCAGCGGGCAAGGAGGCCCCGAAGCCCGTCCAGAGCCCATCCCCCGCCGTCTCCAAGGTGGTGGCCTCCACCAGCTGGACGGCTCTGATGGCAAAGGCCGCCGGAGCCGCTGATATTGCCGTGCTGGCCCCGGCGGAGCTCAAACATCCGCCCGAGTACGATTTCCGTCCCAGCGATGTGGATAAGCTAAAGGATGCAAAATTTGTTGTTCATGCCGGCTATGAGCCATTCATGAAAAAAATGCTCCAGGCCGCCCAAGTGCCTGAGGACAGGCTGGTGCAGGTGACAACTATCAACACGCCGGACAACCTAAAAAAGCAAACCCGCCTGCTGGCTGAAAAAATGGGCACTGTGGAGGCCCAGAAGGCTTGGGAGGCCGAGTTCGACCGGGTGGTGTCGGAAATGCAAAAGTCGGCCGCCAAGCAGAACGTGGCGGGCAAGAAGGTATTGGTTCAAAAACACCAGTCGGCCTTCGCCAGGTGGCTGGGGTATCAGGTGTTGGCCGAGTTTGGGCCGGAAGAGTTAAGCCCGGCCAAAATGAGGGAACTGACCGCCCTGAGACCTGATTTGATCATTGACAATTACCACAATCCCCAGGGACTGGGCATGGCCGACATGGCCAAATGTCCCCGGGTGGAGCTGCGGAATTTTCCCGGTCCGGAACACAAAAACCTGCAGGACCTGCTGGCGGACAATGCCCGCAAACTGGGGCTGAATTAACGGCCGGATATATTATCCGGCCCCTCCTCTGCAGTGCAATACATTGCTGTCGTATTCAAGTTTCTCCAGTCTTGAGTTTTCTTCTTCCAAGCCCTGCAAATGCCTGATGTCCGACTTGAGGAAAGTGAGGAAGTCTCCAAATGTCTTTTCCAGCACATCCCCGCGCAGCATGTAAAATGTTTTCTGGGCCTCCCTGGTTTCTTTAAGGATGGCGGCCTCCCTAAGGACCTTGAGGTGCTGTGAAATCCTGGGCTGGCTTATGCCCAGCACCGATTCCAGCTCGCACACGTACATGGGCCTTATGCGCAAAAGTCTTAGTATTTTAAGGCGGGTTGGCTCTCCCAGGGCTTTGAAGATTTTGACATAGTGTTCCATCATCAACCTCCGCGGACATCCGGTTTGACGTGAAAAGCGACTGGAATTAAAGTGCTGATTTTCATGCCGTTGGGGAATGTATTAAATTCTGGGCGCTGAATTCCGCCGCCGTCAGGGCGGCATATTTGACTCCACTTATATAATAAGGTAATAATATTGGAAATACAACGGCTTTCCGGCGGACATCGTCTTTGGCCACGATATGTCGCCGATAAAAAGTGTTGACAACTGAGTCCCAAAGGGCTAATATATCCATTAACCTGATATTTTCAGAGGCTATGACGGGGAAAAGTAGGTTGGAAACCATCCTCCAGGGAGAAGGCGCCGTCGACTGGAAGCGTCTTCAGGGCAGGGCCGATTGAAGTTCACCCCCGAGCTTTGAGGCTGAAACCGGCGAAGGGGCCGGAAAGTAGGCCGAAACGGGTTCTCCCGTTACAGGGAAGGGGTATAAGGAAAAACAATTCCCGTGCCTTCTCAATGAGCCGGGCCTTTTCAGGCCAAGTAGGGTGGTACCGCGTCCGCTCGTCCCTATGGGATGAAGCGGATTTTTATATGTATAGGAAACTATGCTTGCATTATTAATTGTGGATAAGTTTTCTATGCATGGGGGTTTGTAAGGGGGTGCGCCCCCTTACGATTGCGGGGCGCTCAGGACGCGCAGCGTCCGTCGAAGGGGCGGCGGTCCCTGGCGAACAAGAAAAGCGATGCTTTTTTCAGCTATTGGGTGATGTAATCGCTTTTCTTGATTTGCGGGAGTTGTTGTGTATTCCTTCAGCCCGCCGGAGAGGGCTTCGTCAAGGAGGCCAATCAGGGTGGTACCGCGGAAAAAAATCCGTCCCTAAGCGGGGCGGCTTTTTTTGTCCGATAGCCTTCATTTTAAGTGCAGGAGGTGAAATCATGCTGGGTATACCGGACCCACAGATATGGATTGTGTATTTGCTATGCATCGCTTCCAGTGTCCTTTGTGTTGTCTATGGGGCGGTGAATTGGAACAAGGATGTGTAGCAAGGAATTGGCTGATTGTATAGAAGGAGTGGGCGTTAATTATGGATAAAACAGTTCTGCTTTTGGTAATGGGGCTGTATTTGACCGTAACCGTCGGTTTGGGATACCTCGCTTACAGGAGGACTAAAACCACCGGTGATTATCTGATAGCGGGGGGGAAAATGCACCCCTTCCTGATGGCGCTGGCCTACGGTTCCACCTTTATCAGCACCTCCGCCATCGTTGGTTTCGGCGGCGCCGCCGGAGTGTACGGCCTGTCCCTTTTGTGGCTGACTTTCTTTAATATATTCGTCGGCATATTCCTGGCCTTTGTGCTTTATGGCAAAAAAACCACCGTCATCGGCAAGGAGCTGGGCGCTAAAACATTTCCCGAGCTGCTTGGAAAAAGATACGGATCGGATTTTATACAGCGCTTCTCCGGGGCCGTGATAATGCTGGCCATGCCCCTTTACGCCGCCGCGGTGATGATTGGCGCGGCCAGATTTATCCAGGAAACCCTGGGCATGGACTATACCCTGGCAATATTAATTTTCGCTGTGGTAGTGGCCGCCTACGTGATGACCGGGGGACTGAAGGGGATACTGTACACCGATGCCTTCCAGGGGTCGATAATGTTTGCGGGCATGGGGATCTTGCTGGTGATTACATACAGCAAGCTGGGCGGGGTGGCGGCGGCCCACCAGTCCTTAACGGAGCTTGCATCCAAAGTTCCGGCCAGTCTGGCCTCCAAAGGCCACATGGGCTGGACGGCCATGCCGGCCCTGGGATCCGAGATATGGTGGATAGTGGTTTCCACCCTGGTGCTGGGTGTGGGGATCGGGGTGCTGGCTCAGCCCCAGCTGGTGACCAGGTACCTCACGGTGAACGGCCCCAGGGAGATCAACCGGGCGGTGATGGTGGGGGGAGTGTTTATCATTATGATGACCGGGGTGGCCTTTGTGGTGGGAGCCCTTTCCAATGTGTTTTTTGTGCAGGAAATGGGCAGGATCTCCCTTATGGCCACGGTGGACCCGGCGGTGGCCGGAAGCAGGCCCAACGTGGACAGGATAATACCCTTATTCATCAACAAAGCCATGCCCCAGTGGTTTTCCTATCTGTTCATGCTTACCCTGATGGCTGCGGCCATGTCCACTCTGAGCGGGCAGTTCCATGTGATAGGATCCTCCCTGGGCTATGATCTGGTAAAGAACAATTCGCTGCTGCTGAACCGGGCCTGCATATTGGTGGCCCTGCTGGTTACCCTGTGGATATCCCTTAAGCTGCCGGTAAGCATCATCGCCACCGCCACCGCCATTTTTTTCGGCATCTGTGCGGCGACATTTCTGCCGGCCTATACCGCCGCCCTCTACTGGAGGGGGGCGAACAAAGCAGGAGTGGTGGCCAGTATGATGGCGGGACTCTCGGTAAGCCTTTTCATGCTGCTTTTCACCCACGGCAGGGAGTCCAGTATGCTGGGGCTTTGTCAGTACTTTTTTGGAAAGCCTTCCCTGGTGGGGTTTCCCTGGGTGGTGGTGGACCCCATAGTTATAGCCCTGCCTGTTTCGACGGTGGTGATGGTGGTGGTGAGCTTGGCCACCAAATCGGCCCGGGAGACAAAACCGGCGGAACTGGCAAAGGCCATGGAATAGAGAATGTAGGTGTGCCGGCGCGTATTACGCGTATAGCCGGAGAGCATTCTCCCCGCGGACCGGGGGCGGCTGCCTCCGGTTTTTTTGTTTCGGCAAAGCGGCGGCAGATCGGCCGGGCCAAGGTGTAATGTTGTATAAAATTGCATGTGTAATCATTGGTTATCATAAATACGTTTACGGGCAGCTGTTTTTGAATCATTGTTCACTCAATTTTGAATAATTTTAATTATACAATTTTGCGCCATATTATAGTTTATTTCGAAAATTAAGTGTATAATTATTATCAGTCTATTCTGAAAGTTAACCATGGGGTGTAAATAAAATGAAACATAATTCACCATCTGAAAAAATTACCCTTGAGATAAAGGAAAGGGGAGGGCGGAGGCGTTTGTTGGAATTCGCCTCCGAGGAAGACAGGAGAGGATGGGAAAAGGCTTACCGTAAGAGTAAGCTTTACACCCCCTATTTTCTCTGTGGCGTAGGGGTTAACTTTATACTTTATTTTATGGGCCTCGACCTCACCGGAAATCTTTTTTTGGGCGCCCTGGTCGGACTGGCCATTCCTTTGGCCAGCATGTTTTTATTGGCTGAACTGCATTATAGACTGCTAATAGAGAATAAGTCGGATAATCCACCGGGGAAGGGGTGATAATGTCATGCGGGTGAATAAGAGCGAAAAAGGAGGGGTGTGTATCACGATTGGATCCGGGTATTGGGCATGGAATTTTTTTCTTCCTACTTGCCGGATTGGCCGGTTATAACTCTGAAGGGGGGTAAAACCAATTGTTTAAAGGGATGCATCCCATATTCTGGATAGGTTTGGCTATCATGTACGGCTTGAACATCATCTTCTGGATTTTTGAAATCTCCCAGCCGGGATCGATATTCGCGGTCAAAATCGGAGGGGTGGCCGCGCCGTTTTATTACGTTGCGATACTCATGCTTATTGTTATGAATGTTTTCCTGGCCTGGCTGTGGTATTACGTGCCGGAGCAGGCTGAGAAGAAAGAAATGGAATTGACGAAAGGGGGGGCGCGATAATGCAGGACGGAGTCAGCCCTATTGTAGTAATCTTTGCTGCGGTTTATTTCCTGGTCATTTTCGGTATCGGCTGGTATAGCCGCAAGGCCGCTTTGAGCGCCAGCGATTACATGGTCAGCGGGCGCAATGTGGGGCCGGTGATCAACGGCGCCGCCCTGGCTTCCACGTATTTGAGCCCCGCCAGTTTCCTGGGCCTGCCGGCGTTCATCTTTATCATGGGATACCCTTTCTGGTGGGCTGTGGTGGGAGTCATTGCCGGCATGCCCATAGCATCCATGCTGACGGCGGCGCCACTGCGCAAGTATGCGCCGGTATCCTTTACCGACTACTACGCCGACCGTTATGACGATCAGAAGGGCATGAGGGTTCTGATCAGCCTGCCGGTGATAGTGTCGGGAGTGCTCTATGTGGTGCTGTCCATTATCGGCACCGCCCTTTTCATGATGGCCATACTTAAGGTCCCCTACAACTGGGCGCTGGTAATCGGCGCCGTGGTGGTGCTGTTTTATGTGTATCTGGGGGGTATGGTGGCCACCACCTGGTCCAACGCCCTGCAGGGAGTTATAATGGCTGTCGCTGCAGTTGCGGCTGCCATTGTAATACTGTACCATTTCGGGGGGCTCGCCGGGCTGGGCAATGCCATCAACGCCAACAACCCCAAATTCTGGTTTCCACCCGAATCGGTCTCCGGCACCTTCTCCCACCCCATCATGGCGGGCTGGACCGGCATGGTCAGCTTCTATTTCGTCTGGCATTACGGCTTCTCCATGATGCCCTACACCGTGGTCCGCTTTTTCACCGCCATGGACCTCAAGGCCGCCCGCCGGTCGGTCTTCTGGGCCACCCTTTTCGGCGCGTTCATGTACTGGGGCCTGATTGTCATAGGCAGTGCGGCCAGGGTCATACTGGAGACACTGCACCCTCTGATGAGCGCCCCGGGCGTAAAGGACGCCGTTTCATTGTTGGCCAAGATAAAAGCCATATACAATGTCAGCGGGGCCACCGTCACCGACTATTCCATGATCGCCGCCGTGGAGGCGCTGAACAACCCGTGGTTGATGGGACTTCTGGTGGCGGGCGGGCTTTCCATCGCCATGTCCACCACCGCCGGCTGGCTGGTGGTGCTGAACGTCATATTGGGGCGGGACTGGATGGGCAAGGTGATGGGCAACAAATGGGCCATCGACAACCCGGTAAAGGCCCTGCGCATGTGGTCCATAATACTGACCATCGTCTGCACCATCATTGCGTTCAATCCGCCGGGACTGATATTGGATCTCTCCGGCTGGGCCTTCGTGGTGGTCATAGCCACCATCGGCGCGCCACTGGTGTTCGGATTGTGGTGGGAACGGGCCACCCGGACGGCCACATACGCTACGGTGATTGTGTTCTTCCCCCTGACGCTGTTCTCCTGGATTTACGCCAAGACGGCGCTGGGCAGCCCGCACTGGTTCTTTCTGAACGAGCTTTTGGGAACCAAACTGGCTTTCGGCCACCAGATATATTGGGTGCCCATTTCTTTCATTTTCTTTATTGTGGTCTCTCTGCTCACCAGCCCGCCCAGGCAGGAAGTGGTGCAGAAATACTGCAAAGATCTACATTAAAAAAACAGGCGTCCAAAACGCAAAAACACCGTCTGTTCTTGCGTCCGGTCACCCCAAAACATGTGCTGTATAAAGAGATTATAAAATATTGGATGGATAAACACAATCATTGCAGAAAATGCAGCAGAAAATGCAAGCAATTTCAGCCAGCCCGGGGGCTGGCTTTGTTCTTTGGCATAGAAAATGGCGATAACATCATCATAGTCCGGCAACATTTTGTCTTGCGGTTTTCTTGACAAATCCCGGTGTTGTGTTAATATATTATACTGTAGGCTTAAAGCCTGACAGCCACCGCTCGGGACAGGTCTTAAAACGGCCGGAGGGTTGCAGGGACGTGCCTGTTTCCCGGCGAGTCCTGAATCAGGGGGAGGTAATATATTGTACGCGCTTATTGAAACCGGCGGCAAGCAGTACAGGGTCCGGGAAGGGGAAACTCTATTTGTGGAACTGTTGCGCAGCCAGCCCGGGGAGACCGTGGTGGTGGAAAGGGTGCTGGCGGTTGAAAAGGACGGCCGGCTTCAGATCGGCGCCCCCACGGTGGAGGGGGCCAGGGTGACCCTGAAGGTGATCCGCCATGGCAAGGGCCGTAAGATAATTGTATTCAAGTACAAGGCTAAGAAGAATTACCGGCGCAAGACCGGCCACCGCCAGCCCTTTTCCGAGGTGACGGTGGAGAGAATAGAGGCCTGAGAAGGCGTCCCGACAATGTATTGACTATTGACGGAGGTGACAAAGAATGGCTCATAAGAAGGGTGTGGGCAGTTCCAGGAACGGCCGGGATTCCAGACCGAAAATGCTGGGCATAAAGAGTGCCGACGGGCAGTTTGTTTCGGCCGGTTCGATTATAGTACGCCAGCGGGGAACCAGGATTCATCCCGGCCGCAATGTCGGCAAGGGCGGGGACGATACACTGTTCGCCAGGATGGACGGTGTGGTTGAATTCAGAACCAGGGGCAACGACAGGAAAGAAGTAAGCGTAATACCCAGGATGGAAGCCTTGTAAAAAATATGGAACCTGTCCGGAACGGATGGGTTTTTTCTTTTGACCATGGCTCCCGGGAACTGTCCTTGAAAATCCATCATGGGTTGTGACAAAATATATTTGGACATATTCGAGCAACGGCTTCTTGCCAAGGGCCATAAAACGCCGGCGGCACGATTGAGCTTGTCGGCGCCTTGGTTAACCGGACAGTGGAAACACTACTGATACGGGGAGAATATTAGTGTATAAGAGAACAATAAAAAAATTCTTGTTTACAACTTTCAATATAGTTATTGGCACTGTTTTTTTAGCTTTTTTTTTTGAGTAATGCTTTTGCAACCACAGTGAAGCGCCCTTTAGTCGAGTCTGCGAAGAAGACCACCTATTATGAACGGGTTTTATTGTCTTTTGATTTGGCACGTGAAAATGTTCAGGACGATTTTGTGATCGTGGTGCCTGTTTATAATGATGCCGGCGTAGAAGCATTGATAACGACATTTAGGACGCATATCAGGCCGAACGATATCATATTGTTAGTATCAGGTAATTTTAATGTGCTTAATACTAATTGGATAACACAATCCGCATTAAGATTAAAGGCTGTTTTTCCCAATACAGCCATCATTGCCGGAACAAACGGAATACACAATTTGTCCTTACTGGCTAATGAAGTCAAGGGAACTCCTGTAGAAGCCATTGTTTATATATATGAGCCAGGTTCACAAAACGGAAAGGAGTTTTCTTGGGATTTTGAGGGCACTGTTGATAATTTTAACATAGCTAGGCAAGTGGCAGACAAAAACAACGTATACCTGATTTCCAAGGTTACAGGAAGACCTATATTGCAAGAAGGCCTTAGCAAATACAATTGGCGATATAATATATTGGGACAAAATTTGGATTATATGTTTATTCAGACGCAAACATACAGCAAAAAAGGCCACAAGGAATTTGTCAGGGCTATCAACACTCTGCTCGCAGAGTATAAATCCTCTGATGCCGTTGTCAATTGGTTGCCCCAGGTTTCCATTGATAAGAATTCGCAAAATGGAGTCGATTTAAAAACCGCAATTAGATGTGTGCGTACAGCAAGGGCCAAAGGAATTGCGGGGGCCGTTGTTTGGTGGTCGCCGTCGCAAGCAAGTGATATGGAGATGTTTTTAAAAAAGTTCAGGGGAAAATAGTAAAAAGATGGGATCGGGCGGGGAGGCGATAGGGGGCCAATTATTTAACAATTGCTGTTGACATTATGCTTGTTTTTTTTTATTATTTTATTAATAAAATATCGCATTGAGAACTGATAAAGGCAAACCATTCCGAAAGGGTGGGGCGCAAAGCCACGAGTCTAAAGTCGAAAAGACCATGATCGTCGGGTTGCCAAAGCTTAATGGACAGGCATTAGGACAGCTTGTTTTTGAAAAGCGGCTGTTTGAGCGAGCGGGGCCTGTTCCGGATGCATAGAGCAACCGGGACAGGCCTTTCCAATTTAATAAAGGGGGTTGCAGCAATGAGAAAGCACTTAAAAGCTGCGAAGATGATTGCGTTGGGCGTGGCGATGTTGATATTGTTAACATCGGTGGTTGGCGCAAAAAAAATCGCCGCAAGCCAAAATGTGCCGGCAACAACTGCTGGGATAAGTTTAATTATTCCGATATATAATGACCATGGACTGTCAATCGCCACAAATCAATTGGCTAAGCATCTTAAAGACACTGACACCTTTCTGTTGATATCCGGCAATTTCAATTCCTTGGACGTTAAGTGGCTTAACAAGGCCGTCAAAAAAATAAAGGACACTTATCCAGGTGCAAATATTTTTATTGGAGCCGGTGGGTTTGGTAATCTTAAAATAATTTTAGAGGAGGTAAATGAACCATATAATGGTTTGGTATATATTTATGAACCAAATTTGCCAAAAGGCGAAGAGTTCAATTGGAATTTTGAAACAACAAAAAGTAATTTTGAAAAAGCTGCCGAGGCTGCCCGCAAAAAGGGGAAAAAATTTGTTGGAAAACCTTCTGGCAGACCGATATTGCAAGGAAGTATGCAAAAATGGAAATGGGATTACAGCACGTTAAGTGAAACTACAGATCAGTTGTTTATACAAACCCAGACCTATGGTAAAAAGGGAACCGATGAATTTGAAAAAGCAATTGATAAAGTATCGGCTCAATACAAAGCAAAGGGTAAATCTTCAAACTGGTTTCCCCAGGTTGCCATAGATCCAAATTCCCCCAATGGCATTGATGTCGGGCAGGCGGTAAAGTGCACGCAAATTGCTGCAAAAAAAGGCCTGGATGGTATGTTGGTTTGGTGGTCTCCCAAAAGCAGTGACAAAATGTTCGATTATTTAAAGCTGATAGGCAGATGACAGCACCCAAAGCCACCTGCCGTGACTGCCGGCCAAAAACTGCTATGAGGTTTTGTGGACAATGGTGGGCGAAGGAGTGGTTTTTAAAAAGGGCCTCAGCCGGGAGCGGGCCTCCACCGCCCTTTGCCATTCGTCCCGGCCCAGGGGCCGGTCGAAGCTTCTCAGTTCGGCCAGCTCAAACCCGTGTTTGTCAGCCAGGCGCCGCAAATAAATCATGTTCTCCAGGGACAGGTTGGCGCCCAGACTCATATCGGTGTAGTGGTGCTCCAGGGCCAGCATCATGGTTTCGGCCATGCAGGCGTATGCCAGGCCGGTTTCGAAGCCGAAGTTCCAGCCAAGGGAGGGTCGTCCGGGAACCGCCACCACGCCGCCGTCGATGACCAAAACGTCCGGGCGTTGCCGCACCAGGGAGGGCCGCACATTGTGGGGTCTGGATATGTCGCAGATAATGGCGCCCGGCGCCACCAGTCCGGGATCGATCAGGTCTTCCACGCTGCTGGTGGCTGTAAGCACCACCTGGGCCCGGGGAAGGGCCTGGGCGAGGTCGCCGGTGATCACCAGGCGGCCTTCCTTTTCCAGGGTTCCCACCACCGCCAGCCAGCTTTCCTGGTCCGCCCCGGGGTCCGGAAGGTCCAGCCGGAGTAAAAAGTCACCCAGGCCCGAGGCCGGAGGGGTCCAGCCGGAGCGGTGCAGCTTGGCCAGGTGCAGGCATATGTCGGCCCCCACCCGGCGCAGGCGGCGGGTGCTGGCCTGGGGATGCCTATGGCTGCCCACCAGTATTATTCTGTGCATTTCCTCGGACAGCAGGATGGCAAGGGACCGTCCGATGGAACCGGTGGCGCCCACCACCGCCGCAGCGCACCGTCCCAGATCCATGTCCAGCCGCCGGGCGGCCAGCTTGACGGCCTCGGCGCCGGCCACCACGGTATAGCTGTTGCCTGTGGTCAGGGGCAGGAATTTACCCTGGAGCAGTGTTCCGCTGCGGGACACCACCGAGGTGTAAGCCCCCAGGCCCACCAGCCGTGCCCCCCTTTTCACGGCCAAGCCCAGGGCCTTTTCCAGTTCCTTAAGGGCGGTTTCAGCCGGCAGTTCCAGCATATCCGCAGCGGTATACGGTATGGTTATAAACTCTCCGTAAGCGCGGTATCCGGCACTGGATTCAACTACGGTGCGGCCGATGACGAAGGGATCCAATATCTCCCCGGCCAGGCCGGACAGCTTTTGCAGTTTTTCGGCGGACAGGGGGGACAGGCTGCCGTCGAACTGGGGGTAATTGTCCAGATCCAGCGGGTGGATAAGGAAGGCGAAGCGGCCTTCCCGGGGGTCCGCCGATGGCTTGAGAAGATTCCAGGGCTGTAATCCTGCTGCCGGTGCCTTGTATGTATACTGATGGTCAATTTCCAGTACGGGGCTCAGTATGCCCAGGGTGTTGCCCGAATTCAGCACCGTCAATACATTTTCCAGAGACTCAAGGGCTTTTAGGCACTCATCCCAGGTTACCGTAAGGGGGGGCTCCAAACGGATCACCTTATTTCCGTTAAGGGTGGGGGCCACCCTCAGCCCCCCGGTGTTTAAAAGATAGCCGGAAATCAGCGGGGTGAGGTTTTCCTGTTCGGAGAGCACACTTAAAAAGCAATCGGGGAAATCGTCCCGGGTCATTTCAATCTCGATGCCCAGCATATATCCCCGGCCCCGCACCGATTTCAGCACCCTGGGGAAGCGCAGCCTCAGTTTTTCCAGTTCCAGTAAAAGGCGCCTTCCGTTTCTTTCGACCTGGCGGACAAGGGCCTGGTCGTCCCGGGTCAGAATTTCCATCACCCTGAGTCCCACCCGGCAGCCTAAAGTGTTACCGGCGAAGGTGGAGGAGTGACGCTCTCCGAATTCCCTGGTGTACGCCCCGGCGGTGCTGAGGCAGGCGCCGATGGGGAAGAGGCCGCCGCCCAGGGCCTTGGCCAGAAGCAGCAGGTCGGGGCTCAGATTTTCCTCCTCACAGGCGAATAGCTTGCCGGTGCGGCCGAGTCCGGTTTGAATTTCGTCAGCGATAAACAGCAGGCCGTGCCGGTGGCACTGTTCCATGGCCCGGGGCAGGTAGCCCCTGGGGGGAGTCACTATGCCCCCTTCACCCTGGATGGGCTCCACTATAAAGGCGGCGTATGCGGACCCGTTTTCCTCCAGTTCTTTCTGCAGGGAGTCCAGGTCTCCGTATGGTATGGATTTGAACCCCGTCACCGGTGCGCCGAAGGGCGTCTGATAGTATTCTCTGCCTGTGGCCGACAGCGCACCCAGGGTTTTGCCGTGGAATCCGTTGGCGGTGCTCAGTATGCCCATTCTGCCGGTGGCTGAGCGGGCCATTTTAATGGCCGCCTCCACCGCTTCGGCCCCGCTGTTGGTGAAGGTCACGTACCGGAGATCGCCCGGGGCCAGTTCAATCAGACGTCGGGCCAGATCTCCGGCGGCCTCCAGAGATGAAGGCTGCATAAAGCTGGGTTGGGCGCCGGCCCGGACTTCATCCAGGGCCTGCCATATTTCCGGGTGGTTGTACCCGAAGGGCAGCGCACCATAGGCGGCGATGAAATCCAGGTAGCGCCTTCCCCGGTGGTCGTATAGACAATGCCCCTCGCCCCGGGTGAAAACTTTGTCCAGGCGCACCTGCTCCAACAGCTTTCCCAGGTGGGGGTTTACATATTCGGTAAAATTATGCATCCGTCGATACCTCTTGATTTATATGTAATAGCTCATGCCAGATAATTTGGCATTTCATTCTTTTGCCTGTGCCGCCGCAAGTTGCGTGGGGGTCTGTCCGGTGTCCTTCAGCTGCTGGATAAGATGTCTTAGCTGTTCGGGGTTGACCCAGCGGTCTTCGGTCAGGGGTGATATTCCTATTTCCCAGCTGATTACCCTGGGGCCCAGGATGGCTTCCACCATTTTAATGCGCATGTCGGAGCCGATGAAAATAACGGCGTCGAAGCTTTTCAGCCGTGAAATCAGGGACATGAAATGATTGATCAGCTCGGCCCCGTTTTTTTCTTCCACAAAGTGTAGTCTTTCCTTTTCGTTCATGAGCAGAATAAAGTCAACGCCTCCGGCCTGGGCCACCCGGTGCAGTTCTTCCGCGTTGGCCACCGGGAAACCCACCAGGGCCAGCTGCGATCCCTTGCGTATCTCCCCCAGGCTTTCCAGCCGGGAAATAAGTGTCCGGTCCACTCCCAGGCGGTCCGCCGCTTCCTGCTGGGACAGTCCGGCCTGCCGCAGCTGCAGTATCTGATCCACTGTGCGGTGAATGCGGTCTGGGTTCAGTACTTTGTCTCCTATTCTGATTATGTTCATAGGCATCTCCTTTGTGCACAAAGCTGTGCTCAATCATTATTTTACCAGATGCTCCAATGTTGCGCAAGGGGACTGCCAAATTTATCCCGGTCCGCCCAATCTGTTCCCCGGCGGGACAGGGGATTCAGAATAGGTTGTTTTTAAATAATTAAGCAACCCTTTGGGGGTTGCTTAAAAGTTTTCAGTGACAGCAGAACCGGGTAAATGTTGCGGCTTAGGTCCGGTAGGTTTTCCCAGCGGGTTACCCGCCGTTGCCGTACGGGCGGTTTCCCTTTAAAACCCCTCCGGGCTGTTTGCCCGGGACCGGATTGCCACTGAGTCCGCACTGCAATCCCCGGACTGCCCCATCCCGGTGATGGACAGCCTAGAAGTTTTCCTTGACGGTTGCCCTCCTGCTAGCCTCTTTTGCAGCCTGCGGTTTCAGAAGTCCCCTCCATCCCCCGAGGCCACTTCAAGGCGGGCTACACTGCACGCAGCGTCTACCACATGCAGGTTCACACCCCGGATGCAAACTTTTTTTGTTCGCCTACAAACCGGGTCTCCACGGAAGCAGGGTCATCATACATGCCTTTGTATTTAGCCCTGGGTCCTTAACTCCCAGCACCAGCCCCCGCTGGCGTCGAAAGCCAGCACCAGGAACTTCATCGATGTGCCCTTGGCGGATTTTTAGCCCCGCCTTCGTAAAAGGGCTTCCGACTAGGATACTGCATCACTGAACAACAAACTGCTTGACTGATATTATACCATCATATAAACGGATTGTAAAAAATCTGCTGGGGCGCAATTGTTTATTTTTTGGCCATTAGGGGCTCTGTCAGGTAATCTGCATAGAACTGGGCAATTTCTTGCATTGTCATGGGCCCTTCCTGGGAAAACCAGCGGCCTATCCAATTGGCCGCCCCCATAATCAGATTTATAACCAGCTTAACCGGCGTTTCCCGGAAAACCCCCTGTCTGATACCCTCCATGATTATGCCGGATATGAAGTCTTCGTATTTGTCCCGCTTCTGTATTATTATTTTGGAGTACTTTTCTTCCAGCTCGTAGTCGCTGCCCAGGGTTACGGTAATCAGGTTGAATTCGCTCATCAGTGTCTCGATATGTCCCTTGATGACCTCCTTGAGCATGAGTTCCGGCGGCAGCCCTGATTCTTTCAGCCTGTCCGTGTTTTCCAGCAGCAGGTTCATGGCCATGTCGTGACATTGAAAAAGGAGATCCTGTTTGCTGCTGATGTAATAATATATACTGCCTTTGGTGTATTTCAATTCTCTGGCAATTTCTTCCAGTGTGGCGTCGTGATAACCCTTTTCGCTGAACAGTTTAGCCGCAGCCTTGACTATGTTCAGTCTTCTCTCGGCCGCCCTTTCCTCTCTATAACTCATAGCTTTCCTCCTCACATGATATATTTGCCGAATATCGAAAATTTCCTGTCGAAATTATATAATCGTCCGTTCAGCGCTTTTTTCCCGCCGTATAATGCTATGTTTTTACAGTTGGGCTTTGCGGGTATTTTCACTTCACGGAAGCTATCATATAATACAAATAGTTAAACTTCAACCAATAAGTCAATTTTTATAACGCAGTAATAATAATTTGGTTGCCGGCGGGCCTGCCGGGAAGGGAGGGAAGGGCATTGTACGATCAAGTAGCCGTGGAGCAGGAGGGACGGGTCAGGTTGGTATATATGAACCGTCCGGAGAAGAGAAACGCCCTCAGTGAAAAAATGGCCCTGGAGATTGCACAGGCTTTGCGGGAGGCCGATAGCGACCCTGGGACGGGAGCGGTGGTGCTGTCCGGAAGGGGAGATTCTTTTTGTGCCGGGGGGGATCTTGCTGATTTCGCCCAGATTGCATCAAAGGCCGCGCCAGTACTTCATCAGGAGGGGGCGGCCTCCACAGAGCTTTTCAGGACGGGGCTGCGTATGTCCAAGCCATTGATTGCGGCGGTAAACGGGCATGCCATGGGAGGCGGGTGCGGTCTGGCGGCCATGTGCCACCTGGCCCTGGCCAGTGAAAAGGCCAGATTTGGCACCCCGGAGATCCGGGTAGGCATCTTTCCCTTTGTTATTTTCCCTTTCGTCATCAGGGCCGTCGGGCCTCGCCGGGCGTTGGAACTGGCCCTAACGGGGCGGTCCTTGAGCGCCGCCGAGGCCATGGATATGGGCTTGGTAAGCGCTGTGTTTCCGGTTGAGCACTTTCAGCGGGAAGTGATGAAACTGGCTTCGGAGGTGGCGGACAGGAGTCCCCTGGTATTGAGGTTGGGTCTCAACGCCTTTAATACCGCCATGGACATGGAGATTAACAAGGCCCTGGACTTTTTGAACACCCTCAGGGTAATAGACTTGCTGAGCGAAGACCTGAAGGAGGGGGCCATGGCCTTCATCCAGAAACGGCAGCCGGAGTGGAAGGGACAATAATTCTCATCAGGGGGTGTTTCAATTGAAGAGTATTCGCATCGGGGCGGGGCAGGGTTTCTGGGGAGATTCCCCCTTTCCGGCACTGGACGTTGTGCAGTCGGGCAATGTCAAATACCTTGCCGGTGACGCCCTGGCCGAACTGACCCTGGCTATTCTGCAAAAGGCCAGACAGAAGGATCCGGCCAAGGGATACGTGGAGGACCTGTTCTTTAACCTGCTTCTGGCTCCCTGCCGGGAGAGAGGTATAAAAATACTGACCAGCGCCGGGGGAATCAACCCGGCCGGGGCGGGACGGGCGGTGTACGATCTCGCCCGCGGGATGGGGCTGAAGGGTTTTAAAATAGCCGTTATTACCGGCGATGACATACTGCCCGGAATAAAGAAACTCAGGGATATGGGGGTAGACCTGTCCGACATGGAGAGCGGGGGAGATATTTCAGGCATCTGGGACAGGATACTGTTCGCCAACGCATACCTGGGGGCAAAGCCCATGGTGGACGCCCTGGAGAGGGGGGCCGATGTGGTTATTGCCGGCCGCACCTCGGACCCGGCCCAGTTCCTGGCGCCCATGGTGTACGAGCTGGGGTGGCGGTGGGATGACTGGGACCGCCTGGCTGCCGGAATCCTCCTGGGCCACCTGATGGAGTGCTCCGCCCAGAGCACCGGGGGCAATTTTAGCGGCGACTGGTGGAACATTCCGGCCATGGAAAGGATAGGCTACCCTGTGGCCGAGGTATATGAAAACGGCGACGCCGTGCTGACCAAACCCGAGGGGACCGGCGGGCGGGTTGACCTGGGGACGGTGAAGGAGCAGATGCTGTACGAGGTCCACGACCCCGCCGCTTACTTCACCCCGGACGTGGTGGCCGATTTCACCTCCTGCCGGCTGGAAATGGACGGTCCCGACCGGGTCAGTATTACAGGAATGAGGGGCAAGCCCCGGCCGGAAACACTGAAGGTCTCCATCGGCTACAGCGACGGCTGGATGGGCGAGGCGGTGGTCAGGTATTCCTGGCCCCACGCCATGAAAAAAGCCCGCAAGGCCGAAGAGATCATAAAGAAACAGTTTGCCGCCCTGGGGCTGGGTTTTGAAGAGATACTGACGGAATACATAGGCTTCAACTCCCTTTCCGGGCCCCTGGCCTGGGGCGACGGAGAGGATCTCAACGAAGTGGGCTTAAGGATTGCGGTGCGTACCCGGAACAAGCCGGACGCGGCCAGGATGCCCCGGCTGCTGCCGCCCCTGGCGCTGAACGGGCCGCCCACGGCCGGCGGCGGAGCCGGCGGAGGCATGCCCAGGCCCCGGGAACTGATCGGCCTGTGGTCTTCCCTTGTACCCAGGAGTGAGGTAGAAAAACAGGTAAATATAGACATCCTGGAGGTGAACTGAAATGCCCCGGGTTCTTTTGCTGGACCTGGCCCACGCCAGGTCCGGAGACAAGGGTGACACGGTGAATATAGGCCTCTTTCCCTACCGGGACGAGGACTACCAGCTGCTTAAAAAACACGTTACCGCCGAGCGGGTGAAGGATCACTTCAAGGGCCTGGTGGAGGGCGATGTGGTCCGCTACGAGGTCCCCAATATAAACGCCTTTAACTTTGTTCTGAGAGGGGCGCTGAACGGGGGCGCCTCCCGGTCCTTGCGCAGCGACAACCTTGGCAAATGTTTCGGGGCAAACCTGCTCCGCATGTATATAGAAACCGATTAACTTTTTTAAGGCAGGGGTGAATTTAAGGAATGGCAGAAAGTCCAAAAAGACTGGAAGTAAGGGCCCCCATAGCGGGTGTTTTTTACCGCAAGCCTTCGCCGGAAGACCCGCCCTACGTGGAAGTGGGCGATACGGTAAAAAAGAAACAGGTTCTGTGCCTTTTGGAAACTATGAAGGTTTTCCAAAAGATTAAATCTCCCGCTGATGGAAAGGTAGTCGAAATCGTGGCCAAAAATGAAGAGCCTGTGGCCGACAACGGTGTGCTGATGATTTTGGAAGTGAATTAACTGAAACTGAATAAGGAATGTTTGAATATGTTTAAGAAAGTATTGGTAGCCAACAGGGGAGAAATTGCGGTGCGCATAATCAGGGCCTGCCGGGACCTGGGAATAAAAACAGTGGCCGTCTTTTCAGAAGCGGATCGGCAGGGCCTGCACACCGCCATGGCCGATGAAGGGGTGTGCCTGGCCGGCTTTAGGCCGGTGGACACATATTTGAACATGGAGAAAATACTCCGGGCGGCCAGGGAAACTGACTCCCAGGCCATCCACCCGGGATACGGCTACCTGGCCGAAAATGATAATTTTGCCGCCCGGTGTAAAGAGGAGGGCCTGATTTTCATCGGCCCGGAGCCGCAAAGTATCCGCCTGGCGGGGAATAAGCTGGCAGCCAAAGAAAGGGCGGCCGCCGCCGGCGTTCCGGTAATCCCCGGGAGCATGCGGGGAGTTGTTTCGCGGGATGAGGTGCTGGCCATAGCCGGTGAAACCGGTTATCCGGTGATTATCAAGGCCAGCGCCGGGGGGGGCGGGCGCGGCATGCGCGTTTGCCTTGATCCGGGAGAGCTTAAAGAGGAATTTTCCGTCGCCAGGGCCGAAGCGGGGGCGGCCTTCGGGGACGACACCCTCTACATTGAAAAATACCTGCAAAATCCCAGGCATATAGAGTTTCAAATACTGGGCGACAAATCCGGCAGGATTGTCCACCTGGGAGAGCGTGAATGCTCCGTACAGAGAAGGTATCAGAAGTTGCTGGAGGAATCTCCCTCCCCCGCGCTGGACGACGAACTGCGGGAAAAGATGGGCGGGGCGGCCCTGAAGGTGGCCGGTTCGATAGACTATTTCAACGCCGGAACCGTTGAATTTATCCTGGATGAAAAGAAAAACTTTTATTTCATGGAAATAAACTCGCGAATCCAGGTGGAACACCCGGTAACCGAGATGGTTACGGGAATTGATCTGGTGAAGGAACAAATCAGGCTGTCCATGGGCGAGCCTCTGGCTTGCGATTATTCTTCGGCGCATAAAAAGGGCTGGGCCATAGAGTGCAGGATAAACGCAGAAGACCCGGAAAATTCGTTTTTGCCCTCACCGGGCACAATAGAGTGCTACCGCCCTCCCGGAGGCTACGGCGTAAGGCTGGATACCCACGTATACCAGGGATATGAAATTCCGCCCTATTACGATTCGCTGCTGGCCAAACTCATAGCCTGGGGGCCGGACAGAAAATCGGCAATGGGCGTCATGTCCCGGGCTTTACAGGAGTTTGTAATAGAACCGGTGAAAACCACCATTCCGCTGCACAGGAAAATACTGGCGGACAAATTGTTCGAAGAAGGATATTTTGATACGGGATTTGTCAAAAAGTTCATCCCCGAGGAAGAGGACGAAGATTGAAAAGAGGGGTATGCCATGGGTAAATGGATGGATGGTTACCTGAAAAAACTCAGCCAGCTTCGCGAGGAAAACCTGAACGGGGGAGGGGAAGATCGCGCCGCCGTGCAGCGGCGGCTGGGCAAGCTCACGGCCCGGGAGAGGATAGACCGCCTGGCCGACCCCGGCAGCTTCGAAGAAATCGGCTCCGCGGTCAGGGATACCCGGCCGCCCTTTGACGGGAAATCCAGATTGAGCCCCGGGGACGGGATCGTTATGGGCCTGGCCAGGGTGGACGGCCGGCAGGTCATGCTTTATGCCCTGGATTTTACGGTAATGTCGGGCTCTATAGGCGATCAGGCCGCCTGGAAGCTGGTGGATCTGGTAAAAATGGCAGGCCAGCTGAGGGTGCCGCTGATCGGAATATTCGACTCGGCGGGGGAAAGGCTGAGCATGAAAAATGGCGATGTGGGATTCAACGGCATTGCCCGGCTGATCAGGCAGTATTGCCTCCATTCAGGCAGCATCCCGAAGATCAGCCTGCTGCTGGGGCCCTGTACCGGCCTGACGGCCTACCTGCAGGTTTTATCCGACTTTCTTATCATGAACAGGAATACCTCTTTCCTGTGGCTGGGCGGCAGGGCTGAATCCTCCGGCGCCGGGTCGGCGCAGTTCCACATGGTGAAAAGCGGGCAGTGCGATCTTATCGCCGACAGCGACGGTGAGGCCATTGAAATGGCCAGGACCCTGCTGGGCTACCTTCCCCAGAACTGCTGGGAGAAGCCGCCTTATGCCGAAGCCGGCGACGATCCTTACGGAAGGGAGGAAGAACTGTCGCACGTTTTGCCGGACAATCCCAAGTTTACTTACGATATTCACGAAGTTATCGAAAAAATTGTTGATGACGGGGTGTTTTTTGAACTGAAGGAAGACTACGCGCCGCACTTGGTTACCGGCTTTGCCCGGTTCGGGGGCAGGGTGGCCGGTATTGTGGCCAGCAACCCTGAAGAGCTGAGCGGCATTTTCGAGCCCGATTCCTCGGATAAATACGACCGCTTTATGAATATACTGGATGCTTTTAACATTCCTCTGGTCACCCTGGTGGATACCACCGCCTTTGTGCCCGGCGACAAGTGGGAGAAGATGGGCGTAATCCGGCACGGGGCGAAATTGCTGCATAGTTACGCAAACCTTACCTGTCCTAAGATTACCGTGGTTCTGAGACGTTCCTACGGGGGAGGTAATATTGTTATGGGCTGCTCCAGGATGTTTCCTGATTTCGTCTATGGCTGGCCCACCATGGAATTCGCCCCCACCGGCCCGGAGACGGTGGTGCGCGCCGTATTTAACAAGGAGTTGGACCAGGCCAGGGAGAGAGGGAATTACCGGGAGGTTTTCGATTTTTATTTAAATATTTTGAAGGAAATGTTCAGTGTGTTTCAGATGGGCAAACACTGGACCACGTATTATACGGTGCATGAAATCATCGATCCCGGGGATACGAGGCCCAAAATAGTCAATGCTTTAATAGCGACCGAGAACAAGCACGAGGAGATTCCCGAGAGGAAACGTTCGATAAAGCCGGCGTAGGAGGTGGAAAATGGTGGGAAGGGTAATGGATGAAGCAATACAAAGGCTAAAAGACATAAGGCAGAAAAATTTAACCGGCGGCGGGCCCGGGGCCGTAGAAAGGCAGCACTCCAGGGGCAAAATGACGGCCCGGGAGAGAATAGAATGCCTCATGGACCCAGGCACCTTTTCCGAGCTTGGTTCCTGCGTGCAAACCACCGGCAGGCGTATTGACGGCAAAAAATCAGACGCCCCGTGCGACGGCGCGGTTATCGGAACTGGTAAGGTGGCCGGCCGGTCGGTGGCTGTTTATGCCAGTGATTTTACCGTGTACGGCGGGTCAATAGGAACCCAGCACCTGATGAAGTGCGCCAGGCTTCTTGACATGGCCGCCGGCTGGGGCATTCCCATGGTCTGGCTGCTGGACTCCTCGGGGGGTAGGCTTGGCTACCAGGACGTGCCCACGGCGGGCGTTGACTGGTATTTTGCCCTGGAGTCCCGCTACTCCGGGCTGATTCCCCAGATCAACGTGCTGATGGGGCCCTGTATTGCCGGGCAGGCGTATGCGCCCACCCTTTGCGACTTTCTTTTGATGAGCAGGGGGACGGGAAATCTGTGGCTGGGCGGCCCCCGGATGGTGGAGGCGGCCACCTCGGAAAGGATTGGGAATGATGTGGGCGGCGCCGATTACCACATGATATACAGCGGCACCTGCGACGTGGTGGGCGACAACGACCTGGAAACTATAAAGAGCGCCCGGGCTTTGCTGAGCTACCTCCCTTCCAGCTGGCGGGAGAAGCCCCCCCGCAGGGAAACGTCCGACGACCCCTGTCGGCTGGCGCCGGAACTGGCCGACATGGTTCCCGATGACTATAACCTCGGGTACGACATGCACGGGGTGATTAAGCTGCTGGTTGACGACGGCCGTTATTACGAGATTAAAAAAGAGTACGCCAAAAACCTAATCACCTGTTTCTGCCGTTTCAACGGGGAGGTCGTGGGGCTGGTGGCCAGCAATCCCGGGGAGCCAGGAAGCATACTGGAGGTCAATTCCTGCGACAAGTATTACCGCTTTCTGCAGGTGTTGGACGCTTATAACATACCGCTGGTCACCCTGGTGGACACGCCGCCCTTCGTGCCTGGCGAGGACCAGGAAGCCCTGGGGCTTTTAAGGCATGGCGGCAAAATACTGGATGTTTACGCCACTGCCACCATTCCTAAGATTAGTGTCGTGATCAGGGAGGCCTACGGGGACGCCGGAAGCATAATTATGGGCGGAGTAAAGGGAATGGGGGTGGACCTCTGCTACGCCTGGCCCATTGCCAGGTTTGCCGTGGAATCTTCCGAGGCGGATTACAGAAAGGTATATGGTAAAGGCATAGAAGAGGACGCTT
This sequence comes from Peptococcaceae bacterium, assembly GCA_037444185.1. GTDB lineage: Bacteria > Bacillota > Desulfotomaculia > Desulfotomaculales > Desulfocucumaceae > JAILZP01. The sequence continues at coordinate 15,228 of JBBIMW010000012.1, read as the reverse complement.
ACACAGGGTATTTGAACAGGGCCAGGGAAAGGCTGGATGTGTTCGAGGTGGCCAAAAGCTGGACCGCCCAGGTGGTGGATGAGGTGATCGAACCCGGGGAGACCAGGAAAAAAATCATAGAGGCCCTTCAGATAACCGCAAACAAAAATGAAAAGCTGCCGCCCAGGGCCAAAAGGCACGGCACTTCACCCACCTGATGCGTGTGGGAACTTATTACCTATAGGGAAGGAGGATTCCCGTTGAAATATTCTGTATTCACCGAGGAGCACCAGGCGGTGCGAAGGACCATCAGAAAGTTTGTGGAGACCGAAATCGTCCCCCACGTGGAGGAGTGGGAAAGGGAGGGGTATTTTGCCGACTGGGTTTTCCCGCGCATGGGGGAACTGGGCTTCCTGTCGCTGCGGTATCCCGAGAAGTATGGCGGCGCCGGCGGAGATTACTTTATGGGCATCGTCGTGGCGGAGGAGATGGCCCGCTGCGGCGTAGGGGGGCTGCCCATGGCGGTGGCGGTGCAGACCGACATGGCCACGCCGCCCATCATGCAGTTCGGCACCGAGGATCAGATTAAAAAATACCTGATGCCGGCCCTCAGGGGGGAAAAGGTGGCCTGCCTGGGCATCACCGAGCCCAACGCGGGGTCGGACGTTGCCTCCATCGAGACCAGGGCGGTGCGGGACGGCGGCCACTGGGTGATTAACGGCAGGAAAATTTTCATCACCAACGGAGTCCGGGCGGACTTCATCACCCTTGTGGCCAAGACCGACCCTGACCGGGGCTACAACGGCGTGTCCCTTTTCCTGGTGGATAAGGGCACCCCCGGCTTCACGGTGACCAGGAAGCTTTCTAAGGTGGGCATGCGGTCATCGGACACGGCGGAGCTGCTTTTTGAGGACTGCCGGGTGCCGGCGGAAAATCTTCTGGGTGTTGAGAACAGGGGGTTCCACCAGATCATGTGGGAGCTGCAGGGAGAGCGCCTGATCGGGGCCGCCGGGGCGGTGGCCGGGGCCCAGAAGACCTTTGAGAAGGCCCTGGAGTACGCCCGCCGGCGCACCCAGTTCGGAAAGCCCCTGGTAAGTTTCCAGGTCATAGCCCACAGGCTGGCCGAAATGGCCACCGAAATCGAGGCGGCCAGGCAGCTGGTCTATTCCACCGCCAGGAAATTCGCCGCCGGGGAGTATCCGGTGAAGGAGATTTCCATGGCCAAGCTGGTGGGGGCCCAGGTAGGCTACCGGGTGGCCGACGCCGCCCTGCAGATCCATGGCGGGTACGGCTACATGATGGAGTACGAAGTGCAGCGGTCGTGGCGCGACTCCAGGCTTAACCGGATTGGCGGAGGGACCGATGAGATTATGAAGGAAGTAATTGCGAAGGCATTGGGGCTTTGATGCCTCTGGGGAATTCCTTATGGGTCAGAATCCAGAATCCAGAGTCCAGAATGAAAGGCCGGGTATACAGGTGCGTTTAAAAGCTGCACATAAGGAATGCCCTGATAATTCTGGATTCTGACGGGATATATTGTCAGGACAAGGAGGATGAGCATGGCCCACTGGCTGTTCCGGGAGGAGCACGATATGCTGCGCAGGAGCGTGCGCGGCTGGGTGGAAAAAGAAATAAAGCCCCATGTCGAGGAGTGGGAGGAAAAGGGGGAGTTTCCCGGGAAGATCTTCACCAGGGCCGGTGAACTGGGATTTTTAGGGCTTACGTATCCCGAGGAATACGGCGGCAGCGGCGAGGATTACCTGGCGGGGGCTGTATTTGTCGAAGAGTTGGCCCGCTGCGGGTCCGGCGGGGTGCAGGCCGGCATCGGGGCCAGCATAGGCATAGCCGGACCGCAGGTATACAGGTTCGGAGGCGAGGACCTGAAAAAGAGGTTTCTGGCACCCACCATCAGCGGCGAGAAAATAGGGGCCCTAGGCATCACCGAGCCCAACGCCGGGTCGGACGCGGCCTCCATCCGGACTACGGCCCGGGACGCCGGGGACCACTACGTGGTCAACGGCAGCAAGATATTCATCACCAACGGCGTGCGGGCGGACTACGTGGTGACCGCCGTCAAGACCGACCCGGCGGCGGGCCATAAGGGAATTAGTTTGCTGGTTGTTGAAAAGGGGACGCCGGGCTTCAGTGTGGCCAAGAAGCTGGATAAGCTGGGGTGGAAGGCGTCTGACACCGGCGAGCTGATCTTCGAGGATTGCCCGGTGCCCAAGGTGAACCTGGTGGGTGAGGAAAACGCAGGCTTCTACTACATAATGCAGAACTTCGCCTGGGAAAGGCTGATTATGGCCCTGGGGGCGGTGTCGGGCGCCCAGGTGGCCATGGAGGAGGCCATCGGCTACGCCCGGCAGAGGGTCCAGTTCGGCAGGCCCCTGACCAAGTTTCAGGTGATCAGGCATAAAATTGCCGACATGGCGTCACTGATCGAGACTGCCCGCTGCCTGACCTATCACGCCCTGTCGCTGTTTGCGACCGGGGAGGACGCCGTTACTGCGGTGGCCATGGCCAAGATCTACGCCTGTGAGGCGGCCAGCCGGGTAACAGACGAGGCGGTGCAGATTCACGGCGGCTACGGGTACATGATGGAGTACCCCGTCCAGCGCCATTGGCGGGACGCCAGGATAGGCACCATCGGCGGCGGCACCACCGAAATCATGAGGGAGATAATTGCAGACAGGATGATAAGGTGATTAATACAAAATAAAGGGGGATTTTAGTATGTTGGACAAATATTTCGACGAACTGGAGGTGGGCACACGGGCGGTCTCCAGGGGGCGGACCATCACCGAGGCCGACATAGTCAATTTTGCCGCCTTCAGCGGCGACTGGTATCCGCTTCATACCGACAGGGAGTTTGCCGCCGGCACCATGTTCGGCCAGCGCATCGCCCACGGGATGCTGGTGATGAGCGTGGCCACGGGCCTGGTGCCGATGAAGCCAGGTGTGGTGGTCGCCTTTTACGGCATGGACAAGGTGCGCTTCACCGCGCCCACCTTTATCGGGGACACCATCAGGGTGGAAGCCGAGCTGATTGAAAAGCAGGACAAGGGCCCCTTCGGGGTAATCACCATCAGGCAGGAAATAAAAAACCAGCGCAATGAGGTATGCAACACCGCCATCCTTAAGGCCGCGATAAACAAAACCCCCCAATAGCCTGTTGGGCGGGAGCACGACTGCTGGGATAGTCTTAATTAATCGGCTATCCCCGCTGCTTAGGGATAAATTTCTGAAAACTCAGAATTAAAAAACAAGGAGGGTTTTCTATGGAACCCAGTCTGGGTCAAAACCTTATCCAGAGAGTGGCGGTGGGGGATATCATCCGCCGGTCGGCGGGCCGCAGGCCCGGCAAGGAGGCCCTGGTGGAATACCGGGGCGGCCGGAGGATGGGTCTGGCCTACGGTCAGCTCAACGAGTCCTGCAACCGCTTCGCCAGGGCGGTGCGGGGCCTGGGTCTGCAGAAGGGGGACCGGGTGGCCACCATCTGTCTGAACTCCACCGAGTACATTATCTCACTGTACGGCCTGGCCAAGGGGGGTTTTGTATTTGTTCCGGTAAACCCGGGCCTGAACCCCCAGGAGCTGGCCTATGTGCTGAACCACTCCGAGGCCAGGGTGCTGATTATGGACGACGCCTTTGTCCCCCTGTTTGGCAAGTACCTGGAGCACTTTCCCAACATCAAGCATTATATTTCCCTCCCGGTTTCCGGCCGGCAGGCCCAGGAGCCCTTTGTGGATTTCTATACCTTTGTGGAGGGGGCGGACGGATCGGAAATCGAGGACGTGATCATCGGTGACCGGGACATACTGCAGATAATGTACACCAGCGGCACCACCGCCATGCCCAAGGGGGTGCTCATTTCCCACCTTGCCGTTTACTTCGCCGCCCTCCAGAATACCATCGATTTGAAGGTCAATTTTGACACTGTGACCACGGCGGTGATGCCCATATTCCACTGCGCCCAGCATACCCTTGTGACCACCGTCCTCCTGGCCTGCGGAAAAATCGTGGTGATGCGGGGATTCGACCCCGAGGGACTGATGAAGGCAATACAATCCGAAAAGCTCACCTCCATGTTCATACTGCCTATGATGTACCGCTACCTGCTGGACCACCCGGCCATAGACAACTATGACCTGTCCAGCCTGGAGACATGTGTTTACGCCATGACCCCCATGGACCGGCGGACCCTGGAGGACGCCAGGAAAAGGATTGGCGCCTCCTTTGTCCTGGCCACCGGCCAGACCGAGGCTTATCCGGCCACCAACTATTTCAACCCGGAGTGGTTCCCGGGAAAGGAGGGCAATGTCTGGGGCATGTCCCTGCCCGGTTTTGATACGGCGGTGATGGATGACGACGGCAGGATACTTCCCCCCGGGGAGGTGGGAGAGATAGTCTGGCGGGGACCGGCCGTGATGGAGGGGTATTACAAGGACCCGGAGGCCACCGGTCAGGCCAGGAAGTTCGGCTGGCATCACTCCGGGGATCTGGGCTATGTCGACGGCGACGGGATGCTGGTTTTCGTGGACCGCAAGAAGGATATGATCAAGACCGGCGGCGAAAATGTCCCGTCAATAAGGGTGGAGGCCGCCATACTGGCCCATCCCAAGGTGGAGGCCGCGGCGGTCATAGGCCTGCCCCACCCCCACTGGATCGAAGCCGTCACCGCCGTGGTGACGCCCCGTAAGGACAGCGGCCTCACCGAAGAGGAGGTGATTCTTTGGTGCAAACAGGAGCTGGGCGGCTTCCAGGTGCCGAAGTCGGTGATTTTTGTTGACGATATGCCCCGCACCACCACCGGCAAGATTAAAAAGCACGAGCTCAGGAAGCAGTTCACCGGGTATTATGGCCCTTGACAAAACCGTCCAACGGAACCAATGCTTGATCCCGGGCCCAATCTCGTTCCCTGGGCCGGGGAGATGCCGGTCTGACGCCGCTGGGAGCCGGCCCCGCCGGAATATGGACGGGATCCGGCGAGAAAGCGCAGGCGGGACGGAGAAGTGGGAAGTGCACGGGCATCGCGTCGTCCGGACCGCCGGCGCCGGCCGGGGTGTCCAATACTTGTGAAATATTATATGCGTCCTTTTGAGGCGGCGATTTGTATCATCTGCGCCTTTTTATTTTCCGGCGGGGTGTGCAGGACGGTCCGGCGGGAAACGGTCAGGGCTCCGGTGGGGCATGATGCCGCGCACACTCCGCAGCCTATGCAGGTATTTTCCTTGATTGCCGGGATTTCGGCCCCGCCGGGGCTGTGCATGGAAATGGCCTTGATGTGGCAGCTTTCCGCACAGTGGCCGCAGCCGGCGCAGTTTTCTGCGTCCAGGGCGGGCAGGAAGTTGCTGGGGTGCACGGCCTCCATGCCGTGTTCATTGATGGCCCTCAGCGTCAGGCAGCAGCACCCGCAACAGTGGCATATGTAGGCCGGATTGTTCAGCACATTGTCTCCCAGGTGAACCAGCCCCAGTTTTTCGCTCCGGTCCAGCACCCGCAGCAGTTCGTCCACCGTCGCCGGACGGGCCATGCCCCGCCGGACCAGCCATTCCGCGCCGCCTCCCAGGGAGGTGCAGATGTCCATGGGGGCGTCGCAGGCCTTGCCCAGGTGGCTGGCCTTGTGCCTGCACGAACACAGGGAAAGGGCCCCGCCTCCGGAACGGCGGATGTTCTCCGATGCCCTTTCATAGGTTAACACCTCGGTTTCCACCGCCGCCGGTATTATACTCTCATAGACCAAAGTATGGAACATCTTGGTGTCGCCGCCGAAGATCTCTTCTCCGACGCCTTCACTTTGCATGTATCTTTCAAATAGTTCCGCCAGGTCCTTCATATTCACTTCGTCCCTCACCCGCATGAAGGTGTATTCGAAAAATCCCACCACCATGGGCGCCAGCATGTAATAGACGGCGTCCCGGCGGGGCAGGTCCAGCACCAGTCCCTTATCGGCCATGCCGTCCAGCAGATTTTTCAGTTCTTCTCTTTCCGCCCCCGTTATTTCGGCTATTCTGTCCAGGGTCACGGGCAGCAAGGGAAACTTTCCGCCCACCGCGGCCTCGGCTTCTGTGTACAGCCGGTGCAGTATATCCATCAGCGTTCCGTTCACCGGCGATCCCACCGGATTCTTGTTCAGGCGCAGGGCCAGGGCCCTGTACAGCTCCTCTTTGGCGTCAATAAGATGTCCCACCCATTTTCCCCCCTGTAATTTAATTATTTAAATAATACAATAAAAAAATGTAACATGCAAACAATGAATATGAAAATTATCCATGGTGATGAATATAGAAAATTGGAGGATTTTTTTATTTGCCGGAGAAATATAGTTTTTAGAAGCTTAATATATTGTACTATTTTCCGGGGAAAAGAGATGGGATTATGCTGGGTACGGTCCTGGTGGGCCTGGTTGGCGGCATGGGGCTTTTGCTTTACGGCATTCAGATCCTGAGCGAGGGACTCCAAAAAATTGCCGGGGCCAGGCTGCGCACGGTGATGAGCACCTTTACCAACAACCGTGTCAGCGCCCTTTTGGTGGGGGCATTGATTACCATCTTTTTTCAAAGCAGCACGGCCACCACTGTGATATTGGTGGGGCTGACCAGCGCCGGGCTGATGTCTTTGAGGCAGACCCTGGGTGTGATACTGGGGGCCGACATAGGCACCACGGTGACGGCTCAGCTCATTGCCCTGAAGGTTACCGAGATAGCCCTGCCCATGGTGGGGCTGGGCGCCACCATCATTTTTTTCATCAAGCGGGAGCGCTATCGGCGGTACGGCCAGGTGTTGATGGGTTTCGGGCTTTTGTTCCTGGGGCTTAAAATAATGTCCGAAGTGATGCATCCCCTGCGGGGGGACCCGTTTTTTCCCCAGCTTATGGCCATGATGGGGGATTATCCACTATTGGCCATGATTTTGGCCGCCGTGTTCACCTTCCTAGTGCACAGCAGCGCCGCCGCCGTGGGAATTATAATGATTTTGGCCATGCAGCACCTGATTACGCTCCAAGCGGCAATATACCTGCTGTTTGGCGCCAATATAGGCACCTCCTTCACTGCGGTGCTTTCCAGTCTGGGGTCCTCCCGGGAGGCCCAAAGGGTGGCCACGGCCCACATGATGTTCAAAGTGGCGGGGGTGATTCTTTTTTTGCCCTTCATAACTCCCTTCACCGGGCTGATGGAGAGCATCACCTCTTCACCGGGTTATCAGGTGGCCAACGTCCACACTTTTTTCAACATTGCCATAGCCCTTTTATTTCTGCCGTTTACCAGGCAGTTCGAATCATTACTGGTAAAGCTGGTGCCCGATGTAAGGCAGGCCAGAGATGTTTTCAAGCCCCGCTATCTGGACCTGAAGCTGATCAACACCCCGGCCATAGCCCTGGGGTTGGCCACCAAAGAAATAAACCGCACCTTCGACTACGTTTTTGAAATGACCAAGGATGTGGCCAGGATACTGGAAAAGAACGATGTCTCCCTGCTCAACCAGGTCTTCAAGAAGGAGGAGCGGGTGGACATACTTTTTAATGAGATAAGCCAGTATCTGACCAATGTGTTGCGGCAGCCTCATTCCAGGCAGGAGTTCATCAAATGCATGGGACTGATCAACATTGTTAATGATCTGGAGCACATAGGCGATATAATTGAAAAAAATGTCACTTACCTGGCCCAGTGCAAGATAGACGGAAAATGCAACTTTTCCGAGGAGGGCTGGGACGAAATATCCATCATGCACAAACGGGTCTGTGAGCTTATGAACATGACTAACACCGCCTTTGTCACCAGCAACCGGGAGCTGGCGGAAAAGGCCTATGCTCTTCAGAAGGAAATAACAAGGATGGAAAGGCACTTGAGGGTGCTGCACATACACAGGCTGCGGGTGGGTTCCGGGTCCGAGGAGGCCGGGGCGGTTCACCTGGATTTAATCAACGCATTTCTGCGCATCAGCGAGCACATTCGCAATGTTGCGTGGGAAGTGGCCAACGAGGGTGTGGACCTCACCGCCAGCGGGGAAAGGGTGGCCGTCCGCAGCCACGAACCTTGATTGAGCAAGGATCCGTTTATTAATATATTTTTATAGAAGTTTAATAAAATAATGGGGGAGGCTTGAGACGTGTATTCCAGCAGGCCGAGATCCGGACTGTACTTGATTGCGGCTTTTCTAACCGGCGTTTTGATGATGGGGGCAGCCTATTATCTGTTTCCCGCCGGCCCTTCCACCGCCACCACCCAGCCCGCCGCGGTAAGCCCGGCAAACCCTGTGGGAACCGGACTGATCGCGGACATTGTGGAAAAAACCAGCCCTGCGGTGGTTATGATTCAGACCACGGTGGAATCCAGGGACCGGTTCTTCGACCCGTTTTTTAACGACCCCTTCTTCCGGGATTTTTTCGGCAACCGGATACCCAGGGGCCTGGGACCGAGGTACACCACCGGCATGGGCTCGGGGTTCATTATCAGCAAGGACGGCTACATCCTCACCAATGAACATGTGATCAGCGGCGCCGCCAAAATCGAGGTGACCATGACCGGTAAAAAACCGGTTCCTGCCAAGCTGGTGGGGTCCGATTTCGAGTTGGACCTGGCCGTGCTGAAAATAAATGCCGAGGGGGATCTGCCCGTCCTGGAGCTGGGGGATTCCGACGCCGTCAGGGTGGGAGAGTGGGCCATCGCCATCGGAAACCCCCAGGGTCTGGACCACACCGTCACCGTGGGGGTGATCAGCGCCAAGGGCCGCCCCATCGCCGTTCAGGACAGGCAGTATAAAAACCTTTTGCAGACCGACGCCTCCATCAATCCCGGCAACAGCGGCGGGCCGCTGCTGAACATGAAGGGACAGGTGGTGGGCATTAACACCGCCGTGAGCGCCTCGGCCCAGGGAATAGGGTTCGCCATTCCCGCCGGCACGGTGCGCCCGGTGCTGGACGCCTTGATCAATCAGGGCAAAATAACCCGCCCCTGGCTGGGGGTATATATCCAGAGTATTAACAAGGAAAGCGCCCAATATTTAAGGCTGGGAGTCACTGAGGGGGTTCTGGTCACTTCGGTGGTGGAGGGGGGGCCGGCGGACAGCGCAGGCATCACCCAGGGGGACGTGATCGTTGAAATAGGCCACAGCAAGGTTGCCACCGCCGATGACCTCACTTCCCTGGTGGGGAAGCTGAAACCGGGACAGAAGGTGGAAGTCACACTGTACCGGGGCGGGAAAAGGGTGAATGTGTCGGTCACCATGGGTGAGAAGGGCCGCGGGTGATTGTTTTCCCGCAGCCCCATTATAAAAATCCCTTTGCCGCCCGCACGGGCGGCATTTTTATATTTTGAACATGGCCACGGAGGTCTGCAGCCTGCCGGCGATTTCTGAAAGTTCCTGGGCGGCGGCGGCCACCTGTTCAATGGTGGAAGTGATCTGCTCATTGCTGGCCGATAGTTGCTGAGTCCCTTCGCTGGTTTGCCGGGACCCCTGGGCTATTTCCTCCACCAGGGCAATGTTGCGGTTTATCGCCTGGGTTATCTCCCCGAGGGCGGTTTCGGCCCGGCCGGCCAGCTTCACTCCCTCGTCCACTTCGGCGGTGCCCTGCTCCATCAGCCGGATGGAAACGTCAACCCCGGTCTGGATACGGGTGATTAACTGCCCTATTTCCTTTGCCGCTCCGGCCGACTGCTCGGCCAGCTTTCTCACCTCTTCGGCCACCACGGCGAATCCCCTTCCCTGTTCACCAGCCCGGGCGGCCTCAATGGCGGCGTTTAGGGCCAGCAGATTGGTTTGGTCGGCTATGCCGGTGATCACGTCCGTTATGTTTCCTATCTTCACAGACAGATCCCCCAGGCTTTGCAGGGAGGTGTTGACCTGGGCGGTGGATTCGGAAATGGACTTTATTTTGTTGATGGTCTGATTTACTATTTCGCCTCCGGTGCTGGCGACCTCCAGCACTTTTTTCGATTCGAGGGCGGTGATGGCGGCGTTTTCCATGCTTTTGTCGGCCATGGCGGCCACCTCGGTGGTGGTGCTGGCATTCTCCTCCACAGTGGCGCTGACCTCTTCCGCCGACGCGGCCAGTTCCTGGCTGTGGGCGGCCAGATTCTGGGCGTTGGTGGCCATGTCCGAGACAAGGGCCCTCAGTTGGCCGGCCATGTTGTTGAATGATACGGCCAGGTCCCCCACCTCGTCGGATGTCTTAATGTTGATTTGGCCGGTGAAATCCCCCCGGGCGAATCCTTCAGCGCCGGCGGCCAGTCTCAGCACGGGGTTCCTTATGGATCTGGTGATGAAAAAACTCAGTATTAGTCCCGCCAGTACGGCGGCGGCGGTCATGATGACGGAAGTGGATTTGACTCCGGAGATGCTTTTGTCAACATGATGGTACGCCTCATCGAGTTTTTTGGTATTGGCGTCCACCAGCCCCTTCAGTGTTTCGGTGATCTGGCCGGTGACGGGGGTAAGGGTGCCGGCTATTTTCATCACCTCGTCCCGGGCGGCGATCATGGCTTGCTGGTCCTGGGCCTTGTGCTGTTTCTCCACCGCGGGAACCAGGTTCTTGGAGACGGCATTGTGGAAATTGGTGGTGGTATCAATTAATTTTTGCACTTCCTGCCTTTTTTCGGGAGCACTGATCTCCAGAAGGCGTTTCTCCATTTCCAGCACCCTGTTCATTTCTTTGCTGTAGGCATCTTTGAAGCTATCCCTGCCGTAGGCTATATAGCCCCGGGCCCCGGCGATGGAAAGATAAAAAGACGTTTCTATTTCTTTCTGCAGCAAAAGCCTTTCCTGCACCGTCTTCATGTTTGCCATGTCTTTCTGAATGGTTCCGGTGAAATAAAAAGATGAAATCCCCAGAGCCACAATCAATGCCAGCATGACCAGAAATCCCGATGCAATCTTTGTTCCTATTCTCAATTTCATTGTATTTGAGCCTCCTATAAAATCAGTTTGCGTGAAATCTCCCCGGCCTGTTACACACCTTTAACTTTTGGTTCATCTCGCCTCCTTCAACAGACTTTTCGCGCCGATGGTTTGTGATGAATTTCGCCAATCGTCATCAAATATCACTATATTTCGACTATAATCAAGTATTCTATGTATTTTAAAACGATCCTTTTTATAGTAAAATTTTTTTGTATGGGTAACTTCAATGAAATCAATGTAAAATTCAAATAATGTTTATCAGCTGCGGGACTGCAGCAAAGGGGAGCGGAGCGGGTGGGGAAAAAGGATTTCAGGAAGTGGGCCCTGGCCAGGGTAAAAAGGGCCATAGTTGATTATGGCATGATTTCCGGCGGCGACGGGGTGGCGGTGGGCCTTTCCGGAGGGAAGGACAGCGGGGTGCTTTTATACATATTGGACGCGGTCAGGCGCACCACCCCGGTAAAGTTTGAAATATACGGCGTTTTCCTTGACCTGGGTTTCGGCATGGACATCTCTCCCCTGGCGGAGTTCTGCCGCCGGCTGGAAATACCCTTCCGGTACCAGTCCACGGACATCGGGCAAATAGTGTTCGACGTGAGAAATGAAAAAAATCCCTGCGCCCTGTGCTCAACTTTGAGGAGGGGGGCCCTGAACGATTTGGCCCTGGGCATGGGGTGCAACAGGGTGGCCCTGGGACACCATTTGGACGACGTGGTGGACACTTTTTTTGTGAGCCTTTTGTATACCGGGCAGTTTAAGACCTTTTCCCCCAATACATTTCTTGACAGGACCGGGCTGCACATGATCAGGCCCTTGGTGTACCTTGGACAGGAAGCGGTGAAGGAGCTGGCCGTGATGGAAAAGGTCCCGGTGATTGAAAACCCCTGCCCGGTCAGCGGCATGACCAAGCGGGAGGAAGTGAAAAAACTGGTGTCCGGACTCAGGTCCAGGTATCCGGACCTGAGGGAGAAGGTGCTTTCAGCCCTGCAGACGGCCGATCTGAAGAATTTGTGGCCCGGGGCGCTGCCCCGGACGCCGCGGAGCAAAAAGGTCAACTGAGGCATCCTTCTGCAATCCTTATTCCGCCGGGAGACAATAGACAGAACTGGAAGGAAGGGAATATACCCGGGGACGGGGAAGGAGTCGGGATAATTATGGAGAATATTGAGCAATACTGTAACCGGCAGGCAATTCCGGAGAGTCTGGAAGGCCGGCCTGATTGATGATGAAAGGAGTGACTTCCATGGAACTGAAGGGAAGCAGGACCTGGGCCAATATCATGGCGGCCTTTGCCGGCGAGTCCCAGGCCCGCAACAAGTACACCTTTTTTGCCTCGGTGGCCAAAAAAGAGGGCTATCAGCAGATAGCCGAGTTTTTTGAAGAAACGGCCAATAATGAAAAAGAACACGCCAAAGTGCTGCTGAAGCTTGTCGGCGGCATAAAAGACACGGGGCAGAATCTTAAAATGGCGGCCGAGGGAGAAAATTACGAGTGGACATCAATGTACAAGGAATTCGAGGCGGTGGCCAGGGAAGAGGGCTTCGCCCAGATTGCAGACATTTTCAAGGGCTTGGCGGCCATAGAAAAGGAGCACGACCAGAGGTACCGCAAGCTGCTGGAAAACCTTGAAAAGGGCGGAGTTTTTAAAAAGGACGGGGTGGCCGAGTGGAAGTGCTGCAACTGCGGTCACGTCCATAACGGGCAGGAAGCGCCGGAGGTATGTCCGGTGTGCGATCACCCCAGGGCTTTTTTTGAGCTGATGTGCCGTAATTATTAATTTTGCCTTGACAGGGGCGCCCCTTGGTGGCGCCCCTGTCCGCCCGGCTTGAAAAACATTTGACAGCGGTTTCAGTCGACCATATACTTAACTAAGTAAACATTTTGCATCTTTAATATATTCGGAGTGATTCTCCAGGTGCCGTTTCAGCGGTGGATGGGGAGGGAATGGTTTGAACAGCGGCTGCATTTCCCCGGAAAAAGAGGAAAGGCTGAAAAAGCTGGATGAGGTGATCCTGGAGGTGGCCAGGAGGATAACATTCAAGATTTTTCAAGGCGAACAGAACCTCACCCACCCCCAGTACTTCCTGCTGAAAAGGCTCTCTTCCGGGCCGGCAACGGTATCCGAGGTGGCGGAGTCCATGGGGGTGTCATTGAGTGCCATAACCTCCATGTCGGACCGGCTGACCAAAATGGGGTATATCTCCAGAAACAGGTCCGAGACTGACAGGAGGCTGGTGTGGCTTGAGCTGACAGCCACCGGCGGGGAGGTGCTGGAGGAGGCTGTAAGGAGGAGAAGAGAGGTGATATACGGCTTCCTGGGCAGGTTGCCCGAAGAGGACCTGGAGTCGTTGCACGGCATATACACCAGAATCCTGGAATTAATCAGAGAAGATGCGGAATAGTTTTCAGGAGGGCTCTCTGTGCAATATTATTTTCGTCAGCGCAACAGGTGCTTGAAGGCCGCCATGCCGGACCAGGCCGCCCCCAGCCCGCATCCGACGCTGGCGGCGACGTAAGACAGCGCCGTCAAAAATTTCCCGCCCCGGATTAATTGGCAGGTTTCGTAGGAGAAGGCGGAGAAGGTGGTGTAGGAACCCAGAAAGCCTGTTGTCAGAGCGAGTTTTAAATCGTAACCAATCTGGTCTGCATGGTTTAGGCCCATGCTCATGAGGAAACCAAGCAAAAATGATCCGGTGATGTTCACCGCCCAGGTTCCTGCGGGAAAAGAAATTCCGACTCTGTCATTGATTAACTTGATTACGGCAAACCTGGCCACGGCCCCCAAAAATCCTCCCAGACCCACAAAAATACAGTTCACCGACTTTTGACCCCCATTCTTCCGGACAGGCGGGAAACGGCCCTGGCCAGCGTAATACCCAGCCATACCGCCAGCAGACAAAAAAATACGCTTGCCAAGCTGTACATTAACGCCAGGATCGGCTTTCCTCTTTCCAGAAGGAGCAATGTTTGGTGGGTGTATGTGGAGAACGTGGTCAATCCGCCGAGAAATCCAGTTGTCATGCCCATCCGCACATTGGGGCTGAAGGCCGGCCGTTCCAGTGCCAGGGTCATAATAAATCCTATCAACAGGCTGCCGGCTATATTTGCCGTGAAAGTGCTGGCGGGGAAATCAGTCGTCATTAAAACAATTTTTTTTTCGATGGCGTACCTGGATATTGTTCCCAGGAATCCGCCTGCTCCTATGTACAGATAGTTCAGGTGATTTACCCCCCCCAAGACTATTTGATTCTAAAGTCCAGTGCATATATTCTAAAAATGACGATTATATTTCATGGTTTAATTGTATAACTTTTTAAGCCGGCAGAACAGGGGCTGCGGACAAGACTGCCTACAGCCTCCAATGAAAGCCGGGGTTTGAATTGTGACCAACATCACTGTTTTTTTCGGCGTCACTCACAGATAAAAAATAGGATGCAGGTGATAATGTTTATAATTATAGGGCGGGAGGGCTGCATGATGAAAAGAAAGCGCCAAATTGTAAGGATAGATGAAAACAGGTGCACCGGCTGCGGCCTGTGCGTGTCACCCTGCGCCGAGGGAGCCATAGGGATAATTGACGGAAAGGCCAGGGTGGTCAGGGATGAACTGTGTGACGGAGCCGGATTCTGCCTGGGGGTCTGCCCCGAGGGGGCACTGTCCCTGGAGGAAAGGGAAGCCGCAGAGTTTTCCGAGGAGGCCGTGCACGAACACCTCCGGTCCAGGCCCCGGACATATATTCCGCAACGGTGCCACCGCTGCGGCGGGAGTGAGGACGACTTCCCGGTGATACCCTGCCGCAGGGCCGGAGAAAGCCTTTGGGTATGTACCCGCTGCCTGCCCGGGCTGATTCACGGATAAATAACGGTAGGACATGGAACCAGGACCCCCATGCCACATTCATGTGGCATGGGGGTCCGAGCCGCCCGCCAAGGCGGCTTTTTTGTGTATAGGAAACTATGCTTGCATTATTATTTGTGGACAAGTTTTCTATACATGGGGGTTTGTAAGGGGGTGCGCCCCCTTACGATTGCGGGGTGCTCAGGACGCGCAGCGTCCGTCGAAGGGGCGGCAGCCCCTGGCGAACAAGAAAAGCGATACCTTTTTTAGCTATTAGGCGATGAAATCGCTTTTCTTGATGTATGGGAAATTATGCTTTCACAGGTTTTGTGGATAAATTAAATAAGGTTCCTTTTATTCTGGATTCTGACTCCTGGATTCTGGATTCCAGTCGCCCGAAGGGCGAATTTGTTCTGGCCTAAGGTATATATTGTTTTATAAAGAAGTGTATAATTAAGCATGAGTTATGCAGTTACAGGTAAATAGCACCAATTCCACAACCACAAAAAAGGA
>JBBIMW010000011.1:0-60140 GCA_037444185.1 Peptococcaceae bacterium | reverse complement strand
CCACCTCTTCGGTATCCAGCTGGCAGTTGGTGCGCAGTACGTATTTGCCGTCATAGCGGCCGGCGTCATACCAAACTTCTTTTACCTTGGGGTTATGCCGCACTACCCTGTATCTGCCGCCGGTTTTCAAGACTTTTTCTACCGCCTTTGGACCTGCGCATCTTTACGCCGACTATGTACTCGATATGCATCCGGTCCAGTTCGTCTAAAAGCTTCGGGCTGACCATGCCCCGGTCGCCTGCGAAAATCACCCGGCGGAGCTGAAAGCGGTCCCTGGTGTCTTTGATTACATATTTAAAGGTTTCTATGTCGGCGGCATTACCGGGAAACACTTTGTGGGCCACCGGGATTCCCTCCCGGGTCTATGTTCTTACCGAGATTGATACAATGCCAAGCGGCGGTTCTCGCCCTCCGTGAAGTCGGAAGGGTGGCGAAAACCGCTTGATTTATGGGCTTTTTGCGGTCATTGGCTGACCGGGAGAGCCTTTTGCTTTATCTGGAATTTATGGTCGGCGCGGTCGTCCGCTATGCTTCGGCTGCCATCGTCACGGTAACTGCACACCCCTTGCGGCTTAACCGGGTAATCGTTAAAAGGTTCGACAAATCATAGAAAGGTTAGGAGAATCGTTTTAAGGTACACTTCAATCGTAGAAAGGTTCTTTGCTAACTCCTCAGAATCTTCTCCAACGGTTTGCCCTTTGCCAGTTCATCCACCATTTTATCTAACCAACGTATTTTTTTCATGAGCGGGTCTGCGATTCCCTCAACTCGAACACCACAGATTACTCCGGTAATTTTACAGGCGTTCGGATTAATTTGAGGGGCTTCGGCAAAAAATGTCTCAAAATCAGCGTCGCCATCAAGCTGGGACTGGATGCCTTGTTCATCGTAGCCGGTCAGCCATTGGACGATGGCGTCAACTTCCGCCTTCGTGCGTCCTTTTCGCTCGACTTTTTGGACATACATAGGGTAGACCTTTGAAACTTTCATTTTATAAATACGTTCGCTACCCATGTTTCAATCCTCCGTTTGTCTCGGCGCTTCTTTAGCCACGACATTCAAGTTGACTCCAAACTTGTCTGTTGCTGCGGCGTGGAATGCACTGTAAAAAGTTTCTAAGGTGGACTCCGTTGTCAAGACAGATATTTTGAAAATTTAAGATACACAAGATCCCCTTTCTAAAATTTTATAGTGATGATGATCATTTCTTGGGCTGCCTTTTCAATCTCTGATGCCTTGCGATCGGAAAAGAGTTTTGGCAGGTTAATTATTGCTTCCTCTTTCCATCTCTTGAGCTGGCTGGGATGAATCCCGCACTCCCGGCTATTGATTTTTCTTACTTCAAGAGCTCCAGTACTATCTGGGCCTTGAAGCCGGCGCTGTATTGTTTTCTCATGGTTTAATTGTATCTTAGATTTCTCCTTTCTGCTGGCCGATTTTCTGGGTCCATTATATCACGTAGTTTAGTGTGTCTATTTTATCGGGGACAGCCCAGCGCCGCCGTCCCTCCGGCGGCGCTGGGCTGTCCCGTAATTTCTAATTACCAGTTCCGTGATTGGATTCCGGCCTTCCGGCCGGCAGTTTATATTACGTTTGGCCGTAACCACTGTGATGTTGTATTCGGCATAAAGTTCCCGGATGAAGACGCTATCTGAATTGCTTAGCATCACCAAACATCCCCGCCGGTCCAGTTCCTGAAAAACGCCCGCCAGCCGGCTTTGGTCTTTCTCTCTGAAAGACTCGGCCGTATAGCTTGTGAATTTTGCGGTATCGGACAATGGATGATAAGGGGGATCCATGTATATAAACATTCCCGGCCGCGCAATGTCGAGGATGTGGGAAAAGTCCGCGCACATTATTTCGGTGCCCTGTAAAACTGCACTGACTTTTCTCAGGCTTTCCTCATCCAAAATTTTGGGGTTCTTATACCTGCCGTAGGGTACATTGTGCCGGCCTTTGCTGTTAACCCTCCACAGGCCGTTATAGCCTGTCTTGTTCAGGTAAAGAAACCTTGATGCGCGCTGAACATCGTCAATGGAGTCCGGCTCAAGGGCCCGCAGCCGATAATAATACTCCGCCGTGTTCTGATGGCGGCGCAGGTCCAGCAGCAAGGATTCCAGATTGTTTCTCACCACCAGATAAAAATTGATCAATTCTTTGTTGGTGTCAAGCAAAACCGCTTGGCGGGGGAGGAGGTGAAAAAAAACAGCCCCGCCGCCAAAAAAAGGCTCCGCCAAACAGTCGATTCGCCCGGGGAAAAGCTGCTCAAACTGCGGAATAAGCTGTCCTTTACCCCCGGCCCACTTGATCGGCGGGCGTATTGAAGCGTGCTTATTATTGCCATAAGGTATAAATGTCATGTAAATCACCATTACAATGTTTTAGCGAGGGAATTATTATTCAGACATTTTTCCACGTGCCGGCGGACCGCCAGGATGTCTTTGCCGCCGGGCAGGCTGTCCATTATTTTGTTTATAAGTCCCCGCTGCTTGATCTCGGCAAAGGTGTGTGCAAAGTTGATGTCATAAACCCAGGAAATCAGCAAAAGTTTTCTGTCGTTGGAGTTTTTCACCTGATCGTAGTGGCACCGCCTCCCGCTCAATAGATCTTCCAGCAGGGCCGGCGAGCACCCCGGGGTGTCCGGGAGAAATGCATTCATCACCGGCCGGTCTGACTCCGAGGCCGACATCTCCAGTATGTCCAGCTTGTCGGCGTCCCTGATCAGCCGGGAGAACAGCAGCCGCCGCCCTGGCAAATCCGGGGGCAGCTCCACCATGTTGTGACATTCTATGGCCCCGGCCACTATTTCTCTTTCCTCTTCCCCGAGGGAGGAAAGGACTCCGGCCCGGTTCAGCTCCCTCAGTCCCAGCAGGGCGTGGTTTTCGGTGCGCCGGTCGTTGAATGTGCGGTAGAGGGCAAATTGGCCGAAACGCCCCACATCGTGGAGCAGGGCAATGGTTTCGGCCAGGATTAGGTCCTCTTCCCCCAGGCTGATGGAAGCTCCGATGCGGACAATATTTTCACAAACCCTACGGGTGTGACCCTCTTTTAAAGCGATCCCCGTCCGGGAAACGGGGTCTTCGCTGTAAAAGCCCTTTACGTATTCTTCAAACCAGGCCCGGAAGGCCTGCAGCCGGTCCCGCCGCAAAGTACCCGCCCCTTTCCTGGAATTGGTCCCCGGCAATTGTAAGCATACTTATCATTAACATCATAAAGCAGGGAAAACAGTAAATCAAACAAAACCGCGGGCATTCTGAAAGAAAGCCATGCAGTGCGGCCGGCCGGATAAAAAAGCATTGTATAACGGCCAAAAAACTTGCAGCCGGCGGAAAATCGGTGTATAATAAATAATTGCCGGAGCAAAAACGCTTTAACGTGTGATTCCACGGAGAGATGGCCGAGTGGATGAAGGCGCACGCCTGGAGAGCGTGTGAACGGGGAACCGTTTCGCGAGTTCGAATCTCGCTCTCTCCGCCAGTGATTTTATAAGCTTTTATACATTGGCCGTGCTAGATGGGGAGCTGGCGGTGCCCTGAACCCGCAAACCGCTATAGCGGGGTCGAATTCCCGCCCCCGGGCTTGACTTGTGGGGTCCGGCCCCTGTAAGGGGTGTTGACGGCCGGGTCTTGCGCGACGGAGACTCCTGAACCGTGTCAGGTCCTGACGGAAGCAGCACTAAGGGAGGCGCTGCGGGTGCCGCAAGGGCGCCTGGCCTGAGCCACCTGCCGGGGTAACGCCCGGAAGTTATTGTTCAAAGGCGGGTGCACGGCCTTAAATTTTTGTCGAGCCGCAGGCGGCTTTTTTTGTTTCCTTGTCCTGCCGGGAGACAGGATGAATAACTCAGGTGACCGGTACCGAAGTTACTGACCACTGAATTCTGACCGCGGACTACTGGATCCCAGCCGCCCGCCAGGGCGGTTTTTCTTCTATATTGGAAACTATGCTTGCATTATTATTTGTGGATAAGTTTTCTATACATGGGGGTTTGTAAGGGGGCGCGCCCCCTTACGATTGCGGGGCGCTCAGGACGCGCAGCGTCCGTCGAAGGGGCGGCAGCCCCTAGCGAACAAGAAAAGCGATACTTTTTTCAGCTATTAGGCGATGAAATCGCTTTTCTTGTTACTGCGGGAAATTATCCGGCTGTTAAAAGGAAATAACTTCTCTGTATAGAAAACTAAGATAAAAATATCCCGTTCAGCCCATTCTGTCTTCCGACAGAATGCGGGGTCAGTCCTTCGATGCAAACGGGGGTGTTTGAATGGCATATCTGGCTCTTTACAGGGAGTGGCGGCCCCGCGCTTTCGGGGAGGTGGCGGGCCAGGAACACGTTGTCCGCACTCTGCAAAACGCCCTGAAAAGCGGCAGGCTTTCCCACGCTTATTTGTTTTGCGGCCCCCGGGGAACGGGCAAGACCAGTGTGGCCAGGATACTGGCCAAGGCGGCCAATTGCCTGCGGAGCGAAGGGGGGGAGCCCTGCGGCCGGTGTGATGTTTGCCGGGAGATAGACACAGGGATCTCCATGGACGTGACCGAAATTGACGCCGCCTCCAACCGGGGCATAGACGAGGTGAGGGAACTCAGGGAAAAAGTCCGGTTTGCCCCTTCCTCGGTAAAAGTCAGGGTATTTATTGTTGATGAGGTGCATATGCTCACCAA
The DNA here is from genome assembly GCA_037444185.1 of Peptococcaceae bacterium. Classification (GTDB taxonomy): domain Bacteria; phylum Bacillota; class Desulfotomaculia; order Desulfotomaculales; family Desulfocucumaceae; genus JAILZP01. The sequence goes on along the minus strand of JBBIMW010000011.1, from coordinate 55,484 downwards.
TGAGGCCTTCAACGCCCTGCTGAAAACGCTGGAGGAGCCCCCGGCCCACGCCATGTTTATACTGGCCACCACCGAGCCCCACCGGCTGCCCCCGACCATACTTTCCCGGTGCCAGAGATTTGATTTTCACCGCATTGGGGACATGAAGATGCTGGAACATCTGGAGATGGTGGCTGAAAAGGCGGGGATAGCCATAGACCGGGCGGCCCTGAAATTGATTGTGAAGGCCGCCGAGGGCGGAGTGAGGGACGGCCTCAGTATTCTGGACCAGGCCGCGGCATATGGTGGCAGCGCCATCGGGGCGGATGAAATACACGGCATACTGGGCACCGTCCGGGAAGACCTGCTGGACAGGGCGGCCCGGGGGATTATGGACGGCCGCCCGGGGGACGTGCTGGAGCTGGTGGGTGAGGTGGCCGGTTTGGGCAAGGATGTGAGGGTTTTCTTAAAGGACCTGAATGCCCGTTTGCGAAGCATTCTGCTTGATTGGACGGTCCGGCCGGACCCCCGGGGCAATGAAGTGGACAGGCTTTCCCTAGTCATGCACCTGCTGGCCAGGACTGAGCAGGAAATGCGCTGGAGCACTCAGCCCCAGGTGCTTCTTGAGGTGGCCGTGGTGCGGGCTGCCAGGGTAATGGGGGCGGGTGCCGGCCGGGAGGTGGAGGGCCATCTGGCGGAGCTGGCGGCCAGGGTGCGGGAACTGGAAGCCATGATATCCCGCCTGGCGCCCGTCAGCAAATATGGAGGGCCAGGCCCTGCAGTCCGGCCAGCGCCGGTTTCCTCCGGCCTCCCGGAGACTGTGAAGGAGGGATTCGGAGGGATTCCTCCGGTGACTTATCCGGCCGGGGAGGGAAGGGACAAAGCCGCATATAATGTCAGTGAACGGGAAGACCGTGACGTTTCCGGGGTGTCGAAAATTATTCCTGCACATAATGAAAGGGCTAAAGCCGGAGAATGGTCCGCTGCGCCGGAAGCGGCCCTTGCCGGAGAGCTGGACCGGGCTGCGCCGGCGCCGCCCGCAAATTTACCGAAGCCCGGCCTTTTGCTGGATAAGATAAACAGCCGATGGGCCGACATAATGGAGGTGGCCGGCAAGGCGTGTCCCCATGCAGCTGTCCACCTTGTTCAAGGTAGGGGCTGGCCTTTGGAGATGGAGGGGAATACGCTGACCGTGGCTTTCCCCAATTCCGTGTCCTATGCGCCGCTGGCTCTGGGTATACTGGACAATGAAGACAGCCGCAGGGAACTGTCCGAAGTAATAAAATCGGTATGTCAGGTGGACCTGCGCCTGCGGCTGGTGATCTCGGAGCGGAAGCCCCCGAAGAAGACCAGACAGCAAAAGAAGGCGGTCCGGTCCGTCGATGTTGACGCACTGTTCGGCAGGGGCGGGGATGTTCCTCTGGAAAATATGGAGGGGTTTGAATCATGGGAGGATAACATATAGTCCGGGCTGTATTCTTTTTATGGATATTTTCTTTTTTGATGGCGCCGCCCCGGGCGGTGTGGGGATCTGTCGGGAGACAGAAGGCAGGATGGGTGCATGGAATAATAGATGGGAGGTTTCGACATGTTTGGCGGCAATATGCAAAAGATGATGAAGCAGGTGCAGAAAATGCAGGCGGATATGGCCAGGCTGCAGGAGGAACTGGGCGGCCGCACGGTGGAAAGCACCGCTGGCGGCGGTGTAGTGAAGGTGGTGGCCAACGGCAGGCAGGAAATTGTTGCCATCGAAATAAAGCCCGAGGCGGCGGACCCGGGGGATGTGGAAATGTTGCAGGACCTGGTGCTTACCGCAGTGAACGGCGCATTGAGCCAGTCCAGGGAAATGGTGAACAGGGAGATGGGGAAGTTGACCGGGGGGCTGAATATTCCCGGATTGACGTGAAAACAGTTTATCGGGGGAGTGAAGGGGATGAAAGGTGCCGGGCCCATTGTCCGGCTGGTTGAAGAATTTGCCAGACTGCCGGGCATCGGGCCCAAGACCGCCCAGCGGCTGGCTTTTTATATTCTGAACGAGCCCACCGAGGCTGTCCGCAGATTTGCCCGGGCACTGGTGGAGGCCAGGGAAAACATCCGCCGCTGTTCGCAGTGCTGCGACCTTACAGACCGGGACCCTTGCGCCGTTTGCCGGGACCCCGGGAGAAACACGGAAATGCTGTGTGTGGTGGAACAGCCAAGGGACGTCATTGCCATGGAGAAATCCAGGATGTTCAAGGGGGTTTATCACGTGCTGCACGGTGCCATTTCCCCCATGGGAGGCGTGGGTCCCGGCGACCTGACGGTCAGGGAGCTGCTGGAGAGGCTGGCCGGAAACAATGTCAGGGAAGTGATACTGGCTACCAACCCCAATGTTGAGGGTGACGCCACCGCCCTTTACCTGGCGCGGCTGATAAAACCTTCCGGCATCAGGGTGACGAGGCTGGCCCACGGTCTTCCGGTGGGGGCGAGCCTGGAGTACACAGACGAGATTACCCTTTCCAAGGCCCTGGAAGGCCGTCACTTGCTGGAATAAACCCAGGCATATTTTACCACCCATGGGCATATTCAATTTATTGAACCCATGGACAACCTCGCCGAAGGAGATGATGGCGGTGGAGTGGAAATATGCTTTTCTGTTTTTGGCCGGGCTGTGCGGCATTTTCGTGGCGGCGGCCTTTCTGGCCAGGCCGCTGAGGTGGCTGTTAAGGCTGGCCGGCTATGCCGCGGTGGGGACGGTCACGTTGCTGTTGCTAAATGTAGTGCTGGGGCAAGTGGGTATGCGCATCGCATTGAATCCCGCCACTGTTTTTACGGCGGGGGTGTTACAGATTCCCGGGGCCATCCTGCTGGTGGTGCTGAATTATCTTTTTGCCCGGGGATGATGGAAATGCAGGCATAATGTGCGCTGCACACAGTATACAGTATTATTTGACTTCTCTTTTTTTTTGCAATATACTTAATAATAATGTTGTTATGTGGAAACGGGTGCTGTTTTTCAATGGACACCCGGTTTTTTAGTGTTTTCCCGGGATTTTGCCGGCGGATCAATGTCTTTTAATTTCTTGAATATTGATAACAATATTTAGAATCAATGGTTTAGGGAGGCGGATTTTAATATTTACGGGAGAATAGTGGAAGCATATGTAGGAGAATATGCCAGCGGAAAGAGCGAAGTGGCCGTCAACAGGGCGTTGGCGCTGTCCCGGGCGGGGCGGCCGGTGACGCTGGTGGATCTGGATATTGTGGAGCCTTGTTACACCCTGCGGCCCATTAAAAAGGAGTTGATGACCGCCGGCATACAGGTTCTGGCCTGGGAAACCAGAGACATGGTGGGGCTGGGTGAGACCGGAAACGTGCTGAGGGCGGAGAATCGCTGGGCGCTGAAGCGCCCCGGTGATATTGTGCTGGATGTGGGCTACGGCGTGGCGGGCTCCCGGACATTGAACCTGCTGGAGGGGGCCGCCGGCGATCCGGACCTTAAGGTGGTGGCAGTGATCAACGCCTCCCGGCCCATGACCGGCTCGGTGCGGGATATTATAAGCTATGTCGGGGAATTGGGCAGGGTGGACATGCTGTTGAACAACACTCACCTGGGGGATGAGACCACCGCCGAAATAGTCCAGGAAGGGGCCAGGATTGTGGCCGGGGCGGCGGCGGCCCTGAATCTGCCGGTGCTGGCCACTACGGTGGTGGAGGAGCTGTTTTTGGTTATCGGGCCCGAAGATTGCATGGAGAACCCGGTGTGGCCCATCAGGCGCTATATGCCGGGGAGTCTGTGGTGATGATACGGGGACGGAATTGGGAATTAAAGGAGACGGAATATACAGGAGGTGTACCCGCAACATGCCGGAAAAGCCGATTCAAGGAGAAAAGCGCTACTTTATGACTGGCAACGAGGTGGTGGCATACGCGGCACTGGCGGCCGGGGCCGATATAATGTACGGCTATCCCATTACGCCGCAGAATGAAATCATGCACTATTGGACCAGGCTGGCGCCAAGGTACGGGAGGGATTTCCTCCAGACCGAGGACGAGCTTTCGGCCGGATTTACCACGGTGGGAGGCGTTATGGCCGGTAAGAAGTCCTTTACCGCCACCGCCGGACCCGGCAACACCCTCATGCAGGAGCCTGTTTCCATGGCGGAGGCCATGAGGCTTCCCATGGTGGTGGTGATCATGCAGAGGGGAGGGCCCTCCACCGCCACTGTGATATATTCCCAGCAAGAAGTGACCATGACCACCATCGGCGGCAATGGCGAAGGCTTTCGCATTGTCTATTCCACGGCCAATCACCAGGAGCTTTTCGACTACACCATCAAAGCCTTTAATGTGGCGTGGAAATACCGATTCCCCACCTTCATACTGGGTGATGGCTACCAGGCCAAGATGAGGGAGTCCCTGACCATGTACGACCCCGAGGAGAAGGGCATTCAGCCGGCGCCTGCGGAGAGGTACGTGGGTAAGCCCGGAATTCCCGGAGTGGACAGGCCTCCCGGACATTACCGGAATACGTACAACGTGGAGGAAGAAATTTACGAAGTGGTGGAAAACGTGGCCAGGGAGTTTAACGCCATTGCCCCCGGATTGGCGGAGTATGACAGCTTGGCGGCTGACCGGTCCGACCTGGTGGTGGTGTCCCACGGAGTGGTTTCCAGGGCTGTGAAAGAGGCTGTCGTGGAATTGAGGGAGGCCGGACTGAAGGTGGGCTACTTCCGCCCCATCACCCTTCGGCCGCTGCCCGAGAAGGAATTGAGGGATGTGGCCAACAAGGCTAAAGCCCTGCTTATGGTTGAGTCCGCCAAGGGCCAGATGGCGCGCTTGGTAAAGGATGCCATTTATGGGTGTTCCGCGGATATGCTCACCTTATACAAACCCGGTATGGGCATAACCGCCGAAGAAGTGGCGGCCAGGGTGAGATCGGTTTTGTGACTGATTTGCAGAGTTTGTGGGAGAAAGAGGTTTAAAAAGGAGGCTGAAAGCATGTCTATGCAACTGGCCATGCCAAAAAGCTGGCGAATTGATACAAAGCCGCACAAGTTTTGTCCCGGCTGTGGCCACGGGTTGGTGCTGAAGGCACTGGGCCAGGCCGTAGATGAACTGGGCATTCAGGAAAAGACGGTTTACGGCTGTGATATAGGATGTTCCCTGCTTTCGTGGGACTTTTTTAATTGTGATTCCATACAGACCCACCACGGAAGGACCACGCCGGTGATTACCGGCGTGAAGAGGGCCGATCCGGAGCTGATCGGCATCGCCTACATGGGGGACGGTGGCGGTTACGCCATAGGTTCCCAGCACCTGGTGAACGCGGCGGCCAGGAATGAGAAAATCACAGTGATATTGGTGAACAATACTCAGTATGGAATGACCGGAGGGCAAATGGCCCCCACCACCATGCCGGGTCAAAAAACCGAGACTTCGCCTTACGGGCGGGACCCGCAGAAGACCGGCCACCCCACCCAGGGACCGGAAATGGTGGCCGCCATCACCGGGGAAGGGGCCTACGTGGCCCGGGGGACCGTGTCCAACCCCAAGCAGCTGAAGAGGTATATTAAAAAGGCGCTGGAAAACCAAATCAGCGGCAATGGGTTCTCCTTTGTGGAGGTCCTGGCCACCTGCCCCACCAACTGGCGTACCAACGCCGAGGATACGTGGAAATTTTTAGAGAAGGAAATGAGCAAATACTTCAAGGTGGGAGAAATAAAAGTGCCGCGACCCCGGCAAGAGGAGGGAGAATAATGGCTAAGGCGGTTAGAATAGTACTGGCCGGGGAGGGCGGTCAGGGTGTTCAGTCGGTGGCCGAGATTATCGCCGAGGCTGCCAACGAAGAGGGCCGGGAAGCCCTGTACATCCCCAATTTCGGTGTGGAGCAGCGGGGCGGCGTCTCGGTGGCCTACCTGCAGATCGGTGACGCCCCTGTGGGTTCGCCAAAATTCCTGACGGCCGATATTGTCATCGCCCTGAGTGACCGGGCGGTTTACCGAACCCGCAAGTATGTGGGATCGGAAACGGTTTTTGTATATGACGCAGGTATCAAGGGCGTGGAGGGCGCCATACCGGACAACGCCAAAAGGGTGCTGGCCATTCCGGCCCTGCAGGTGGCCAACGAAGAGCTGAATCCCAGGGTGTTCAATGTTATTATCATGGGCGCCGTGGTGAAGGCCACGGCGGTGGTTTCTGCGGACCGGGCCAAGGACGCCATTGAGAAAAAGCTGGGGTACAAGTTCGAGAAGAATCCGGATCTGCGGAACCTTAACTTCAGGGCCCTCGATCGGGGCGCCGAACTTGTGGTCGGCTTAGTTTAGGGGGTGGCTTTAAATGACTTATAACTTCAATGAAAGAACCTTCGAGGTGGAAAAGGGCCACTGGACCATATTCCCGGGGTTTTGCAAGGGGTGCGGGCTGTGCATACAAAAATGCCCCAAGAAGTGCATGTCCTGGTCCGATGTGCTGGGAGTCTACGGCACCCCGTCGGTGGAAATAAATGACCAGTGCATCGCCTGCGGTATCTGTCAGACCTTCTGCCCCGACTGCGCCATCAGTGTGGCCAGGAGAAAGGGAGAGGCAGGGGAGGAATAGCTCAACTGTATTCCTTATTCTGTTGGGAGACGGGAGTCAGGAGACAGAAGACAGAATGGGCCGGCCGGGATGGGGGTGTCCTGAAAATTACCAAGCCAATGACGGAGCGCAAATAGCTAACAACTCAAATAACTTAGGTAACCGGTACCTAAGTTATTTTAAGGAAAGTATATGCTGCGTTAAAGTGTTAAAGTGAGTCTCTATCCGCCACAAACCCAAAAACATCGGCTCATGGCCGACGGTCGCCCACCGCCCTCGAATGCCGCATTCATGCGGCTCTCTGGCTTTTGGCCGCATCCCGCGTCCAAATCGCCGTTCGTGGCGGCCAATCGCAAAGGGAGCTTTTTCTTCAAAGGAATGCATTGAATTCTGGATTCTGGCTTCTGGATTCCGGATTCCATTCGCCCGAAGGGCGAATTTGTTCGTGGTGGTGCTTCCGGCACAATGATGGCCGGCGGAGCGAGGAATGCAAAACAGTTTTTATCAAGGCAGCCCCAGGGCGCGCAGGCTTTTGGACAGCTGTTCCTCTTCTTTTGGGGTCAAGGGGCGGAAAGGGGGGCGGACGGTGGTGAATGGCAAGCCCCTCATGGCAAGGGCATGGCGGTGTGGAGTAATGTAAGGGCCATCCTTTAAGGCGGAGCGCAGGCGGTTGACAAAATACTGCTTTTCCCTGGCCAGATCCAGGTTGCCGGCCAGATATGCACGGTAAATTTCTACACAGGGTCCGGGGAATACATTGGCCACGGCCGAAACCACTCCCGCCCCACCCATCACCAGAGCCGGCAGGATAAGGGTGTCTGTGCCCACAATCACGGTGAAACCGGGCCCCAGGGCATCTATGTAGTCTTCCAGCCGGGTCATGTCCTTGGAGCTGTCTTTAAGGCCGCAAATATTAGGACAGGCATCAGCCAGCCTTTTGACCAGCCGGGGCTTGAGATCATTTTTGGCATTGCCCGGGATGTTGTAAAGAAAGACCGGAAACTCCGGGACAGCTTCGGCCACGGCGCGAAAATGGATTTCCAGCGCCTGCTCATCGTGGGGGAAATAAAAGGGTGGCAGCACCGCGGCGGCGTCCGCCCCCGCATCCCGGGCGTGCCGTGTAAGCTCAATTGTTCTTTCGGTGGTAATGTCTCCGGTTTGTACAATAACGGACACCCTTTTTTTTGCCTGGCCCACCACCACTTCGGCGATTTTTTTTCGTTCCTCCGGGTCAAGGGCGGGGCCTTCGCCATTGGTTCCGGCCGGGAAAAGGCCATCAACGCCGCCATCAATAAGAAAATCCACATAAGTGCGCAAGAGTCCCCAATCAACCCGGCCGTTTTTTTCATAAGGGGTGATCATTGCGGGAATGATTCCTTTAAGGGCCACTTTCAACACGCCTCCCGGAAAATAATGCATTTTACGGACGCTATTAAAATTGCCTTCCAAAGGGCTTTTATCAATGCAATGCGCTCAGAATCGCTTCAGGGCAATGCTGCGGCGCATTTTGTCTATGGCTTTAAAACTTTCTTTTTGTTTGAGCATGGAAACTCCCACCACAATCGAATCGATTAGGCACAGCTGGGTGATTCTGGCGGCCATGGCTTCGCTGCGGAAAGTGGTTTCCCGGGCCGACACCACCAGTCTTATGTCTGAGGCCTTTGTAATGGGCGACTTCATGTAGCTGGTGATGCAAATGGTGGTGGCCCCGGCGTTTTTGGCTGCTTTGAGGGACTCGATGGTGTCCTTGGTGCTTCCGGAATGGGAAATGCCCACAGCCACGTCCTGGTTGGTCAAAAAGCTGGCCGAAATGATCTGCAGGTGCGGATCATTGTATGAGGCGCTTAAAAGCCCGCATTTAAACATCTTGTGGTGCGCATCCAGGGCGACAAAGCCCGATGATCCCACGCCATAAAACTCGGTTCTCCTGGCCGAGGCGATGGCCTGGATAGCACGTTCCATTTCGTTGCAGTCCAGTATTTTGATTGTGTCCGACAGGCTTTGGGCGGCGCTGTTAAACACTTTCTGCGCCATGGTGCGCAGATCGTCGCCGGGCAGCACCTCTTCGTGTATGCTTTTTATGGGTTCGACCAAATCCCTGGCAAGGTATATTTTAATTTCCTGAAAACCGTTGTAGCCCAACTTTTTGCAAAGACGTACAATGGTCGCCTCCGCCACTTTGCACTTTTCCGCCAGCTCGGTTATGGACATGCGCACTATTTCGCCTGGATTGTTGAGTACCCATTCCGCCACGCGGTTTTCGGCGGACCGCAAAGATGGCTGGATACTGCGCAGCTTTACCAGGGTGCCCTCTAAATTGGCGATAGAGTTTGCTGAGGAATTGATCATTTGAACCCGCCTCCTGCCAGCCAAGATTTCGCATCTCTATTGTTCGACGTTTTTATTTTGTTTTCCTTGTGCGAAAATAGTTTTTTTATTAAATTGAGAAGACGTTTTTGTTGTTTGGGAAAAGTTCATGGCGCAGTAAGTGTTTTTTTGTTGAATAAGTGATGGCGGCCAGATTTTTGCACCGATTGGCGCCCGGAATGAGGCAGCATAAAGCGGTGATAATTTTCCTATAAAAAATCAAAAAAAGAAAATATTTTAATATGAGATTCTTGACAAACTCCAATCAGTTATATTAAATATACCTTGAGTTTACTATAAATGGCCGCATAAATAAAAGAAACGGCCAATGAAACAAAGTTTTCAGAGGAAAAAATATTTTAAATGACGGCAAGTGATGTCGAAATGATTTTCTTGGACGGTATCGGATATGTGTGCCCGAATGCCCCCGGAGGCTGTTCAAAGGGCGCCGGATGCCATGGGGACGTTGTGGAAAGAAGAGATGAAGGAGGGTGGTTGGTGGATAGTTTATGGGTTTAGGTTTGTGGTGAACCATGCGATGGGCCTGAGAGTTTTTATCTTAAGGGGGAGATTATATGGTGGGCTTGAAAAAAACCAGCTGGATTGCATTGGCCGCTATTGTGGTGGTGTTTGTTGCGGCGGCCTGTTCCAAGGCGCCGTCCGGCCAGCAGGAAGCTCCCAAGGCTGCGCCCGGAAAGCAGCAGTACGTATTAAAGTTCAACCACGTGCTGGCGCCGACGGAGCCATATCACGAAGGATTTTTGAAGTGGGCCAAAAACGTCGAGGAGAAAACCGGCGGCGGCCTAAAGATCGAGGTGTTCCACAGTGCTCAGCTTGGCGTTGAAGAGGACATAATTGTACAAATAAGACAAGGCGCCAATGTGGGTCAGAATACCGACTCGGCGCGGCTTGGCAATTTCATTCCCGAAATAGCCGTACTTAACGCCCCTTATTTTGTGGACAATCTTGACGATGTGGCAAAATTAAAGGAGCTTCCCACGGTAAAGGCATGGCTTGACAAGTTGGCCAACGATCACGGCATAAAAGTCTTGTCCTTTAATTGGGTGCAGGGCTACAGACATTTTGTAACCAACAAGCCGGTCAGAACTCCGGAGGATCTGAAGGGGCTTCGCATCAGGACTCCCGGCGCGCCGATATGGCAGGAGTCGGTACGTTCCCTTGGCGCAACCCCGGTGGCCATGCCCTTTGGAGAAATGTACCCGGCTATGCAGCAGAAGGCTATAGATGGGGCCGAGCTGGTTTACAACAACGTGCTGGGCGGGCGGTTCCATGAAGTTGCCAAGTATATGAGCGAGACCAGGCATATAATGCTTATCAATTTTGCCGTGGTGAGCGCCAAGTACTTCAACAGCCTGCCTCCCGAGTATCAAAAGGTTCTGGTGGAGGAATGCGAAAAAGCCGGCATGGAAACTTCAAAGCTGATAATGGACAAGCTGGAGAAGGAGGCCAAGCGGCAGCTTAAGGACAAAGGGATGAACATAATAGAAAATCCTGATCTGGCAGCCTTCAAAAGGGCGGGAGAAAAGGCCTATGAAACATTGAAGCTGACCCAGGCAAGGGACCAGATCTACAAAGAACTGGGAAAGAAGTAAATCCGGCGGGCTGACCGGCGGTTGTGGGGTTGACCCGGCCCCTCCGGCAGCGGAGGGGCCGGGAGGCAATTCGACACTTTTAACTGTAAAGGATCGGCGAAGGAGACAAGGTGGCAGGTATGAGGAAAGCTTATGAATACATCTGCAAGGGAGAGGCTTTTGTGGCCAGATCCGCCCTGGTGTTGATGGTGGGGCTTATATTCACGGCTGGAATTGCGAGACTGATGGACCGCCCCATTAACTGGGCCGTTGACATGGCTACGTTTCTTTTTGCCTGGTGCTGCTTTTTGAGCGCCGATATTGCCTGGAGGGAAAACAGACTGATGGCGGTGGAGGTGTTTGTAAGCAAATTCCCGCAAAGAGTCAGGCGGTGCGTCAAGGCGCTTCACTACTTGATTATATCGGTATTCCTGGTGTATCTCATAGTATTCGGCCTGGGGCTTTCCCACGCCAGCTGGGCAAGGACATTTCAGGGCATCCCCGGCTTCAGCTACACTTGGGTTACGCTCAGTGTGCCGGTGGGGGCGTTTCTCATGCTGATTTCCACAATACTCAAGATCAGGCGTGAATTTTTTGAAAAAGCCGGCCGGGAAGCTGAGATGACTTTCGCTGCCAATAACAATTCCTGTTAAAAGGGTATCGCCCCGGGTGCGGGAGTGTTTTTGGCATAAGCGCCCGGAACAGTAGCGGCGCAATAGGGGGACTTCTAGAAGATGTTGCTGGTGATATGCGTGTTTGTGGTTTTTCTTCTGCTGGGAATGCCTGTGGCATTTGCCATAGGCATTTCAGGGACCATCTTTTTTTTGCAGCATCAGACATTGCCTATAACTATTCCTATACAGCTTGCCATATCCCAAACACAGAATTTTGCCCTCCTGGCGGTCCCGATGTTTATTTTTGCCGGCAACCTTATGAATCAAACGGGCATCACCCAAAGGCTGCTGACGTTGGCGACGGTGCTTACAGGGCATATGCGGGGCGGGCTGGCGCAGGTTACGGTGGCGCTCTCCACTCTTATGGGGGGGGTTTCCGGATCCTGTATTGCCGATTCTTCAATGCAGGCCCGCATGCTTGGCCCGGAGATGATTAAAAAGGGCTACTCCAAAGGCTATACGGCCAGCGTGATAGGCTATTCGTCGCTGATAGTGCCGACTATACCGCCCGGCATCGGGCTGATATTATTCGGCACTGTCGGACAGATTTCGATTGGGCGGCTTTTTGCGGGCGGAATAATACCTGGCCTTTTAATGGCGCTTTTTTTGATGGTGGCGGTGGCAATTTCAGCGAGGATGAGAGGATACCTTCCCCATAGGGAAAAACGGGCTTCGATGAAAGAGATTTTGGTGGCGTTGGGAAGCGGTATCTGGGCGCTGTTATTTCCGGTTATGTTGCTTGCGGGATTGCGGTTGGGGCTGTTCACCCCCTCGGAGGTGGGCACCTTCGCGGTGGTTTACGCAGTGGCTGTCGGGCTTTTGGCCTACAGGGAACTTACATGGGAAAAGTTTAAGGCGGCCCTGGAAGGCACCATGCTGGACATTGGGGCGGTCATGTTCATAATTGCTTTGTCTGGGATATTTGGTTACGGTATAGTTTGGGAGAGGATCCCGCAGGTAATAGCCGACTTTATGCTGGGCATCTCCACCGCTCCATATCTGATTTTGATTATAATCATGGTGTTTCTCCTGGTGGCAGGAATGTTTGTGGACGGTTCTGTGCTCATATTGATGCTTACACCGGTGTTTCTTCCTGTCGCACTCAAGTTGGGCCTCGACCCTGTGCATTTTGGAATAATCTTTGTAATCACCATTACCATGGGGAACTTGACCCCTCCCGTCGGGGCGGCCATGTACGCGGTGTGCTCTATTTTGAACACTCCTTTGCAGGATTTTCTCAAAGAATCCCTGCCGTTTATTATAGCTGTTTTGATTTTGACCGGATTAATAATTTGCCTGCCGGACATTGTTCTGTTCATGCCGGATTTACTATTTGGAAAAGGTTAATAAGGGGGAGCAATTATGCGTTTTGATGACAAGGTGGCACTGATAACGGGCGCTGGATCCGGAATAGGACGGGTGGCTGCGGTTTTGTTTGCGAAAGGCGGGGCGAAGGTGGCGGTTAACAACCTGTCAGCCAAAAAGGGAGAAGAAACCCTGGCCTTTGTGAGGGGAGCCGGAGGGGACGCCATATACATTCAGGGAGATGTTTCCATTGCGGATGACGCCAAAAGAATAGTGAGCGAGACGGTAAAGGCCTTTGGCCGGATTGATATACTGGTCAACAACGCCGGCATTGTTTTGCCGGGCAGGGTTGACGATATGTCCGAGGGAGACTTTGAAAAAACAATGAGGGTAAATGTAAAAGGCGCCTTTCTCATGTCGAAGTACGCAGTGCTGGAAATGAAGAAACGGGGCGGAGGAGTGATTGTAAATGTGTCCTCTGTCGCAGCGGTGAAAGGCATCCCGGACAGGAGTGCCTACAGCGCTTCAAAGGGAGCGCTGCTGTCCCTCGCCAAGGCCATGGCGGTCGATTACCTGAAGGACAATATCAGGGTGAACTGTGTTTGCCCCGGCACCACATATACACAGGGACTGGCGGACCGGATCGGGGCGGCGGCCGATCCGGAGGCCAAAATGGCGGAGTTTATCTCCCGGCAGCCGATGGGGCGTTTGGGGAGCGAGGAGGAAATAGCTTATGCGGTTTTATTCGCCTGCTGTGATGAGGCGGCGTTTATGAACGGCAGCAGCATCATGATCGACGGTGGCGCTACTTTATAATATCTGAGACGGGGGGGGCTAATGATGGACATCAAGGTTGATATTGGAGGAAAAGTGGCCGTTGTCACCGGCGGGGCGGGGGTGTTGTGCTCTTCCATATCCAAAGCTTTGGCGGGACAGGGAGCGAAGGTGGCGGTTTTGGACCTGAGAAAAGAGGAGATCGAAAAGGTTGTGGCGGAAATCAAACTGTCCGGAGGGACAGCCATAGGCATAGAGGCGGACGTGCTGAGCAGGGAGGCCCTGGAGGCGGCCAAAGAAACGGTTTTGAGGGAATACGGCACGGTGGATATACTTATCAACGGGGCCGGCGGAAACGATCCCCGGGCGACAACGGGACCGGACAGGTCGTTTTTTGATCTGACCCTGGAGGGTATAAAAAAAGTTTTTGATTTAAATTTTATGGGGACTGTTTTGCCTACGCAAGTTTTTGGCCGGATAATGGCAGAAAAGAAAAAGGGTTTGATTATAAACATATCCTCAATGGCCGCGTATGCTCCGCTGACCAGAACCATCGCCTACAGCGCGGCCAAGGCGGCGGTCAGCAATTTCACCCAGTGGATGGCCGTTCACTTTAACCAGGAGTATTCTAAGGAAATAAGGGTTAATGCCATTGCGCCGGGCTATATATTGACCAATCAGAACAAATACCTTTTGACGGATGAAGGGACGGGGGAGCCCACCCCGAGGGGCCGGAGCATATTGAATATGACCCCCATGGGGAGATACGGGCTGCCCGGGGACTTGACCGGGCCGGTATTGTTCCTTTGCTCCGAATCGGCTTCTTTTGTAAACGGGGCGGTAATTGTAATAGATGGCGCCTGTCAGGCATATTCTGGAGTTTGACGGCGGGGACCCAGAGTTCGGCTCAGGGCTCACAAAGTGCTTTTTTGGCAATGGCCGTGTAATTTTAAGGGCAGAACGGAGTGAAATTGAAATTTGAGGATTGACTTTCCATACTACGGCGTGCCTGGAATAGAAATAGATGAAAATAACCTCGCGGGGATTTTTGAACCCTTGGAGTTTTCCGGCCGGGAAAAAGAAGAAGATATTATCGCCAGGTCCCTTTCTAACCCCATCGGCACACCGGGGATTGCTGAAATGGCCAGGGGCAGGAAAAATATTCTGATCATCGTGGACGATCACACCCGCCTTACCCCTGTTAGTAAAATACTGCCCTTTGTTTTTGAAGAACTGAGGGAAGGCGGAGTGTCTTCAGAGGATATAACCATCCTGGTGGGTTTGGGCACCCACCGGCCCATGACTGCGGGGGAGGCTTTGAAGAAGCTGGGGGCCGAGGTTCTCCGCCGCTACAAAGTGGTGAACAGCAATTTTTGCGACGGCACGGCCTTCGAGTTTGTCGGCAAAACGCCCAGCGGGACGGAAATTTGGCTCAATAAAGAGGTTTTGAAGGCTGACTTTATTTTTGGCATAGGGCATATTGTGCCGCACAGAGTGGCAGGGTTCAGTGGCGGGGGGAAAATAATTCAGCCCGCCGTCTGCGGCCCCCGCACCACGGAGCAGACCCACTGGCTTAGCGCCCTTTACCGGGGCCGGGAAATCATGGGCAAGTCCGACAACCCGGTAAGGCGTGAAATCGAAATGGTGGCAAGGCAGGCCGGCCTAGGGGCGATATTAAATGTTGTCCAGGACAGGCGGGGGCGTGTTGTGGCTTCGGTGTTCGGGGATCCGGTGGCCGCCCACCGGGCGGGGTGCCGGTTTTCCCTGGAGGTGTTCGGGGTGCGGATACCGGAGTCCGCCGATGTGGTGATCACGGATTCTTATCCTGCGGACGTGGAGATGTGGCAGGCGGCCAAAGGTATTTATTCCGCCGACCTGGCGGTCAGGGAGGGCGGGGTGATAATTTTGGTGACGCCCTGTCAGGAGGGTGTCGCTTCGCAACACCCCGCCGTGGAGGAACTGGGCTACCACCCGCTGAAGGAGGTAAAGAGGATGGTGGAGGAAGGGCGTCTCACCGACCTGACGGTGGCCGCCCACCTGGTGCACGTGGGTGAAGTTATTCAAAGGAAGGCCTCATGTATATTGGTTTCCCAGGGGATTGGCCCGGAGACGGCCGAAAAAATAGGCTTTAAATGGGCGCCGACGCCGCAGGCCGCATTGGAAATGGCCTACAAAATCCGGGGTCCCCGGTCAAAGATCATATGTTTTAAGCACGGAGGGGAAATTCTGCCAATTGTGGCCGGGGGTAGAAGTCAATGAAAGGTCCTTTGTTCATTGGTCTGGATATAGGCACTACAGGCACCCGGGCCGCACTTTTCGATATTGACGGTCAAATGATATGTGCGGCGGCGGAAGAATATGCACTATTGCAGCCCCGGCCGGGCTGGGCGGAGCAGGAGCCGGAGAGGGTATATCAGGCCGTCTGCAGGGTGGTGCGGCAGTGCGTGCTGAAATCCGGAGCGAGCAGCGGCAGCATTGCCGGTATGGGGCTAGGGTCGGTATTTCACAGTATTATTGCCTTGGACGGCAAAGGGGAGCCGATCAGCAACGCCCTTATCTGGGCTGATAACCGCAGTTTGCGCCAGGCCGGGTTTTTAAAAGCCGCTGATGACGGCATGCAAATATACAGCCGGACCGGTTGCCGTGTCCATCCCATGTACCCTCTGGCCAAAATTCTGTGGTTTAAAGAAGAGAGGCCCGAAATATTCCGGCGCACGGCCAGGTTTGTTTCTCTCAAAGAATATGTCATCCACCGGTGGCTGGGGCGATTTGTGGTGGACAAGTCCGTGGCGTCGGGTACGGGCCTTTTCAACATCCATAAACTTGAGTGGGACGACCAGTGCCTCGGGTTGGCCGGAATCTGCCGGGAGCAATTAAGCGAAGCGGTTTCGGTGACTGAATTGGCCGGCAGGCTGAAGGGCGGGGCAGCCGCGCAATTGGGGGTTCCTGAAGGTCTGCCGGTGATTGTGGGCGCCGCCGACGGGGCACTCTCAAGCCTGGGCTCCGGATCATACAGCCCGGGCCAGATGGTGGTTATGATAGGGACCAGCGGGGCCATCCGCGTTGTCTCCGAGAAGCCCCTTACCGATCCCCGGGGCAGGACGTGGTGTTATGTTATGGGCGACAACCGCTGGCTTGTGGGGGGGGCCATCAACAACGGCGGCCTTGTCTACCGCTGGTTCCGGGACGCGCTGGGTGAAAAGGAAGTAAAGGAAGCGGAAGAAAAGGGCCTGGAAGCTTATGATCTTTTGAATGATTTGGCGGAAAAGGTGGGGCCGGGGTCGGGGGGACTGCTTTGCCTGCCTTTTCTCACGGGGGAAAGAAGTCCATATTGGAATCCCAATGCCCGGGGTGTGATATTCGGTCTCGGCCTGCACCACGGAAAGGCTCATTTGGTGCGTGCGCTGATGGAAGGTGTGGTTTACCGGCTGTACAGCGTTTTTCAGGCCATTACGGAGCTGGTGGGGGATCCGGCGGAGATCAGAATTACCGGGGGAGTTACCCGGTCCCAACTGTGGTGTCGGATTTTGAGCGATATGTTCGGCCGGTCATTAAAGCTGCCTCTGGTTCACGAGGCCCCCTCCCTGGGCGCTGCTTTGCTGTCAATGCGGGGGCTGGGTTTTGTGGATTCAATGGAGGACATCTGCAAAAGGATAAAAATACGCCGGGAATTCGCGCCTGATCGCCAGGCCATGGAGATTTACCGGGAACTTTATGGCCTGTACCTGCAAATCTACTGGAACCTGAAGGAAAACTTTGACCTTATCAGCGAGTTTCAAAGGCGCGATGCTCGACGCGGTGAATAAAGAGGTGGAATGTACTTGTCTTTTCAGACAGAAAAGGTTTTTGTCACAGCCCTTTCTTTTGCCCGGCACGCGCAGGAGCCGAGGAAGCTATTGGAAGGGCGGGGCCTGGAAATTGTTTGGAACGAAAAGGGCCGGCCCCTGACAGAAGAGGAGATGGTGGAGGCGGTTCTGCGGCATCGTCCCATTCAAGCGCTGCTGGTGGGCGTGGATCCGGTAAGCGAAAGGGTCATGGAGGCATCGCCCGGGATTAGGGTAATCGCCAAGAACGGGGTGGGACTGGACAATATCGATTTGGATGCGGCCAGGCGGCGG
Organism: Peptococcaceae bacterium; assembly: GCA_037444185.1. Classification (GTDB taxonomy): domain Bacteria; phylum Bacillota; class Desulfotomaculia; order Desulfotomaculales; family Desulfocucumaceae; genus JAILZP01. The sequence goes on along the minus strand of JBBIMW010000011.1, from coordinate 38,117 downwards.
GGGATTATTGTGGCCAATGCACCGGGAAGCAACAGCCAGGCGGTGGCCGACCTGACATGGGGGCTCCTGCTGGCCGTGGCAAGGGATATTCCCCGGGCGGACAGGATTGTCAGGCAGGGCGGGTGGGACAGGTTCACGGGATGTGAAGTATGGGAGAAGACCCTGGGTATAATAGGGACCGGGTGGATAGGGCTGGCGGTGGCGCAGCGCGCCTGTGGATTCAATATGCGCATTTTGGCCTTCGATCCGTTTCCCGACGCCGAGTCCGCCGGCCGGTTGGGAATAATTTACACGGACCTGGACGACCTTTTGAAGAATTCCGACTTTGTGAGTTTGCACACCCCGCTGACACCGGAAACTTATCGTTTGATTGACGAAAAAAAACTGCGTTTGATGAAGAAAGAGGCCGTATTGATAAATACCGCCCGGGGGGAGCTGGTGGACGAGGGGGCATTGTACTCCGCACTGAAAAGCGGCTTGATTAAGGCCGCCGCCCTGGATGTTTACACTGAGGAGCCCCCGCTAAACAGCCCCTTGCTCGAACTGGATAATGTAGTTCTAACCCCCCATATCGGGGCGTATACACGGGAGGCCAATCTGAGGATGGGTATGGCGGCGGCCAGGAATATTCTCCAGGTTTTACGGGGCTAGGAGGCTGTTGAAAAGGTCCACCTCCCGGGAGAAGCTGTTATTGTAACACCGGGGCGAAAAGGGGCATACTTTAAAATATAACACCGGCCGGGCTGCGGTTATGGCGCGGCAGCCCCGGATCCGGTTTTAGGGGGGCGACGGGCTTTGAAAAGCGGTATGGCCACCGGGGTGTGCCTGTTTTGCGGGTCCGGCCGCCATGCAGGCGGTCTTGTCATCAGGGGTAGTTTTATTTGCGGGAGCTGTGAGCGGGGGCTGATCAACACCGGCTGCGATGATCTGCTGTACTATTTTTACATAAAGGGGCTGAGAAAGATGTGGCGCTGCATTGTGGCCTGACCCGGGGCCGCGTTTTTTTTCCTGGCCAGGCGCAGCCTGCGGTGGGCCATCTCGATGTCGGTTTTGATTTGCTGCAGCCTTAACAGGTCGATGCCCGTCTCACGGGCTATTTCCATGTCCGACAGACCCTTTTTCCACGCCTTGACAAGCCGGGCCACGTTGGTCCGGTATTTTTTGCAGAGGGATTTTTCATCGATTTTTTCAGTCGGCACGGGACCACTCCTTTCCATGCGGTCAATTCCTCAAAAATTTATCAATAATAGTTTGTATCGAATGGAATCTAATATTAAATTAAATGTTGGCAAAATTTTTGCCGGTTATCCCGCCGGGCGGTAGCCAGAACCGGTGATTAGGGGTAAAATTGGGACAGGCACTATTATTCCGGCCTGCCAAGAAAATAGCTCATTCTGCCCTCCTTATTCTGTCAGAATCCAGAATGGAAAGAATAACTTAATAACTTTGGTACCGAATAACCTTGGCACCGGGTACCAAAGTTCACGGCGTGGAGGTTTGCTGTGCAACTGGATCAAAGCCGGGTGCCTCTTTTGGAGGCCCTGATGGAATATATCCGATCCTCGCCCCGCAGGTTCCATGTGCCTGGCCACGGCGGAGGCGGGGGTGCGCCGCCGGAATTGCTGGACGTCACCGGCCGGGAGGTTTTTTCCATAGATGTTACGGAACTTCCAGGCCTGGACGATTTGAACTGCCCGGCGGGGGTTATTGCCCGGGCGCAGGAACTGGCGGCCCGGACCTTCGGGGCGGAAAGAAGTTTTTTTTCTGTAAACGGGACCACCCTCGGGCTACAGGCTTTGATGCTGGCGGCGGGACGTCCCGGCGGAAAGGTGATTGTGCCCGGCAACTGCCACCGGTCGGTTATCGGAGGACTTGTGCTGGCCGGACTGGCCCCGGTTTTTATCAACCCCGCTGTGGTCCCGGGCTTTTATTTCGCCGCCGGGGTGCCCTCCGGGGAGATGGAGAGGGCTCTGGTGGAACATCCGGACGCCTTGGCCGTGCTGTGCATCCACCCCACCTATTATGGCGCCGTGGGGGATTTGAGAGGGACAGCCTCACTGGTGCACGGCGCCGGAATGTCTCTGCTGGCCGACGAGGCCCACGGGTGCCATCTGTACTTTCACCCGGACTGTCCGGCGGGGGCCCTGGAGGCCGGGGCCGATGCGGCGGTGCAGAGCCTGCACAAGACCGGTGGCTCCCTGACCCAGTCTTCCCTGATCCATTTGAAGGGGGGGCGAATGGACGGTGACAGGGTTTTTGAAGCCATAAAGATACTGCAGACCAGCAGTCCCTCTTATGTGCTGATGGCCTCACTGGATGCAGCCCGCCGGCGCCTGGCCAACGAAGGACCATCGCTTATGCGGGAGGTGCTGGACGCCGCCGCCTGGATCAGGGGTGAACTGGAAGGAGTAAGCGGTATTGAGATTTTCGGCCGGAATCAGCTGGACGGAGACGGGATTTTTGATTATGATCCCTCCAGGGTGGTAATAAATGTAAGGGGGATGGGGCTGGAGGGCCCCCGGGCCGCCCGCTGGCTTGCCAGAAAGCACGGTATATACGTTGAAATGGCCGACCGGTACAATATAGTGCTGGCATTGGGGCTGGGGGTTTCCCGGGAAGACTGCCGGCATATGGTCTTGGCCGTAAGGGATTTGTCCCTCAGGGAGGGGGGGCGCCCCTTGCCGGGGAATATCGCCGCCCCCGCCATAATCCGGGGCAAGCCGGTCCTGGGACCCAGGGAGGCTTGGTTCGCCCCCGCCAGACCGGTCAGGCTTGACCATGCCGCCGGTCATGTCAGCGCCGAGTGGGTGGCGGTATATCCGCCGGGGATACCGGTGCTGATTCCAGGGGAGGAAATAAGCATTGATGCGGTGAATTATTTAACTGAAGCCGCAAAGGCCGGGATGGGCTTTCAGGGCCCCCGGGACCAGGAATTGAAATATATAAGAGTGATTGATTTATGAACAGGGGCCTGTTTGTTGTATTTGAGGGAATTGACGGCACCGGCAAGACCACCCAGGCGGATCTTCTGGCGGCGGAACTGTCCCGCCGGGGGTACGGGGTGCTGTTGACCAGGGATCCGGGAGGCACCGCCCTGGGTGAAGGATTGAGAAATGTTCTTCTCTATGGGGCAGGCTCCATGGATCACGGGGCCGAAGCCATGCTGTACGCCGCCGCCAGGGCGCAGCTGGTGGCCGAAAAGATACTCCCGGCCCTGGCGGGGGGACTGGTGGTGATTTCCGACCGGTTTGCCGATTCAACCCTGTCCTACCAGGGCGCCGGCCGGGGGGTGGATGGCGATTTTTTGCGGGTGCTGAACCGGCAAGCTTGCCGGGGTCTGGTCCCGGACTTGACGGTGTTGCTGGACATGGACCCTGCCGGGGCCATGTCAAGACTGAATAGGCCGGCGGACCGGATGGAAAGGGAGGGGCCGGATTTTTTGCGGCGAGTAAAGAATGGGTACCTGGCCCTGGCCGGTGAAGTTCCGGGCCGCTATCTGGTGCTGGACGCCTCCCTGGCGGTGGACTGGCTGTCCGGCCGGGTGCTGGCGGATGTTGAAAAAAGGCTGGCCACGCTTGAAATCAGGGCTTGGAAGCAGGGCGGGCGGCGATGACGCTATTAAGAGATATTATCGGGCACGATGAAATAATAAAAACTTTAAAAGGTGCCTTAGCTTCCGGAAGGGTGGCCCACGCTTATCTTTTTTCCGGCCCCCGGGGGGTGGGCAAGTTTACGGTGGCCACTGCCTTCGCCCACGCCCTCATGTGCCTGCGGCCCGGGGAGGGTGATGGGTGCGGGGAGTGTGAAGGCTGTGTAAGGGCGGCCCGGGGGGTTCATCCTGATGTGGAGGTGATCGGCCCCGAAGGGGCCTCGGTGAAGATGGGCCAGGTCCGGCGGCTGATGACCGGCATTCAGTTTGGCCCCGCCGCCGGCCACCGGACGGTGAGGATAGTTGACGATGCCGACACAATGACGCCGGAGGCGGGCAACGCCATGCTCAAGACCCTTGAGGATCCTCTGCCGGGGGTGGTGATGATACTGGTGGCCTTCAGGCCCCAAGCTTTGCCGCCTACAATTTTATCCCGCTGCCAGCAGTTTTATTTCCAGCCCCTGCGCAGGGAACAGCTGCTGGAGGGTATGAAAAGGATGGCGCAGGTGACTGGGGAAGTGGCTGGCTTATACGCGTCACTGTCCGGCGGCAGCTTGGGCAAAGCTATGGAGCTGCTGAGGGGAGGGCTGTCCGGCAGGGATGTGGCCGGGGATTTGATTCGACGTCTGGCGGCGGCCGGGGTGGAGGAGTCCCTGGCCCTGGCCGGAGAGGCGGCGGCCGGGGCCAGGGACGGGGCGGTTCATCTTTTGGAGCTGATGATTCTTTGGCTCCGGGACATATTGTTGTATAATGAAACGGGCAACCCGGGACGATTGATTAACGCCGACAGGCTGGATGAAATACGGAGCCTGGCCGGGCATTACGCCACCGGACGGATTTTGGCAGACATCGGGGAACTGGAACTGGCCAAAGGGTCCCTGTCGGCCGGCGCCAACGTCCAGCTGGCCCTGGAGGCGCTGTTCCTGCGGCTGGCCGGAAAATGTCCTGATACTGCCCGGTGGGAGGAGGGTGTTTGATATGCCGTGCAAGGTAGTGGGGATAAGGTTCAAGAGGGCCGGCAAAATATATTTTTTTGACCCTGGAGATCTGGCTTTGGAAGTGGAGGATCAGGTGGTGGTGGAAACCGCCAGGGGTGTTGAAACCGGCGATGTTGTGGTGGGTCCCGCTTTAATAGCCGACGAAGAGATGGTGGCCCCTCTGAAAAAGGTGCTGCGCAGGGTCACTGACGACGACCGCAGGCAGCTGCAGGAAAATCGGGAAAAGGAGGCCAGGGCCTTCCAGGTGTGCCTGGACAAGATTGCCGCCCACGGGCTGCCCATGAAGCTGGTCGGGGTCGAGCAGACCTTTGATGGGAATAAAATAATATTTTATTTCACCGCCGACGGCAGGATAGACTTCCGGGAACTGGTCAAGGATCTGGCGGCGGTTTTTCGCACCCGCATCGAGTTGCGTCAGATCGGTGTGCGGGACGAGGCCAAGATGATGGGGGGTCTTGGCTGCTGCGGCAGGGAACTCTGCTGCTCCGCCTGGCTGTCGGATTTTGCCTCGGTGTCCATCAGGATGGCCAAGGATCAGAACCTGTCCTTAAACCCCACCAAGATATCGGGCATATGCGGCAGGCTGATGTGCTGCCTGAAATATGAAAACGACACCTACGAGCAAGCCCGTGAAGAATTTCCGGATGTGGGCAGCAGGGTAATCACTCCCCAGGGGGAAGGCAAGGTAACGGGCATCAACATATTTAAAAAGACAGTTTTCGTGGAGCTACAGGAAAGCAAGGCTGTCAGGGAATATTATGGAAATGAAATTGTTCCCAAGGGATCGGTGAATGGAAATGGCATTTCCCCTGGGCCAAATGGTAAGACAAATGGAAGTCAGAATGCAGGATCTGGCGGCAGACCTGGCAAGAATTAAAAGGTACGTGCAGCAGATGGAGGAAGAAAACGCCAGGCTGAAGGAGGAGCTGTCCAGGAGAGCCCGGCCTTCCGGGCCGCAAGAGTCCGGCGGGGCTGAGCCGGCGGAGGCCAGCGGCATGGACAGTTTGATGGCCCTTTACGACCGGGGATTTCATATCTGCAGCCTTTATTTCGGGGGCTTCCGCCATGGGGACTGCCTGTTCTGCGCCGCCTTCATGCAAAAGGACAGGCGGTGATATGCCAGGTGAACCACAGTGGCAAGGGAGTTCTTTACCTCTGCGCAACGCCCATCGGCAATCTGGAGGACATTACCTTGAGGGTCGTGAGGATGTTGAAGGAGGCGGACCTGGTGGCCGCCGAGGACACCAGGCACACCAGGAAGCTTTTCAGCCGGTATGGCATACACACTCCCCTGACAAGCTACCATGAACACAACAGCCGCAGTAAAGGCCGGTACCTGATGGACCAGATGCTGGCCGGCAAAAATGTGGCCCTGGTGTCCGACGCCGGACTGCCGGGGGTGTCGGACCCCGGCGCGGAATTGGTGGCCTTGGCGGCCACCGAAGGGATCAGGGTGGTTCCGGTGCCCGGGCCCAGCGCGTCATTGACCGCCCTGGTGGTGTCCGGGCTTCCCGCCGGGAGGTTTTGCTTTGAAGGTTTCCTCCCTTCCCGGGGAAAGGAAAGGCGGCTCAGGCTGGAAGAACTGAAAACGGAAAAAAGGACCCTGGTATTGTACGAAGCTCCGCACAGGCTTAAGGATACCCTGGGGGACCTGGCGGAAGTCCTGGGGGTCAGGAGGATCTGCGTGGCCCGGGAGCTTACCAAGCAGTACGAGGAGATATGGCGGGGGGGTCTGATGGAGGCGGTGCAGCGGTTTGAGGATCACAGCCCCAGGGGTGAGATAACTTTGGTCATTGAGGGGCTGGCGGAGGAATCACCGCAGCAGGCGGGAGACGAGGAGCTGAGGGCGGCGGTGAGGCTCCTGGAGCAGGAGGGGCTGCCCCGGAAGGAAGCCATAAAGGAGGCCTCCAGAAGGGCCGGCATGCCGAAAAGGGCCGTTTATTCAGCGATGTTGGGAAAAGAAAAGCGGGGAGGGGAGTAACCCCTCCCGATCATGGCGGTTTTTGCGCTACATGGCCTTGGCGGCGTCGAACATCGCCAGGGCACAGTCCTTACAAACTCTCTTTCCGCGGTAGTCCCGGACGTCCGCTGCATTCCCGCAAAAAATACAAGCAGGCTCATATTTTTTGAGGATGATTTTTTCGTTATCCACATAGATCTCCAGGGCGTCTTTTTCATCAATACCCATGGTACGCCTCAATTCGATGGGGATAACGACCCGACCCAGCTCGTCCACCTTTCTGACAATACCTGTTGACTTCATTCTATCCCTCCCTTTGTGCGTCCCTCCCTCGACATGAAGGTGCATAATGTTTAACATCTAAATGGTACCAACCATGGCATTAAAAGTCAACAGTTTTTATAAAACTTTGGATATTTTTGTATTTCCCATCGATTTGCCGGGAAAACTTGACATCGGAACAAAAGGCGGTTAAAATAAGCCTGTCAAAACACTATAGGAATAAGGCGATGAAAGGGAAGAGTAAGTCGGGCAATCCGCCCAGAGAGCGGGATCAGGTGAAAGCCCGCCGGACCAGCCGGCCCAACATGGCCCCGGAGCCGGATGACGAAAACCGGTTCGTTTGTTAAGGCGGGCCGGAGGTGAGGCATTTCCGGTGTAGGCGCCGTTACAAGCCCGGGTACGGAAAGCAACCTTTCCGGCACCTGCCGAGGCCGTCTGCCGAAAGGCGGCGGCGAAATTGGGGTGGTACCGCGGAAATTTCCTCCGCCCCCGATCTGTGTCGGGGCGGAGGATTTTTAATTTTGCAAAGGAGAGGGAGCCATTTGGTAAACAAAAAGACATTTTATATCACCACACCCATATATTATCCCAATGACAATCTGCACATCGGCCACGCCTACTCCACGGTGGCGGCCGACGCCCTGGCCAGGTTCCACCGGCTGACCGGCCATGATGTCTGGTTTTTGACCGGAACGGATGAGCACGGGCAAAAGATTGAAAGGGCCGCCCGGGCCTGCGGGCAGTCCCCCCGGGATTTTGTGGACGGCATTGTGGAGGGTATCAAGCGGCTTTGGGCCAGAATGGAAATCAGTAACGACGATTTTATCCGCACTACAGAGGAAAGGCATAAGAAGGTGGTTGCCGGAATATTCGAAAGGCTCCACCGCCAGGGAGATATTTACAAGGCCAGCTATGAAGGCTGGTACTGTACCCCCTGCGAGGCCTTCTGGGCGGAGAGCCGGCTGGCGGGGGGCAATTGCCCGGACTGTGGTCGGCCGGTGGAGCTATTGCGGGAGGAGAGCTACTTTTTTAAAATGTCCAAATACGCCGACCGGCTGCTAAAGCACATTGAGGATAATCCCCGGTTCATTCAGCCGGTGTCGAGGCGCAACGAGATGATTAGTTTTATTAAGGGCGGGCTGGAAGACCTGTGTGTTTCCAGGACCACCTTTGACTGGGGAATACCGGTCCCCTTCGATCCGGGACATGTGATTTACGTTTGGGTGGACGCCCTCACCAATTACATTTCGGCGTTGGGCTACGGCACCGGGGACGACGGTTTGTTCCGGAAGTTCTGGCCGGCGGATGTGCATTTGATGGCCAAGGACATAGTGCGTTTCCACACTGTTATTTGGCCGATAATTCTTATGGCCGCCGACATACCCCTGCCCAGGCAGGTTGTGGGTCACGGCTGGCTTCTTCTGGAGAGCGGCAAGATGAGCAAGTCCAAGGGCAATGTGGTGGATCCCCATGTTCTTATTGACAGGTATGGAGTGGACGCCATACGTTACTACCTGCTGAGGGAATTGGGCTTCGGCAGTGACGGGGTGTATTCCGAGGATGCGCTGATCAACCGCATCAATAAGGATTTGGCCAATGATCTGGGCAATCTGGTAAGTCGCACCCTGGGCATGATTGATAAGTATCTCAAGGGTGAAATAGGCCGTCCCGGGCCCGGGGAGGGGCCGGACGCCGCCCTTACCGGCATGGCCGTGGAAATCCCCGCCGCGGTGGAGGAATGCATGCACAAAAGGGACCTTTCCGGTGCCCTGGGCGCCCTTTGGAAACTGGTGGCCAGGGCCAACAAGTACGTTGACGAAACCGCTCCCTGGGCCCTGGCCAGGGATCCTGCCGCCGGGGACCGGCTGAACACTGTTCTGTACAACCTGGCCGAGGCCGTGCGGTTCATCTCGATAATGGCCGCCCCCTTTATGCCGCTTGTGCCTCCCAGGGTTTGGGACATGCTGGGCATAGCCGGCAGGACGGATCTGCACGGGTGGGAATCTTTATCCTGGGGCAGGCTGCCGCCGGGCACTGCGGTAAAAAGGGGGAGCCCCCTGTTTCCCCGCATAGAGACATAGGAGAATGCTGCAAAACCCATTTGTGGGACGTTACGGCCGGAGGCTGTTCAAGCAGCTCCGGAGGCAAGGCCCAGGCGCACCGGCGGTGCGCGGGGGGATGGAGGTGCACGGTTTGATATTGGTGGACACTCACGCCCATATTGATATTGAAGAGTTTGACCCGGACCGGGAGGAAGTGCTGAAAAGGGCCTTTGAGGGCGGTGTGGCGGCCATCGTCAATGCCGCCTTTGATCTGGAGTCCTCCCGCCGGGCCGTGGATCTGGCCTGCCGCCACCGGGGCCTTTATGCCATGGCGGGGATACATCCCCATGACGCCGGCGAAGCGCCGGAAGGCTACCTGGAGATTCTCGGCGCCCTGGCCCGGAATCCGGCGGTGGTGGCCCTCGGGGAGATGGGGCTGGACTATTACCGCCATCTTAGCCCCCGACCGGCCCAGCAGAAGGTATTCCGGGAGCAGCTGGCCCTGGCCAGGGAACTGGATATGCCGGCGGTGATACACGACCGGGACGCCCACGGGGATGTGTTGAATATACTCAAGCGGGACGGGGCGCCCCGCCGGGGGGGGATCATGCACTGCTACAGCGGCAGTTGGGAGATGGCGGTGGAGTGTATGAAGAGAGGGTTTTACATTTCCATCGCCGGCCCGGTTACCTATCCCAATGCGCGAAAGCTTAAAGAAATCGCTGTCAGGCTGCCGCTGGAGCGTGTGCTGGTGGAGACGGACTGTCCTTACCTGGCTCCCCAGGACCACCGTGGCAAAAGAAACGAGCCTGCCTACGTCAGGTACGTGGCCGAAGAAATAGCCAGGCTCAAAGGCATGGCTCCGGAACAGTTTTCCAGGGCTTCCGCAGCCAACGCCGCGGCCGTTCTCGGTGTCGAAATCCCGGGATTGTAAGGTTTCCACGCGCAACCCCAAGGAAGGAGAAGTGTTTATGTCTTTTAACAGAGGACTGGTAATGGTTTATACCGGCAACGGCAAGGGCAAGACCACCGCCGCCCTGGGAATGGCCCTGCGGGCCTGGGGCCAGGGAATGAAGGTGCTGATGATGCAGTTTATAAAGGGGGACAGGACTTACGGAGAGCTCCTGGCTTCGTCCGGGATGGAAGGGCTGGAAATAAGGCCCCTGGGGGAAGGTTTCGTCGCCGGCAGTGGTGACAGGGAGATGGAAAATCACCACAAGGCCGCCAGGGCCGCCTTGGCGGAGGCCCGCCGGGAACTGGAGTCGGGCCGCTGGGATATGGTTATACTGGATGAAATAATATATGCTGTGGGGTTTAATTTGCTGGAGGAAAAGGATTTGCTTGATATTATAGACATCAAGCCCCCGGCCACACATCTGGTTCTGACCGGCAGGAACGCCCCCGGGTCCCTGACAGACCGGGCGGACCTGGTCACCGAGGTGAAGGAGATAAAGCATCATTATTCCAGGGGAGTAAAGGCCCAAAAGGGAGTGGAATATTGAAGAGCCGCCCGCAAGGGCGGCTCTTCCGGCATAGTTATTTTATGGACAGTATGAAGGCCCCTGCGGCCACCGCCGTGCCTATGACCCCGGCCACATTGGGTCCCATGGCGTGCATGAGCAGGTAGTTCTGCGGATTGGCCTGGGTGCCCATGACGTGCACAACCCTGGCGGCCATGGGAACTGCGGATACCCCGGCGGCCCCGATGAGGGGGTTGACTTTGTTTTTGGTGAAAAGATTCATCAGCTTGGCGATCAACACCCCTCCGGCGGCGGCGAAGGCGAAGGCCACCACGCCCAGTATGAATATATAGATGGTTTTGGGATTGAGAAAATTTTCTGCGGACATGGTGGACCCGACCCCCAGGCCCAGCAGTATAGTCACTATATTCATCAGCTCGTTGCGGGAGACATTGGTTAGTCTCTCCACCACGCCGGACTCCATAAACAGGTTGCCCAGCATGAACATGGCGATAAGCGGGGCGGCCGGGGGGACCAGCAGTATGATTATCACAGAGGCCAGAAGGGGGAACACAACTTTTTCCCCTTTGCTGACCGGCCTCATCTGGGTCATTGCCATGGCCCTTTCTTTTTGTGTCGTCAGGAGCCTGGCGATGGGCGGAATAATAATGGGAACCAGCGCCATGTAGGAGTAGGCCGCCACTGATACCGCCCCCATCAGGTGAGGGGCCAGATTTGCGGACAGGTAAATGGTGGTGGGGCCATCGGCGCCCCCGATGATGCTGATGGTGGCCGCCTCGCTGATGTTGAATCCGAACAGCAGGGCTGAAAAAAAGGCCACATAGACCCCAAGCTGGGCCGCGGCCCCCAGCAGCAGGGTTTTGGGGTTGGCGATTACCGGGCCGAAATCCGTCATGGCACCCAGGCCGAGAAAAATAAGCGGCGGAATCAATTCTGTTTCTATGCCGAAATGGTAAAAGATATAAAAAAGCCCGCCTTCGTTGGTGATTCCGGTCAGGGGGAAGTTGGCCACAAATACTCCAAAGCTGATGGGCACCAGCAGAAGTGGCTCGATACCCTTTTTGATGGCCAGGTACATCAGGCCGAAGGCTATAGCCCACATGATGATGTTTTTATAGCTCAACGACCAGACGCCCAGTCCGTCTACGGTGTGCGAAAGCGTTTCCAGCAAGGATCTCCCCTCCAAAATTGAATACTGTTCAGGTTTCCTGCAGCCGCTTCGTGCCGGGAAAAACTGTCATTTTTTTGATGGCGCCGCCGCAGGCGGCGCGGGGTTTAAGAAGTCTCTTGATGGGCAACCCGGCATTTAAGGGCGGTCTCCGGTTTTTCCGCCCGCCTGTTGGCTGCCCCCCGCCGGAATAAATACCCGGACAGGCCAACCGCCAGGCTAAGGACGCCCAGGGCAAGGAAAACGGACACAACTCCAATAATAGCGACTGAAAAAGCTTTGGTCCATTCCATTTTGTTTTTACACCTCCTTGGATCCGTTTGCTGCAATCAGCAAGTTGCCATGCCAAAAAATATAAGCAAAATACATGCCCGCCGTGTATACAAAATACACTCGAGGCCACCGGATAAACCGGCTGGCGCCGGGCAGAAAGCGATGTAGCCATGCATTAATATCCGCACCGGAGGCTATGGCGGGCAATGCCAGGTGCAATGCACTATTGCATTGGCAATGTGATCATACATCGCCTTTTTTCTTTAAAAAAGACATGTCAAATGGGTGATGGTGAAAATAGTATAAAAAACAGCGGATTTGCCGGCAACCTGCGATATGGCTGCGGTTGCCGGCAACTTGGCCACAGCATTCGACAATGCTTTTTCCTTTTTAACGGCAGGAAATCTAAAAAACCTATAGAATAAACATAATTTAGCTTGACCAATGATAGGTGGGATTATTTGGAAGGGAGGAGTGGGTGTGGTCCGGTTATTTTTTGGACAGCCAGCCGGATCGGCCGGCGGCGGGAGATTTCCGCCCGCTTTTTTCACCTCCGCCATCCGTCCGGCATGGTTTATAGCGGGCATTGCAGCATTGGTCCTGGTGGCGGGAGTGGTGCTGGGATTGGCCTGGGCCAGGAAAACCGTAACGCTGGCTGACAGCGGAAAGGAGATAATCATAAAAACCAGGTCTTCCACTGTAGGTGAGCTCCTTGCGGAAAACAGCGTGCAGCTGGGGCCCCATGACCGGGTGGTTCCGGAATTGCCGGCAATATTGAGCGAGGGCTCCAGGGTGGAAATAAAAAGGGCTCACCGGGTGCAACTTACTGCGGACCGTGAGACGGTGGAGTTCTACTCTTCCGCTGAGACGGTGGGGGATGTGCTGAGGGAGAGAAAGGTTGCCCTTAACGGCCAGGACATGGTTAGCCCTTCAGCCGGTGAAAGGATAGGGGCCGGCACGGAAATCCGGGTGGTCAGGGTGCGCACCGAAACCGAAGAGGTGATGTCGCCCATAGCGCACGAGGTCAGGCGGGTGCCCAATCATGAAATGGCCAGGGGCATCAGCAGGACCGTGAGCAGAGGGCAGAACGGTGAAGAAATTCAGACCTGGAGCGTGACTTATCACGATGACCAGGTGGTCAGCCGGAGTATTATCGACCGGAAAACCGTGGTCAAGCCGGTGGAGGCTGTGGTCCACACAGGCACCGGGCAGACGGTGTCCCGGGGCGGTGAGAATATACGGTTCAGGGAGGCCATGGACGCCATAGCCACAGCGTACACCCATACCGGATACAACACCGCCAGCGGTACGAAGCCCCACTACGGGGTGGTGGCGGTGGACCCCAGGGTTATTCCCCTGGGCACCAGGCTGTATGTGGACGGCTACGGCCACGCCACAGCCCTTGACACGGGAAGTGTTATAAAAGGCAACCGCATAGATGTGTTCCTGGAATCTGAAAGCGAGGCCCGCAGGTGGGGAGTGAGAACGGTTAGGGTATACATTCTGGACTGAAAGCAGTCCGCCCGCATATTTCTGTCCGGGCAGGTGCCCACGCCGCCCGGGGCGGCGCCACCAGAGGATGGAAAGGGCGGGATATTTTCATTTTTTCAAGAATATGATAAAATTGTCGATATTAAGACAGTGAACCGCTTTAGCCGCTTTAGCATTATAAATTCTAGAAATAGTCTCTCAAATCAAGAATCTATCGGAGGACCTATGATAGACCCGGCCGCCCCTTCGGCAGTGATGGAGCTGATGGAAAGGCACGGTTTCCGCTGCCGCAGGAGCAAGGGGCAAAACTTCCTGGTGGATGCCAATATAGTAAATAAAATAATATCCGCCGCGGACCTGGATAAGAGCGATACGGTGGTGGAAATCGGCCCCGGCATGGGCGTCATCACCCGGGCCGCCGCCCTGCGGGCCGGGAAAGTGGTGGCACTGGAACTGGACGGCGCCCTGCTGCCGGTGTTGGAAGAAACCCTCAAGGGACTGGACAATGTCCGTGTTGTAATCGGGGATGCCGTTGAAGCCGATCTGGACAGCGCCGTGCTTGGCTTGGCCGGCCATGCCGGCCGGTACAAACTGATTGCAAACCTGCCCTATTATATTACAACGCCTTTGATTATGCGCCTCCTGAAAAGCCGTTTCAATATATCACTTTATGTTGTCATGGTTCAGCAGGAAGTGGCGGAAAGAATGGCGGCCCTGCCCGGCGGCAGGGACTACGGGGCGCTGTCGGTGGCGGTGCAGTATTATACCCGGGTCCGCTACCTGTTCAGGGTTCCCAGGACTGTTTTTATACCCCGGCCTGAGGTGGACTCGGCCGTGGTGCTGCTGGCAAGAAGGGACGGGCCGGCGGTAAAGGTGCCCGACGAAGAATTGTTTTTCAAGGTGGTCAGGGGTGCCTTCGGGCAGAGGCGGAAAACGCTGTTGAACGCCCTGGGAGCCGTCTTTGAAGGGATGGGCCGGGAAAAACTGAAAAACATGTTGCTGAATGCCGGAATAGATCCCGGCCGGCGGGGAGAAACGCTGGGACTGGATGAATTTGCGAGAATAACGGGTGAAATATATGGTTTGGGTATTGAGGGGCGCAGGTGATGTATTTTATTAGTCCCACCAAGGGCAGACTCACCTTTGAGGATATGATGGCCGACATGGCGGGTTACATTACGGGGCTGCCCACTTCCAGCTATAAGGTGATCATCGGGTCCGACTCCCAGGTCAAGTCGGACACCTGTTTTATAACGGCCATAGTGGTGCACAGGATGGGCAAGGGCGCCCGCTATTACTACCGGAAAAAAATTCAGAGAAAGATAAAGAGCCTGCGCCAGAAGATATTTTACGAAACCGCCCTGAGCCTGGAGGTGGGCAGTCTGGTGGCCAATTATCTGGCCGAGAGCGGGCTGGATGACTTGGAGGTGGAGATTCACATAGATGTGGGCCGCCAGGGCGACACCAGGGACCTGATCCGGGAAGTGGTGGGCATGGTGACAGGCAGCGGTTTCCAGGCCAAGATAAAACCCGAGGCCTATGCCGCCTCCAGTGTGGCGGATAAGCATACCAAATAGTCCGGTGGTGCATGCGCACTACCGGCTTTTTTATGTCACAACCGGTAAGCACTATCCATAAGATGAAAAAAACAGCAAGGGGGGACTGCTTTGGACGCTTTAAAAGAAGGAGAAGTGGTGGCCAGAAAATCTTATAATCAAGATATATATTTTAAAGTGATCAGACTGTTTACCGGGGAAAATGGATGGGAGTACGCCCGTTTGAAAGGGCTTGATCTGCGGCTGGAGGCCACCGCCCTGGTGGATGACTTGGTCAGGGTGGACCCGATGGAATTGTCGAAGTACTGGCACAGCTGCCAGCTTAAAAACATGGACAAGATGAAGAAAATATACAAACGGAGGGAGGATTACCGCAGGCAGACCACTGCCAGGGCAACGAACAGCAACACAAATGGAATACAGAGCTTTGACATGCCAGGCACCCTGGTACATTTAGACGGGGATAATGAATACCTGGACATGTGCATGACCAGTTACAAGCAGTTAAATATAGAATGTCACGGATACCATATAGACGAAGAAAATCAGGCTGAAAAGGTGAGGGAGTTCCTCAAGAGGCACAGGCCGGACATGTTGGTGTTGACAGGCCATGACGGGCTGGTCAGGGGGGTTAAGGAAAGTGAATACCGGGACATAAAAAAATACCATAATTCACAGCATTTCGTAAATGCTGTGAAGGCCGCCAGACAGTATGAAAAAAGCCTGGATGACCTGGTTATTTTCGCCGGGGCCTGCCAGTCGCACTATGAGGCGCTGCTGGCGGCGGGGGCCAATTTCGCCAGCTCACCCAGAAGGGTGCTGATACACGCCTACGACCCTGTGTTTGTGATGGAAAAGGTGGCCTACACCTCCATATACGACCCCATAGTCTTGAGAGACGTTATCGCCAGCACCATCACCGGTTTTGACGGGATCGGCGGTCTTGAAAGAAACGGTGTGCAATCCGGCTGAGTTCCGGGTTTTGCCGTCCGGCCGGGCTGCTTTTTTATGTTATTCCGGGCCCGGGTATGGAAATCCCCTTCCGGGGTTAGAATATTCAATATGCTGATAATCGCCACAGGTATAACAGGAGGTAAAAAATGCAGGGTAAAGTAAAGTGGTTCAATCCCGGCAAGGGCTATGGTTTCATTGAATCCGACGACGGGAATGACGTTTTTGTCCATTACTCCGCCATCGCCGGAGACGGTTTCAAAACCCTTGACGAGGGCCAGAAAGTACGGTTTGATGTGGTGACGGGCAGGCGGGGCCTGCAGGCGGACAATGTGCAGATAATTTAGGGCAACTATTAAAGAGGTATGGAAAAAGAGCTGGCATTTGATTTGCAATGCCAGCTCTTTGTGTTATTCCCGGCGGGATGGACACTACTTCGGCATTGGCGGCCCTGGTCGGGTTTTTGGCGCTGCTTTCCTTCCGGTGCCTGGTGAGGGACAGGAGAATGCAACTGGTCCGGTAACCCGGTTCTAACGACCACTGGGGGCCGATTGCTTGATAAATTGTCCGGCCGGTAATATATTTATCGCCGGGGAAGGCGAAAATTTCGGAAAGTCCGGGGAGGATGAATATGTTGGACAATCAGCTCTACATTTTTATGACAGTGGCGGATAAAAAGAATTTTTCCAGGGCCGGGGAATTTCTCAACATGACTCAGCCGGCTATCAGCCAGCATATTCACACTTTGGAGGAGTATTACGGGGTCAAGCTGTTTGAGCGATCCAGCAAAAAGGTGGAACTCACCCAGGCCGGTACAATACTCTACGATTACGCCCGGAAAATACTGAATCTGCATCAGGTGGCCAGAAGGGCGGTGGCCGATCTGGTGGATACGGTGACTGGGAAACTGACCATCGGGGCCAGTCTGACCATCGGGGAATATGTTCTGCCAAGGCTTCTGGCTACTTTTGCTGGCAAATATCCGGATGTCGACTACTCGGTGTGGATAGGCAATACTGAGCTGATTCACGAGAGAACAAGGGAGGGAACCATAGATGCAGGGCTGGTGGAGGGGGCAATTGAGGACGCCCAACTGCTTATCAAGCCTTTTTTGCAGGACGAGCTGGTTCCGGTAACCTCCATGTCCCATCCCCTGGCGGCCAAATCCAGCGTTACCAGGGGCGATCTGCAAGAATGCGTTTTCGTAAACAGAGAAGAGGGATCTGGTACCAGGCTGGCGGTGGAGGAGTTCTTTCAAAAGGCAGGCTTCAGGCCCGAAAGGATAATCACCCTGGGCAGCACCCAGGCCATAAAGGAGGCAGTGGAGGCCGGGCTGGGTATTACTATTCTGTCCAAATGGTGTCTGCGCAAGGAGTTGCAGCTGGGCACGCTGAAACTGATCAGAATAAAGGGACTGGAAATGTCCCGCTGGTTTTTTTTGATTCAGCTGAAGGACAAATTCCAGTCCAGGGCCGGGGACGAGTTCATTAAATTCATAAACGGCGGGAACATACCGAATATTCTGGGCAGGTAGAAAATATTTTAGGTATAGGCGGCAGCTGGCTCTCCGGTTCCAGATGCATTTTTGGTTTCACCGACTGCTTTTTTTGGGGCGATGGGGGCGGTTCGGCGGGTATGGCGCCGGCCTTGGGACCGAACCCGGTGGTTCCCGGAAAAAGGAATTTGCGCAGGGCCTCCTCCGTACGGGACCCCCGGTTTTCCCCCACTCCGAAAATCTTGACAATCAGCACTGCGGTTCCCTCCTGCACCGTAAATAACTCATTCTGCATGCCTTATTCTGTCGGAATACAGAATCCAGTTAATATTACGCCGCCGCCGCCGCCGGTATTACGGAAAGGGGAAAAAAGGATGAGGGTGGCTGTATATTGCCGGGTATCCACCGACGATCAGGCCGGTTCCAAGACCATCGAAAATCAAGTGGATTTTGCCCGCCGGTATTGTGCACTTAACGGTCTGGAAATATATGATTTTTATTGCGATGACGGGGTTAGCGGGACCGTGCCGGTGGAAGGCCGCCCGGCAGGATCAAGGATGCTGGCGGACGCCCGGAGGGGCTGTTTTGGGGCCGTTTATGTCTATCGTGTCGACCGATTGGCCAGAACGGCCCTGGATATACTCAGAACTCACCAGTGCCTTGATGAGGCAAAGGTGGCACTGAAGAGCATGACCGAGGGCTTTGACACCTCCACGCCCAGTGGCAAGTTTTTCATGACCACCCTGGGGGGAATCGCTGAAATAGAAAGGGAAACCATCGCCGAGAGGATGCGCCTCGGCAAGGACAGGGCCTTAAGGGAAGGGCGCTGGCCCGGCGGTCCGGCTCCATACGGCTATAAGCTGAACAGCGGGAGACTGGTGGTGGACGGGGAGAAGGCCCGGGCGGTCAGTAGTATTTTCAGTCTATATGTCCAGGGGGGCATGAGCACCGCCGCCATTGCGGACTATCTCAACGCCACCGGTGTTCCTTCTCCAGGGGCGGCCAGGGCCGGGGGCTGCCAAGGGAAAAAATGGCACGGCGGCAGGGTCTGGGGTATTTTATCCAACCCGGCCTACCGGGGTGTGTTCGTTTTCCGGCGGCGGGGGGAAGGTGAACAAGTGAATTTGGTCTGCCCCCCCATTGTGACCGGGGAGCAGTGGGAGGAGGCCCGGGCGGTGCGCCTTAAAAATTCTTTGGACGCCAGGAAAAATTCAAAAAAGGAATATCTTTTAAAAGGGCTGATCCGGTGCGGACTTTGCGGCCGGCTCTACTGCGGGGACGGTTCCGGGAGCGGAAAGAGACGCTGTTATTACAGGTGTGCCGGAAGCACCTCGGGCCGGAGAACCGCTTCCCGCTGCCGGGCCAAGTCGGTGCGGGCCGATTTACTTGAAAATATTGTTTGGAATGATCTGTGCCGGTTTGTTCTTAATGACCGGGAGATATTGTTCCGCATAGAAAAAAATGCGGGCCGGCAAGTGCGGGACGATGTCCCCGAAGACGGCGAACTGCCGGCCATAGAAGCCGCCATACGTGTTAAAAAGGAGGACCGCCGGAAGCTGATCGGGCTTTTCAGGCAGTCTCTGATCTCCGAAGAAGAGCTCAGATCGGAATTGTCCGGCATTTCCCGGGAACTGGAGGCCTTGGAGAAACGACGGCTGGTGGTGGTCAGCCTGGAGGAGGGAAGGGCTTGCGCCGGGGATTTGCGGGATCGGATGCGGGCCAGGGTTCAAAGGGCCGGCCCCGGTGAGAGAAGGGATCTGGTGAGGGGGCTGGTGGAGGGAATAACGGTGGATATGGCCGAAACCGGCGGCAAAACCGTTCCCCGGGCGGTTATTTCATACATTTTCGGCGGATTGCCGGACAGCGCCACGTTTGTTGAAACACGCGGTAAATACAGGCTGGGGGTTCCCAGATCGCGGTATTGATACACTCAATACCTGTGCTTACGCCAGGGTAACCCTTTCCCGGCGCACTGAATAAAATGGCAGGAGGTGCGCCGAGGAGGGGGTTTTTATTATGGATAAATGCTTGCGTGCCCTAAAGCGGTCCCGGCTTTTTTTTCTAAATAAACAGAATGTCATTGGTGTCGGGGCGGGTATGAAAAGAGTGGGCCAAGAACGAACGGAGCAGCCGTCTGTTATTGTTTTTGTGGAAAAGAAGGTGAAGGAGGAAGACTTGCCCGGGAGTGAGGTTGTTCCCCAAAAAATCAACGGGGTCCCCACCGATGTGATTGAGATTGGCAGAGTCCGGCTGCTGGTGGAGAGAAGGGGCAAGATCCGGCCGGCCGGCCCCGGCTTGAGCATAGGGCACTTCAAAGTAACTGCGGGCACCTTCGGAGCCCTGGTCAGAGACAGAAAGACAGGGGAACCCTTGATACTCGGCAATAACCACATTTTGGCCAATGCCACGGACGGGAGGGACGGGAGGGCCCTCATAGGGGATCCGGTACTTCAGCCGGGGGCATATGACGGGGGAACTGAAGAGGACAAGATAGCCGAACTGATTAAGTTTATTCCCTTGCAGCGCGGGGAAAAGGAAGCCGACTGCCCGGTGGCGGTGGGGGCGGCCAGGATGGGTAGCAGGCTTTTACATTTGGTCAGGCCGAATTATGATTTGCGCCTGGTCAAACGTTACCGCGGCAGCAATGTCGTGGATGCGGCGCTGGCCAGGCCGGTTTCGCCGGATGTGGTTTCGCCGGATATTGTCGGTATTGGGCCACCCCAGGGAGCGGCGGAGGCCGAGGTGGGCCGGAAGGTTGTGAAAAGCGGCCGCAGCAGCGGAATCACCGGGGGGGATGTCACTGCCGTAGACGTTTCCCTCAAGGTGGATCTCACTGACAACGAAACCGGTATGTTTTCAGGCCAGATCGTGGCTGAAATGATTTCCCGGGGGGGAGACAGCGGGTCGCTGGTGCTGGACGAGAGAACAAGGGCCGTGGGGCTCTTGTTCGCCGGTTCGGAAAAATACACTGTTTTCAACCGGCTGAGCAATGTATTTAAAATGCTGGATGTGGATCTTTATTAACCGTCAGTGCCGGCGGTTTTCAGGGGGAGGATCGGTTATGGTGGAAAAATATCCGGTCCCCGGGTCCGGGGAAATTGCTCTGGCCTTGTTGGGGAAAGATATTCCGGCCATGGGTCCCAGGCTTAAAACCAAGCGAGAGGCGGTTTCGGCGGCAAAAAAATATATCAGCGCCATTGAGGGGCTGGTGAAGTATACTGGCCGCCCTTACAGCGTTATATTCTCAAGACAGCCTGACGGAAAATACGCTCTGCAGATCCATGGGTCCGGGAAAAGCATTGAAATATTGTACAATCTTGATGAAGTGACGGTGAAGAGATTCCAGAGGCGCTTCAAAAACAAAATATTTATCATAACCTGCTTTTTTGAGGAGGATGACCGGCTGGAATGCCTGGCCCTGACAGAGGGGATGGGGGCGGTGATGTACGTTCCCCGATGAAAATATCCCTTCCCGCCTATTCTGGATCCCTGGGTATATTTCTATATTATGACATGACGTCAAAATTTTAAGTTAAACCGTTCCGTTTCGTGAAATAAGTGGCACAATTGGTTGATGAGGCGGATAAAAGTAAAATTTGCCCTTGTGTCCCTCTTTTTTTTTTGGTAAATTAACTTTCACATATTTCCTGTTTGTACAAGCCCTGGCTGAACAGTGACGGGCTGGCTAAAGAAGGAAATGTGTCAAATGCCGAATCCCGTAAATATGTAAACGGGTACGGAGGAACCGTTTTTTGGGGTGAATCCCTTCCGTGAACCGGTGGTCCGGCTTGGGCCGGGGAAACGCACGGAAAGCGGCGGACTTTCCGGTTTGCAAAAAGGGTAGGTTTTATCTTTTTACCGAACCCGTCAGCTAACTCCGGAGGCGCAAAAAGAAAGGAGCACCTTATGTACAGCAGAAAGTGTCTGGTTACCGGCCTGCTTCTTGTGGTTTTGGTGTTGTGCGCCGCCGCAGCGGCTTTTGCCGCGGACGGGCCGCCGGATGTGGAGGGCGTGCCGGTGCTGGGGGTGGATTCGGTCCCCCTTGCAGCCGAGGAGCAGCAAATGCTTGACTTGGTGAACCGGGAAAGGGCCGCGGCGGGACTTGACGGCCTTCAGTCTGATTCCGCCCTGGTCAAGCTGGCCAGGCTGAAAGCCCGGGATATGGTGGACAACCGCTATTTCGACCATAATTCACCCACTTACGGCAGCCCCTTTGACATGATGAAAAGGTTCGGCGTAAGCTATTCCTTCGCCGGGGAAAACCTGGCCATGGCGCCATCGGTGGCCAGCGCCCACAAGGCGCTGATGGAATCACCCGGACACCGGGCAAACATACTGAACAAGAATTACGACCGGGCGGGAATAGGCATTGTGGTTTCAGGCGGCTACAGATACTGCGTGCAGATTTTCACCGGAGGGCAAAGGGAGGCTTCAGCGCCGGCCAATATACCGGACGGGACCGGCAGCGCGCCCCGGCAGCCGCAGCAGCCGGGACAGTCCTCCGATGCGGCCGGGGACCTTTCCGCCGAAGAAATACTGATGGTGCAACTGATTAACCAGGAACGCGCCAGGAACGGGCTGCCCCGGGTCAGCCCGGACAGCCTGATCTTCAAGATGGCCAGGCTCAAGGCCAAGGATTTTGTGGAAAATAATTATTTTGCCCACACTTCGCCCAAATACGGAACATTCCGGGACATGCTGAACGGATTCGGGGTCAAATATACCAGCGCCGGGGAGTGCCTGGCCCTCTCCACCTCGGTGACCAGGGCACACGGAGCCCTGATGAATTCCCCCGGCAACCGGGCCAATATTCTCAACCCCAAATACCAGCGGGTGGGGATAGGCATAGCTGTAAAGGGAAGCCACAGGTACATCGTCCAGATATACACCGACGACGGGCTGTCCCGGCCTTCATCCCCCTCCGTTAAGCCTCCGGCGCCTTTGGCCGGGGCAATGCCGAATCCCGGTGGTCCGGGAGTCGCAGAGCAGGTAACCGCCGGGCTGACCGCAGAGGAGCAGAGGATGTTGAATTTGGTCAACTCGGAAAGGGCCAAAAACGGGCTGGCGCCGCTGAAGGCCAACACAAAACTCACCGAAGTGGCCAGGTTGAAGGCCAGGGATATGATCGACAGGAACTATTTCAGCCACACCTCTCCCACTTACGGCAGTCCCTTCGATATGATGAGAAGTTTCGGAGTCAGTTACCGCACCGCCGGTGAAAACTTGGCGGGGGCGCCGGCGGTGGATGTCGCCCACATCAATTTGATGAATTCCCCGGGCCACCGCGCCAACATACTTAACGCCGGCTTTAAGGAAGCGGGGATAGGAATACTGAACGGGGGACCTTACGGTAAGATGTTTGTGCAAATGTTTATTTGAGGGGGTGTTTGCCAATTTGGTTGGCCGGGTATGGTAAACAGGCCAGGGGCCAAGGCGGTAGACTTGGGCGGGTGCATGAGAATAACTTAAGGCACCCGGGTTCCGGGCAGGATTTGACGCCGGGAAGCAGAAAATATAAATTACCGTTTTCCGGTTAAGTTATTCTTGCACGGGAGGAGTGGAGAAATGACAAAAGTAAAGGATATGACACAGGGGCAGATTACCCATACCTTTTGCACGTGGTGCAGCCACCGCCGGTTCGTGGCGGGCTATGACCACTGGGGGTGCGGCCTTGAAGAAAAGAAACTGGATGAACTCTGTCCTTATAGAAATGCGCTGCAAAAAGAAGAAAAAGAATAGAGAAAAAACCTGGATTCCAGCCGCCCGTCAGGGCGGCTTTTTTATTAAAGTCACTGTTATTTTTTTCAATCAGTATAAATATATTAAAGAAGTGCTGTGTTTTCATATTGCCCCCGCCCATTTTCCTGTTTTAACCAAACATGAAGGGAGGGTAATAATTTATCTTTTAATATAGCCTTTGTCAGCCAGATTTGCACATTGCAGGGGACATCTCATATATATATATAGAACGGCTATAAACAGACCGGCCTTGAAAGGAGGAAGAGCGCATGGTGGGAACCGTTGCACCGGGCACAGAAAGGCTTCGGGTTGACCAGGTGGTAAGTGAAAACACCATACAGACCGTTGTAAGGGGCACTGTTGTTTTGCCGGACCCCAAGCCGGATGTGGAAAAAGTTCTGTCGGTGGATAAGTCGGTCAAGGTTAGAAGTGTTCGGGTAGTGCCCGACAAGGTCATTGTTGAGGGCACCTTGACATTGCAGATAGTCTACGTTGCCTTTGAGCCGGCTCAGTCGGTCCATCATTTCCACAGCCAGATTAATTTCACCACTTTTGTGGATGTACCGGGTGCGCTGCCGGGGATGGACGTTGATGTGGATATTAACGTGGAGGATGTGAGTGTCACCCGTCAGGCGGGTCATCCCAGAAGATTCGATGTGGTCGCAGTACTTGAAGTGTCCGCGAAGGTCAGCGAAGTTATGGATATCGACATCGTCACCCAGTGTCCCGCCGGCTGCAACTGTGAGACCGAGGATATTTCAGTGGATGACGTGGTGGCCACCGGCAAAAAACAGGTAATGATCAGTGAGTTTTTCGACGTTCCCAGGGAGAAGCCGGATGTGGAGAAGGTATTGGACGTTGACGTAAAAGTGGAAGTGACGGGTACCAAGCTCCTCAGAAACAAGGTTATTGTGGATGGCGCCGCCACCATAACCGTGCTTTATGTTGGAATGCTTCCGGACCAACCGGTACATAGCCTGCATCAGACCCTCAAATTCAGTGACTTTGTAGAAGTGCCCGGAGCCATGCCGGGAATGGACGTAAAGGTGGATGTGGCGGTGGAGAGCGCCGACGCCGAACAGGTCAAGACTTCCCATAGCTTCCGCATGAGGGCGGACATAGTCTTGAAGCTTACCGCCAGTGTGGTCCAAATGCGCAGGGTAAGGGCCATCACCGGGCTGATGAACTGTCCCAATGTCCAGGGCACCTTTACCACGCTGCGGGTAGACAGTCTGGTGGGAGAGAACTCGAGCCAGGTGATTATCAAGGACACCTTTGAAACTCCGGATCCCAAGCCCGACGTGCAGAAAATACTTCAAACCACAGTGGATAAGGTCACGGTCGACGAAACGAAGGTGCTCAGGGACAAGGTTATTGTCAGCGGCAATGTAGATGTACAGATTGTCTATGTGGCCGCTGAGACGGATCAGTCGGTTCACGCCATGCACCGGAAAATCCCCTTCCGCACCTTTGTGGAGGTGATGGGGGCCCGGGAGGATATGGACGTTGAGGTCAAAACCGGCGTTGAGTTTGTCACCGCCGGCGCCAAAGGTTGTGAGATAACGGTGGAAGTGGTTCTCAAAGTCACGGCCAGGGTGACCAGGACAATGCAGAGGGACGTGCTGACATCGGTTTCACCGGTCCCCACGGTGGCGCCCACCCCCACTCCGTGTCCGCCGGGCCAGACCATTGAGTATGTTGTCAAGCAGGGAGATACCCTTTACACCATCGGCAGGACTTACGGTGTTTCCCTGAATGATATGAAGGCCGCCAATCCACAGATTCCCAACCCCAACGACATCAGGCCGGGAATGGTGATCAATGTGCCCTGTGTGGCCAAAGGGTAATAACTTTTAGTATAAAGGAGGTTTAAGCATGCCCATTGAGTTTATGTTCACCGAGCCGGATATAGTAAGATGCGTAAAAATCAAAGTGCCCGTAGTCATCGCCGAAACTGCGGAGGCGCAGGTGGTGGTGGATACCACCTTCTGCCTTCCCGAGCTGGCCAAGAAAATCGACCATATCGACGTGACGGTGACGAACCTGGAAGCCGACCCGGTGTTTGTTCACGAGAGCGAATCCTCTTGGAATATCAGTATTTCCAAGAAGTGGCCCCATTTTTGGGCCCACGGAATGCCTGCCGGCAGAGCCTTCCTAAAAAAGGTGATCGTGCACGGTGTGTTGCACAAGCAGATTTTCTATGTCAACCAGGAAGATGTGGTAAAACACGTGGGAGAGGACATTCCCTTCACTAAGACCATCGACATGCCGGAGCCGGAGCCGGTAATCGATGTGGATGACGTGGAAATCCAGTTCCACGGCAAAAGGGCCGATGTCACCTGGGACTTGGTGCGGGCCAGCCGGCTGCAGCAGACCGGGGTGATACTGATCCGGGTGAAGGCCGTGGAGCAGCGTCAGATATTCGTGCAGGTCTGCCCGACGCCGGAAAAGTGCCCCAAGGGGGTAAACATATTAAGGGATCCCGGATTCGAGCAGTGGGTGGGCAATACGCCGCTTTTGTGGGGCGCCACCAATGTGTTCCGGGCCCAGGGCAGAACCGGCTTTGGGGCCGGCCTGGGGCTGGATCCCTCCCTGCCGGCGGCGGTATTCCAGACCGTCAGGAAAGTGGTGCCGGACAATATGTACCGTCTCTGCTTCTGGGCTCAGAGATTGGTGATATTGCCGCCCAACTGCGACTTTACCCTGGAGGCCCAGGTTTCCTTCTATGACGAAGAGGGCAATCTTATCGACGCCCAGTCCCAGTCCTGGGCCGACGAGCAGATTCCTACCTCCTTCAGGCAGTTTTGCCTGAACGTGGGCCCGGTCCGGGAGGGTACGGCCTTCGCTCTGGTGCGCATAGCCATGCAGGTGCCGCAGCCCGTGAACGGGGCCAACAACTGCCAGGTGGTTGTAGACGACGCCACCTTTGAGTGCGTGGGCCTATTATAACGGGGATGTGTCTCCATAGGAAAAGAAGCTGTTTCCTGCGGAACAGCTTCTTTTTTTAGCCCATTGGCCGCGGGAGCGGGTTTTTGTATGTATTAGGAAACTATGCTTGCATTATTGCTTGTGGATAAGTTTTCTATGCATGGGGGTTTGTAAGGGGGTGCGCCCCCTTACGATTGCGGGGTGCTCAGGACGCTCAGCGACCGTCGAAGGGGCGGTAGCCCCTAGCGAACAAGAAAAGAGATACTTTTTTCAGCTATTAGGCGATGAAATCGCTTTTCTTGCAAAAAGGAGGGCCTTAAATTGTCTGAAGAGGGTGCAAAATACGCCGGTACGGAAGAAATCATGTTTCAACTGCTGGCCGGGGGCGGAAAAAACATGGAACAGGGTAACTTGCTGATAATGCTGAGCCTGGTTAATCTGATGGGAATTATCAACATAATCAGTCACAAGATGGGTGTAAAGCCGGGCGTGGAGGCGCGGGGCGCCGGTGTTCCGGAAGCCGGGCGGGAGGACGGCGGGCGCGGGGAGGCGCCGGAAAAAAAGGCTCCCCCCGTTGATCCGGCAACACTGCTGTCCATGCTCCATTACTTTATGCCTCCCCCGGGTGGTCAGCCGCAGGGGCCGGTGGCCGGGGAACCGGCAAAGGAAAAATCTGTTGCCCGGGAGGACTGTCAATGACAAACACAAGTACGGGCGGGGTCAATATTGAAAGTATAATTCATCGTCTGCTGGAGTCCCGCTGGGGGGAAAAAGCCGACAAATATGATGCCATGATTGTAATCAGCCTGGTCAATTTGACGGGCATCATCAGCGCCATTAACAAACATTGGGCCGCCGGGCCTTCGCGTGCTGAAAACGCCGGGGAAGACCCGTTGCTGGGCGCCCTTTTTAAGATGCTGGCGGAAGGACAGACTCCGCAGGCGGGCCGGACAGGTCCTTCCGGTATAAATCCCGCACTGCTGCTGAGCCTTTTGGGTTCCCGGGGGCAGAGGCCGGAGACTGCCTTGTTGCTGGCTGTGTTGAACAACATAATGCAGCCGCCCCAGGGATCCCCTCCGGGGGAGAGAAGCAGGCAACCCTTTTTTCCCCGCCCCGAGGGCCCCAAAGCTCCGGCCGGGGAAAAGAAGGTGGAAGGCGGGCAGGGAAATGTTTTAACCTGGGACCGGAGGCTGGGATAAAAAATAAAATTCCGGAAAATGCATATTACAAGGATGGGCCAACAAAAAATACCCCCATGGGGGTATTTTTTCCCCTCTGTATTTTACGGGAAATAAAATGCTGAAGGGGGATTTGTGTGGGTATCAGGCTGCTGGCCCTTTTGATTGCGGCCGGTTCCGGGATGACCATGGCCTTCCAGGGGACGCTGAACGCTTCACTGAGCAAGGTGTTGGGGCTTCTGGAAACCGCCTTCGTGGTTCATGTGGTGGGATTGGTATTAGTATCGCTGCTGCTTTTTGTATTCCGGCTGGGCCATCTGAAGATGGAACTTTTGGGTCAGGCGCCCCTGTACAGCTATCTGGGTGGGGTTATGGGGGTGATCATTGTTTACGGGGTAATGAAGAGCATCCCAAAGGTGGGGGTGGCCCCGGCCACCACCGCCATCATACTGGGGCAGGTTTTTACCGCCGCAGTGATAGACCACCTGGGGCTTTTCGGCATGGACAAAATGCCCTTCAACTGGTGCCGGGTGGGAGGGACGCTGCTTATGGCGGGAGGCGCCTGGCTGTTACTGCGCGAGTGATTTTACGGGCCGTTTCGGGTCAGGCCCCCACGACGCCCGGGGTGGCTCAGAAGATAAAAATTTCCTCCCGCCCGGTCCATTCGGTCTTCTGACAGAATGAGGAATGCAGTGTAAGCTATTTAAAGGGCAATGTCAATACCTGTCCCGGGGATAGAACATCCGGGTTAGCGATATTATTGGCCTTGACGATGACGTCCACCGGGATGTTGTACATCCGGGATATTTTCCACAATGTGTCCCCCGGCTTTACCAGATAGGTTTCTATCTCCCCTGCCGGTGCGGTGTCCGGCTGTCCGGAATGCCCGCCGCCGGTGCGGTCGGTGATTATTACCGGGGTGCCGATGGTGACCATGGGGAACAGTGCCTCCACATCGCTGTTGTGCATCCGGATGCAGCCGTTGGATATGAATTTTCCTATGGAGGAGGGGTTGTTGGTGCCGTGTATGCCGTAGTTGCCGGCCGGGACGTTAAGGCCCATCCATCGTGTTCCCAGCACTCCCCCGGGGTTGATGATCTTGTTCATCACTTTGTACACGCCCAATGGAGTCGGGGTCGACGGCTTTCCCACAGCCACCGGGTACGTTCTCACATTTTGATGTCCGGCAAAATAGCTGAGCCTGCGGCCCGCCCTGAAAATTTCCAGGCGCGTTCCGGATTCGATTCCGGTCGTCGCCCCGCGCATAAGCCATCACTCCCGCAGTCCGGCTTTAAAATACAATTTATTATTTTGCCCGGCGGAATGTGACAGGCATGTTATGCCGGTAAAAATATGATCGCGGTGTTGAAGGGAAATTGTTTTTTAAGGGGTATTTATTAAAAAGCGGCCCTACGGACGCCGGAATCAAGAAGTGCTTTTACTGGAGTAATGTCTATGGAGGCCATTGCCCGGGCAAAAATAAACCTGGCCCTGGATGTTCTGGGTGTGCGGGACGATGGGTATCACGAGATCCATACGGTGATGCAGGCACTGGATCTGCACGATGTGCTGGCGGCGGACCACCAAAAAAATGGAATATCGGTTGAATGCAACCACCCGGAAGTTCCCCGGGGCGCAGAAAATATTGTTTTCAAGGCGGCGGAGCTGCTCCGCGGGGTGCGCGGCCTGGACGCCGGGGCCCGTATAGTTATCAGCAAAAACATTCCCGTGGCGGCGGGGCTGGCCGGCGGGTCCGCCGACGCGGCGGCGGCCATCAGGCTGTTGGACCGGCTGTGGGAATTGGGCGCCACTGAGGATGAGCTCTTCAGGGTGGGTGCTATGATTGGGTCCGACGTGCCTTTTTGCCTGCTGGCTAAAACAGCCCTGGCCGGAGGAAGGGGCGAGGTGTTGACGCCGCTGCCGCCTTTTTCGGGCCGGGGCGTGGTGCTGGTAAAACCCCCCTTCGGGGTTTCCACCGCCAGGGTATACACCTTGTACGACCATTTTCCCCCCGGCCCCCGCCCCGATACAGCGGCTCTGGCAAAGGCCGTTGGGGAGGGGGACCTCCGGTCCGTGGCCGGCCTGATGGGCAATGTGCTGGAAAGGGTGACTGTGTCCCTGCACCCTGAAATACTGGAATTAAAGTCGGCGCTGGTGGCCGCCGGGGCGACCGGCTCCCTGATGAGCGGCAGCGGGCCCGCCGTGTTCGGGCTGTGCGCCGATCCAGAGGAGGCCCGTTTTGTGGCTTCCCGCCTGGATTTGCCGGGCTGCCTGGTCATAGCCACAGCCACGGCTTAATACTTATTCCCATGCCCAGCTTGCGGCGCCGTTTATAAATCATTACAATTGAAGTTGGAGTAAAATGGCGGGGGGAATAAAAATGGAAGATGTCAAGCTGGTCCCTATCAGCCTTGATAACTACAAGCCGCTGCGTGAATTGGTTTTTGAGTCGCTGAGGGAGGCCATTATCCAGGGCCGCTTGAAGCCCGGCGAGCGTCTGATGGAAATGCAGCTGGCCGACGATTTGGGGGTCAGCAGGACGCCGGTCAGGGAGGCCATCCGGAAATTGGAACTGGAAGGGCTCGTGGTTATGATTCCCCGCAAGGGCGCATATGTGTCGGGGATCTCAATAAGGGAAATAGCCGATATTTTCGAGGTCAGGGCGGCGCTGGAAGCATTGGCGGCGGGGCTGGCGGCAGAGAGAATCACCGATGGTGAATTGGAGGAGTTGGAAAGGACACTGGTTCATATATCCGAGGGTAGCGACAGGAGGGACATCAATGCCATTGTGGAGACCGACGCCAATTTTCACGATATAATCTACAGAGCCTGCCGGAATGATCGGCTGGTCCAGATCATCACCCACCTCAAGGAACAGATTCAAAGGTTCAGGACCACGTCCCTGTCCCAGCCGGGGCGGTCCAGAGACGCGCTGAGTGAGCACAGGGCCATAGTGGAGGCCATCAGCGACCGCAATGCGGAACAGGCCCGGGCCCTTGCCCGGGAGCACATAGAAAACGCTGAGCAAAGTCTTCTGAATGCCATGCGGGAGGCAAAATGACGAAAATGGTGGATGCCATGGTTCTGGCCGGCAGCAGGAATGACGGTCCGCTCAAGTACAGCAGTTCAGTGCCTTACGAGGCAATGATCACCATTGGCCGCAAGGCCATGATCGAGTACGTCATTGACGCCCTTAGGGGCACAAGGCGCATAGACAGGATTGTGGTGGTGGGCCCTGCAGATGTGCCCGGCTTTTGCGTGCGAGAGGATGTCAAGCTGGTGTTGCCGGAGGGCGGCGTTATGGAAAATATATCCAGGGGAGTGGAAAGCCTGCCGGGGGCGGAGAAGGTGCTGTTGGCCACCTGTGATATACCGCTTATTACGTCCAGGGCCATCGAAGATTTTTTGGACAGGTGCGGTGATATGTCCGCCGACATATACTACCCGGTGGTGCCCAGGGAGGTTGTGGAGGGAAGTTTTTTACGGACCAACCGCACTTATGTCGCTTTCAAAGAGGGAGAATTCACCGGTGGCAATCTTTTTCTCATCACTCCCGGCGCTGTAAGCCGGTGCATGATCAAGGGGCAGCAGCTGGTGGACGCCCGCAAGAGCCCCCTCATGCTCAGCAGGCTGATGGGGGTGCCGTTCCTGTTCAAATTCCTGCTGCGCATGGTGACGCTGAAGGAGGTTGAAAGGAAGGCCTCCAGCGTACTGGGCATCCGGGGGGCGGTGGTGATCACCTCGTACCCGGAGGTGGGGGTGGATGTTGACAAGCCCAGCGACCTTGAGCTGGTAAGCAAGGTGTTGGATTCGGCCTGATATGGACTGGAAATTGTTTAAAGACAGCTGAAAGCCGATTTGTTCTGTCGAAATTTATAATTTTTTATAATTTAGGAATAATTTTATTATGGAAATGGAAAAATGAAGGAATTATATTTTCGAATAGCGAATTGATAAGGAATCAGTTGAGCGATATCTATGACAGGAAGGTGGTGAAGGGGCTTGGTCGTTACTGACGTAAGGGTGCGCAAAATTATAGCCGAGGGTAAAATGAAGGCGATTGTTTCTGTTACGTTGGATGATATGTTCGTGATACACGACGTCAAAGTGGTGGAAGGCCAGAATGGTTTGTTTGTCGCCATGCCCAGCAGGAAAACCCCCGATGGGGAATTCAGGGACATAGCTCATCCCATCACTTCCTCTGCCCGGGAAGTTATACAGAATGCCGTCTTGCAGGCATACGAATCGGCTATATGACCGGTCGGACCTGTTGCCGGACAGTATCGTGGACCCCCAAAAAACATGATATTGACAAACTTAAGGGAGCAATGGCTCTCTTTTTGTGTGAAAACTCAAAAAATAGACCAGGCTGGAGGGAAACCCACCTTTGTGTTGAATACATATTCTTCAGCATATGTTGCAAATTTATGAGCAGCAATTATACAGAAAGGCGGGACTGGGTTATGAGCCTGGCATCCGTTATACTGGCCGCAGGCAAGGGAACCCGTATGAAATCCGATCTGCCCAAGGTTTTACATAAATTGTGCGGTATACCCATGGTGGGCCACGTAATGAATGTGGCCAGGGAAGCCGGGTCCGACAGGATTGTACTGGTGGTGGGCTTTGGTGGGGAACTGGTGGCCCGGGAGGTAAAGGGTAGGGTGGAGGTGGTTTTTCAGCACCGGCAACTGGGGACCGCCCATGCGTTGCAGCAGGCGGCGGGACCGATGCGGGACTTTGGCGGGGATATTCTGGTGCTGTGCGGAGATACTCCCCTGGTTACTGCAGGCACGCTGAAAAAGCTTGTTTCAGTTCACCGGGAGACTGGCGTCCGGGCCACGGTGCTTACCGCCGTTCTGGACAATCCCTTCGGGTACGGCAGGGTTTTGCGGGACGGAAACGGAAAACTGTCCGGGATTGTTGAGCAAAAGGACGCCGGGACGGAGGTTCTCAGGGTTGGGGAAGTAAACACGGGCATTTATTGCTTTAAATCCTCGGGGCTTTTCGACGCCCTGGCGGAATTGAGGCCGGAAAACGCCCAGGGGGAATACTACCTGCCCGATATAATAGGGCGATTCGTGGGGGAGGGCGATGAGGTGGCCACCCTTTTGTGTGCGGATCCCGTTGAAATTATGGGTATTAATGACCGCTGCCAGCTTGCCGCCGCCCGGGAGGCCCTTGGGCGCAGAATCAACAATGAATTGATGGCCTCCGGTGTGACCATGGTGGATCCGTCTGCGGTGTATGTTGACGCCGGAGTAACTATAGGCCGGGATACGGTTATTTATCCAAATACAATTATCCAGGGGGCTTCGGTGATTGGCCGGGGATGCTCTCTGGGACCCTTTGCGCAGATAATTTCGGCCCGACTGGAGGATGGCGTGACGGTGAGCCAGTCGGTGATAGAAGACAGCGATATAGGCAGCGGCTGCGTTATCGGGCCTTACTCATACATCAGGCCGGGCTGCAGGCTGGGAGGCCGGGTCAGGGTGGGGGACTTCGTGGAACTGAAAAAGGCCGAAATAGGCTGCGGTTCCAAGGTGCCCCATCTGAGCTACCTAGGCGACGCTGTTCTGGGTCAGAATGTAAATGTTGGGGCCGGCACCATCACCTGCAATTACGATGGTGAGAAGAAGTGGACCACAGTTGTTGGCGACAATGCCTTCATCGGCAGCAACACCAATCTGGTTGCCCCGGTGCGGGTGGGAAACGGATCGGTGGTGGGGGCGGGCTCAACCATTACCAGGGACGTCCCGGATGGCGCCCTGGGGGTGGCCCGGGACAGGCAAAGGAATATACCGGACTGGTCCCGGAGGAAAAAAGGGAAGCAGGAGCAATAGTTTGATGTGAGAGAGGTACATTTGATGACTTCCCGTAAGAGGTTGAAGATTTTTACCGGCAATGCCAATACCCATCTGGCCCGGGAGATTGCCCAGTATCTCGGTGTGTCCCTGGGGGCGGCCCAGGTCGGCAGATTCAGTGACGGGGAGATACACGTCAAAATCAATGAGAGCGTAAGAGGCGCCGACGTATTTGTCATTCAGCCCACCTCCAGCCCGGTGAACGAGCATCTGATGGAACTGCTGATCATGGTGGATGCGGTGCGCAGGGCGTCGGCCCGGAGGATTACCGCAGTAATCCCCTATTACGGCTATGCCCGCCAGGACCGCAAGACCAGGGCCCGGGACCCCATCACCGCAAAGCTCATGGCCAACCTCATTTTCGCCAGCGGCGCCCGGAGGGTGATTACCATGGATCTTCATGCGGGACAGATACAGGGATTTTTTGACATCCCCGTGGATCACCTGCCCGGTGTGCCCATCCTGGCGCAGTATTTTCTGCAGCAGAAACTGAACGACCTGGTGGTGGTGTCGCCGGATCTGGGCGGGGTCACCAGGGCCAGGGATCTTGCCGACCGCATCGGGGCCCCCATCGCCATTATAGACAAGCGCCGGCCGGAGCCGAATGTGGCGGAGATTATGAATATCATTGGAGATATACATGGGCGCAATGTCATTATGATCGACGACATAATTGATACTGCGGGCACCATTTACCAGGGGGCAAAGGCGCTGAAGGAGTGGGGGGCCAAGGACCTTTACATCTGTTGCACTC
Organism: Peptococcaceae bacterium; assembly: GCA_037444185.1. Taxonomy (GTDB): domain Bacteria; phylum Bacillota; class Desulfotomaculia; order Desulfotomaculales; family Desulfocucumaceae; genus JAILZP01. The sequence goes on along the minus strand of JBBIMW010000011.1, from coordinate 4,311 downwards.
ACCCGGTTTTGAGCGGGCCGGCCCTGCAGAGGCTTGAGGACGCTCCAGTCAAGGAGGTGCTGGTGACCAACACCATACTGGTGCCGCCGGAAAAGATCATTCCCAAGATGAAGGTTCTTTCTGTGGCGCCTCTGCTGGGGGAGGCCATTATAAGAATCCACGAGGATTTAAGCGTAAGTAAACTGTTTGACACATAGAAAGCGGCTTATGCTAACAGTGCGCCACATTTATGGGACATGGGGGTCTGTGTTCCGCCCTTTTTCCGCAGGCGGCGCTTCTTCGGCCGGAGGCGATTCCGGTTCCGTTTCCTTTGTTCCGGCAGCTTTTTTTTCTTCGTTATGGTGGCAGGGACAGGGGGGTTCACCGGTTCCGGACGTCTGTCCGGGCGAGGCGCCGGGGGCGTCCGCGCCTGCGGCCCGCTTTTTGTTTCGTCTGAGCTTCTTCAGGGATTGATTGAGATTTTGTCCCCAAACCCTGGTTTTCTGAAGGGTGACTTCTAAGAACTGGCCGGTGTTTTCGCCGAAGGCGCGGAGCGTTTCATTGATGCCCCCGTCCATGGTCACTATATTGTCCTGGGCGTGTTTGCTGCAAATGATCACCGACTGTCCGATGGTCCGCACGTAATTAATGTCCATGAAAGCGCTGCCTTTGAACAGGTTGCTGATTGTTCCCCCGGAGAATTCCAGCCCCACAATATCTCCTGTTTGCAGATCCACGTAGTATTCGTCCACCACCCCCAGGACGGCGCCGTTTTCATCCATCAGCCGGGACCCCGCAATGTTTGCCCTTTCCTTGATCAGCTTCAATATTTCCGGCAGGCTGGTCCCTTTTTCAGCCCTGTTCACCCGGTCCACGGTGACGGCGTCATTGCCTATACTGTGAACTTTGCTGAAAGGTATGTACTTCTGCTCCCTGAAAAACCCTTTTTGTTCTATGATCAGGGCGGACACGTTTTTAAGCGCGGGGTTGACCACCAGCCCATTGACGGTTCCGATTTGCTGCCCCTCCTCCAGGCTTATTACCGGCATGCCGACGAACTGCCTGCTCTTGCGCATTTGATTGCCCCCCTCCATTTGGGAGTTGAGAATTCGCAATTTCTTGAAATATTGTTATGCTTTAAAATGGTTTGACATGACATGTAAAGGTGTGCAGGTAATATTCACCAAGCGCCGGCCCCATGCATATTCTGTATCACTATAATGAAAAGGGGGGATTTTTATGTCGGATGAAAAGGATAAAGCACAAGTCAAGGTGGAGGGCATCGATGTTTCCGGGTATATGCCGCCCGGTCCGGTGCTGCCCTTTCCGCCCGGCCCTTGCCCCACGCCGTGCCCACCCGGCCCCGGGCACCATGAAAAAATGGGAACCCTCGCCTGTGAACTTAGAAAGCTGGTGGGGCAGGAGGTAACGGTTTACGTCATAGGCATGGGTCCCATAGCTCCGGTGCCGGTTCTTCCCTCCGGCGGGGCGGCGGTGGTTCCCGGCTCGGGCGCTTTCGGCCTGACAGGGATGCTGCATGAGGTGGGATCCGACTACATTGAGCTGCACGTTATGCTGACCACTATGCGGGTGGTATACATCCCCATGACGGCCCTGGCGGCGGTGGTGCCCGGAGGTCCCATAGTGCCGAACATGGAACACAATATGGTGACAACCACACCGGCCACCATATAATAATGGTGTGGATCAGTTGTCCCCCCGCCGGAAGAAGCGGGGATTTTTTTGATCGAAGGCATAAGTCTGCATAACATTCCGGCCGGGTCCCCCGCATATTGAAAGATGCGGCAATTCCGGGTTAAAATGTTCATCATGGGGGGGAGTTGTGATGCATCTTGTGGTGGGACTGGGGAACCCCGGTCCGGAATACGCCCCGACCAGGCATAATCTGGGGTTCAGGCTGGTGGACGAGCTGGCCGTGAGGCTCAAGGCGCCGGTGACAAAGCCCCTTTTCCAATCATTTACCGGCAGGGCGGACTTGGCGGGGCAAACTGTCATTTTGGCGAAGCCTCAGACTTACATGAACCTGAGTGGAAACGCCGTTGCCGCACTGATGAACTGGTTTAAAATACCTGTCTGGGGGCTGGTGGTGGCCTATGACGATGTCGACCTGCCCCCGGGCAAGGTGAGAATACGCCCGGGCGGCGGCTCCGGCGGCCACAGGGGCATGAAGTCCATTTTGGAGAAGCTGGGCACAGGCGAGTTTGCCAGGGTCCGCATCGGCATAGGCAGGCCGCCGGACATTGGTTGGGATGTGGCCGACTGGGTGCTGGGAAGGCTTTCTGTGGAAGAGGAGGCATTGGCCGACCGGGCGCTGGACCGGGCCGCGGACGCCGTAATGACACTGATTAGCCATGGAGTGAAGGCGGCCATGAATAAATTCAACCGTGACCCGGTATAGAAATTCAGTATTTGAGTGAAATATATTAAAAGCCGCCCGGAGCGGCGGGGGGTGTGCCCTCGGACAAAGACAATGACAAGATCACGGGAGTGGCCGTATTTGCCGCTATAATACTTCATGGGGCTTGGAACGCCGCAGTTTTGAAGATTGCCGGATGTCCGCTGGATTGACGCCTTCCGGGGTGAAGGATATAATTATTCGGGGAGGCGGCCGGAAAAGTCAATTTCTGAGTTGCAGCTCATAAGCACTGAAATTATGCCGGGAACTCTTTGGGGGATGCTGGAAGGTTGAGCTGTGTCTTTTGTCGGATATTTATCAGAGCTTTAGCTCCGGTTAAAGCTCTATTCGTTGTGCCTGTGCCGGAGGTTTGAATGCCGGGATGATGGATTGCGGGAGATGTGAAATGCGGGGATTGCTGGCGCCGTTAAAGAGGCTTGATGAGTTTAAGACCATGTGCCGCGGGCTGGACGCCGGGAAAAAACAACAGCTGGTGTTCGGCCTTTCCGGGCCTCAAAAGGCATATATGGCCGCAGGACTGCTGGAACATGCCGGAGGGCCGGCGCTGATAGTGGTTCCGGGAGATCAGGAGGCGTCCTCGATGATGGACGACCTTGTCAGTCTGCTGCCGGGAAGGAAGATTATTCAGTTTCCGGCCCGGCAGCTTTTGCCTTTTCAGGTGTTGGCGGCGGGATGGGAAGTGGTGTCGGCCCGGCTCAGGGTATTGGAGGCTCTGGCCGAAAAGGAGCCGGTGGTGGTGGTGGCCACTGCCGAAGCCTTGCTGCGCCGTTTAAGTCCTCCAGAAGTTTTCTGTGCCGGCAGAATCACCATTGCCGTGGGTGATGTGGTGGACCCCGGCTTGCTGGTGGCGCGGCTGGTGGACATGGGATATGACCGGTGCGAACTGGTGGAGGGGAGGGGTCAGGTCAGCGTCAGGGGTGGCATCGTGGACGTGTTTCCAATGACTATGGACAGTCCTGTGCGCTTGGAATTTTTTGACGACATGGTGGATTTCATAAGGCTTTTTGACGTGGATACGCAGCGCAAAACTGTGGCCCTGCAGGAAATAACCGTTACCCCGGCTGCTGAACTGGTTGTCGTTGAACAGGCCAGAACTGCGGCTCTGGAAAGGATCGAAAAAGAGTTCAAATTGCAGTTGAAAAGGATGGACAGGGCAGACAGCGCCGATGCCCGCCGGTCCCTCGGAGAGATTTGCCGGTCCACCCTGGAGAGAATTGGGGCTGGCCTGTATTTTAATGAAATGGAACAGTTTTTGCCCTATTTTTACCCGGATCCGGTCACCCTGGCCGATTATTTTCCTTGGGGGTCACTGGCGCTGATAGACGAGCCAGTTCGCTTGAAGGAAATAGTCGAGGTCATTCACAAGGAGAGGTCTGAAACCTACACCGGCCTGCTGGCCAAGGGCAAAGTGCTGCCGGGGCAGTTCGGCGGCTATGTGCAGTGGGAGGAACTCCACGGTGGGCTGGAAAGGTTTTTGGCGGTATATTTCACCTTTGTGCCCAGGCAGCCCCGGGACATCCGTCCCAGCCATGCGGTGACCATACCGGCCAAAGGGATGCAAACCTTTCTGGGGAGGATGGACATTCTAATCAGCGAGGTGGCCGTCTGGAAGCGGGAAGGTTATGCCGTGGTTCTTCTGGCGGGAAGTGAGGACAAGGCCCGGCAGCTGTTGAACGCGATGAGGGAAGCCGGAATAGACGCTTATTGCACGGCGGCCCTTAATGGAGATGTGAACCGGGGGGTGGTGATTGCCGGAGGCGGCCTTTCGGGCGGATTTGAGCTGCCGTCGGCTAGGCTGGCGGTGATCACCGGCGCGGAAATGTACGGCCGGCGGAGGAAGGCCAGGGCCAGGGCCGGGGTCAGGGCCCGCATGGAGCCATTTACCGACCTAAAGG
>JBBIMW010000010.1:0-61872 GCA_037444185.1 Peptococcaceae bacterium | reverse complement strand
CAGGTAGTCGCCGGGGGTGACCATCTGCAGCGTATTCTGGTTAAAATGCATCTTTCTGATTAAAAACTCCAGCCAGAGGGGACCTTCATACCACCAGTGACCGAAAAGTTCCGCGTCGTATGGGGCCACAATGACAGGGGGGCGGTCCATCAGGCTGTTCAGGTGCTTCACCTGCAGTTCCCTGTTGAACATAAAATTGCCCGCGTGAATGGCGGCCCTCTCCATGGCGTTTGATGGAACGTAAGGTTCCTTGTAATCGGTTTTCCCGGTTATCCGGTAGTATTTAATGCCGGTGTGGATCCTGATGCCGTCCGGGTGTATGTATGGCCTGACATATTCAAAATCCAGGTCAAAGCCTATATCCCTATAATATTCCCGGTAATTGAAGTCGCCGGGATAGCCCTCATTGGAACTCCACACCTGTTTTGAAGACTCCACATCCCTGCCGAAGGCGGCCACCCCGGACTTGCAGTAAATGGGCGCGAAAACACCATACTTGGGACGGTGGGAGGCGAAGAGCACCCCGTGGGTGTCCAGCATAAAATATTGAATACCACACTCTCTGAGCAGTTGATCTATGCCGGGGATATAGGCGCACTCGGGCAGCCAGAAGCCCCGGGGCGGCCGTTCAAAATACCTGGTATACAGCTCCACCGCCGTTCTGACCTGGGCTCTGGCGGCGTTTTTATGGCTGACCGCCATCAGTGGCAGGAAACCGTGGGTGGAAGCGCAGGTGATCAACTCCAGCCTGTGTAGTTCTTGAAATTTTTTGAATGCCTTCACCAAATTGCGTCCGTATTTGTAGTAGGTGTCCCTGGCACGGCGGAACTGTCCCTGGTACATCAGGGCGGCGGAGTGAAAAGGGCTGTCGTAGGTTCTTCCGGCTTCCTTGTCGGAAAGCTCGATGAGCTTGTTCAGGTGCCTTTCATAACGTTCCTGGAGCAGTCCGTCCGTCAGCATGGTGATAAGGGTGGGGGACAGGCTTACAGTAAGCCTGAAGGGTATATTGTCCTCCACGAGACGATCGAAAGCGCTGATTAATGGTATGTAGGTCTCGGTTATGGCTTCAAAGAGCCATCTTTCCTCCAAAAAATGTTCGTGCTCCGGGTGCCTTACATAGGGCAAATGGGCATGCAGCACAATGCAAAGGTATCCTTTGGTCATATCCGCCTCCGGTTCACAAGAAGTATTCTTAAATGCACACTGGATTCCCTTCGCCCGCAGGGCGAATTTGTTCATTCATAGGAAACTATGCTTGCATTATTACTTGTGTATAAGTTTTATATGCATGGGGGTTCGCTAGGGGCTGTGAAATCCCGGCGAACTAATGCCCAAGGGGGCCTTCCCCATACGCTCATTTATTTCCTCAACGATCATGGGCGAACTCACGCCGGTCTGTATTTTCACAGAGCGGTATATGCCTTCAATCCACATCCATTCTTCATCCAGGTTGTCGGACAGGCCGTCCCTCGGGGTGGTTACATAGTTCGACCGCAGTATGGTGACAAAACTTCCGTCGGGGAACAGCCTGCCCACGTCTACACAGTAAGTCCGGTTGGCATGAGAAACATTTATGTGCCAGCTTTCCGTCCGCTCGCCGAGGATGCAGTCAAAAAAACAGTTGGCGTTGCTGCCGTTGAACTCAACGCCTGTAACATCGTACACTCTCAGTACCGGCCTGGCGCCCCAAACCAAGCTGCTATGCAGGGAGGCGATCTCTTCCATTTTGGTGGCCGTAATTTCCCAGTACGCATACAGCCAATACGGATCCCTGACCAACAGCACCAGCCTGTCCGCACCGTAGGAGCCCGGCAAATCCGGCACGGGTTCCAGCTGATGATGTTTTATCGGTACGGCCAATTCCCCGGCGCACTCTTCAGAAAAGCCGGGTGACCCCTGGACGCCCCGGGGCCTCCGAAAAGGCCGCAGCCCGGTCAGCGGCCATAAAAAAACTGCCAGGAGCAGTATCGCGGCAGCCCCTATAAACAGCAGTACAGATGCTGTCATTAGGTACCCCTCCCTTGGTGATTGATATAAATTGATATAATGCGAAGTCCTTACGTATATGTGCTGGTATAGTATTGCCGGAGGCGGGCTTGTTATAATCGGCACAAACGGTTCTTCCGGCGGCTAATTAACAACAAAGATATTATTCCTACAAATAAAATAAAAATACATTTCCATTCTTTTTAATTTACGGATACGGTGATAATATTGATAATATCCTGAAAACATCTCATATAGAGCATTCTGGGTTACTTATTTTGTCAGGAGATAGGCATGGTAAAAACAAGGAATTGCAATGCCGATGACAGCGGAAGGATACTGGAGATTACGGAAAGGCTGGTCCGGATGTATCCCGGCGCCGGAACCGGACTCAAATACGGAAGCACTTTCCAGTTGCTGGTGGCTGTCATGCTTTCCGCCAGATGCACAGATCAGCAGGTCAATAAAATCACCGGAAATCTTTTTAAGAAATATAGCGGGCCGGAGGATTTCGCAGCCCTGGAATGGGAAGCGCTGGCCCGGCAAATCAAAGGGTGCGGACTATACAGCAACAAGAGCAAAAATATCGTTGAAACCAGCCGGATACTGGTGAACAAATATAATTCCCGGGTGCCGGAGGACCGGGAGTCCCTGGAGGCTCTCCCCGGAGTGGGCAGAAAAACGGCCAATGTTGTGCTTAATGTGGCCTTCAACAAACCGGTGATGCCGGTGGATACCCATGTGTTCAGGACTTCCCGGAGACTGGGCCTTTCATCCGGCAAGACCCCGGCAGCGGTGGAAAGGGGCCTTTTACAGGTTTTGCCTGTGGAATTCCTGGCCCCCATGCACCATTGCCTTATATTGCACGGCCGGAAGGTTTGCCGGGCGATCCGTCCTCTGTGCGGGGAGTGCCCACTGCAGGATTTATGCCCCGGTGACAAAGGCGGACAGCCTTCATCAAAGCCGGATTGGGAGGCGGCCACCGAATAATATAATAAAATACATTGCAGTAGGGGGTGGGGCCCTTGGGAGCTGAAAATCCGACCGGAGGCACGTCTATAGACGAACTGGCGGCCCTTCATTCCATTCATAATATTGTCATGGGCATAGACATCCAGGGAAGGATCAATATTTTCAACTCCGCCTGTGAACGGGTCTTCGGCATCAAGGCCGAGAAGGCCATGGGCCTTTTAATCAACGACGTGATACCGGGCACCGGACTGATGAAGGTTTTGAAAACCGGCAAGTCCCACATCGGCAGAAAGTTTGTGGTGGGCAACTCCCTGTACGTGGTCAACAGAACTCCCATAATAAAGGGCGACAGCATTATCGGGGCCATCGGCGTCGCCCAGGAAATTACCGAGCTGCAACATCTGGCGGAGGAATTGGAGGTGGTCAAGGAGCTGAAAGGCACCCTTCAGACCATATTTGACAGTGCCCACGACGGTTTTATGGCGGTAAACAACGACGGCAACATCATCATGATCAACCAAGCCTTCGCCGAGCTGCTGGACCTGCCGTCGCCGGAAACCGCCATGGGTAGGCCCGTTACAGAAATGGTGAAGGAAACCCGGCTGCACCCCATGCGCCGGACCGGCAGGCCCCACGAGGCCGAGATAGACCGCATAAACGGAAGGGAAACCGTAATTATGCGCTATCCCATCCGGAAGGACGGGAAAATATTCGGTTACGTATGCAAAGTTATTTTCAAAGACGTCAGCCAGCTGGTCTCATTGGCGGAAAAGATACATGCGCTAAACCGGGAGCTGACTTATTACAAAAGCGAACTGGAAAGGGCGCAGGGCGCCCGCTATACCATCGAGAACCTGATAGGCAACAGCCCGGTGATGGCCCGTCTTAAAGACGTGGTGAGAAGGATCGCCCAGGGGCCGTCCACGGTGCTGATCAGCGGTGAAAGCGGCACCGGCAAGGAGTTGATGGCCCACGCCCTGCATTCCGGGTCTCCGCGCCGATTCGGGCAATTCGTAAAAGTAAACTGCGCCGCTGTACCGGAAAGCCTTCTGGAATCCGAGCTCTTCGGTTACCGGGACGGAGCCTTCACCGGCGCCCGGAGAGGCGGGAAAATAGGCAAATTCGAGCAGGCCAACGGGGGCACCATATTCCTTGACGAAATCGGCGACATGCCGGTGTCCATGCAGTCAAAGCTTTTAAGGGTGTTGCAGGAGAAGGAAATAGAGCGCCTGGGAGAGAATCTGCCCCGGCCGGTGGACGTCAGAGTGGTGGCCGCCACCAACCGTTCCCTGGAAGATCTGATCAGTGAAGGGAGGTTCCGCCAGGACCTGTACTACCGCCTGAATGTGGTGTCCCTTACCATCCCTCCCCTGCGGGACAGGATGGAAGACATAGAAGAGCTGGCCATGCACTTTATAAACAAGTACAACGTTGAATTCGGCCTGAATGTGCAGGATCTGGACAAGGAAGTGTGGAACCTGTTCCACGGTTACAGCTGGCCGGGTAACGTCAGGGAACTGGAGAACACCATCGAAAGGGCCTTCAACATGGTGGACGGGCAGTACATCTGCCTGTCCCACCTGCCACAATACTTACAGAAGCTGGGTAAAGGAGCCAGGAGATCCCCTGCCGAGAAGGGACTGCCGGCTCTGCTGGACCGGGTGGAGAAGGAGGCCATCATGGAGGCCCTGGCAGCCTCCGGGGGCAACAAGATGCGGGCGGCCAAACTGCTTGGCATTTCCCGGGCGTGGCTGTATAAAAAAATGAAGCAATACGGTATAAATGGCGATCCGTAACCTGTCCTGATCAATAAACACAAAAAAGCCGCCTTTCATTTATTGACCGGAGGTCGTTTGTATTGTCTTTCGTTCATCTGCACCTGCATACCGAATACAGCCTGCTGGACGGGGCGGCCCGGATCAAGCAGGTGGTCAAAAAAGCCGCCGGGATGGGCATGCCGGCATTGGCAATAACCGACCACGGATCAATGTTCGGAATAGTGGATTTTTACAAAGCGTGCAATAAGGAGGGAATAAAGCCGGTACTGGGCTGCGAAGTTTATGTGGCGCCCAGGACCATGGCCCACCGCGCCCCCAAGGTGGACGACAGCCTTTACCACCTGGTGCTTCTGGCGGAAAACGAAAAGGGCTACAAAAATCTGCTGAAGCTTGTTTCTATGGGATATACCGACGGCTTTTATTACAAGCCCCGGGTGGACAAGGCTGTCCTGGCTGAGCACAGCGGCGGTATTATCGCTCTGTCGGGCTGCACAGCCGGGGAAGTGTCCGCCAGAGTGTTGGCCGGGCAGCCGGAAGAGGCACTGAAAGCAGCTGCGGAATACCGGGATATATTCGGAGAGGACAATTTTTACCTGGAGCTCCAGGACCACGGACTTGAAGAGCAAGCCACGGCCAACCGGGAATTGATCAGGATCGGCAGGCACATCGGCATCCCCCTGGTGGTCACCAACGACGTCCACTATGTGAACAGAGAACACGCCGAGATGCAGGACGTGCTGTTGTGCATCCAGACCGGTAAAACCGTGGACGATCCCAACAGGATGAAGTTCCAGTCCCGGGAGCTGTACCTCAAAAGCCGGGAGGAACTGGAACTGCTGTTTGGGGAAATCCGCCCGGCCCTGGACGTTACGGTTGAGATCGCCCAGCGGTGCAATGTAAGCCTGGCCTTCGGCAATCTTCACCTCCCGGTGTATGCGGTGCCCGAGGGTGAAACGGTGGACACATATCTGGAGATACTATGCCGGGATGGACTCAGGAGACGATACCGGGATATTTCCGGTTTCGTCGGCAAAAGACTGGAATTCGAGTTAAAAGTAATCAGGCAGATGGACTATTCAGCCTATTTCCTCATAGTGTGGGATCTCATACATTATGCAAGGCAAAACGGCATACCGGTGGGACCCGGCAGGGGATCGGCCGCCGGCAGCCTGGTGGCCTACTCCCTTGGAATTACCAATATCGACCCGTTGAAATACGGACTTCTATTCGAAAGGTTCCTCAACCCGGAAAGAGTGTCCATGCCGGACATAGACATTGACTTCTGCTTCGAGCGCCGGGGGGAGATCATTAATTATGTGACCCGGAAGTACGGGGCGGACAGGGTGGCGCAGATCGCCACCTTCGGCACCATGGCTGCCAGGGCCGCCATCAGGGATGTGGGAAGGGTCCTCAATATGCCATACAGCGAAGTGGACAAAGTGGCCAAGCTGGTGCCGGCCGAGCTGCACATAACCATAGAAAAGGCCCTGGATGACTCGGCGGAACTGAGGGAACTATACGAAGACAACGGTCATGTTAGAAAACTCATCGACATGGCCGGGCTGCTGGAAGGAATGCCCAGGCACGCCTCCACCCATGCCGCTGGAGTGGTCATCACCAGGGAGTCCCTGACCCACTATCTGCCAATATACAAGGCCGCCAACGGTCCCCTGACCACCCAGTTCGCCAAGGATCAGGTAGAAGAGCTGGGACTGTTAAAAATGGACTTGCTGGGGCTGCGCACCCTGACAGTGATAGACGACGCCACCAAGGCCGTCAACGGGAACAGATCCGCCAACCTGGACATAGACCGGATACCGCTGGACGACACAAAAACCTATGAACTGCTCAGCCGGGGCGAGGGTACAGGAGTGTTTCAGCTGGAAAGTAGCGGCATGAAGGCCATTTTAAGGGAACTTAAGCCGGGGGTGTTTGAGGACATTGTGGCCTTGGTGGCGCTGTACCGCCCCGGCCCCCTGGGAAGCGGCATGGTCAATGATTTCATCGCCAACAAAAACGGGCTGCGCAAGGCAACCTACCTCCACCCAATGCTGGAGCCCATTCTGAAGGACACCTACGGAGTAATACTTTACCAGGAGCAGGTCATGCGCATAGCCTCCGACCTGGCAGGCTTCACCTTGGGAGAGGCCGACATGCTGCGCCGGGCCATGGGCAAAAAAAAGCCGGAGATCATCGCCGGGCTGCGGACGCAATTCGTGGAGGGAGCCGTTAAGAACAACATTGACGCAGAAATCGCAGGGCAAATATTTGACCTGATGGAATATTTCGCCGGGTACGGCTTTAACAAAAGCCATTCGGCGGCCTACGCCATGGTATCCTACCAGACGGCATATCTCAAGGCCAACTATCCGGTGGAGTTCATGGCGGCGCTGCTGACCTCGGTGCGGGACAACACCGACAAGGTGGCCCTTTATATAGAAGAATGCCGCCGGATGGGCATCGCAGTGCTGCCGCCGGACATCAACCAGAGCCGGGAAAGCTTTTCCGTGGTCGGAAACAGCATCCGCTTCGGACTGGCCGCCATCAAAAATGTGGGGCTGGGCGCGGTGGAGGCCATCATATCGGTCAGGGAAAAGGGCGGGCCATACAGGAGTTTCGCCGAACTATGCAGCCGCCTGGACACCAGAGTGGTGAACAGACGGGTGATGGAGAGCCTGATCAAGTCCGGGGCCATGGATTCCCTGGGACTGCGCAGGGCCCAGCTGATGGCCTCACTGGACGCCGGGCTGAATCTGGCCCAGCAGTCTCAAAAGAACCGGGCCAACGGGCAGCTGTCACTTTTGGATTTCTGGGGCGACGAGGCAAGGCGGGACATAACCCTGAATATGCCCGATGTACAGGAATTCTCCGGCAGTGACCTGCTGGCCATGGAGAAGGAGTCAGTGGGCTTTTACCTCAGCGGCCACCCGCTGATGGAATACCGGCAATCCCTCGCGGACCTGGCCGGGATTACCGTGGCGGAAATAAAGGAACTGGAGAGTGAGACCGAAATCATTTGCGGCGGGATGATTACTTCGGTAAAAAAAATAACCACCAGGAGAGGTGAGCCGATGGCCTTCGGCAATTTGGAAGATCTCACCGGAAGCGTGGAAGTGGTTTTCTTTCCAAAAGTCTACCGGGAATTCGGCAAGCACATCATAAACGATGCGGTTCTGGCCGTTGCGGGCAAAGCCGGCAATTCCGGGGACGACTGCAAAATACTGGCCAGAGAAGTCCATCCCCTGGCCAGAAAGGCCGGCGGCGATTTGTACCTGAAGGTTGACAACGCCACACCGGAGATATTGGACAGCATAAAGGTGCTCCTCCGCTCCCACCCCGGCGACTCCCAGGTGTTCATTTATTTCGGCAGGGAAAACAAACTGAAGAGAATCCCCAGGGAGAATTGGGCCAACCTTTCGGGCCCGCTGCTGGGCGAGATGGTCAAACTTTTGGGCGGCGGTAACGTCAAGGTTAAGAAACGGACTAATCAGATGCCGAAGATGTGATATAATCAATTCACCGTCTGAATCCGGCCCGCCGGAATTGTTCCGGATGGGCAGCCTTTAAATATCAGTCCTGTTCTTGCCAACACCGCCGGGCCTGTGCTATTATTTTCGTTAAGAGTCCGGGAAAGACGTGAGGTGCGGCTGGATGAACAATGGTCCGTACATAGGCGGGGACTATATTGTGGTAAAGGCTCTGGACAACGGGGTGACCATAATTGGCCTGACCCGGGGCAAAGACACCAAATTTCACCACTCTGAAAAACTGGACAAGGGCGAAATAATGGTGGCCCAGTTTACAGAACACACATCGGCAATAAAGATAAGGGGCAAGGCAGAGGTTCTGACCAAAAATGGTAAAATAAGAAATGATGACTGACTCCTGCGCAGGAAGACCCAGGGTTGCTAGAAAACTCTGGTTATTTTTTTGTTAAATAAAAGGAATACACCGGTCGGGGGTAGAAGAGACTAATTCGTGTTCCTGTTGTGCTGAGGGGGTAATCGCGTGTGGACCGCAGTATACATTGCGCCTCACAAGAAGGAAGCCGAAAAAATAAAAGAAGCACTTTCCGGTGAGGGTTTTCTGGTTAAGCTGAAATCGGTGGGATTGTCCCAGACCGGCGAGTGCGGGCCACTGGAGGTATTGGTGCCGGAATCCGAGGTGGAGGAGGCCATGGAAATCATCAACCGCTTGTGAAACAATTGCTTTTATTGTTAACTGTTTTAGAAAAGAGTCATACTAAGAGAGTGTTGAAAAACTCATTTGTACCACATCAAACAAGGTATGCCCGGATACGGCCCGAGGCTGTTGCAAGGCGCGGCGAAGTCTCGGGCGGAGGCGTGCCCGTTTGTGCGCTGGAGTATATTTTCTAGGAGGGCAGTCCGTGCAGAGGATCGGAGTACTTACCAGCGGCGGCGACTCCCCGGGAATGAATGCCGCCATCAGGGCGGTGGTGCGTAAGGCAATCTACCACGGTATGGAAGTAATTGGCATAAAGCGGGGCTTTACAGGTTTTATAGAGGCCGACATGATACCTATGAATCTGGGGTCGGTGGCGGATATAATTCACAGAGGCGGCACCATTTTACAGACGGCCAGATCCGCGGAGTTTAAACTGCCCGAAGGTAGGGCGAAGGCCTATGAGAACGTAAAGAGGTTCCATATGCAGGGGCTGGTTGTTATCGGGGGGGACGGATCTTTCCGGGGCGGGCTTGAATTCCACCGTGAATACAAAATACCCGTGATTTGCGTTCCGGGAACCATTGACAACGACATCCCCGGCACGGATTTCTCCATAGGCTTTGACACCGCGGTGAACAACGTGGTGGACGCCATAAACAAAATACGGGACACGGCCACTTCCCACGAAAGGACATTTATTATCGAAGTAATGGGCCGGAAGTCCGGGCATATCGCCCTGGCCGCAGGTCTGGCCGGCGGTGCGGAAACAATAATGATACCCGAGCGTTCCGCCGGCGTGGAAGAGATATGCGACAAACTGAACCGTGGCTACAAAAGAGGCAAGCTGCACAGTATCATCATAGTGGCCGAGGGGGCCGCCAGCGGCTTGGAAGTGGGGAGCAGAATAAAGCAGCTGACCGGCTTCGACACAAAGGTAACCATCCTCGGGCACCTGCAGAGGGGTGGAACTCCCACGGCCTGGGACCGCATACTGGCCAGCAGATTGGGCGCCAAGGCGGTGGACCTGCTGATAAATGGAGAAACATGCAAGATGGCGGGTTTAGTGTCCGGAGAGATTGTCCCGGTGGACCTGGAAACCGTGACAAAAGGCAAAAAGGACGCCGATATGGACATGTATCACCTTGCCGGCATCCTGTCGATATGATAAATGGAGGACTTTTATGCTTCGCACAAAAATAGTATGCACTGTGGGTCCGGCGTCTCAAACGGTGCCGGTGCTGATAAAAATGATGCAGGCCGGAATGAACGTGGCCAGGCTTAATTTTTCCCACGGCACCCATGAAGAACATGGACGCAGGCTGGCCTTAATCAGAGAAGCCGCCGGGAAGGCCGGGAAAAGCGTGGCGGTGATGCTTGATACCAAAGGACCGGAAATCAGGCTGGGTTACCTGGAAAAAGAGCCGCTGAAACTTCACGCCGGGAAAAAAATCACCCTCACCGTCAATGACATCAAGGGGAGCGAGAGTGCTCTGCCGGTAACATACAGGGGCTTGCCCCGGGACGTTTATCCCGGCGACAGGATATTGATCGCGGACGGACTGATTGAGCTGAGGGTGCTGGATAAAACCAGGAAGAGTGTGGAGTGCGAAATCGTAAACGGCGGGGAAATCACCTCGCAAAAGGGGTTAAACCTGCCCGGCGTGGTGGTGAACCTGCCGGCGGTCACTGACCGGGATATAGATGACATTATTTTCGGGATAAACAACGGCATTGACTTCATTGCCGCCTCGTTTATCCGCAAGGCCAACGACGTGCTGGCCATAAGGCAGATTGTGGAGGAATCCGGGGCCGACGTGGACATAATCGCCAAGATTGAAAGCAGGGAAGGGCTGAACAACCTCGACGAAATAATCAAGGTTTCCGACGGCATTATGGTGGCCAGGGGCGACCTGGGGGTGGAAATACCTGTGGAGGAAGTTCCCCTGGTGCAAAAAAATATCATAGAAAAGTGCAACCACGCCGGAAAGCCCGTCATCACCGCCACCCAGATGCTGGAGTCCATGATCGGCAACCCAAGACCCACCAGGGCCGAGGCCACCGACATAGCCAACGCCATATTCGACGGCACCGACGCCATCATGCTGTCGGGGGAAACCGCCGCCGGCAAATATCCCGTGGAGGCGGTGCAGACCATGGCCAATATCGCCAGGAAGGCCGAGTCCTCCACCAAGTATCAGGAGACATTGGGAAGGAGAAACAGGGTGGCGGCCTGCACCGTGACTGACGCCATAAGCCACGCCACTTGCACCATAGCCGGGGATCTGGGCGCCACAGCCATAATAACTTCCACCGAAACCGGCTACACATCGAAAATGGTCAGCAAATACAGGCCCGGAGCCCCGGTGGTGGCGGTCACCCCGGAAGAAAAGGTACTCAGGAAGATGGCCTTGGTGTGGGGTGTATACCCGATACTGGTGAATCGCTCCGCTGATACCGATACAATGTTTTCCACCGCCATAGAAGCCTCACTGAAGGCCAGTGTCATCAGTCCGGGGGACCTGGTGGTGATTACCGCCGGGGTGCCGGTGGGAGTTCAAGGGACCACCAATCTGATCCGGGTGCATACCGTGGGAGAAATATCGGCCCGGGGCACAGGCATCGGGGCCAGGGCGGTCACCGGCCGGGCCAGGGTCTGTCAAACCGCCGGGGAGGCCATAGAAAAAATTGGAATTGGGGACATTCTGGTTACCGGGGCCACTGACAGGGAATACATACCGGCCATTGAAAAGGCGGGGGCCCTGATCACCGAGGCGGGCGGCCTGACCTCCCATGCCGCCATCGTGGGCCTGGAATTCGGCATCCCAACGGTTGTGGGGGTTGCGGACGCCACAAAGAATATCGTGGACGGTGAAGTCGTCACCGTTGACGGGCAGAGGGGTTTGATATACAAAGGCTCCGCAAGGGTACTTTGAATGAAGAAGGCGCATTGTTGACGAGCGGGTGAGGGTTGCATGGACGGCATGGCGTATGACCTTTTGGGGAAAATGGGACTGGGGGGGGTGTTCCTGGGGACGGTTATCGAAGCGCTGGGCATACCGTTTCCCGGCGGGATAATGATGGTTCTGGCCGGGGTATTGATAAGCAATGGAAGCCTCGATTACGCCGGGGTTTTGCTGATGGCGGTGGCCGGGTTCAACCTGGGGGCAACCGCCGCCTATTTTATCGGGAGAACGGTGGGGGAACCGTTTTTCTTCAGGTTTGAGAAGTTTTTTAAAATAGATCACGGAAAGCTGGAAAAAGCCAGGGAGTGGATGGAACAGTCCGCCGCAGCCTTTATTATATTAGGGCGCTTTGTGCCCATGGCCAGCAATCTGACTCCTTACCTGGCCGGAATGAGTAGGCTGAGCCCCGGCCGCTTTTTGACATACAACAGTGTGTTTGCTCTGGGATGGGCGACTTTCAACACAGCCGCGGGATACTATTTCTCAAAAAGCTGGCAGGTAGTGATAAGATACACCGAAGCGCACCTGCCTTACATAGCAGGGTCCGCCCTGTTGTTATACATTGCCGCGGTCCTTTTGATAAGGAAAAAAATATAATCCGAACCCCTTTGCCGTCGCCGGGTTCCCCAATTCCCGCCCCGGGAATACTTTTAATGTATGGGGGAATCATGTGGCTTAACATGGGGGTTTGCAAGGGGGCGCGCCCCCTTGCGATTGCGGGGTGCCCAGGTTATTCTGGATTCTGACTCCTGGATTCTGGATTCTGACTCCTGGATTCTGGATTCCAGTCGCCCGAAGGGCGACTTTGTTCATTTACGGAGGTGGTTGTCATTTACGGAGGTCTTTCGATCCGCCCCCTGCGGGCGGAAGAAAAAAGCCAATACCTGGATCTGTATAACTACGCGCACCCGGTAACCATGTCTGAAAAACACTGGCGCTGGAGGAACCTGGATAATCCGGCGGGGCGTCCAATGATTGAATCCGCTTGGGACGGAGGCGGGCTGGTGGGGGTGTACGGCCTCGTTCCACTGAAATTTGCGGTGGGAGGGGAATACATTCCCGGGGCACTGTCCGATGTAGCCGTAACTCATCCTGAATACCGCCGCCGGGGCATTTTCAGCGCTTTAGGAAAAAGCCTGTACCGCCGGGCGGAAGAGGCGGGGATAAGAGTAATCTACGGTTTTGCAACGGAACACAACAGGCACGGACTTGTTAAAAAACTTGGCTGGAATTGCCTCCGGGACTACCGGGACATGGTCCGCTGGGGCGGCGGCGGGGGGGGCGGCGGGCCGGGAACCGCCGTCATCCGCCCCGCCGATACGGCGGGAGAGGAATTCGACTTCCTGGAAAAAAGATTGGCCGCCGGACAATTGAGACCCTTTATCAGAGTCGCCAGGGGCAGCGGATACATTGACTGGAGGTTTGTCAGACACCCGGAAAAAAGATACAGTATTTTCATCTGCCTGGACCCCTCGGGGCCCGCCGGTTACACTGCTTTGCGGCTGTTTGCGGAGGAGGGCGGAAAATTTGCGGACATAGTGGACATTGCGGCAGTGGACCTGGCCTGCTTTCGGGAAATGATCCGTCACGCCCTTAGGTACTGCGCCGAAGAGGGGTGTGTCCGGGCCAGGCTCCGGGCCGGAAGTGTTTTTTGTCGGGCGGCGGCGGGGGAGGGCTTCAGGGAGTGGGAGGCCGGGTATTTTTTCGGCGGCAGATCCCTGCGGAACGGTCCGGGACAAATGGCGGGGCACTACTATACCATGGCGGACCTGCCGGATGCGTAACGCCTGTCATGCCGGAAAAGGTGGTTGTAAGACTTCACGGGAGGGCGGCCATTGTAAACGCAAGTGACAAATTTTCAAAAGACGGGGGAAGGAATCAGACAATTCTGTGTTGAATTATTGTGAATATTATATATCAATTATATATTGGGAAATTTGGCCTGATTTCAAGCATTAAACAGAAAAGGAGATGATGATGTGAGAAAAGTCAACTACGAGCCGCTGACCCCTATCAGCTTCCTCAGAAGAAGCGCCGCGGTGTTCCCCGGCAAGACGGCGGTGGTACACAACCAAAGACGATTTACTTACGCCCAGTTCCATGATCGGGTCAACAGGCTGGCCAGCGCCCTGAGCAAAACCGGTATCGGCAAGGGGGACAAGGTGGCCTTTATCTGCCCCAACATACCGCCCATGCTGGAGGCCCACTTCGGGGTACCGCTGGTGGGTGGGGTTCTGGTAAGTATCAACATAAGACTGTCTTCCAGAGAGATTTCGTATATATTGAACCACTCGGACAGTAAAGTGCTGTTCGTGGACTCGGAATTTGCCGGACTGATTAAACAAATAAGGGATGAAATACCCAATGTCAAAACCATAGTCAACATTTGCGATGAAAGCACTGAAAAGCCCCTGGACGGCCCAGAGTACGAGGAGTTTCTGATGACCGGGGACCCGCAGCCCTTCCCCTGCCCCATTGAAGACGAGCTGGAGAACATAACCATCAATTATACCAGCGGGACCACAGGACTGCCCAAGGGCGTGATGTACAGCCACCGGGGGGCCTATCTGAACGCGATGGGGGAAATAATGGAGCACAACATGACCTCCGGCTCGGTGTACCTGTGGACCCTCCCCATGTTTCACTGCAATGGCTGGTGCTTCACCTGGGCGGTGACAGCCATCGGGGGCACCAACATATGCCTGCGCAAAGTGGTGCCCGAGGAGATCTACCGCCTGGTGGAGGAGGAGGGAGTCACACACCTCTGCGCCGCTCCCACCGTTCTGATCTCCATGGCCGGTTACCCAAAGGCGAAGGACTGCAAAATGAAGGCCACCCTGAATGTCATAACCGCCGGAGCCCCTCCGGCCCCCACGGTGATCAAAAACATGGAGTCCATAGGGGCGGTGGTTACCCAGGTTTACGGTCTCACCGAGGTATACGGCCCGCACAGCATTTGCGAGTGGCAGAAAGAATGGGACGCCCTGGACGCCGATGAGAGGGCCAAAATCAAGGCCCGCCAGGGAGTGCCATACATCAATGCGGAGTTCATGACCGTGGTGAACCACGCCGACATGACTGAAGTTCCCGCCGACGGAACCACCATGGGAGAGATTGTCATGCGCGGAAACAACGTCATGCTTGGGTATTACAAACAGCCCAATGAGTCGGAAACAGCCTTCAGGGGCGGGTGGTTTCACAGCGGCGACCTGGCCGTGAAACACCCCAACGGCTACGTGGAAATAAAGGACAGGATGAAAGATATCATTATCAGCGGCGGCGAGAACATTTCCACCGTGGAGGTTGAGAATGTAATCTACCAGCATCCGGACGTTCTGGAGGTGGCCGTGGTGGCCGTTCCCGATCCCAAGTGGGGTGAGGTGCCCAAGGCCTTCGTGGTGCCCAAGCCGGGGACCAGCCCCTCGGCGGATGATATAATCAGATTCTGCCGCGAGCGCATAGCCAGATTCAAAGTTCCAAAACACATCGAGTTCGGCGAACTGCCCAAGACCTCCACCGGCAAGATTATGAAATACATCCTCAGGGATAAAGAGTGGCAGGGATACGATAAAAAAGTCAACTGACAGGCTTGATGCCAGGGGGCGGGCCGACCGGAAGGCGGCCCGCCGGTCTTGAACGGGGCCGGGCACAGTGCTTTTGCCACAAAAAAATGTTAACAAACGATAACTTTTTATGTATAATTAATACATATTAATTTATCAAATATTCAGTCTTATCAAAAAATGTGGCGGTGGTACAATGAAGCGCCGGGACGGAGCCAGCAATCCCAAAAGGGCCCTTGCCACAGGAAACATACCTGCCGACCGGTTATTGCACACCATTTTCAATAACAGGCACGAGGGCCTGGTGGTGGTGGACAGAGGGGGAAACATAGGGCAGATTAGCGACTCCCTTGCCGAAGCCCTCCGGAAGAGCAATGATTACTTCATCGGGCGACCCCTGAGTGAAGTCTGCCCGTGCTTGCGCAGGCTGGCCAGGGTCCTGAGAACCGGTGTCCCGGAGTTCGGAAAGATACAAGCCATTGACGGCAGGACCGTCCTGGTGGACTATATACCAATCACCGAAGGCGGGGAGATTGCAGGCGCCTTGGCCAAGGTTGCCTTCCTGAATCCTGTGCATCCGGCGGACAATGTAAAATCACCGTCCAGGGGAAGAAGTAAGTCGGCCTGCGGGCACGGCTACCCGGTTAAGTACACCATTGACAACATATTGGGATCCAGCCCCCAGATGATTGACCTTAAAGAAACACTGATGAAAATAGCGCCGAGGAATTCAAACGTTCTCGTCACCGGTGAATCAGGCACCGGCAAGGAGTTGTTCGCCCAGGCCATTCACGCGGCCAGCCTCAGAAGATCCGGGCCCTTCGTGAAAATAAACTGTGCCGCCATACCTGAAAATCTCCTGGAATCAGAGTTTTTCGGCTATGAGGAAGGGGCCTTCACAGGATCGAAAAAAGGGGGGCAGGCCGGCAAGCTGGAGTTGGCCAACATGGGAACGGTTTTCCTGGACGAAATAGGGGAACTGCCCCTTCCCCTTCAGGCCAAGCTGTTGAGATTCATCCAGGACCGGGAGATACAGAAACTGGGTGGCAGCGAGGCCCTTGTATCCGATGTCCGCATTGTGGCGTCCACCAACGTCAACCTGGAACAGCTGATAAAATACAAAAAGTTCAGGGAAGATCTGTACTACCGGCTCAATGTGGTCAATTTGGGCATTCCTCCCCTGAGGGAGCGCAGAGAGGACATTGCCGGACTGATTGACCACTTTATAAAAAAATTCAACCGTTCCTTCAGATTCAAAGTGGCGGGGGTATCGCCGGAAGCAAAGGGGATCCTTCACCGTTACCCGTGGCCGGGCAATGTAAGGGAACTGGAAAATGCAATCGAGAGAGCCTTCAATATGATGGAGGGAAATATAATACTGCCGTCCCACCTTCCGCCACAGCTTTTGAACAAGGCGGTGTTTGAAAGCGAAAAACCCGACCACCACCCCATGGCCAATATAGCTTCCTCGCTTAGCAAGGGCCAGACATTGGAAGAAATAATAGACCAGATGGAGAAACTGGTTATTCTGCAGGCCCTGATGATGAGCCACGGCAACAAGGCCAGGACGGCGCAACTGCTGAACATATCCAGGCCGGGGTTGTATAAAAAGATGATTAAACTGGGACTGAACTAAGCCGGCAATCAGGGCGCCTGTCTGCAATTGTGCCATGTTCGTATACATGACAACAGAACAACGCGTAAATTTCTGTTTACAAACAACACAGTCCGGAAGAGCATTATTCACACCATTTGCCGATAAGTCTAAAAAAACAACCACTGGGAGTCCATATAATGCAATTAAACCGGAATTGCCCACTGGTAACACATATTTTGCAAAATTCTTATTTATCACAAAATCTCATCCAGGAAGGGGTGACGATACCGGAAGGGATTGTCGGCGGCAAAACTGATGAAAGGAAGGGAATGAGCCAATAAGGTATTTTTTGGATGCCTATGGGCGGAAATAGCTGATCACTTCGGCATCGGACTGGATGTGGTAAAGGGGCTCATAAGTGACCTGGAGAGGGCCGGAAAAAGGTGGGCAGGGCAATGGGAAGACACCCGGTCATCGCCGTCAGACACACAAAAAAAGATGTGATGAAAAATAGTCGCTGTTATATAAATAAAGACTATAAAAATGCGGCTGATTTTTTAAGGAGGTAAAGGAATGGAAGTAGGAACGATTACCATTGGGGGACTGGTGGATAAAATAGCCTCAAAATTTCCTCATCACGACGCCCTGGTCTATCCCGATCTAGGCATCAGATACAGCTATGAAGAATTCCGCCGGATATGCGACAGGGCGGCAAAGGGTTTTATGAGGCTGGGCCTGCAGAAGGGAGAAAAAATATCCATCTGGGCAAATAATGTTCCGGAATGGGTAATCTCCCAGTTTTCCACCGGCAAGATGGGGGCGGTGCTGGTGACGGTGAACACCAATTACCGCACCTTCGAGCTGGAATATCTGCTCAGGCAGTCGGATTCCACCACCCTGGTGCTGATCGCCGGGATCGCAGGCAACGAATACCTGGATATGATTTATGAGCTGTGTCCCGAACTGAACGGGTGCCAGCCGGGCCAGTTGAAATCCGCCAGGCTGCCGCTGCTGAAAAATGTGATTTTCCTGGGCCGGGAAAGACACCCGGGCATGTTTACCTGGGACGACATCATGGCCATGGCGGATGAGGTCAGCGATGAAGAACTGGCCGCCCGGCAGGGGTCCATGGATCCCCACGATGTCATCAACATGCAATATACCTCCGGCACCACCGGGTTCCCTAAGGGAGTCATGCTCACCCACACCAACCTCATCGGCAACGCTGTGAGCCTAGCCGAGTGTATGGCGTTTTCCGAAAAAGACAGGCTGTGCATTCCAGTCCCGTTTTTCCATTGCTTCGGCTGCGTATTGGGCACACTGACCTGCGTTGTGTCCGGGGCGGCCATGGTGCCCGTGGTTAAGTTCCAGGCCCAAAAAGTACTGGAAACCATAGAGGCGGAAAAATGCACCGCCGTACACGGGGTGCCCACCATGTTCATCGCAGAATTGGAGGAAATGGAAAAAAAGAACTACGACACTGCGTCACTGAGAACCGGCATCATGGCCGGCGCCCCATGCCCCATAGAAGTCATGAAGGCCGTGGTGAATAAAATGGGGGCCGGGGAAATATGCATCACCTACGGCCAAACCGAAGCCTCTCCGGGCATTACCATGACCAGAACCATCGACCCCATCGAACTGAGGGTGAGCACGGTGGGCAAGGCACTACCCAACGTGGAGGTCAAAATCGTGGATCCGGCCACGGGAGAAACGGTGCCGCCGGGGGTGCAGGGTGAACTTTGCACCAGGGGCTATCACGTGATGAAGGGCTACTACAACATGCCCGAGGCCACCGCCTCGGCCATCGACAAAGAGGGCTGGCTGCACACCGGTGATTTGGCGGTGATGGATGAGAATGGATATTGCAAAATCACCGGCCGGCTGAAGGATATGATCATCAGGGGTGGCGAGAATATTTATCCCAGGGAGATTGAAGAATTTCTCTACACCAATCCGAAGATCAAGGATGTACAGGTGGTGGGCGTGCCCAGCGCAAAATACGGGGAGGAAGTGGTGGCCTTCATCCAGCTGAAGGAGGGCCAGACCGCCAGCGAGGAGGAAATAAAGGAATTTTGCAAAAACAAAATTTCCAGGTTTAAAATACCCGCCTACGTGCTGTTTACAGACCAGTATCCCACCACGGCCAGCGGCAAAATACAAAAATACAAGTTGAGGGAACAGGCCATCAGGGCTTTGGACAGGGAAAAAGACGCCAGGATAGAAACGGCCTGATTCCGGCAGTCATCCCAGGGCGGCATGGAAATAAAACCGCCATCAGGCGCACGGATCCGCCAAAAAAACAAACTATTTAGGAGGCTTAACATGACCCGAAAACATAACATGACTGATTACGACAAAACATACGCCGAGTTCAAACTTGAAGTGCCCGAATATTTTAACTTTGCCGGGGATGTGCTGGACAAATGGGCCGAGGATCCCGGCAAGCTGGCCATGTGGTGGATTGACGACTACGGCAATGAAGAGAAAAAAACCTTTTCGGAACTGTGCCGCGAGTCCCGGAAAGTTTGCAACATGCTTTCCGCCCAGGGTGTTAAAAAAGGGGATGTGGTTGTCCTCATAATGCCCAGGCTCATCGAGTGGTGGGTCATCAATATCGCCTGCCTGAGGATGGGGGCCGTAATCAGTCCGGGCACCACCCAGCTCACCGCCAAGGACATCAAATACCGCTTTGACGCCTCCGAGGCCGTGTGCGTCATCACCGACAACGCCATCGCCCCGAAGGTGGACGAGGTGATAGAACAATGCCCCTCCGTGAAAACCAGGATTATCGTCGGAGAAAACAGGGACGGCTGGCTGAACTACTCCGAACTGTTCTCCTCCGCCCCGGACGCGTTTGAGACTGTCAAAACCCACAGTGATGACAACGCCATACTCTACTTCACCTCCGGAACCACGGGATATCCGAAGATGACCGTTCACACCCACGCCTCGTACCCCATAGGACATAAAATCACCGGCACTTTCTGGCTGGATCTGGGATCGGAAGATTTGCACTGGAACCTCAGCGACACAGGCTGGGCCAAGGCGGCCTGGAGTTCATTCTTCGGCCCCTGGAACCTGGGAGCGGCCATATTTGTACATCACTCGAACAAATTCGACACCAAAAAGACATTGGAAATATTGAGCAAATATCCCATCACCACCATGTGCGGCGCCCCCACCAACTACCGCATGCTGGTGCTGGAGGATCTGAAGGCGTACAAGTACCCCACCCTGAGGCACTGCGTGGGCGCTGGCGAGCCCCTGAACCCGGAAGTCATCGACACGTGGAAGGAAGCCACCGGATTGATCATCCGGGACGGATATGGTCAAACGGAAACGGTGCTGCTGGCAGGAAGCTACCCGTGCATCGAACCACGCTTCGGATCAATGGGCAAGCCTTCTCCGGGATTCGACATCCAGGTTATCGACGAAGAGTGCAACATACTGCCGCCCAACCAGGAGGGTGATATAGCCATCAGGGTCAAGCCCCACAGGCCGGTGGGACTGTTTAGGGAATACTGGAAAAATCCGGAGAAAACCGCCGGAGTATACCGGGGTGATTGGTACATCACCGGCGACAGGGCGTACAAGGACGAGGACGGCTATCTGTGGTTTGTGGGCCGGGCCGACGACGTGATACTGGCAGCCGGCTACCGCATAGGTCCCTTCGAGGTGGAGAGCGCATTGCTGGAACACGATGCGGTGGCCGAGTCCGCCGTGGTCTCCAGTCCGGACGAGCTAAGGGGAGAGGTGGTCAAGGCCTTTATTGTGCTGGCCCCCGGATACCAGCCCTCCGATCAGCTGGCGAAGGAGCTGCAGGATCACGTCAAGAAGGTCACAGCCCCTTATAAATATCCCAGAAAGATTGAATTTGTCCAGAATCTCCCCAAGACAGTCAGCGGCAAGATCCGCCGGGTGGAACTCCGCGAACAGGAATGGGGCAAGAAGAAATAGTCCCGATGCAAGCCGGGGCTGCCGGCCGCACATCACGGTGCGGCCGGAGCCCGAATTTTCAATGGGGCCTCTGGGCAGTGAACATGGGATTGGTGTTGATTCAGGTGGAGCTAATCAAAAAGCTGTTCCCGCTGGGACTAATCAATAAAGAAGCAAAAAGGCCGGACCCCGAAGGAGAAAAAAAACTTGAGAGATTCCGGGGGCTGATTAATAAAAACGACTATCGCGAAAAGGACAGCCTTTATATGCGGGATATGAGGCTTGTGGTCCTGGATACCGAAACCACGGGGCTGAGGCCCCAGGCCGGCGACGAGATAATATCCGTCGGCGCCTGCATTATACACGGGGGGAAAATATTGCCCAGTGAAATGTTCCACCGGCTGGTCAACCCAAATCGCCCCATACCCCGCTTGATTACAGAACTGACCGGAATAAGCGAAGAGATGGTGGCCGGGGCCGACAATTTTTGCGCGGTGATTGAAGACTTTCTGGACTTTTTGAAAGACAGCGTAATTATAGGACACTCCATTGAATTCGATATCAATTTTATTAATTACAAACTCAGGCCCTACAATGTGAGAGTCAATAATTTTCACCTGGATACCGGTATTATTTCCAGGGCCATCAACCCCCACTGGAAATTGCACACCCTGGACGGCATACTGGCCAGCCAGGGGATTGAGCCCCTGGGCAGACACACCGCCCTGGGGGACGCCCTGCTTACAGCCGGAGTGTTTTTAAATTTTCTGGACCAGCTGGAGCGCCAAAAGATCAAAACCCTTATGGACCTGCGCATTTACGTGAGAAATGCATTGCTATACAAGCTTTGAGAAGCAGGACCTTCAGGACTTGAAATGCGAGAAGGTTCAGAAAAAACGCAATCTACTAAATCTTTGCATTTATTTGATAAATGCATTAAACAAGTTCGCCCCTGGGGCGGCGGAACCCAGAACCCGGCACAGTTTGCAGCACCGGTTGCAGCAGCACATAATAAACCGATTCCCGGAGGTGATGCCTATAGTGTGTGCAGGGCCTGCACATTAAAGGCCGGACAATAAAATATCCATTAGGTAAAAGGGAGTGAAAACATGACCGACAAAACAATTCATTACAAAAACCTGGCGCCCATGGACAGTTACATTGTCAACCGCATGACAAAAGAGATAAAAATCTGCGTTCTACTTTTCCTGATCTACGCTTTTTACCTTTTTATCGTCCCAATTCTCAATTTTAATGCTCCGGATCTGATGAGAACCAGGGTCTGGGGAGGGATGTCGCTGACCTGGTTTTTAACCGCCATCGGGTCCATGATTATGGCCTTCGTGATTGCGGCGGTGCATGTGTATGTATACGCCAAGGACTTCTTCATCACTGAAGCGGGCCAAGACAAGACATCGAAGGGGGCTGGGAAGTAAATGATTATATTTGAGCCTAAATATTTCTTTACCATATTGCTTCTTATTTCCATCGTGGTAATAACCTTTGCCACACAAAAATACTCCCGCAGCACTGTTAATTTTTATGTGGCCGGGCGCAGCTTCGGGTGGGTGATGAACGGTTCGGCCATCGCCGGGGACTACCTCTCGGCCGCCACCTTCCTGGGGCTGGCGGGACTGACCTTCGCCTTCGGATACGACGGCATATTCTACACCTTCTGCTTCTCGGCGGGACTGACCGTGCTCACACTGTTCGTGGCCGGTCCTTTGAGAAAGTTCGGGGCCTTTACGGTGCCCGACTTCCTGGCCCAGCGCTTCCACAGCAAGAGGGCCCGCATGGTGGCGGTGATTGTGGTGCTGGCCATCTCGGGATTCTACGCGGCGCCGCAGATACTGGGGGCCGCCGCCATACTGAAGATGTTCTTCGGGGCCACCTACACCTTCGGCGTTGTGTTCACCGTAGTGGTGATGGTTTTTTACGTGGGCGTGGGCGGCATGAAGGGCACCACCATCAACCAGGCACTGGAAATATGGATCCGGTTCGGGGCCTTCATTATACTGTTTGCCATAGCCGTGGCCGCCGGATATAATTACGGCAAAATAATGGACCTGCTGGTCAGCTTCAAAGGCACCATCCCGGGCACCGCCGAGGCCGGCAAGGCCATTGTGCACAACGGCGCCAAGTGGGAGTGGACCGGAGGGTTCCTCTTCAAGGAACCACTGGCCACCATATCTATTCTTATGGGGCTGATATTCGGCACAACCGGTCTGCCCCACATACTGCTCCGTTTCTACACCAACCCCTCCGCCAAGGAGGCCCGCTATTCCGGACTTTTTGCCATCGGCATAGCCTCGGCCTTCTTCTTCCTGGCCCTCTACCTGGGCGCCGTGGGCCGGACCGTATTCATCGAGGGCGGGCTGCAGCCCCATATCGTCAAGAACTTTGCCACCGGAGGCGTCAATATGGTGATTCCCACCCTGGCCGAGGCTCTGGGGGGCAAGTGGGTGCTGGGCATCGTGGTGGCCGGCGCCTTCGCGGCGGTGTTTTCCAACCTCTCGGGATTGTTCATCGCCAGTACCGGGGCCCTGGGCCACGACATATACTCACATTTCATCAATCCCAATGCCACTGAAAAGCAGAAAGTGGCCGCCGCCAGGTGGTCGGCGGTGTTCTGCGGGGTGTTTTACGGCATACTGGGCTTGTTGGTGGAAAAGGCCTCCATCGGCCATTTGGTGGGACTTGCCTTCAATGTGGCGGCATCCACCTTCGCGCCCATTTTCATACTGGGCATATGGTGGAGGGGTATGACTGAGAAGGGCGCCATCGCAGGGCTGCTGGTGGGACTGCTGTCCTCCCTCTATTTCATTTTCCTGCCGCAGCTGGTGCCCGCCGCCATCAGGTATCCCATCCCCGGCCTGTTCACTGTGCCCCTGGGATTCCTGGCGGTGTACGTTGTCTCCAAGCTGGACGGCATGGTCCCTGCGGACGTAAACGAATTCATGGCCAAGATACACTCCAGGGAGTAGTCGCAGTGAATGAAAGAATAATGTACCGATCAACATTTTTTAGGGCTTGCCGCTTTTTAAGGCAGGCCCTAAAATTATGGAAACGGGAATTACATGCCAGGGCCGTCAATTTCAGTAATTTTCATGGAGGTGCCCCAAGTGCCCAAAAATATCCGGGAGATACTGGATATAGTCCCGCCTTTCAACCTGCTGCCCCAAGATGTTTTGGACGCCCTGGAGCCAAAGGTGAACCTGAAGACATTCTCTTCCGGCTCCAATGTCTTCAAACAGGGCGATGAGAGCCTTAATACCCTGTTTCTTATTATCAAGGGGTCGGCGGAGGTGGTGGTCGCCAACGATAAGGGCAAAGAGTCGGTCTTCGGGATCAGGGGGGTGGAAGACTTTTTCGGTGAAACCGGACTCACAGGAGGACAATATTCCGCAACCATCAGGGCCAGGGAAGAAATGACCTGTCTTACAATTCCCGGTGCGGAAGTGGAGCGGCTCATCGGCAGGCACAGCGATTTTGCCGGGTATTTAACCGAAGTGCTGGTGGAACGCATGCGGTCGCTTTATAACGAGATAATCCACGAACAGTCCTTTGACGATTACGGTAAACTGGAAACGCCTCTATTCAGAAAACGCATCAGCGAAATCATGTCCTCTCCGGTAATCACCTGCTCCACCAGGGATACCGTGGTTGAGGTGGCCGATTTGATGAGATCCAGAAACATCAGCGCTATAATGGTGGTGGACAACGAAAACCGGCCGGTGGGGGTAATCACCGGCGCGGATCTGGTCCACAAGATTCTGGCCCGGTCCATATCCGATTACCGGAGTATCATTGCCGGAACAATCATGAACCCCAACGTGGTGTCTATTTCCATGGATGCTTTCTACGCCGAGGCGCTGTTATCCGTGTCCAAATACCGGACAAAACAGCTGGCCGTGACCAGGAAGGGCAGACTGGAAGGTATAGTCACCGTGGCGGACCTGGTGAAAACCAGGAGTACGGGCACCCTCACCATTATTCACGACATAGAGTCCCAAAAGGACATTGAGGGGCTGACCAGAATAGGCGTCGAGGTGGACAACCTCCTCAACGCCCTGGTGACCGAAAAGGCTCCGGTAAAGGAAATATTAATGATTCTTTCCGAATTTCACGAGCGTCTGACCGGCAAGGTAATACAATTGTGCGAAGATGCTATGATGAAGCAGGGATACGGCCCTCCGCCGACGGACTACTGCTGGGTGAATATGGGCAGCGCGGGCAGGCAGGAGCAGACCCTGCGCACGGACCAGGACAACTGCATTATCTTCCAGGATGATGATAATGAGAATATCGAAAATATCCGCGAGTATTTTCTAAAGCTGGCCCTGCTTGTCAACGAAGGTCTTCATCGGTGCGGATTCGCCAAGTGCCCGGGCAATGTGATGGCCTCAAACCCACAGTGGTGCATGTCTTTTTTTGAGTGGGAAAAAACCATTGGAAACTGGATCGACATGGTTTCCAAAGACCCCCAGGCCATCAGAATGCTAACCATCATGCTGGACTTCAGGCCCGTATTCGGGAAAAAAGAGCTGGCCGAATCCCTTTGGGACAAAACCCTGGGATTTTACGGAAATTCCCATGCCATATCCCACTATCTGACCCAGGACGACCTCGGCGCCAGGGTGCCGGTGAATATATGGGGAGGTTTTTTGACCGAAAAATCCGGCCCCCACAAAGACGAGATAAATCTCAAAACCTCGGCCTGCGTGCATATTGTGAACTGTGTAAGAATTTTCGCCGTTAAAAACGGCATAACCGCGACAAATACCTTTAAAAGACTGGGGGAATTGAGGCAGGGCGGGGGCCTCAAGCCGGACGATGTGGATTTTATCGAAGCGGCTTACGAAACACTGATGATGTTCCGGATCCGCGAAAATCTCAGGAGGGTCAAGGCGGGAGAGGCGGCCGAAAACTTTATCAACCCGTCGCATTTAAGCAAGCAGGAAAGGGAGATACTGAAGGGCGCCTTCACCGCCGTTTCCCGGCTGCAGAAACTTACCAGCTCGACATTCACCCTTATCTGGCTCTTTAAATAATCCCGTCCTTCCCATTCCAACCCAATGAAAATACTCCCATCTTCAAGATAGCGGGACCAGCCTGATTTTTCCCCCGGCCGCCAGCCTGTCTCCCAGTATGACTACGGCGCCGGCAACGCCGGGCACGGAAAGGGCGAACTCCACCGCCTTTTCCATGTCCGCCGCCGACCGCACCAGATTTCCCGCAGCGGTGGCCACAGCGTCGGCCAGGGGCGCCGAGGGGGAGACAATCACTGCTGCGTCGGCACAGCCGAAGCTCAGGGAGTGGCCCACAGTGCCGGACGAGGTGCAGACGCCCGCCGGGGTGTCTCCGGGCCTTATTTCCAGGCCGACGCGGTGGCTCAATACAGACCTTCCGGCGAATATGCCGACGATCCTCCTGCGCCTGGCGCGCAGGTATATGTCCCCGCCGTTTTCCACTATAACCTCCCGGGAGAATTTAAGCAGACTTCTCCCCACAGCTTCGGATATGGCCCCGGCCACCGCCGCCATGGGACCGACCCCTGCGGACCTGGCGGCGGCCGCCATGGACAGGGCGATGGCCGGCGCATCGGGCTTGGGACCGTAAGGGACCATGGATTTAAGGAACCCCGGGTCCCTGAGAATATATTCCTCAAGCTGCCCCCGGTATTTCCCGACCAGCATTTCAACCAGGGAAACCAGTTCATCGTTGAAGCGTTCTTTTCGCACCCCCACGTCCAGGTCGGTTTCTTTAACGGCCACCCGGAAGTGGACCATGTCCTCCTGGCTGTGTCTCAGGCGGTAATCCCTTTCCAGGTACGCCAATTAGAGCCTTACCTCCATGGCCCTGACCGGGCAGATTTTCAGGCACAGCTGACAGACCACGCAGTTGTCCCCGTCAAACCCCACCTCCATGGACGGCCTTTCCATGAAAAGGGCGCCGGTGGGACAGATGGCCGTGCAGCCCCCGCACATGATGCACTTCTCCCCGTCTCTGACGATTTCCTGGGTCAGGGACTGCACTTGGACTCCCTGCTCCCGCAGGTAAATCATGCCTCCCTCCACCTGTCCTCCGGTGATCTCCAGCACCATGGTGCCCTCCTTCTGGGGGTTTACATTGGCCTTGACTATGTTGACCACCAAATCATAGTCCTTGACAAGCCTGTAAATGATGGGTTTATCCGAAATATCCGGGCCGAACCTCAATACTATTTTTTTAGGCGCCACGTCCACCACTCCTTACAAAATATTCCCCGGCGCAGTAAAATCAGCATTTCAGGGGCTTGCCACTGATGCCGTCCGCCGGTGAGGGCAAAAGTTGCACCGGTTCGGACAGCAGGAAAAGGCCTTCGGAAATCCAACGCTTCAAGATGCCTGCTATTTCTTTGGCCTTGGGATAACTGGACAGAGGAGCCGTGGGCACCTCCCTGCCCTGCACCGTTATCTTCCCGGACTTTAAATCGGCGTAGCTCACCATTCCCAGGTTGCCGGGCACCCGGCCGGGATAGGCCTCACTGTAGTCCACCACCGGAGCATAAAGTTCCCGGTCGGATGCCGCGGCGTAAAGGGCAATTTCCTCATTTAATATGGGGATGGGTATTCCTATGCCCACCGCCAGGGATGCGCCGTACCCGGCAAAACTTACGCCCTTCAGCCATTTTGGGGACATCTGCTTCAGGTCGCCGATGACGGACAGCGTGCCGCCCGCCGGGCCAATGTCCTTCCCGTCGGATCCCTTCTGTATCGCAGGAAAGTGCTGCGTTCCGTGCCAAGCCACATATCCCGCGCCCCCGCCCAGGAATATTCTGGTGCCGATGCCGATGGTTTTGAAGTGCGGGTCCTTAAGCAGGGGGCTAAGCTGCCCGGACGTGGAATAATGGGCGTTGCCCAGACTTGGCTTAAGCATCCCCATGTAGGTGTATATGGTCCTTCCCCCCAGGTTCACCGCACAGTTATAGTTCTGGTAAGCATTGCGCGGATTGAAAAGAAAGGCTTCATTGATATCGTCCAGGGTGATGGAGGTGTTCAGTTCCTTTCTCGGGTAACAGTCGGTGCCGTAGCTGACGGCCTTCAGCCGCACGGGCTTGCGGGCCGCCAGGTCCTCAATCACGTGGCCGCCGCCGTACCGGAATTCTCCAGGGTAGCTGCTGTTCAACGGATCCTCCTCGGGCACTTCGGTGACGCCGATATAAGCGTCCACCGCCGCCAACCCTGCGTAAGCCTGCACTCCGTTGAGCCAGACCTTCTGCATTTTGATGCGGGGGGCGGAGTGGCCGAAGTTCAGGAAGGCGCCGGAAGAACACATTGGGGCGAAGGTGCCGGTGGTCACCACATCCACCTGCCGGGCGGCCCCGGCCAGACCCTTTTCCCCCGCCAGGGAAACGAACTCGTCCGCCGAAAGCACGACGGCCTTTCCCGCCTTGATTTTTGCGTTGATTTCCGCGTAGCTTTTCTCCATGCTTAAACCATCCCTCCAACGTGTGCTCTAAATCCTGCAAAGAGATTATTAAGGCCTCTTCCGGACAGAAGAGGCCTGCAAAATACTTGCTCACCTCTTATCTTTCAGAAGTGTTCAGCTTCTGCAGGAATTAGCACCATGCCATCTAAATACTGGCTGGTTGCCGGGCTTCATTGGGCCAGTCCCTCCGCCGCTCCGGATAAGAGCACATCTTATATTTTATTGATTAACATTTTAACAGCCGGTCATTACCGCTGTCAACCGCAATTTCGGCGCCGGGCGCCAAAGTTATTTATCCTGTGGCTTATACCGCCTTCCTTGCCAATGACGGAGGGTGCGCGGGGGGAGGGGTGGATTTTAATAACTTAGATAACCGGTACCTAAGTTATGCATGGCCGACGGCTTACTCCAATGTCCTGGGCTCCCGAAAGGGAGTTTTTTCTTTGAATCCCCTCCGCGGCGAAGAAATCGTTCAGCCGGTTGATGGCCTTTTTTTCTATGCGGGACACGTAAGACCTGGAAATGCCCAGCTTCCTGGCGATCTCCCGCTGGGTGAAACAAATTCCGCCCAGCAGTCCGTAACGCATGATCAATACATTTTTCTCCTGGGGATTGAGACCGGAAAGTTTGCTTAAAAGGCGGCGGTTTTCAAATCTGCCGGACACAGCATCAATCACCGTCTCGGGGTCGGTGCCCAAAATATCGATGAAACTAAGCTCGTTGCCTTCCTTGTCCGTACCGACGGGATCGTAAAGGGAGCACTCGTAACGCTGTTTTTTGCGGGAGCGGTAATGCATCAGCACTTCGTTTTCAATGCATTTCGAGGCATAGGTGGCAAGGCGCGCGGCCCTGCCGGGATTATAAGTGTTTATGGCCTTGATCAGCCCGATGGTGCCTATGGATACCAGGTCATCGAAGTCTTCGCCCTCACCATCGAACTTTTTGATAATGTGGGCCACCAGACGCAGGTTTCTTTCAACCAGAGTTTTTTTAGCCGATTCATCCCCGGCCGCGGCCAGCTCCAAATACATGCTCTCCTCTTCCTCATTGAGAGGCTTGGGAAAGCTGTTGTTCGACACATAGGCCAACAGCAGGGCCAGGCCGTTGAACACGGACAGTACCGCCAGAGCAAAGACACCGGGCAGCATTGGAACCCTCCTTGAGACTAAAAAAAATAATGTCATATATCTTATGTTCCACGGCGAAAAAGGTGCCAGTCCACTTTAAAATTTTACTGCTTCCGGGCGGCCCGATTGACAAGAAAAGCGATTTCATCGCCTAATAGCTGAAAAAAGTATCGCTTTTCTTGTTCGCCAGGGGCTGCCGCCCCTTCGACGGACGCTGAGCCTCCTGAGCACCCCGCAATCGTAAGGGGGCGCACCCCCTTACAAACCCCCATGCATAGAAAACTTATCCACAAGTAATAATGCAAGCATAGTTTCCTATACATTAAAAAATTCTAACGGCAGAATAATGAAGGATGGCTGTACGGACTTTTAAAAACAGTTTTTTGAATTAAGACAGAATGGGGAATGCATGGTGGGCTATTCTACCGGCGCCATTTACAAAAAGCCGGCCTTGTCCCCCCCGCAGATACTGGTGTTGGGGTTCGCCGCCATTATTCTTCTGGGAGCCGCCGTACTGACTCTGCCGGTGTTTACGGCGCCGGGAAAGGGGACGGACTTCCTGATCGCCCTTTTTACCGCCACTTCAGCGGTATGCGTAACAGGGCTGGTGGTGGTGGACACCGGGACCCACTGGACATTGCCGGGGCAAGTGTTCATATTGCTGCTGGTCCAGATAGGCGGCCTTGGCTTCATGACCATGGCCGTTATATTCTTCATCGCCATGGGGAAGAAGATAGGCTTGAGGAACAGACTGCTGATACAGGAGTCGCTGAACCAAATCAGCATCGAGGGTGTCGTAAGACTGGTAAAGATGATATTTTTCTTCGCTCTGGGCACCGAATTGCTGGCGGCGGCTATTCTGGGCGCCTGGTGGAGCAGGGAAATGGGACTGGCCAGGGGGTTCTGGTTCGGCATCTTTCATTCCGTGACTGCCTTCAACAACGCCGGATTTGATATTTTCGGGGACTTTAAGAGCATTACGGCCTACAAAACCGATCCGGTGGTCAATTTGGTGTTCACCACGCTGATTGTCACAGGCGGACTTGGATTTTCAGTGGTGTATGATCTATGGCGGAACAGGGCCGGGGGTAAAAGGCTGTCTGTGCACACCCGGCTGGTGCTGAAAATCACCGGAGCGCTGCTTGTCCTGGGAACGGTTTTGTTCCTGGGCTTTGAATGGAACACATCTCTCGAGGGGACGGCGCCCCAGGGAAAGTTGCTGGCCGCGTACTTTCAGAGCGCAACCACCCGCACCGCCGGCTTTAATTCGGTGGAACTGACCGCAATGCGGCCCACCACACTGTTTCTTTTTGTGCTGTTTATGTTCATCGGCGCATCTCCAGGCTCCACCGGCGGAGGCATAAAAACCACCACCTTCGGGCTCCTGGTGCTGGCTGCGGGGTCCGTTTCGGCGGGCCGGAATGAAATAGAGGTCTATCATAAAAGGATACCATTTTACCAGGTATACAGGGCCCTGGCAATTTTCCTGCTGGCAGTTCTATGGGTGGTTTTGGTAACCATGACCCTTACCATTACCGAAAAGGCAGGCTTTTTTGCGCTGTTGTTTGAAACGGTGTCCGCCTTCGGCACGGTGGGCCTGACCATGGGCCTTACGCCTTATTTGAGCGACGCCGGAAGGGCGCTGATTATCCTGACCATGTTCCTGGGCCGGCTGGGGCCCATGACGCTGGCTTACGCCCTTGCCCGCAAAAGCCGGCGGATAAAAACAAGGTATCCGGAGGAAAAGATTATTGTGGGATAGGGGAGGCCATGAAACAATTTGCTGTAATCGGGCTGGGCCGCTTCGGATCAAGTCTGGCCGGGACCCTGGCCAGAATGGGATATGAAGTGCTGGCCATCGACGCCGACGAAAACAAGGTGGAGGACCTGGCGGACATGGTCACCCACGCCGTTCAAGCCAACGCGCTGGAAGAAACGGTGCTGAAGTCCCTGGGACTGCGCAACTTTGACGTGGTGGTGGTGGCCATTGGCCACGACATCCAGTCCAACATACTGGTTACGGTAATGCTGAAGGAAATGGGGGTCAGAAAGGTGGTGGCCAAGGCGGCCACCGAGCTGCACGGGAAAGTGTTGCAGAAGATAGGGACGGACATGGTGGTGTTTCCGGAGAGGGATATGGGCGAGAGGGTGGCCCGTTTGCTCGTTTCCAGGAATATAATCGATCAAATCGATCTGTCCCCCGATTATAGTCTTGTGGAACTGGAGGCGCCTGCCGGGACCGTGGGCCTGTCTCTTATGGATTCGGGCCTGAGGGCCAAGTATGGCATAACGGTGCTGGCCATAAGGCGGGGGAACGACTTCATCATTTCTCCGGAGGCGGAACAGGTGCTGGAAAAGGGAGATATACTGATAGTCATCGGCAGGAATGACAAAATGAGAATCCTGGAAACGGAGGGTTAAAAAGGCCGCCCTGACGGGCGGCTGGGATCCAGTAGTCAGACCCCCACGCCGCCTGCGGCGGCACCATCAGAGGATGAAAATACATTCATCCCGGCCTGCCCATTCTGAATTCTGGATTCTGAATTCCGGCAGAATAATCCACTCAGTATGAGTAATTTCCAGGGCAGAATACAGAATGAGCTGTTTTGTGGTTTGTACCGGATGAGAGATTTACTTTAACACTTTAACGCAGCACCTTCCATCTCAGGTGACGACCTGCTCCCCGGAAGGCGGCCGGGATTGCCTGCCGATACCACGGAAGCATTTTTCAACATGATCCCTGGGCAGCGGCTTGGTCAGCAGGGAAATTATCACCAATGCCGCAGACGAAATTACAATGCTATAAAACAGGGGGTCCACATGGGTCCAGGGGAAAGGCAGCAGGGTGGGTTTGCCGAAGATGGCCTTGCAGATTCCAAAGGGCACTGCTTCGGCGGCGTGCAGGAAAATAAACCCGAAGATGGACACCCCGTAGCCCAGGGCCACGCTCCACACCGCCCCCTGTTTGGTGACTCCCTTCCAGAATATGGCTCCCAGCAATGCCGGCAGTATACCGGCGGCGCAGATGCCGAACCAGAAGGCGGTGGCCCTGGCGATGACGCTGATGGGCAGTATATAAGCCAGGATTACGGCACCGATGGTGCCGATGGCCACCCCTATGCGGGCCAGGAGCAGAGGGTTGGTCTTCACGTTCCAGGTGGCCATCAAGTCCCGGGAGAAGGCCGCGCTCTGGACGTGGATCAGTCCGTTTATGGTGGTGATGGCGGCGGAGAGCAGCGTCACCATAAACAGATAGATATAGGCCGGTGGCATGACGGCGTTGATGTAGCTTGGAATGATCATGTCCACATTCCCCTTGGCCACGGCGATGGAGATTTTGCCCGTGGTCTCGTAGAAAAAGACATTGGTCAGGGGCCCCACCATAAAGGCCGTGCCTGTGAAAAGAAAGATGCAAATTCCCCCTATCAGCACCGCCCGGTTAAGCGCCTGCTTGCTGGGCACCGTCAAGAACCGCAGTATCAGCTGAGGCTGGGCCAGCACGCCTATGCCAACGCCCATTACGATGGTGCTGATCACCGTCCACCAGATGGGCGATCCTAATTTGGGCATGGCCGTCCAGCCCATGTGCCCGCCCTTGACCAGGCTCTCCGGCACCAGTTTGGCCATGCCGGTCAGGGCCTTGTGCCCGTCGGTCACTCCTCCGACAACGGAATAGGTTGTGATCAACAGTATTGCCATACCCAGGATCATGGTTCCGCACATGAAGGCGTCGGCATACATGATCCCCTTCAGTCCGCCCCAGCCTACGTAGAGGGCTATGATCACAGCCAAAGCCAGCAGCGCCATGTTGAAGTCCATTTTCAGGGACTCCTGGACAAAGCGGGCGCCGCCGATCAGCACGACCCCGGTATAGGCCGGCATGAGCAGGAAAATCATCAGGCCGATGAACCAGGTGATGAACTTGGACTGATAGCGCTCACCCAGCAGGGAGGCCAGGGTATTGGTCTTCAGGTTGTTGGACATGCGGCGGATGGGATCGCCCAGGAATATGAAAGCGATAAGAATACCCAGAAACATATTCAAAAAGGAAAGCCACATCAGCGTGAAGCCGAAAACCCCGGCGGCCCCGCCAAACCCGATGATGGCAGAAGTGCTGATGAAGGTGGAGGCGTAGGCCAGGGCCATGATCCAGCCCGGCATCTGCCGGCCGGCCACCATGTAGTCCTCGGCGCTTTTGGTTTGGCGGTACCCGATGTAACTGAGGTAGGTCAGAACACCTATATAAATAACCAGTATTATCGCCAAAAGAGGTATGTTCACCAGCCGTCACCCCCCTTGTTCCAATGTATTGCCCCGTACACCACACAGAGGATCATGGCCGCCACATTCAGAATCCACACCAGAGATGTCCATCCATCCGCCATTCCAAGCATTTTACCGCCTCCTTCCAAATAATAATATTTATTCGGCTACACATCTCCCGATGCTTTCAATGGTCTTTGCACCACTCTGCCGGAGGGAGGCTTTTTATGTCAGGTTGCGGCGGTCCAAAACACGCTTTGCCTTTCCTTCGCTCCGGGGGATGCTCCTGGGTGGGACCACCGCCACCCTGGCCGTGATGCCCAGGGTCTGGGCCAAATCCTTTTGAAGCTGGGCGCTAACCCGGGCCACTTGCTCCTCGCCCGCCTGGGCAAGCTCCTCCAAAGCCTCCACCCAAACCTCAATCTGGTCCAGATTGCGCATCCTGTCCACCACAATCTGGTACTGGGGCGCAACTTCATTGTGTTCAAGTATCACGGCCTCAATCTGGGAAGGAAACACGTTGACCCCGCGGATAATCAGCATGTCGTCGGAACGCCCGGCGAGAGTCATCATTCTAACCGTTGTCCGGCCGCAGGGACAAGGTTCCGGGTCCAGGGTGGTTATATCCCTGGTGCGGTAGCGGATCAGCGGGAAGGCCTCCTTGGTCAGGCTGGTGAGCACCAGCTCGCCGGAACGGCCGCATTCCACCGTTTCTTTAGTGTCCGGGTTGATTAACTCGGGCAGGAAATGATCTTCCTGAATGTGCATTCCATTGTGACACATGCACTCCGAGGAGACTCCGGGACCTATCAGCTCGGTCAGGCCAAAATGATTGTAGGCCTCAAGATTCAGCTTGTTTTCAATTTCCCGCCGCATCTGCCCGGTCCAGGGCTCCGCCCCGAATAAGCCGACCCTCAGGTGTATATCCCCGGGACCCACTCCCAACTCGGCCGCCGTTTCAGCCAATACCAGGGCGAAGGAAGGCGTGGCGCAGAGGACTGTGGGCTTGAAGTCCTGCCAGATCATAACCTGTCTTTTCGTCAGTCCCCCGGAAACAGGCACCACACTGGCGCCGACCTTTTCAGCGCCGTAGTGAAAACCCAGTCCGCCGGTAAAAAGCCCGTAGCCGTACGCATTGTGCACCACATCGTGCTCGTTTACCCCCGCCGCCGCCAGGGCCCGGGCCATTACTTCCATCCATACCTCCAGGTCGTTTCTGGTGTACGCGCCCACGATGGGTTTTCCTGTGGTGCCGCTGGAGGCGTGCAGGCGCACTATTCTGCTCATGGGTACGGCGAACAATTGGAACGGGTAATTGTCCCTGAGATCATTCTTTTCTGTAAAGGGAAGCCTGCTTAAATCCTCCAGGGTCTTTATGTCCCCGGGCCCAACCCCCCTTTCGTCGAAAATCCGGCGGTAAAAGGGGACATTGTGGTAGGCCCTGTTTACTGTTTCCTGCAGGCGCTGCAACTGAAGCCCCCTTTTTACGCCTGGCGGCATGGTTTCCGCTTCCCGGTTCCAAATAAGGTTTTTCGTTTTATTTAACATAGGCTCTCCTCCCGCCGGTCTTTAAAAATAATCCCGCCCCGCCCATTCTGTTCCCTGTCCACTGACAGGACAATTAATGCAGAACAAACTATTTCAGCTTATCCTCCTGCTGTATACAACCGGCGACTCCAGTCCGAAGCCGGGCGCCACACTGATCAGGGGATCTCCCCTCAGGTGCCTGCCTATATTTTCCACGAACACTTCACCGAAGCGCACTGTGTACATATCGGTCCAGCTGGATATGTGGGGGCTCAAGTAGACATTTTTCGCCTTCCAAAGGGGATCGTCCGGAGGAAGGTAAGACGGGAGGGGATTTTTAATCCAGAATGTGTCGATGGATGCGCCGGCGATGAATTCCCCCTCCAGGGCCTCTATCAAGTCTTCCTTGACCACCAGCGATCCCCGGGCACAGTTGATGAGGTGGGCGGTGGGCTTCATCATCCGGAAACGATCCCTATTCATCATGTTGAGGGTTTCCGGAGTTTCGGGGCATGCCAACACAATGAAGTCACTGACACGCAGCACCTCTTCAAAGTCGCCGGAGAGGTAAACCTTGTCCACGAAGGGCACTTCCATCACTTCTATGTCCGTGCCTATGACGTTCATATCGAAGGCCTTGGCCCTCCTGGCGATTTCCCTTCCAATACCGCCCAGGCCGATGATGCCGAGGGTTTTACCCCAGAGCTCCCGGCCCTGGATGCGAATGTAGCTGCAGTGCCTCTGGTTTTCCCAAATCCGGTCGTAATGCTTGACATGGTTCAACATGAGGCCGATGACAAATTCGGCCACCGGAATGCCCGAACCTCCGGGCAAGTGCACCAGAGGGATTTCCCTGGACAGAAGCCCCGATTTTTCCCAATGGTCTACACCGGAACTGAAGGTCATCACCCATTTCAATTCTTTCATTTGGGGTATTTGCCTGACCAGGGGCCACGTTCCCACGATGTTGATACGGCTCACGTCCTCGGGGATGGACAGTTCATCCTTGCAGGGATACAGTTTTATACTTCCGTCCTCGATCTGCCTGGGAAATTCTTTTGCAACCATTTCTGCGTACCTGTCAGCTTCCTCCTGGATGATCAGTATGCGGGTCATTGTTCAGCCTCCTCCGTTTTTTTGTAGGCGGGGGAAAACCAAACTACCGTAATTGCCGTCCTGCTTCTCCCCAAAATTATAAATTTAGTTTATTATGAATATTCAGATTTTCACCATCGCCAAAAAGGGTGGATTATAGGCTATCCCCCCGGTTAAATGGGATTAACCTGCCCATGGGCGGATCCCATGCGCCCCGGAGTAGTTTTGGGATTTGTGGCGGATAGAGATTCACTGG
The DNA here is from genome assembly GCA_037444185.1 of Peptococcaceae bacterium. Lineage (GTDB taxonomy): Bacteria > Bacillota > Desulfotomaculia > Desulfotomaculales > Desulfocucumaceae > JAILZP01. The sequence goes on along the minus strand of JBBIMW010000010.1, from coordinate 25,151 downwards.
ACGCTGAGCGCCCTGAGCACCCCGCAATCGTATACATAAAAAAATATGGCGGCGCTTGAATTAAAGAAGGAAAGATAAAAGGGCGGGGGAAATAATTTTTTGATGGAGATTGGAATGTCTTTGACGGGAAGGGAACATTAAAATGATGAATAACAAGGAAAATATCGGCTACAGCGCCCCACTGGTCTATAAGGTCTTTTCCATTTTGGAGGAACTGGCCGCGTCCGGCCCGGGGATGGGAACAAGCGAACTGTCCAGGAGCCTTAAAATATCAAAAAGCACAGTGTACGGCATTACCCAGGCGCTTACGGAACTGGGGGTAATCATCCAGGAGGCCCGGACCAAAAAATTCAGGCTGGGCCCCACCCTCGCCCGGCTGGGCGGCAGGGCCATGGCGGGGGTTGATATAAGGGCTGTGGCCAGACCCATTATGGAAGATCTGAGCCATGAGTTTGAGGAGACCATCTTCCTCGGCACCTCTGACGGCAAAGGAATCACCATCATAGAAAGGGCGGAAAGTCCGGCGGCGCTGAAGATCTCGGCCCCGGTAGGCACCAGGATCCCTCTGTATGCCGGGGCGACCGGCAAGGTAATACTGGCCGGAGTGAAGGATCAGGATCTGAGAAGAATATTGTCCGAAAGGCCCCCTGCCGGATACACGGAAAAAACCGTAACAGATCCCGGCGAATACCTGGCCGAAATTCATCGTGCAAGGCGGGAGGGTTACGCCACGGACTTCGAGGAGTACATCCGGGGGGTAAACGCAGTCTGTGTGCCGGCGCCGGATCCGTGGGGGAGGTCTGTTTTCGCCATGTGGATGGTGGGGTTCAGCCATTCTTTTTCAGGAGAGAAAATGAACCGCGCCATCACTGCGATGATGCAAGCCACCCGGCGGATGACCGAGATGATGGGGGTGGGCGGCTGCAGGCAATGCAAATGTCTGGATGACTGACGGCGGGTTAATCCCCTTTTCACCCCTGTGGAGGCTATAATACAGCCCTTTTGGCGATTTTATCATATTTTAATGTGCCTTATAATCAAAACCAACTGCGGGGGCGCCGGGGGGGTGGGAAAATGCCGGGAGGGACGGAAGAAAAAGAATTCAAAAGCATTGCGGAAGAAATAATGGGCAAAATCCGGCGGTCATTGGAAGACCCGGCGGGATATATGCGCCGGCGCAAGTCGGAACGCAGGCAAAAAGTTGTCGGGTGGCTGCTGACTGATATTCCGGAAGAGCTGATTCATGCCGCCGGGGCCCTGCCCTTTGGTATCACCGGAGGCAGGGAGGAACACTCCCGGTCCGATGCCCACCTGCAGAACTGGGCCTGCTCAATGGCCCGCAGCTGCCTGGACATGGGACTGCAGGGAAAACTAAGCTTTCTGGACGGGCTTCTGATTCCCCACATCTGTGACACCACCAGGAACCTGGGAGGGATCTGGAGACACGCCAGGCCCTTGGCAATGATGGAAAATTATCTGCTCCCGCGACAGACGAGGCCCAGCGCAAAAACCTACCTGGTGGGGGAACTGGGCCGGCTCAAAGCCAGGCTGGAACGCTGTACCGGCAGTGAAATCACGGCCGGCAAACTGTCGGAGAGTATTTCCCTGTACAACTGGAACCGCCGCCTGCTGCGAAAACTGTTCGGCCTGCACGGGGAAAAACCGGGGTTGCTGAGCAACCGGGCAATTTACGATATCATCAAATCCTCCCTGTTCATACCCAAGGAGGAACACAATGAATTGCTGCAGGAACTGATTGACCACCTGACGGGGGAAACTGCGGGGGACGGGAGAAATACGGGACATGTCAGGCTGGCCCTGTCGGGAAAGGTCTGTGACCCGCCGGAAATAATGGACGCGCTGGATGCCTGTGGAGCGGTGGTGGTGGCCGACGACCTCGCCACCGGTCAACGCTACATATCCGCTGAAGCGCCGGAAACGGGAGATCCCATCGAAGCTCTGGCCCAGCGGCAGCTCAGCCGCATACCCTGCGCCTGTTTTGACACCGGGGAGACCGACAGGCGGCGCTTCCTGACAGACTTGATCAAAGCCAGCGGAGCCGCCGGGTTGATTTTTTTGCATCTGAAATATTGCGAGCCGGAGAATTTTGATTATCCGGACATGCGGGCGGCCGTTGAGGCGGCGGGGATTCCCTGCCTCCGGCTGGAAACCGATATTGGCGGTGTATCCCAAGGTCAACTGGAAACCCGCTTACAGGCCTTCGTTGAGATGATTAAAGGGGGGACTGACGTTGACAGACCGGCCGCCCTTTAAAACAGCAGGACTGCTGAAAAAACTGATGTCCGATTATTATGCCGGGGGAAACCGGGCCAGGGAAAAGGGCATACCGCTGGTCTGGGTAACTGCGGTGTTTCCAGTGGAGATAGTCTATGCCGCCGGGCTGTTTCCATATTACCCCGAGAATTTCGGGGCGCTGGCGGCGGCCAGGAAGCTGGCCCATGTACTTTCAGTCCGGGCCGAAGCCAGGGGCTACAGTTTCGATCTGTGCGGCTACGCCAGGTGCGGCATTGGAGACTCTTGCGCCGGCGAACACCCGGCGGGGGAAATAGAGCGGCCGGACATGGTCTTCTGCTGCAACACACAGTGCGGAAGCCTTCCAAAATGGTTCCAGTCGGCGGCAAGGTTTTACGGGGTGCCGTATTTTCTGCTGGACTCGCCCATGATCGAAGGTGCGTCCACCACCCTGGGGAGGGACTATTTCGTCGCCCAGCTGAAGGAAATGATTGATTTCATCGAAATAAGCACCGGCCGGGCCTTCGACTTCGGCCGTCTGGCCGAGGTGATGGCCCTGTCCACCGAAACCTGCCGCCTCTGGAATGAAATATTGGACACGGCCGCCTTGAGACCGGCCCCCTTCGGTTTTTTCGACGCCTGCTTCCATATGGCCCCCATAGTGACCATGCGGGGCACCAGGGAGGCGGTGTGGTATTACCGGGAACTTAAAAAGGAGCTGGAGAGCAGGATGGCCGGAAAAATACACGCCGTCCCGGGAGAGCGCCACAAGATTTACTGGGATCATATTCCCGTATGGCCCAAGCTGCGCTGGTTCTCGGAGTATTTCTCCGGCCGGGGGGCACTGGTGGCGGCGTCCCAGTACACACATTCCTGGACATATTCCTTCGATACTTCCCGGCCTTTGGAAAGCCTGGCCGAAAACTACACCGGGGCGTACATCAACCGCAGCTTTGAACAGCGGGTGCAAATGAAGATCAATTTTATAAACAGATACGGACTGGACGGCTTCGTGCTGTTCTCGAACCGCAGCTGCAAGCCCAATTCCTTCGGGCTTTACGACAAGCAAAAAGTGATCAGCCGGCGGACCGGGCTGCCGGGGGTGGTCATAGAGGGGGACATGTCGGATTTGAGGTTTTTTTCGGAAGAACAGGTAAAGCAGAGGCTGGACGTGTTTATCGAGCAATTGGAGAAGGGTGGCGAAACTCAGGATAAAAAACAGGGGGGTGGCATTGTATGGAAATAGCAACAATTGGCATTCTGGGCGCCGGGGCCATGGGCGGGGGCATCGCCCAGGTGGCCGCCCAGGCGGGGTACCTGGTGAAGATTTGTGATGTGGAAATGAAGTATGTGGATGGGGCCTTGGGGAGAATTGGCAATTTTCTGGCCAAAGGCGTGGAGAAAGGAAAGCTGGGCGAGGGAGAGAAGGCCAAAATAATGGGCCGCATCGTTCCTTGCCGGGATGTGGAGGAGTTTTCAGACGCCGGCCTGGTGATTGAGGCCATAATCGAAGACCTGCAGGCGAAGAAGGAAGCCTTTCAGAAACTGGACGCCCTTTGCGGGCCGGAAACAATACTGGCCACCAATACCTCCTCCATGTCCATAACGCTCATGGCCGCCTCCACCGGCAGGCCGGAAAAGGTGGCCGGAATGCACTTTTTCAATCCTCCCCCGCTGATGAGGCTGGTGGAAATCATCCGGGGACACGCCACCAGCGATGACACGGTGAGGGCGCTTTCAAAGGTGGCGCTGAGAATGGGCAAAACACCGGTGGAGGTCAAGAAGGACTCCCCCGGATTTGTGGTCAACCGCATATTGATCGCCCAGTTTTTGGAAGCTATACGTCTGGTGGAGGAGGGTGTGGCCACCCCGGAGGACGTGGACACCGCAGTGAAACTGGGTCTCAACTATCCCATGGGTCCCTTCGAGCTGCAGGACTTCACCGGTGTGGACATAGGATACTACGTGGCCAACTATTTTTACGATGAGTTCAAGGACAGCCGGTGGAACCCGCCCCAGGCACTGAAAGCACTGATCAGGGCCGGAAGGCTGGGCAGGAAGGCCGGCGCCGGCTGGTACAATTATGGTAAAAGGTTTTAGAGGAGGTGCGCAATGAATTACAGCACCATCAAAGTTCAAAAAGAGGGCGGTATTGCCGTCATCATACTCAACCGCCCGCCGCTCAATCCTCTTAACAGCCAAATGTTCCGGGAGCTGGCGGCCGCAGCGGCGGAACTGGATGCCGACCGGGAGGTGCGGGCGGTGATCATTACCGGTTCAGGGGAGAAGGCCTTCGCCGCCGGGGCGGACATAAATGAAATGAAGGATCTGGGGCCGGTGGAAATGCACTGTTTCTGCAAGGTATCCACCCAGGCCTACAGCGCCGTGGAAAATATGGGCAAACCCACCATTGCGGCGGTAAACGGGCTGGCCCTGGGGGGAGGGTGCGAGCTCGCCCTGGCCTGCGATTTAAGGCTGGCGGCCGATACGGCCAAATTCGGGCTGCCTGAAATCAACCTAGGTATCATCCCCGGTGGCGGAGGGCCCCAAAGGCTGCCGAGGCTTTTAGGGGCAGGCAGGGCGAAGGAGATGATGTACCTGGGAGAGACAATCGACGCCACCAGGGCGGAAAAATATGGACTGGTGAACCTGGTGGCGCCCGCCGCCAGCCTTATGCAGGAAGCCGTGGCCCTGGCCGAAAAACTGGCGCGGAAGCCGCCGGTGGCCCTGGGAGTGTTGAAAGAGGCCATAAACATAGGCCTGGACACCGACCTTGATTCCGCTCTGGAATTCGGGGTCAAGTGCTTTGTCACAGCCTTTGCCAGCGAAGACAGAAGAGAGGGAATAGACGCCTTTTTGGAAAAACGCCAGCCGGAATTCAAAGGCATGTAAAAGGGGTGGAATTATGCGCAATGTCTGCGTTATTGCCGGCGGTCAGTCCCACTGGGGAGTGCGCAAGGCAACCCAGCGGGACATGTTTCAGGAGGCCGGCAAAGCCTGTTTCGACGACAACCCCGCCGTAACCAACAAGGATATAGACGGAATTATTGTGGGCTCGGCCTACACTGAGCGCTGCTCATTCCAGACCCACCTGGCCCCCATGGTGGCGGAGTACCTGGGAATCAAGCCCAAAAACCTCTGCATGAGGGTGGAGTTGCTTTGCGCCACCGGGAGCAGCGGAATCATACTGGCCTACGGCATGATTAAAAGCGGTGAGGCCGACGTGGTAATGGTGGTGGGCGGCGAAAAACTATATACCCCGCAGCGCTGGGAAATCAACTACAGCGAACTGGCCTCGGTGGACCACGACTGGGACGGCGCCATGGGTCTGGGGCTGCCGCCGCCGGTATTCGCCGCCGTGGCCAAACAGCACATGAAGCTGTACGGCACCACCGAGGAGCAGCTGGCCATGGTGTCGGTGAAAAACCGCCGCAACGGACTGAACAATCCCAAGGGGCAATTCCAGGAGGAAATCACTCTGGAGGCCGCCATGAACGCCAGGGCCATTGTGCGCCCCATGAAGCTCTACGACTGCTGCCCGGTCACCGACGGCGCGGCGGCGGTGATATTGGCGGTGGAGGAAAAGGCCAGATACATGACCGACAGGCCACTGGTTTATATAAGGGGAACAGGCCAGGCCAGCACTCACAACATGTCGGCCAACTGGAGCAACTGGACCACCTGGGAGTCGCTGCAGGTGGCGGCCGGCCAGGCCTACGCAAAGTCCCGGGTGACACCCAAAGACATTAATGTGGCCCAGACCCATGACTGCTTTACCATATCGGAAATAATCGAGTACGAGGAATTGGGCCTTTGCGAAAAAGGAGGGGGCGGCTGGTTCATCCAGGAAGGAAAGTCCGACTTCGGCGGCCAGGTGCCGGTTAACACCGACGGTGGACTTTTAAGCTGCGGGCACCCCTTCGGCGCCACCGGCATCCGCCAGGGCATTGAGATTATGAGGCAATTGAGGGGGGACGCCGCAAGGCAGGTGGAGGGGGCCAGGATAGGCCTGACCCATAATCTTAGCGGGTTTATCGCCGCCCATACCGTCATTGTATACGGGAGGGATATGGAATGAATTCGGTGCTGAATGGAAAATACGCCGTCACCATGGATATGTATCCCCTGCAAAGCCCTGAGTTCAACAGAATACACCCTTTTTACCAGAATCTCAGGGCAGGCAGGCTGACCACCACCAGATGCGGGGACTGCGGCCACAGGGCCTTTCCACCAAGGGTGATATGTCCGGAATGCCTTTCTGAAAAATTGGACTGGGTTGACCTGCCCACCACCGGGAAAGTGCTGGTGGCCACCGAAGAAGAGGTGGGTGTGCCTTTGGGGTTTGAAACACCGCTAATTCACGCCATGATCGACCTGGAGGGCCAGTTGACCATCTTTGCCAGGGTAAGGGGATGCGGTATGGGCGAACTAAAAGAGGGAGACCAGGTGAGGCTTTCGGTGTTTCCGGTGGACCCGCTGCCCGTGGACGGACGAAAAGGGGAGGTCGTCCTGCAGGAGAGGGTATTTTTCGCCTTCGAAAAGGTATAGGCACAAATTCGCCCTTCGGGCGACTGGAATCCAGAATCCAGGAGTCAGAATCCAGAATAAAAGGAACCTTATTTAATTTATCCACAAAACCTGTGAAAGCATAATTTCCTATACATTGAAAAAGCCACCCTTCGGGCGGCTTTAATACAGAATTCAGCAGTCAGAATTAAGGATTTGATGCATTCCTTAGTCATTCCCATCCCGGCCAGCCCATTCTGTCTCCTGACTCCTGTCTCCCGGCAGAATGAGGAATGAGGATGAAAACTTTCTGGTCCTTGTCTTTTTTGGGGTTGACGGATCCCGGCTTTTTCAGCGCTTTGTTTCTGAACGAAAGGCAGGTTGGACCATGATATTAAAGGATATAGCAGGGCCGTCGCCGGTGGTGCTGGGAGTGAACAGCACGGCCGGTTCAGCCTTGGCCGGTATGGCATCTCATAAAATATACGGCGCCCCGGTGGTGGAGGGGGAAAGGGCAGAGGGGGTGCTGCTGCTGACCGACGTCCTGTCGGTCCCCCATGGCACCCCGGTGGGGGAGATCATGCAAAAAGAATTTCCCAGAGTGAAAACTTCGGACACTGTTGAGTTGATTGATTTCGGCCTGCTGCCGGTTTATCCGGTCAGTGACGAAAACGGTCGTTATTACGGAGTTGTATCAATAAGCGCCATCAATCATATGCTGAGGGATAAGCGATTGCTGGATACCATCATTGAATCGTCCTTTGACGGAATCATGCTTACGGATCCCCGGGGCAGGGGTGTAAGGATAAACAAAGCCCTGGCCAGACTTACGGGGCTGGACGAGTCTCATTTTGTAGGGCAGCCAATAGCCGACCTGTTCAAAAAAGGTATTTTCAAGTATGAATCGGTGACTATCAAGTCCCTGCAGGAAAAAAGAACGGTAACCGGTGTACAGTACATCATTCCCACCGGCAAGGATGTTCTCGTCACCGGGAACCCCATATACGACTCCGACGGCAGGGTGGCGTGGGTGCTGACCAATGTGCGGGACGTCACGGAGTTAAATCAACTTAAGGAAAAATTGCGGCAGTCACAGATGATGACGGCCCGCTACCATGCGGAGCTTTCACAGTTGATGGTGGAAAAACTTATGCACGGGATTGTTATTGCAGAAAGCCGGGAAATGCTGAATGCGCTGAATCTCGCTGTCCGTGTGGCCCAGACCGACAGCACGGTGCTGATAACCGGCGAATCCGGGGCCGGAAAAGAGATCATAGCAAAGATTATACACAACACCAGCGACAGGGCGAAAAACGGCAGTCCTGTCCAGATTAACTGCGGCGCCATCCCGGAAAACCTCCTGGAGGCCGAACTTTTCGGGTACGAGCCCGGAGCCTTTACCGGAGCCAGAAGACAAGGGAAAATGGGCTTATTCGAACTGGCAAACAAAGGAACCATCATGCTGGACGAGATCGCCGACATGCCCCTTAACCTGCAGGTTAAACTTTTACGGGTGTTGCAGGAGCAAGAGGTTTACCGCCTGGGGGGCACCCGTCCCATCAAACTGGATACAAGGGTGATCGCCGCCACCAATAAAGATCTGTGGGCATGTGTGGAAATGGGCACTTTCCGGGAAGACCTGTTTTACCGGATCAACGTAGTGCCAATCGTCGTACCGCCCCTGCGGAGGCGCCGGGAGGATATTGTCCCCCTGGCCTTGCACTTTTTAAAGAAATTCAGAGAAAAAAATGGCGTGGAGAAACAACTTAGCCCAAAGGCCATGGTGGTTCTGGAGGAATATTCCTGGCCGGGCAATGTGCGGGAATTGGAAAATATTATCGAGCGACTGGGAGTGTTTTGTGAAGGCCCGGTGATCGATGACCAGCAGGTGATGGAGCAACTCTACCGCAACGCAAAGAAGCCGCCTTCTCCGGTTGCGGTCAACAGCCTGCTGCCCTTGAGAGACGCCAGGGAGATAATTGAAGGGAGCTCCTGAACTTGGCGCTGATCAGGTGCAAGACCACCCGGAAGGCGGCCAAGGCCCTGGGGATTGCCCACTCCAGCGTGGTGCGGAAGGCGGCCCGGTACAATCTTAAGCCGGTGCAGCAATGGACCGTTGATGCCGGAAATTAGCGGGGGATGGTATACCGGAACCACCCGGCGCTGAATGTCGGATGCCGGTGCATTTCATGCCGCGCCGGTGCGCAATAGCACCATTATTTATGTCTGACGGCCGTAAAGACAGGGGGCCGTCAGCTGTTTAATCTCATATGCTGCCCTTCAGGACAAGAATCCGACCGTTCACTTACATTAGAGACGGCCGGATTTGTTTTTGCTAGTATGGGTTTCTTAAAGATTCGGAGGGAGGCGCCAAATGAGTTCAGCGTGCATTGACTTCCCGGAAACATTTAACGCCGCCGAGTATTTCGTGGACCGGAACGTGGCATCGGGAAGGGCTGAAAAAACAGCTATCATCTGCGGAGAGAAAAGGATCACCTACCGGGAGGTGATGGAAAATGTAAACCGGACGGGTAACGCGCTTATTTCACTGGGGGTGGAAATGGAGGACAGGGTGCTGCTGCTGCTTCCGGACTGCCCTGAATTTGCCTACGGCTTTTTTGGGGCGATGAAAATAGGGGCGGTGCCCGTCCCCGTAAATACCATGTTGAAACCGGGCGACTACCGGTACCTTCTGAACGACAGCAGGGCCAAAGCCGTGATAGTGGACCGGGAACTGCTTGGCAACCTTACCGGGGTGTCCGGGGAACTGCCGTACTTAAAACACATAATTTCGGTGGGGGACGCCGGAAAAGGCATCATTGACTTTCACAGCCTTATAATGGATTCCTCACCCCTGCTGACGGCCACCGCCACTTCACCGGACGACGCAGCCTTCTGGCTATACAGCTCCGGCACCACCGGATTTCCCAAAGGGGCTGTGCATCTGCACCACGACATGGTATACTGCGCAAAAAACTATGCCGGGGGTATACTGGGAATTACTGAAAAAGACATTACTTTCTCGGTGGCCAGACTGTTTTTCGCCTACGGCCTGGGCAACGGGCTGTATTTCCCTTTTTATGCCGGCGCCTCCACCGTATTGACGCCCCACCGCCCGACTCCGGAACATGTTTTCGAGATTATCAGCAATTTTGGGCCGACACTGTTTTTTGGAGTGCCCACTTCATACGCCGCCCTTTTGCAGGTGGAAGACGACCCCGGGAAATACGACCTGAGTTCCATCCGGCTCTGCGTTTCGGCGGGAGAGGCGCTTCCGCCGTCAATATCCGGGCAGTGGAGGGAAAAATTCGGCCTGGAGATACTGGACGGAATAGGGTCTACGGAGATGCTGCACATATTTATCAGCAACATTCCGGGCAGTGCCAAAGCCGGCAGCAGCGGCCAGATTGTCCCCGGATATGAAGCCAGAATAGTGGACGTAGACGGTGGTCCCGTCCCCCGGGGACTGGTGGGCACCCTTATGGTCAAAGGGGACAGCGCCGCAGCCTGCTACTGGAATAAACACCGAAAAAGCAAGGAAACATCCATTGGCTGCTGGACTAATACGGGAGATTACTATTACCAGGACGAGGAGGGTTATTTCTTCTATGTGGGACGCGGCGACGACATGATCAAAGCCGGGGGCATCTGGGTATCCCCGGTGGAGGTGGAAAACACCATCATGTCCCACCCGGCCGTTTTGGAGTGCGGCGTGGTGGGCAGTCCCGACGAGGAAGGGCTGTACAAACCTAAAGCCTTCGTTGTTTTCAAACCCGGCGTGACGCCGTCGGAATCCCTTGTTGAAGATTTGAAAAAATTCGTCAAGTCCAGTATCGCCCCGTACAAATTCCCGCGGTGGATCGAGGCGGTGAAGGAACTGCCCAAGACGGCCACAGGAAAAATCCAGCGGTATAAGCTGAGGGAAATGGATCAAACGGGCCGGTCCTAACATTAAATGCGGCTTTATTGCCGGCATCCGCCCGATTGGATTGGATGGTTATTTAAAGAAAGGAGAAGGTTGCATGATGGGTCCGGACACATCCCGGAGGAAAACAATAGGCGTTTTCGTTTTTATCATGGCCGCGGTGCTGATGATTGTTAGAGTTGACTGGTGGTGGTGGGGAAAGAAGATTGAGCCACTGATTTTCGGCTGGCTTTCTTATCCCATGCTTTATCAGGCTCTGATTTGGCTGGCGGGCTGGGGCCTTGTGGCAATCACCGTGAAGTACCTGTGGATTGATCCCGGCGAGTGACAGATTGCCGGAATTTTTTGAATGTTAGCCGAATACCGACAAAAGTGCGAGGAGGAGGAATATGGACAAGGACGTATTTGCCGTCGTGACAATGTTGGTGCTGTACACGGCCTTCATAGTGGTTATCGGCTGGTGGAGCACCAAATTCGCCAAGAAAAGCCTGGAAGACTACGCTATGGCCAGCCGTGAATTCAAAGCGCTGGTGCTGTTTGGGAGTGTTTTCGGCGCCAACATTTCTGCGGTGACACTGATAGGCATTCCAGGGGGCGCCTATCACCGCGGCTGGATAATGTGGCCCTACTTTGTGACCGCATGGGCATGGCTGACGCCGCTTTTGTTTTACGCGCTGGGGAGCCGGGCCTGGGTGATTGCCCAAAAATACGGCTACATGACCATTTCCGAGATGATCGGGGGGCGATGGAAGAGCAAGCCCCTGGCCTACGTCACCAGTGTTATACTGCTGTTCTACACCATCCCGTACCTGATGACCGGCCTGCAGGGGGGGGCGATTACACTGGAAGTGCTCACCCGGGGAGCCATACCTTACTGGATGGGCGGACTGATAGTAACGCTGGTGGTGGTTTATTACCTGCTTGTGGGAGGTATGCGCGGGGCGGCCTGGGTGAACACCTTCCAGACGGCGGTGTTCCTTTTCGGGGGACTGGCTATTTTCATTATCGTGGCCTATGTTCTTGGCGGGCCGGCCGAATCCACCCGGGCCGTGGCGGAAAAGTACCCGCAACTGCTTGACAGGTCGAAAATGCCATGGCAGGTTTTTTTCAGCTACGGTATAATTGTCAGTTTCGCCGTGGCCCTATTTCCCCAGGTGTTCATGAGGCTTCTGACCGGCAGAAATCCCAAGAGCCTGAGACAAATGGCACTGATATATCCCCTGGGAGGGATGCTCATTTTCTTTGCCATGGCCTATGTGGGAATGTGGGGCAAACCCATCTTTCCCAACCTGGTGGGAGCGCAGTCCGACGGGATACTGCCCATGCTGCTGGCGAACTTTACTTCTCCCTGGGTGACGGGGCTGCTGGGAGCCGCCGTGTTTGCCGCACTGATGTCCACCATGGATTCCCAGCTTATGGCCGCAGTGACCATTATAGTCAAGGATTTTCTGCTCAAAAGAAAGGAAAGGTACTCCGAGGAGAAAACCGTGCTGATGGCCAGGCTGCTGGTGCTTCTGCTGGCAGGTGTGGCATACCTGCTGGCCCTGGGAAAATTCGCGGGGATAATCAGAATCATAGAGTTTGCCTTCGCCGGCTTCGCCCTGCTGTGGGTGCCGATGTTCGGCGCGCTGTACTGGCAGCGCTGCACGCATCAGGCGGCATTGATCTCCATGATTGTGTCCCAGGCCGTACTCATCGCCCTGACCGTGGGCTGGCTGCCCAAAAGCCTCTGCTTCGGCATGTTGCCCGGTGTTCCGGCCATGGTGGTGGGGTTCGTCCTTCTGGTGGTGATTTCGTATCTCACGCCGGCACCGGCGGCCGAAGCAAAGGAGTACTTCAAAATACTCAAGGAAGCGTACAAAGGAAATCAGGGGGTCCCGGCGGCCAGCTCTACTCCTGCCGGCCAGCCCGGCTTCAGATAGTTTGAAACAGATATTGCCCGGCTCCTTCGGGCCGGCCGGCCCGCAGACAGTTCCGGCCGGCCCGAAACGTGCCGCCGGCCGAACACCGGCGGTGGTTGATATCATTGGGAAGGTACTGTTGTTTTACTGATCTGAAAGCAACATTAGGGATAAGGCGGCCACAGGAAACTGAAAGACTGCAACGAAATTGCCGGTTGATTCCATAGCACGAAAGAAATATAATGGTGATGGATATAGGGGCGTTTACCCGCCGTGAAAAGACGAGGTAGAGAATGGAAAAGAAACCTCAATATAAGGTGATTGTTTCCGACCGCGCCCGTCAGATGCTGGCGGGCCATGTCCTTTTTCTGGCGCAGAAAAGTCCCTTCGCCGCCCGCAAGATGAAAAATGACCTGATGGACGCCATCCGTTCACTGTACCAAATGCCGGAGCCTTTCCCTTTTCTGGAGGCTGAATTTATTCCGCCAAACAAATACCACAAGATGTTCGTCGAAAAATGGTACTTGATACTGTATCAGATTAAAGTTCAAGCGGTATATGTTGACCGCATCGTGGATTGCAGGAGGGATTATGGTTGGCTGGTCCGGTGGATTTCAATGGCTGAGGCAATTTAATACTCATGATACATTATTAACTTGCCTGACAAAAAAATGGTGCTGAAATGTCCCAATGCACCGGGGAGTGGTTTTTGTGGCCATCTACCAGTTTGAGGGAAAACGTCCGTCCATCGGCAAAGGCAGCTACATTCACCCCGAAGCCACCATTGCCGGAGATGTGGTTATAGGCGGGGGATGCTACGTGGGGGCCGGGGCCCGCATCCGGGGGGACTGGGGATCGATCGTCATCGGGCCGGGCTCCAACATCCAGGAAAACTGCGTTATTCACGTCTATCCGGGCGAAACTGCCCGACTGGGGCCCAGAAGCCACATCGGGCACGGGGCCATACTGCATACCCCCAGGCTGGGGGAGCACGTGCTGGTGGGGATGGGGGCCATCATCATGGACTGGGCCGAAATCGGGGACGGCTGCTGCATCGGGGCCGGAGCACTGGTCACCGAAAAGACCGTCATCCCCCCGAATAAACTGGTGCTGGGGGCGCCGGCCCGGGTGGCGGCGGATATCTCCGACAAAATGCGACAGTCCCTGGTGGCGGCCACCGGGTTTTACCTGGCCCTGCCCCCCCGCTGCCTGGACGGGATGAGAGAGATAAACCTGGAAGAAGTTCTTGAATAAATTGAAATCCGCATTCTTGTTTCAGGTCAGGTCCGCCCAATCACCGCCGGTAATTATCCGCAACTGCTCCATGGTTACCGGCAGGGCCGAGCGGGGAGTGCCGGCGGCGGTGTAGACCACCGGAAAGCGGCGCATGGAGCCGTCCAGGTAGACGGGCAGTTTTTCCGGCAGGGCCAAAGGGCATACCCCTCCCACGGGGTAGCCGGTGACCTGCCGCACCGTTTCAGGGTCGGCCATCTTTATCTTGGAGGCGCCCAAAAACTTTTTCAGCTTGCCGCTTTTTATCCTGCTGTCTCCGCTGGCCACCACCAGCACCGGTCTGTCGTCGGCCAGGAAAACCAATGTCTTGGCGATCTGGCCCACCCCCACCCCGAGGGCCGCAGCCGCCAGTTCGCTGGTGCCGGTGCTCTCCTCAAATTCGATAATCTTAAGCCCCATGACGTATTGGTCCAGGTAAGACTGGACCTTTTCAATGACTGTCATAAAAAAACCTCCATAAAACCATTTTCTGCTTTTACCCTGCTTTTCCTGCCGCTTCGTTGTCAATAGCATATCTTCGCTTTTATAGTTATTTTAAATTGCGCCAACATAAGGGTGATGGCAAGTAGCCCAAAGGGGTTAATCCTGCCATCACCCGCCGCTTAACCTAACTTCCATGCTTTTAAGCGATTTTTTTTTGTCTTTCTCTCCTTTAGAATCTATATGAAAATAATACAGTCAACTCTCAACCACAGGGAAAGGTGGCGGGCATGCCGGGAGGGGTATAAAAATGAGGTACGCAGAAACAGGGTATAATTTGGAAGTTGATTTGACAAGGGGAAACATTGAGAGGGTTGAAACCGACCCGGGATTGACCGAGCTTCATCTCGGGGGTCTGGGCACCAACGCCAAGATATTATGGGACAGGGTCCCACCTGAAACTGAACCTTTTTCTCCGGACAATCTTTTGATATTCGGCGCCGGCCTTCTATGCGGCACACCTGCCATTGGCGCCAACCGCACCATAGTTTCCACCTTTTCTCCCCAGACTTTGCTAATGGCGTTTTCAATGATGGGGGGGTTTTGGGCGCCGGAACTAAAGCATGCCGGCTATGACAAGGTGATCATCCGCGGCAGGTCCCCCGGTCTGGTTTATCTGTGGATAAACAACGACGGGGTGGAAATACGCGACGCCAGTCATCTCCGGGGCAAGGGCGCCATTGAAACTGCGGAAATAATCCGGCAGGAGCTGAAGGAGCCCAACGCCCAGGTGGCCTCCATCGGTCTGGCCGGTGAAAACAGAGTCTATTATGCCTCCATCGAGCAGGGCAGGTCCAGCGCCAGCCGGGGGGGAATAGGCGCCGTCATGGGCGACAAAGGGTTGAAGGCCATAGCCGTCCGCGGCACAAAGGACGTCAATATTGCCCGGCCGGCCGAATTTATCGGACATTGCAACGACGTGCTGAAATATATACAATACCGGCAGGAAAATCCAATTCCGGGTGTAATACCGATTTTAGCCGTGCTGGGTTCGCCCCAGGAGATGGCAATCCATGATGAGGCGTGGCACACCCAGAATTTCATGTGGGGAAACGCCCGCACCCGGAGAAAGAATTTCTGGACCGAAGAAGTAGAAAAGAATTGGACCGAGACCATGGAAAATATGCGGACACGGCTGATAAGCTGCTATAACTGCCCGCTGAAATGCGGGGCCACCATTTCCGTCCCGGGACTTCCAACCTACATGATGAAATGCTTCTCGAAACTTACTTATACCATGGCGGCCTATTCAGACCTGGAATTTGGCCTTAAAATCGCTCAGCGTGCTACGGAGTACGGAGTGGACGGATACTCAACACCGCAGGTTATGGCCTTCGCCATTGAGCTTTATGAAGCCGGCATTTTGACCGACCGGGACCTGCCGGGAATGCCCTCCGACAACGAGGGGAGATTTTACTGGCTACTGGACAGAATTGTCCGGCGGGAAGGAATTGGAGATATTTTGGCCAACGGCACCTATTGGGCGGCCCGTCAGATCGGCAAGGGGGCGGAGGCATACGACCACAATACCATTAAGAAACATGAGCAGCTGCCTCTCAAGCTGTCAATGCTTAACCCCATTTATTTCCTCATGTATTCCACCGGCGAAAAAATGAACATTACCCAGATTGAAGGGCAGTTCCCCCAGGGGCCCTTTGACGCCAGGGAGGATAGGGAAGAGTTTGTAAAGGACTGGTTCCAGGTTCCCGATGAAAAATTCAAGCAATATTTTCTGGACTGGGAACCGCGCGGGGAACGGTCAATGCCATATTACCCGACTGTTGAAGCAACTTGTGAAATTGTCGACTGGATGGAGATGATGCACTATATCGACGACTCCCTCGGGGTGTGCGCTGGCCTGTCGTCATTTCACCTGAAGTCTCCGTATCATATACACAATTTCCCGGCTTTAATATCATCAGCCGCCGGGATAGATATTGACAAAGCCGGGCTGTCCAAAGCAGCCAGGAGGAACCGGACTTTAATCAGAGCCATCAACGTGAGAAGAGGATTGAGCAGAAAGGACGAGCGTCCTCCCGACAACCACTGGAAGAAAAGGTTTCCAGAGCTTGAAGCCAAGCTCCTGGACCAGTATTACCAATTCAAAGGGTGGGACAACCGGGGCATTCCCACCAAAGAGTCTTTATGTGAACTGGATTTGAATTACGTTAGTGAAGACTTGGAGCAAAGAGGGATTATAAAAAATGAGCAAAGTTAAGAAAAAAGTTAAGGTGATCAAGATCGATCCGGATAAATGCAATGGCTGTCGGGCATGTGAGGTAATCTGCTCCTCCTTTCACTCTACACCGAAATATAGCGGCAACAATCCGGCCAGATCCCGTATCCGGCTGATCCGTGAACCGCTGAAGGATATATATCTTCCTGTATACGCAGGTGAGCATGTGGCAGCCGAATGCATGGGCAGGAACAAATATGTGATTGGCGGCAAGGAATATGATGAGTGTGGCTTCTGCAGGGCCTCCTGCCCGTCCAGGAATGTTTTCAAGGAGCCCGATTCCGGCCTCCCCCTCAAATGCGATATGTGTGAAGATGACCCGCCGCAAAAGGAGCCTTTGTGTGTGCAGTGGTGTATGGCCGGAGCCTTGACTTACGAAGAAAGAGAAGAGGAAGCCGGAGAAGAAATGAAGCCGGACGAAATGGAGACAGGACTGAAATCATTGATGGACAGGTACGGATTGCAGAAGCTGGTGGATGCCGTCGCCCGGATGTCACAAAAGGGCTGAAACAATAAAGTGAAAGAAGAGGATTAAAAAACCGTGGAGACTTTAGCCCCCTTCAAAGAAGTAATGGAGGAAATAAAAGAAAGCGGTGGAGACGCCGTCAAATTCTGCTATCAGTGCGGGAAATGCGACACCGTCTGTCCCTGGAACAGAGTGACAAAATACAGCGTGCGCAAGCTGATCCGGCAGGCCGCCTTTGGCCTGACCGAAATAGAAAACGAAGATATCTGGCGCTGCAGCACCTGCGGAAAATGCCCCCGGCGGTGCCCCAGGGACGTAAGGCAGATAGAAGGCATGGTGGCCCTGCGCAGGCTGGCCACGGGATATGGAATTTTTCCCGCCGCCGTCAAGCCGGTCCGCGCCGTAAGCGCGGGCCTGGCCGCAGGGGGCAACCCCTTCGGCGAAGAGCGGGCGAAGAGGGCGGACTGGGCGAAGGACCTCCCTGTAAAGCCCTTCGCCGAAGGGACGGAATTCTTATATTTCCCCTGCTGCTATTCCAGCTATGACCCGAGGCTGAAAAAGGTGGCCGCCGCCACAGCCGGCATACTCCACAAGGCGGGGGTGGATTTCGGGATACTGGGGGCCGGGGAGAACTGCTGCGGAGAAAGCATCCGCAAGACGGGCAACGAACAACTGTTCAAACAGCTGGCCCGGGAAAACATCAAAACCTTCATCGATAAAGGAGTAAAGAAAATACTGGTTTCCTCCCCTCATTGCCACCACACATTCAAGAACGAATACACCGAATTCAAAGTGAATTTCGAAGTGATTCACATCACCCGGTATTTATCCAGTCTGATTAACGAGGGAAGGATCCGGATCGAAAAAGACTATGCAAAGAAAGTCGCGTACCACGACCCCTGTTACCTGGGCCGGCACAACGGTATATATGACCAGCCCCGGGAGGTATTGAAGAAAATACCCGGCCTGGAACTGACAGAGATGGCCGAGTCCCGGGAAGACAGCCTCTGCTGCGGAATGGGGGGAGGCAGGATTTGGATGGAGACACCGAATGCCGAAAGATTCTCCCACCTCAGACTGGAAGAGGCCGCCGGGGCCGGGGCCGAAGTGCTGGCCACCTCCTGCCCCTATTGCGTCACCAGTTTTGAGGACAGCAGGGTGGTGCTGAATTATGATGACGCCATACAGATTAAAGACATTACGGAGATCCTCCGGGAAGTGATCTAAACGGGCTGTTTATAAAAGCCCAGGAAAGTGTTGTAAAACTCATTTACACGGCATCAAGCAGGTATAGCCGGATACAGCAGGAGGCTGTTCAAAAAGCTCCAGATGCAAGGCGAGGCAAGGGCTTGGGCGGAGGCGTACTTGGCGGTATGTTGGAGCAAAAAAGCCGCCGCCGCAACGCAGCAGATGGACTTTTTCAACAGCCTCATAGAAGGGCGGGGAGCTGAAACATGCAAGTAACCACTGGGGTGCCGGATGCGAGAGACGCGGCGGCGGACATGGCCTGCCACCGGTTTTCGGACGGGGAATGGATCAGTACTTCAGTCCATGTGCCCGGCGAGATGAATCTCAAAATCTATGTAAATCAGCAGGAACTGATCACCATACTGTGCACTCCGGCCGGACTGAATTCCCTTGTCCTGGGGTTCCTGTGCTCAGAGGGAATTATCTCGGATCTTGGCGATGTGATAAGCATGCGGGTGTGTGAGGATGAATCGCTGGCCGATGTAAGGTTAAAAAACCCCGGATATAAATTGCCGGCGCAGCGGACACTGACCTCCGGGTGCGGCGGCGGCGCAACTTTCACAATGCGGAGACAAAAGGTCGATTCGGATTTTGTTGTTACACCGGTGGAAGTGCTGTCGCTGATGAAAAAGCTTCAAGATAAGATGGATCTGTACCGGCTGAGCGGCGGGGTGCACGCCTCGGCTCTCGCCGATACCGGAAACCTGCTGGTGGTGGCTGAGGATATCGGGCGGCACAACACCCTGGACAAGATCCTTGGCGAGTGTCTTTCAAGGGGTCTACCGGCCAAGGACCGGCTGCTGCTGACCACCGGCCGTGTTTCGTCCGAGATGTTGCTGAAGGCGGCAAATATGCAGACCCCGGTTGTTGTCTCGCGGCACTCGCCGACAGTGGGCGCCGTTTCGCTTGCCCGGGAACTGGGCATCGCCCTGGTGGGCCATGCCCGGGGAGGCCGGCTGCTGCTGTATTCCCATCCGGAGCGGCTCGGCTGTTCAATAAAATGAGTCATAAAACCTGATGAGGGTGAAGAGAAATGGAAAAAGAAAGAAAAAGAATCTCGGGACAGATTGTTGAAAGACTGGCAGGGAGCAATTTCGGAGACGTAATGGTGGTGGGCGGAGGAATCAGCGGCATTCAGGCGTCCCTTGACCTTGCCGCCGCAGGCTATAAAGTTTACCTGGTCGAGAAATCACCCGCCATTGGGGGACACATGGCCCGGCTTGACAAGACCTTTCCCACCAACGACTGCTCCATGTGCATTGAATCCCCCAAGTTTATTGAATGCAACAGGCATCCCAACATAGAGATCATGACCTATACGGAAGTGGACAGTGTAGAGGGGGAAGCGGGAGACTTCAGGATAACCCTAGTTAAAAAGCCCAGATATGTCATAGAGGGCAAATGCACGGGCTGCACTGTCTGTGTTGAATACTGCCCGGTCAAGTACCCTGATCAATTCAATCAGGGAATATCGAAGAACAAAGCCATTCATATATTCTTCGCCCAGGCAATTCCCCTTGTCACCTACATAGATGAAAGCTGCCTCTACCTTAAAGAAAAAAAATGCACTATCTGCCAGTCAGTTTGCAAAAACGACGCCATAGATTTCAATCAAAGGGCGGAGAAAGTGGAGGTAAATGTAGGGGCGGTAATACTGTCACCGGGCTTCGAGCCCTTCGATCCCGGGCTGTTGGGCGAATATGGCTACGGAAAATTTGACAACGTGGTGACCAGCCTCGACTATGAGCGGCTGCTGTGCGCCACCGGGCCGTACGAAGGCGAGATACTGCGCCCCTCCGACGGGAGACATCCACACAAAATAGCCTGGATCCAGTGCGCCGGCTCCAGACAGGTTATCCCCGGCGGCAACAGCTATTGCTCAGCCGTATGCTGCACATACACCCAGAAACAGGTGATCCTGACAAAAGACCATGACCCTTTGGCCCAGTGCGCCATATTCCACAACGATATCCGTTCCCACGGCAAGGATTTCGAGCGGTTCCGCCAAAGGGCGGAAAAACTTCCCGGAGTCCGGTTTATAAGAAGCTACGTATCGATAGGAAGAGAGAACCCGGAAAGCAAGAATATAACTGTAAGATATTCCACCTTCGGAGATGGAGTAAGGGAAGAAGAATTCGACATGGTGGTGCTGTCCGTCGGGCTGAACCCTCCGGCCGGCTTTAAAGACCTGGCGGACAAATTCGGCATCGGGCTCAACTCCCACGGGTTCTGCAAAACCAATCCCCTAAATCCCATGGAGACCTCCCGCCCGGGAATTTTCACAAGCGGTGCCTTCCAGGGCCCCATGGACATCCCCGAATCGGTGGTCACCGCCAGCGGGGCCGGTTCCCAGTGCGGCCAGCTCCTCTCCCACCGGCGGGGGAACCTGGCCAGGGAAAGAATATATCCGCCGGAAAGGGACGTCTCGGGAGAAGAGCCCAGGGTGGGAGTCTACGTGTGCCATTGTGGCGCCAATATCGGCAGAGTGGTGGACGTCCCCTCCGCGGTGGAATATTCCCTGACCCTGCCCAATGTCGTTCACGCGGAAGAAAGCCTGTTCATATGCTCCACCGATGCCGCCCGGCAAATAGCAAACACCATCAGGGAAAAAGGGATCAACCGGGTGGTCGTCGCCGCCTGCACCCCCCGGACCCATGAGCCGCTGTTCCGGGACACACTCCGGGAAGGCGGAATAAACCAATACTACTTCGACATGGCGAATATCAGGGAACATTGCTCCTGGGTCCACTCCAAAGAAAAAGAGGAGGCCACAAAAAAGGCAAAAGAAACAATCCGCATGTCGGTGGCCCGGGCCCGGCATTTAGAGCCCCTGCAGGAATTCGACCTGCCCGTCGGCAAGGCGGCGCTGGTGGCGGGGGGGGGCCTGGCCGGCATGACCTGCGCCCTGTCCATAGCCAGCCAGGGACACGAAGTTCACCTGGTGGAAAAAGATTCAGACCTGGGGGGGATGGCGCGGAGAATCCATTACACCCTGGAGGGGCTGGATGTCCAGGAGTACTTGCGTGATATAATACGCAAAATTTACCGGCACCCCCTGATACATGTATATACCGACGCCACCATCACCGAAGCCCGGGGCTATGTGGGAAATTTCGCCACCAGGGTGAAATCCGAAAGAGGAACTACAGAAATAAAACATGGGGCGGTCATCATCGCCACAGGCGCCGAACTGTACAGACCCACGGAATACCTTTATGGCGAAGACCCCAGGGTCATGACCCACCTGGAGCTGGAGGGCCGGATCGCCAAAGGGGAAAAAGAAGTGATCGATTCCGGGGTTTTAGTGATGATCCAGTGCGTGGGCTGCCGGCGGGAGGACAGAAATTACTGCAGCCGGATATGCTGCGGCCAGTCCGTGAAAAACGCCCTGAAGCTGAAAGAAATAAACCCCCGGATGGACATCTACATCCTTTACCGGGATATCATGACATACGGATTCAAAGAGGATTATTACCGGGAAGCGGCGGGCAAAGACGTCAGGTTCATCCGCCATGAGCCGGACTGCAGGCCCCGGGTGGAGGCCGTCAATGAAGACGGGCGGAGTGTCCTGAGGGTCACCGTGGCCGACCCGGTGCTGGGCGGGAAGCTGGCCATAGAAGCCGATCACATCGCTTTGGCCGCCGCCGTTCTTCCCTCCGCCACCACCAGGGAGACAGCCGGGCTGTACAAGGTGTCTTTGGGCCAGGATGGTTTCTTCCAGGAGGCCCATGTCAAATTGAGGCCCGTCGACTTTGCCGCGGAAGGAGTTTACCTGTGCGGCGCAGCCCACTATCCCAAGTTTATGCCGGAAACCGCCGGCCAGGCTTATGGGGCCGCCGGCCGGGCTTTAACCCTTCTGTCGAATGACACGGTCACGGCCTCCGGGTCCGTCTGCCAGGTGGATGCAAACAGGTGTATAGGGTGCGGGGCGTGCATCTCCGCCTGTACATACGGCGCCATAGAATTTCATGATGCAAAGCGAGGGAAAAAGGCCGTGGTTAATGCTGTTCTCTGCAAAGGAGACGGACTTTGTAACGCAAAGTGCCCGACGGGGGCTGTTTTTCTAAAACACTATACCGATGAACAACTTTTTCGCCAAATTGACGCGGCTTTTTCAGATGCGTAGAAATATACCATCTTCATTCAATTAGGGTGGACTTTGCAAACAACCAGCCATTACTGACTTGGGAGTGGATTAAGAATGAGTGCGGGGCCTGAGTTTAAACCAAAAATCTTAGGTTTTCTATGCAATTGGTGCTGCTACGGAGGGGCGGACCTGGCCGGGGTTTCCCGCCTTCAATACCCCCCTTATATAAGGGCGATAAGGGTGATGTGCTCCGGCAGGGTCGACTTGGCACATGTACTCCGGGCTTTCTCAAACGGAACAGACGGGGTCTTTATCGGCGGCTGTCATCTTAATGACTGCCACTATAATACTGAAGGAAATTACGATGCATTAAGTATGACGCAGCTATGCAAAAAATTGCTGGAGCACATAGGGGTGAACCCCGAAAGATTAAGGCTTGAATGGGTGTCCGCCGGTGAAGGAATCCGTTTTGCCGACATTATGAATGACTTTGGAAGGAAAGTTAAGAAGTTGGGACCCCTTGGCGCAAACGAAGGAGTAAGCAAAAAGGAATTAAAGTGCAGAATCGAAGGAGTTACAAAGTTAATCCCCTACATTAAGCTGGCAAAAAGGGATAAGCTGGCTTTGCGTCTCGCCAATGAAGAAGAATACAATAAACTTTACACCAGTGACGAGATAGACCGGTTAATTAGTGAAGCGCCTTCGTACTATATCGAGCCGGATAAGTGCCAGGCCTGCATGACTTGCGCCGGGAGATGCCCGGTGGAGGCGGTTATAAGCGCCAAAAACCGGATCCATGTAATTGAACAGGTGAAATGCATAAAATGCGGGGCCTGTTTCGAAGCCTGCCCCCCCCGATTTGGTGCGGTGACGAAAATTTCCGGCCGGCCCGCTCCGCCTCCCGTTCCCGAAGAAGAAAGAACCATAGTCAGAAAGGTATAGCCGAATACAGCCTCCCAGGTGGGGTTAACACCTTTTTTCTTATGGATCAACCCATCTTTACTCCTTATTAGCGATTAAAACGGCCGCCGGAAAAGTTTAAAATGTTGGTAGTCGGCACACTACAAAGGAGGGGGGTTCGGGATGACCGTAAGCAATTGGATGACGGCGGGCACCATTCTGAAGATGAATGCGCTGCATTATCCCGACAAGCTGGGATGCCAGGATAAATACAAAAATTTTACCTTCAAGGAATGGAATGAAAGATCCTGCCGCCTGGCCAACGCCCTTGGGAACATGGGGGTTGGCTACGGCGGGCGGGTGGCGGTAATCGCCTACAACCGGCTGGAGTGGATGGAGATCTACGGGGCCTGCGCCAAAGGGGGGCAAATCGCCGTTCCCGTAATGTTCCGCCTGACACCGGCGGAGTTTGAATATATCGCAAATCACGCGGAGTGCAAAGCCTTCATCGTGGAGGAACCTTTTGTCAATGGGATCGACAGCGTACGGGACAAACTGGCCACCATTCCCCGGGACAATTTCATCTACCTTGGGAGCGGCCCGGCCCCCGAAGGTTACGTGCACTACGAGGAGCTGCTCTCCCGGGGCGCCCCCGGAGAGCCTGATATAATGGTGGACGCCGCCGACACCTGGACCATTATGTACACATCGGGCACCACGGGCAGGCCCAAAGGTGTGGTGAGAACCCACCGGAGCTACACCGCCCAATACCTGCTGAGCAACATGAACATGGGGGTGCGGCCCACCGACAAGGCGCTGCTGGTCATGCCCATGTGCCACGTCAACTCCATTTACTATTCCTTCGCCTACACCTACGTTTCAGCCCCCCTGATGATATACAACATGACCAACTTCGATCCGGAAGACCTTCTGAAAACCATGGCCCAGTACGAGATAACTTTCACCTCCCTGGTGCCCACCCATTATGTAATGTTGCTGGCCCTGCCCGAAGGGGTCAGGCGCAAATACGACGTCAGCGGCGTCAGGCAGCTCCTGATTTCTTCGGCTCCGGCCCGGAAGGATCTCAAGCTTGCCATAATGGACTATTTTAAATCGGCCGAACTCTGGGAGGCGTACGGTTCCACCGAGGCGGGCCTGATTACCTATCTGAGGCCCGAAGACCAGTTTGAAAAACTGGGCTCCATCGGGCGGGAGGTTTTCGGCGTCGACCGGATAAAACTGCTGGACGAGGAGGGAAACGAGGTCCGGGACGGAGAGGTGGGGGAGCTGTATACCCGGTCTCCCAACGCTTTTAAGGAATACTGGAAGGATCCGGAAAAAACCCGGGAGGTTTTCCGTGGCGAGTGGTGCACCTCCGGCGACATGGGCAGGAGAGACGAGGATGGCTACTATTACTTGGTGGACAGGAAGAAAAACATGATCATCACCGGGGGTGAGAATGTATATCCCTCCGAGGTGGAAAATGCGGTGGCCTCCCACCCGGCGGTGAAGGATGTGGCGGTAATCGGAGTGGCGGACGAAAAATGGGGCGAGGCGATAAGGGCCGTGGTTGTACTGAAGGAAGGATACCGTCCGGAGGAAAGCCTGGCCGTCGAGATAATGGCGTGCTGCCGGGATAAAATAGCCGGCTACAAACGCCCGAGGTCGGTAATATTCGTGGACGAAGAGGAAATGCCGCGCACCGGCACCGGTAAAATACTGCACAGGGTGTTGCGGGAAAGGTACGGCGGCTGAACGGAGAAAAAGCTCCCTCGACACGGCAAATTAACATTAGGAGGTGGACAAATGTCAACAAACAATTATCAGGTTGTGGCGGGGCCCGAGGGATACCTGCC
>JBBIMW010000009.1:0-62781 GCA_037444185.1 Peptococcaceae bacterium | reverse complement strand
GCCCGGAGAGCACTGGAAGTGGCCGCCGCCGGAGGGCATAATATGCTCATGGTGGGCAGCCCCGGCTCCGGAAAAACCATGCTTGCCCGCTGCCTGCCGGGCATTCTGCCCGAAATGAGCTTCGACGAGTCCATGGACACCACAAAAATATACAGTCTGGCGGGACTTTTGAAACCGGTACTGCCGGTGATCGCTGCGCGCCCCTTCAGATCCCCGCATCACAACGCCTCTTCGGTATCCCTGGTGGGGGGCGGAAAATTCCCCCGGCCGGGAGAAATAAGCTTGGCCCACAATGGTGTGCTTTTTTTGGACGAAACCCCAGAATTTAGCAGGGACTGCCTGGAAGCCCTCCGTCAGCCCCTGGAGGACGGAACAGTAACCATCAGCCGGGTGAACGCATCCATTACCTACCCCGCCGGGATAACCTTGATTTGCGCCTGCAATCCATGTCCCTGCGGCTATTGCGGCGATCCTGTCAAACAGTGCTCCTGCACGCCGGGGCAGATTAAAAAATATCTGGGTAGAATCTCCGGACCTCTCCTGGATCGCATTGACATATCCATCAACGTCCCCCGCTTGTCCTATGAGGAACTGAACGAATCCGGGCTGACGGAAAATTCGGCCACGGTCCGGGAAAGGGTTGTAAAGGCCCGCAAGATTCAGGAGCAACGGTTCCAGGGAACCGGCATCAAGTGCAACGCCCGGATAACCGGGGAACAGGCCAGAGAATACTGCCGCCTTTCCTCCGGGGCGGGGGCGCTGATCAAATCCTCGTTCAAACAGCTGAAGCTTAGCGCCCGGGCCCACGACCGCCTGCTGAAAGTGGCCCTCACCATCTCGGACCTGGCAGGCAGTGAAAAGGTGGAGGCCGAACACCTGGCCGAGGCATTGCATTACAGAAGTCCGATCATGGCCCGGGGCTGACAGGGATGCGGTTGAAAAAAACTTAACAACCCATTTTTGGTGAAGGAAAAAATAAAAACATGGAGAAAAAAGCCGATAAGAAAATGATTTCCCCTAAAATCCTGGCCAAATGCCGATAACTTAGGTGCCCGGCACCTAAGTTATCGGCGAAATAATCACGTTGTTCAGCGGCAGGGAAAACTATTTAAAGCCTTTGGAATGGAGGAGGCGGACGTTGGCAATAACCCGTATGACAGATGAATTGCACCCGGGTATGACCCTCGACCAGGACATATACAACCGCAACAAAGTTTTGCTGCTGGCCAGGGGAGCTGTTTTGACCGAAGAGAGTATTAAAACGATCAAAAGGCTTGGATACACCAAAGTGGCCATCCGCAAACCCGCTGGTGCGCCTGCATACTGGAACCGGCTCGACGGGCAGAAACTCTCCGAGTACAGCAAAACCTACGAAAAATCCAGTGAAGAAATTGTCCAGCTGATCAAACACATCGGCGAGGGCCGGCGGGTAAATGTCGAACAGGCTTACCTGGTTACCGGCCCGGTACTGCAGAAAACAAAGTCCCCTTACAACCTGTTTCCATTTCTGAGCCAGGTGGAGGAGCTGGACGACCGCACCCACGGGCACAGCATCAACGTCTCCCTGATCTGCGGCGCCCTTTGCCAGTGGCTTGACGTGGAAGCAGAGGCCAGCAGGGAAATTGTGGTGGCCGGCCTGCTGCACGACATAGGCAAAAGCCGCATCAGCCCTGACATACTTTATAAACCCCAGCCCACGTACAAAGAACTGGAGGACCTGAAAAACCACACCGCCTACGGCTACCGGATGCTGGAGGAGGCTGACGCGCCGGGGGCCGTGAAAATTGGGGCTCTTCTCCACCATGAGAGGGAGGACGGGTCAGGATACCCCAGGGGTCTTACGGGCGATAGAATCCCCCTGGCGGCCAAGATTATAGCTGTGGCGGATGTGTACGACAATATGACATACAGCCGGTCAAGGGGCCGGAAGGCCTGTCCCTTCAAAATCTTTGAAGCGCTCCAAAATGAATATCTGGGAATTTTAGACACCGGGATACTGATCACTTTCCTGGCCAGAACCGCCGAATGCTACCTGGGCGAGATGGTGCGCCTCAGCGACGGCCGCACCGGCCAGATCGTGCTGGCAAACCGGTCTCATCCCTCCCGCCCCATGGTCCGCTCGGAAAATGAAATCATAGACCTGTCCACGGAACCGGGCATCGAGGTGGAGTACATTCTGCCGGCAACCTAAGAACCATAAAATACAATTCTGGGAGGCTGTTGAAAAAGTCCGCCTGCTGTGTTGCGGCCGGCGGCTTTTTCGCTCCAACGTACTATCAGTACGCCTCCGCTCAAAGCCTTGCCGCGCCTTGCATCTGGAGCTTTTTGAACAGCCTCCGGCTGTATCCGGCTATACCTGTTTGATGTCGTATAAATGGGTTTTGCAGCACTCTTCTGGGAGGCTGTTGAAAAAGTCCGCCTGCTGTGTTGCGGCCGGCGGCTTTTTCAGATCAACGGGGCTACCGGCGTCAACGGCCGGAAGCCCTGCCGCCGGTATTATTTCTGGAGCCAGGGCATCATGGCCCTCAACTGGGCCCCCACCTTTTCTATGGGATGCTCCTTCTCCCTCTCCACCAGGGCGGTAAACTGCGGACGGTTGACTTGGTTTTCAAGCATCCATTCCCTGGCGAAGGAACCGTTTTGCACTTCCTCGAGTATTTTTTTCATTTCGGCTTTGACGCCTTCGTTTATAATCCTGGGGCCCCTGGTGAGATCGCCGTATTCGGCGGTATCGCTGACGGAGTAGCGCATCATGGCCAGGCCGCCCTCGTATATCAGGTCAACAATCAGCTTCAGTTCGTGCAGACACTCGAAATACGCTATTTCAGGCTGATACCCGGCCTCGGTCAGTGTATCAAAGCCGGCCTTGATAAGGGAAGTCACACCCCCGCACAGTACCGTCTGCTCGCCAAAAAGATCGGTCTCGGTCTCTTCCTTGAACGTGGTCTCAATCACCCCGGCCCGGGTGCACCCTATGCCCCTGGCATAAGCCAGCGCCAGGCCGTATGCATTACCACTGGCGTCCCGGTGAACGGCCAAAAGACCGGGCACTCCCTTGCCCTCCACATACATTCGCCGCACAAGATGGCCCGGACTCTTGGGCGCCACCATGAAAACATCCACATCCGGGGGTGGCACTATCTGGTGATAAACTATGTTGAACCCGTGCGAAAATACCAAAGCCTTTCCCGGTTCAAGCCCCGGGGCGATCTCCTCCCGGTAAACCTGTCCCTGCCTTTCATCCGGTAAAAGTATCTGTATTACATCTGATACCTTCGCGGCCTCGGCCACCGTCATCACATTGAGTCCGTCGGCCTCGGCCACCTGCCACCGCCTGCTGTCCCTGCGCAGCCCCACCACAACATCCAGACCGCTTTCCTTCAGGTTTTGAGCCTGGGCGTGACCTTGGCTGCCGTACCCCATAACGGCAATCTTCCTGCCTTTCAAGACACTCAGGTCGGCATCGCTGTCGTAGTATATTTTAGGCACTTCCGTATCCTCCTTGAGATATACTTTTTGTTCCATATATTCTCCCCGGTTCAAAGGTTTCCTGCCGGAAATGTGGAAAAAAGAGACCGGCGGGATTAATTCCAAGGTTTGTTCTACATAAGTATTGCCTTTGCTTATCAGTATATTCACCATGACAGGGTCGGGAGGGATGCAAATGAGAATTACCTTCGAGGTCAAGGGAGGGATCACCACGACCGTTACCGCCGGCGAGATTAAACTGGAGGAAGGCAAACAGTGGACAGTGGCGGATCTGACTATCAAACTGGGGCTGCCCCTTCACGAGGTAGGCAATGTGGCGGTTAACGGGCGGATGGCCGCCGGCAAGACACAGCTGAACGACGGAGACAAAATTGTCTTTTATCCGGTAATAGCGGGAGGGTGAAAAAATGCCATCATGCGTTTCCGCATTTTAATCCCGCGCAACTGCATGCCGGACTGAATCTGCAAACAGGAATCATCTCAAACAAAACAAGACATTAATATAAAAAATCTTGAATCATGGTCATGTATAGATGAACTTATTCGCTGGCATGGATATTGTATACATATGGATCATAGATTGCTGCCCGGACAATGGACCAAAAACAAATATCCGCGGTGCGGATAAGAAAGGAGCTGACAAAATGCTACATTCACAAGGTACTGTCTGCCGGAGGAGTGAACTGCTGGAGGCCACCAGTCTGCAGGTGGATCTGGCGGCCCAAAAACTGGGGCTGGACCCGGGACTGCTGAAAATACTTAAGGAGCCCAAGAGGATACTGACGGTTTCCATTCCGGTCCGCATGGATGACGGATCCATAGAGGTATTCAGGGGATTCCGCGTACAGCACAACCTTACCCGGGGACCTGCCAAGGGAGGCATCCGCTACCATCCCGAGGTGGACATGGAGGAGGTCATCGCCCTGGCCATGCTGATGACCTGGAAGTGTGCCGTGGTGGACATCCCCTATGGGGGTGCCAAGGGCGGTGTAATCTGCAACCCCAAGGAGCTTTCCATGGGCGAGCTGGAGCGGCTGACCCGGCGCTTCACCAGCGAGATAAGTATAATCATCGGCCCGGAGAAGGACATACCGGCCCCGGACGTCTACACCAACCCCCAGGTGATGGCCTGGCTCATGGACACCTTCAGCATGCACCACGGCTTCTCGGTGCCGGCGGTGGTCACCGGCAAGCCCATCGAGGTGGGCGGCTCCCAGGGCCGCAACGAGGCCACGGGCCGGGGCGTGGTGTTCACCATTGAGGAGGCCGCCTCCCGCATGAGGATCAACCTGGCCGAGTCCACGGCGGTGATCCAGGGTTTCGGCAATGTGGGGACGGTGGCGGCGGCGGACCTGAACGCCCTTGGATGCCGCATATTGGCCGTCAGCGACTCCAGGGGGGGGATATATAGTGAAAACGGGCTGGATCTGGCCGAAGTCTCCGCCCATAAGGCCCGCACCGGCAGCGTGACGGGTTATCCCGACGCCCGGCCAGTTTCCAACGAAGAAATACTCACCCTGGAATGCGACATTCTGGTGCCGTCGGCCCTGGAAAACGTCATCACCGTGAACAACTCCCGGCTGGTCAAAGCCCGGCTGGTGGCCGAGGGAGCCAACGGGCCCACCGCCTTCGAGGCCGACCAAATACTCTACGACAGGGGAATCACCGTCATTCCGGACATACTGGCCAACGCCGGGGGTGTGGTGGTTTCATATTTCGAGTGGGTGCAGGGCCTGCAAAACTTCTACTGGACCAAGGACGAAGTGAACCGCCAGCTGCGCCGCCGGATGGTGAGCAGCTTCCGCGAGGTGCACGATCTCAAGGAAAGCCGCCAGGTCAGCATGCGCATGGCGGCATATATGCTGGCCCTGGACCGGGTCACCAGGGCCATGAAGCTCAGGGGCCTGTACCCTTGATTGGCCTTCGCCGATGGTCTTATTCCGCCCTGATCCGGGCCCCAGTGTGAAGCGGGGTCCGGATCAGGGCGAACTTGTCAAACCCTTTTCATTTAAAAAGTCCGCCAGCATTTTTGCTGTGCCCCCCGTGATTTTGAGGCAGTTGCGCAGGTGTTCCCGGGAATCGAAGGGATGGGTGTTCAGTACACGGCAGCAAGTGTTGCCAAAGTTCGATTCAAAGCGATCATGAAACTCCCTTGTCAGTGCATAGACCATGTCCCGACTTTCTCCGGAATCCGATCTGCCCTTCACCAGGCCCAGCACCACCGCCGACCCGGTCAGCGCCCCGCACATGCACCCGGCCTGCCCCAGCCCTCCCCCCAGTCCGGTGAAGCCGCGGACGGTCTCCCTTGGCGCCTCCAGCCCCAGCCAGTCCCTGAAGGCCAAAAAAATGGACTCGGCACAGTTGTACCCGCTCCTGAAGTGCTCCCCCGCCAAATTCCGGGCCTCGGTGGAATCCTTCGCCATAACGGTTCCCCTCCTGTTTTTAACTTTTACGTGGATAAATTAAATAAGGTTCCTTTTATTCTGGATTCTGGCTCCTGGATTCTGGATTCTGGATTCCAATCGCCCGCAGGGCGGCTTTTTTATTTATTGACTTTCAGGCGGTTGACCGCCCGTTCAAGCCCCTCCACCGTCAGTTCAAACATGGGGAAGATGTTGCGGATTATACCTATGGTGTCATAGGTCCTCTCCCCCGCCGGCGGCCACGTCCGTTCCGGGATGGGATTAAGCCACACCGAATGGGTGAAATGGTCCGCCAGCCGCCTCATCCAGGCCTCCCCAGGCTCATCATTGACCACACCCCAGTCCAGGGCGCCGCCGGCCATCAGCAGTTCGCTGGGCGCCATGCTGGCATCCCCCACCATAATCAGCCGGTAATTGACATCCAAATTCCGCAGCACGTCGACGGTCCCCGTGGAATTACTGGCCAGGCAGCGGGGATCGTTAAAGAGCCGGTCATAAACGCAATTGTGGAAGTAGTAAAATTTTATATCCTTGAAGGTGCTTGCCTTGGACGCCGCCGAAAAAAGCTGACTGCAAAGACTGGCGTGGGGATTCATTGAGCCCCCCGAATCCATCATCAGCACAACCTTCAAAGTGTTTTTGCGGGGCCTGTCCCATATCAGTTCCAGCATCCCCGCCCGGCGACAGGTGGCGTCAATGGTTTCTTCAGTATTCAGCTCGTCCCGGGGTGCCCCGTCGTTTCTGCCCAGCTGTCTCAACTTGCGCAAAGCCACCTCGAACTGCCTGGTATTAAGGGTGTCGTCATTGCGAAAGTCCCTGTACCTTCTCTCGGCCGCCACTTTTACCGCGGACCTGTTCGCTGATTGCCCGCCGATGCGCAGACCCGCCGGGTGGTAGCCGGAGTGCCCGAAGGGAGAGGTGCCCCCGGTCCCTATCCACCTGCTGCCGCCGTGGTGTTCCTCCTTCTGCAGGGCCAGCCTCTCATCCAAGGCCCTTTTCAGTTCCTCCAGGCTCCATCCCGAAAAGGGTTTTTTTTTCGATGGATCCACCTTCAGCGGAGGGAGGGCGTTTTCCAGCCACTTGGCCACCTGGGAGGACAGTTTTTCCGGTGTTTCGATGCCGTCGAAGTACCGTCTGAAGGCCACGTCAAAGCGGTCGTAAAAAGCCTCGCTTTTCACCAATACCGCCCTGGCCAGATAATAGAAACCCGACAGGCTGGCCCCGGCGAGGCCTCGGCTTAGCGCATCCATCAGGGTCATCCACTCGGTGGGGGTCACCGGAATCTTTTCTTCCCGCAGTGTGTAAAAAAAGCCGGTAAACATCTTCTCCACCTCACAAACATATTTCAAGGGACGGAATTCAGTCTTTTTATATGGGCAAGCCCCAAAATTTGCCAAAAAGCACGGAGGGATTGGAAGTTGAAAGTAAACGGGTGAAAGGCTAGGAAATTACTGGCTCCTGGTGCCTGACCTTACGCCGCCGGACCAGCCGGTCTGGCGCTGCACCCCCCCGGGAGAGTGGATTCTTTTCAGCACCTGGTCGAAGTCCTGGTTTTTCTTCAGCAGCACCCCCAGAAAGGGAATCTCGGAGGCCACCCGGTCAGGACGTATCCCTCCCACCACCAGGGCCTGCACCCAGTCAAGCAGCTCGCTGGTGCTGGGCTTTTTCAACAGGCCGGGAAGCGACCGGATCCAGTAAAAGGCCTTCATGGCCTCCGCCAGGAGGCTGGACTCCAGATGCGGGTGGTGCACTCTGACGATCCTGCCCATCATCTCCTCATCCGGAAAGGAAATATAGTGAAAAATGCAGCGCCGCAAAAAAGCGTCGGGCAGCTCCTTTTCCGCGTTGCTGGTAATCACCACCACCGGGCGGTGCCCCGCGGCTATGGTTTCCCCGGTCTCGGGAATGTAAAAATTCATAATGTCAAGTTCCCAGAGAAGGTCGTTGGGAAACTCCAGATCGGCCTTGTCTATTTCGTCGATGAGCAGCACGGCCTGCCGCTCCGAAACAAAGGCCTCCCCCATCTTGCCGAGCTTTATGTAGCGTTTTATGTCCGATACGTCCCGGTCCCCGAACTGGCTGTCATATAGTCTCTGGACGGTGTCGTAAACATAGAGCCCCTCCCGGGCCTTGGTGGTGGACTTTATGTTCCATATAATAAAGGGCATGTTCAGTCCTTCGGCAATACTTTTGGCCAGCATTGTTTTTCCCGTTCCCGGCTCGCCCTTGATCAGAAGGGGCCTTCCCAAAGCCATGGAAATATTGACAGCGTTGCGTAAATCTTCAGACACCAGATAGTCCGCAGTGCCTCCGTAAAAGTTATGGTCCATAATCATTTCCTCCACCGTTGAAGTCCTTATAAAATTATAGCACAAGTGGAAGAAATGCGCTCCGGAAAATCCTTAGGCACCCCATGCCGGATATAATTAGGACATGTCACATTTTTTGGATTATGGTATAATTGTGTTAATGGCAATTTTAGATAGCAATAATAGTTGAGATCTCTCATGCAAGAGAGGGTGGGGCGGCAGCAAGTGGAGGACTTATGGCTGATACTGGCTTTTCTGGCCGGAACCATCACCGGCAGCTTTCTAAACGTGTGCATACACAGGATGCCCCATGGAAATTCCGTATCATATCCACCATCTCATTGCCCAACATGCAGACATGGCCTTCGTTTTTTTGACTTAATCCCGGTATTCAGCTACATGGCACTGAAAGGGAGATGCCGGCATTGCGGCGTGAAAATATCCCTGCAATATCCGGCGGTGGAATTAGCATCCGGCATATTGTTTGCGCTGTCCGTTTTAAAATACGGAATCACCATGGACGCCCTGAGGACCATTTTGCTTTTTACCGTATTGGTTCCCGCAACGGTGATAGATTTAAAACACAGAATAATACCGGACAGGCTTAACATGGCCGGATTTTTTTTAGGAGCTCCACTGATTATCGAATCATGGGATGTGTTCATCTCCGGCGCAATAGGTTTTATTGCCGGTGGCGCCCTGCTTCTTTTAATTGCACTGATCTACCGGGACGGCATGGGTGGCGGTGACATTAAGCTGGCGGCGGTAATGGGCCTGCTGCTTGGCTGGAAATTATTGCTGGTGGCACTTTTCCTGGCCTTCGTGCTGGGCGGAGCCGCCGGATTGATTATGGTGGCCTTAAAGATGGCCAGCATGAAAGAACATGTTCCCTTCGGCCCCTGCCTGGCTTTTGGCGCGGTGGCGTCGGCCCTGGCGGGGGACAGTGTTGTCAATTGGTATACAGGCTTTTTTAGCGTTTAGGCATGGTAATAATTGGCGTTCTCGGGTGGGATAAAAAATGACCGCTGCTTACAATAAAAAACGCCTGGGAGACTTGCTGCTGCAAGCCAAATTGATCACTTCCGAACAACTGGACCAGGCATTGCAACTGCAAAAACAAACCGGGGAGCGCCTGGGCAAGGTTTTAATCAATCTGGGGCTGATTACTGAACAGGACATTTTAAATACCCTGGAAATGCAATTAGGTATCCCCCAGATTACGTTGATGGACAAAATTGATCCGGGGCTGATCAAATCCCTCCCCGAAGCTGTGCTGCGCCGGCACAAGGTTGTCCCTGTAAAAAAAGACGGCCGCCGGATAATTGTGGCCATGTCAGATCCTTTAAATCTGGTCGCCCTAGACGACATCAGCCTGGCCAGTAATTGCGAAGTGGAACCAGTGCTGGCCCGGGAAGAAGAAATTGATGAAGTGCAACAGAGAGTTTTCGGCCTTTCCTTCGTCGAGAAGGCATTTGGGCAGGTTACGGCACGGCAGGAAAATGAAATACAAGCCCTGACCCTGGGTGCTGGAGATGATGTTTCTGCAGAGGAGGCGCCGGTGGTACGGCTGATTAACACGGCAATTGTCCAGGCAGTTGTGGAAAAGGCCAGCGATATTCATATTGAGGCCCAGGAAAACCGGGTGCAGGTACGTTACCGGGTGGACGGCCTGTTAAGGGAGGCGCTTACCTTGCCCAGGCACATCCATTCCCACATGATTGCCAGAATTAAAATACTGGCGGGCATGGATATTGCCGAAAAGCGCCTGCCCCAGGACGGCCGGTTTCAGGTCAAGTACGGAGAACAGGAAATAGACATAAGAGTGTCTACTTTACCCACGGTCCACGGAGAAAAAGCAGTCCTCCGAATATTGCTCAAAAGCGGCCGGATATTACCCATTGACCAGCTGGGATTCCACAAGCACAACCTGGATCGCTTCACAAATATTGTCCGTCATACTTTTGGCATGATTCTGGTAACCGGCCCCACTGGCAGCGGCAAAACCACCACCCTCTATGCGGTGCTGGCCCAGTTGAATTCCCTGGAACGCAACATTATTACCATTGAAGACCCGGTTGAATATGTATTGGGGGGAATTAACCAGACGCAAATTAACGTCAAGGCCGGCCTTTCCTTTGCTGCCGGCCTGCGCTCAATTCTCCGCCAAGACCCCGACATTATCATGGTTGGCGAAATACGGGACGGGGAAACTGCCCAAATCGCAGTCAGGGCGGCCACAACCGGCCACCTGGTGTTAAGCAGCCTGCACACCAACGACGCTGCGGGCGCCCTGACCCGCCTCATCGATATGGGTGTTGAGCCCTTCCTGGTGGCTTCCTCGGTGGTGGGGGTGGTTTCCCAGCGGCTGGTACGCTTGCTCTGCCCCCACTGCAAAGAACCATACAAACTTCCGTACGGCACACCGGAAAGAATATTCATGGGGCTGGCGCCGGATGAACCTGCAATTTTTTACCGGTCTACGGGCTGCAAGCGCTGCAGCAATGTTGGCTACCGGGGCCGGATGAGTATCCAGGAGGTGCTGCCGGCGACCCGTACCATCAGGGATCTGGTAAGCAGAAAAAACTATGCTGATGTCATTAAGGAAAAGGCGGTGGCCGAGGGAATGGTCACCCTGAAAGAAGACGGAATCCGAAAAGCCCGCCAGGGATTAACCTCCATATCCGAATTAATGCGAGTAGTATTCGACGAGTGTTGATTTTTTGAGTGAAAAAGGGGCGTGTTTATTCCGGGTGCACATAAATAATATTTTAGAGCTGGCCTTTCAGACAAAGGCCTCCGACATTCACCTGACTGCAGGACGTCCTCCCGTTTTTCGAGTCTGCGGGAAACTGCTGACTGCCAGCAAACTGGCTTCCCAGGCATGCCCGGCACTGGAGGATCTGCCCGTTCTTACTGCCGTGGATACAGACGGTCTGGCCCGGCAGCTGATGACTGACCAACAGTTCCAACAGCTTATACAGGTGGGTGAGTGTGACTTTCCTTATTCCATCCCCGAACTGGGCCGCTTCCGCGTAAACGCTTTTAAACAGCGGAATACAGTGGCACTGGCCATACGTTTCATACCGGATCGCATTCCCAGCCTCGCCGAGCTGGATTTGCCCGAAGTGGTGGCCAACCTGGCCAGGCGGCCCCGTGGTCTGGTGCTGGTCACCGGTCCCACGGGCAGCGGCAAGTCCACCACCCTGGCGGCTATGATTGACCTCATAAACAGCGAGCAGAGCCTGCATATCATCACCATGGAGGACCCCATCGAGTACCTGCACCAGCACAAAAAAAGCCTGGTGAACCAGCGGGAGATCAGCCGGGATTCCCGCTCCTTCGCCGCCGCCCTGCGGGCGGCTATGCGGGAAGACCCGGACGTCATTCTGGTGGGAGAGATGCGGGATCTGGAAACCATCGCCACCGCCATCACCGCCGCCGAAACGGGCCACCTTGTGCTGGCCACCCTGCACACCACCAGCGCGGCCCAGACCATAGACCGGATCATAGACGTTTTTCCCCCGCACCAGCAAATGCAAATCCGCATGCAGCTGGCCAACGCCCTGGAGGGAGTAATTGCCCAGCAGCTTTTGCCCCGCAGAGACCAGACCGGACGGGTGGCGGCGCTGGAAATAATGGTGACTACACCAGCCATCCGCAATTTGATCCGGGAAGGCAAGACGCACCAGATTGTCTCCCAGCTGCAAACCGGGGGCAGGCACGGCATGCAAACCCTGGATATGACTTTGAGAAATTTGATCCGCGCAGGTGTTATCGACAGGGAAGAGGCATTAAGCCGGGCGGCAGATGTTGAAAATTTGCTTAAAATGCTTTAATTTAACGGCGAAGTATTGAATAAGGGAAGAGATGCTTATAAAATGATTCTAACGGACATTTAGGCTCACGCTTTTATGCAGCAAGCTTGGATTACCTTTTGGGGGAGGTGGTGGAAAGAGTTTTGCCCGTTTACGATTACCGCGCCCGGGATGCAAAAGGCAAAATAACGACAGGCAAAATAGAGGCGGCCGGAATAAAGGAGGCGGCCGGAATGCTGCAAAGCCAGCAGCTTTACCCTGTGCAGATCGAAATAATGAAGGCACCGTTTAAATTATTCTCACGGAATCAGATTGACCGCCGCAGGGTCGGGCTGAGGGAGCTGGCACTTTTCTGCCGCCAGCTGTCCACCTTGGTAAATGCAGGCATGCCACTGGCGGGGGCCATGCGTATTCTGGAGCTGCAAGTGGATGACAGGGTGCTCAAGGAGGTGGTGCGCGGGGTTAGCGCGCGCCTGGAACAGGGGTACTCATTGGCCGATTCCTTCAGCACCTACCCACAGGTATTTCCAGAGATATTCATCAATATGGTGGAGGCCGGTGAAGTGGGTGGCGTGCTGGACGAAGTACTGGAAAGCCTGGCCAATCATTTTGAAAGGGAACACGAATTGAGGGAAAAGGTGAAGTCGGCCCTGGCCTATCCCATATTGGTTCTTTCATTTGCCACGGTCATCCTCACCTTTGTATTCATCTTCGTCCTGCCACCCATAGTCAGCACCATCCAAAGCATGGGCGCCCCCCTGCCCCTGCCGACCCGGATGGTGATTGGAATAGGCCATCTGGCGGGACATTACTGGTATTTTATCCCGCTGCTCTTGATGGCCGCAGCCATAGGCATACATCTGCTGAGGACCTCTCCCCGGGGCAGGGAAATCTGGGACGGGCTGGTATTGAGAATGCCCATTCTTGGTCCGATGGTAAAAAAAGTCATCATTGCCCGTTTTGCCCGCACCCTTGGTATTTTGCTGAGGAGCGGGGTGCCAATAATACAGGCGCTGGAAGTGGTAAAGAAGACCGCCGGCAACCGGGTGGTGGAGGCCGGCGTGGCCGGAGCACAGGATAGCGTGCGGGAAGGACAAGGCTTGTCCGTTCCCCTGGGAAAAAGCGGTGTCTTCCCTCCGATGGTGATACGCATGGTGGCGGTGGGGGAGGAAACCGGTAATCTGGACGTGATTTTGAACCGCATGGGCATATTTTACGACCAGGAAGCGAACATCACCGTGGGCCGGCTTACGAGCGTCCTGGAGCCTATACTGATAGTTTTCATGGGCGGCATAGTGGGATTCATCGTCATTTCCCTCCTCCTGCCCATGTTCACCAGCGTGATGCAGGGGCTGGGCAGGTAAGGCGCGGAATTCCGGATATGTGGTGCGGGTTTGATGCATGTTTAACTGATTAATTTGTCCTCAAACATCACTTTTACTTTAAATCAAGGAGGAAAAACAATGCATAAAAAACTGAAGGACAACCGGGGGTTCACCCTGGTGGAGCTTTTGGTGGTCATCGCCATCATCGGCATCCTGGCCGCCATCATCACCCCCAACGCCTTTAAGGCCATCGAAAAAGGAAAAGTGGCGGCGGCGGAGGCCGATTACAAAGCTATTAAAGCGGCGGCGCTGAATTACTACACCGATACCGGCACATGGCCGGCAAACAACGCAGCAGCAAATGGTTTTGTAGACGCCCCTTCACCGGCGGTGCCCGGTTGGAATGGCCCCTACCTGGAGCGCTGGCCCAGTAAAAACCAATGGGGCGGGACTTATTCATATAAAAAAGATACGAATACAACTTACTGGACGGGCACCGCAGAAAAAAGGTACCTTGAGCTGACTTTAATACCCTCAACCGCTT
Source organism: Peptococcaceae bacterium (assembly GCA_037444185.1). Taxonomy (GTDB): domain Bacteria; phylum Bacillota; class Desulfotomaculia; order Desulfotomaculales; family Desulfocucumaceae; genus JAILZP01. The sequence continues at coordinate 48,876 of JBBIMW010000009.1, read as the reverse complement.
TTGCAATAATACAAAACGATCTTGGGTCCGAAGTTGTAAAGCAAAACGGCGCCACAAACACCACCATAGCTATCCTTATCTCCAAAGACTGATTAAATGAAAAGCGGAGGGGAAGGAGTATCTTTCCCGAAGAAGGGGGGTCTAAACCGCAGGTGTCAGGTCTGACGCTACCGCGACGAAACGATGGCGGATTCACCCTGGTGGAACTGCTGGTGGTTATCGCCATCGTCGGGGTGCTGGCGGCCATAGCCGCACCAAACGCCTTTAAAGTTGCGGAAAAGGCCAAAGTGACCAAGGTTATGCGGGATCTAGGAGCCATTCGGTCTGCTTCCCTGGCTTATTACACCGATACCGGCCGGTTCCCGCCCGACGACGATATTTACGTGCACCGGAATATCCCCGGGAGAAAAAGGGGTTGGGATTTTCTTGTCAACGCGGCGCCCCAAATAGGCGTCAGCGTCACAGGCTGGAATGGCCCTTATTTGGAAAACTGGCCATTGAACCCTTTCTGGAAATCCTCCGCCAGTGCCCAAGAGGAGGGTTATCAGTGGGAGGGTGCGGGTTCCACCGGAGCCATGGACTTTAACGGCGACGGGCTGACTGACCATTGTATTGAGATGGGTTTTGTAGGATTAACCCTTTCCGAAATCGATGCCGTCTGCCTCAAAATAGACCGGCAGATAGACGACGGAAACATCCTGACTGGTAATTTTCGCAAAAGAACTACTAATGATACCTGGGTTTACTGCCGGATTGTCTATTAGGCTCTTAAATCTGAGTATCTCTATCAAGCAGGTATAGCCGGATACAGCAGGAGGCTGTTCAAAAAGCTCCAGATGCAAGGCGCGGCAAGGGTTTGAGCGGAGGCGTACTTGGTGGTGCGTTGGAGCGAAAAAGCCGCCGCAACACAGCAGATGGACTTTTTCAGCATCCTCCTAGCCAAATACAGCCTCCCAGGGCGGTGATTTTGTGTGGTCACGTGTTTCACTTTATCTGCGCCGCAACTATTCCGCCTTCACTTTTGTCGAAGTGCTGGTGGCCGCCGCCATACTGGCTCTGGTGGCGGCCACGGCCACCAACTTAATAGTCTCAAGCAAAGTGGCGGCTAAGTCGGCCTGGGATGAGACGATGGCCATCAACACAGGCCAGGCGGTGATGGAGGAACTGCTGGCCGTTTCCCTTGCGGGCGGAGAAAGACAGGATGTCCCTCGGAACTTTCCCGGCGCACCCGGTTATACATACACGTATTCAGTGGAAGTATATCAACCGGATCAGCGGCTGGTTCAGGCGCGGGTCACCGTTTACTATCGGCACCAGGGGCAGGATCGGCAACTGGAACTGACAACGCTGAAGCGCAGGGGATGAACGACGGCATAAAGAAGCCGCGATGGATGAATAAATATTTGGCGGTGCGGATTTAAGAGTCACAATACATAGCAGGTGGAGATGGAAATTGATTTCCGACGGTGGAGGGTGCCGGCGAATAAAATGTTATACTGCTGTTACACCGGTTTTCAGGCGAATGGCCGCTCTGCGTCAGCTAGCCACTGACTGCCGGGGCATGACGCTGATAGAGGTGCTGATGACGACCGTCCTTTTGTCAGTTTTACTGGGGGCGGCCTATTTTCTTGTTAACAGTACAATGCACAGCTGGAAAAAAAGCGAAGCGCAGATTGCCGTCCAACAAGATTTGCGTCTGGTTATGGACCGGCTGACCAGGGAACTGAGGGCAAGCGCCGGGATAGACGAATTATCTGCCCGGTCACACATTGTATTTAAAAATCCGGACAACACAAAATACATCAAGTATTTTTTGGATGGCCGCGAGATCAAGAGGGCCATCAGCAGTAACAAAATCCACTGGGACGGGAATAATGCCGCAGCCGGCCAGATTTATGAAGCGACGTTCAGTGAAGTTGCCGGATTGCCTGCAACAGTGGAGGTGAAACTTACAGGAATCAATGGTTTTATACTGACTTCAAGGGTGACCGTACGGATGATGCGCGGACAAAATTAATTTTACCGGACAAACGCTCCACAGCCAGGGGATTTGGGGGGGTCAACCTGAATTGACCGGCGACCACCAGAAAATATCCAAGGGCAGGCGAAGGTGCCTGATAATATTTGATTTACTAAAAAAAGCCCGGGCTGGTGAGCAGCAAGGGGCGGCAGTTATTACGGCACTATTGCTTACACTGCTGCTTTTGGTCTTTGCCGGCTCCCTGGCGCAACTGGCCGCAGTGGACAAAAGGGCGGCCTCCAATCAGGTGGCAATGACCCAGGCTCTCTATCTTGCCGAAGCGGGAGTGGAATTGATGGTTGGCCGCCTGTCACAGGATTTTGCCGCCGGGCCGCCGCCCACGCCAATCATGCTGGGAAGCGGCCAAATCTCCAAAATTACCGTTAGCCCGGTGGATGACAGCACCAAAGAGATACTGTCCGAGGGACAGGCCGGTGCCCGCAAGGCGCGCAAAACACTTAAAGTGAGAGTGCAGCGCACGGCGGCGGCCGTTTTGGAAAATGCCGTCTGCAGCGGCACCAGCTTCGTCCCCGGCGGAAGCGTGTCCATTACCGGCAACCTGCTGGCAGTGGGCGATTTAGGAGGCCAGCAAGGTCTTAACGTCAAGCAGGCAGGCCTGGTGGTGGCCGGAGGCAACCTGACGAATAAAAACGGTTCTATCGAAATGCTGCCCGGAGGGAGATTGCTGGCAGGGGGCAATCTGGACAACCGGCACGGAAGGATAAGTGGAGCCGGCTACCTGCAAGCGGACGGAACCATTGTTAATAATCCGGGCATAGTAACATTTTCCCCTGGCGGGGCCTTCTATACTCCCTCGATGCAATATCCAGCAGGCACATTTATTATTCAGGACGGAGGGCAGGTTCCCAGACTGCACGGCCCGCGGGAGAATATTCCAGCCTTGACAAATCCGGCAGCCGGTTTGAATCCGGCAGGAAAAGTAGACGCCTGCCGAAACTATCCCCTCTTAAATGTGACAGAAAAGGGAAACCGGTATGAATTCAATCTTAGCGGAAAAACAAGTGGTAATTTTTTCCTTAATGCCAGTGGAAAAAATTTATATATCGAAGGTGCGTACAGCGGAAAATGGATCATTGCCGTTAAAGGTAATGTTGAAATACGGGGCAACATATTGCCGGTAAATGCAGGCCAGGACGCCCTGGTTCTGTTGGTGGACGGCACGGTGGAGATTCAGGGGAACGAAAATATCAGTGCCGTTATATATGCGGGCCGGTTCGGGGCCGGCGGAAACAGCACAATAAAAGGCGCCGTGGCTGCTCAATATTTGGATGTTAGCGGGAACACGAAAATAATCCAGGATGGAGACGTAATTCAGAACACCGCCAGTACTCCGGCACTGCCGGCGGGTTTGTTCGGCGTGAGGATAGTCTCCTGGCGGGAATATCATAACGTGTTTTAAAGCAGGGCTTTATTTAAAAAATCGCGAAATAATTTGCGTAAAGAGACGCAATCTGTCTATTGACCGGAAGGGACGCTTATGTTTGGGAAAAGGGTTATCACAGCCGTCGATATTGACCCGGTGGAAATAAAAATAGCTGTACTGCTATCGTCCCGCCGACGCGGGGCAGTTTGCAGGCTGTTACACCGTCATCCCGGCCCGGGCGTGGAGTTATGGGATAATGGGGGTGTGCACGAACTGGCCGGGGTGCTAAAGAGAGCCATTCAATCTGCTCCGGGGGCAGGAAAGAATGCGATCTCCGTTATCGGGGGGCAGAAGGTGATCCTTCGCCAGATGAGACTGCCAAAAATGCCTATGAAGGAACTGGACCGGGCAATTATATGGGAGGCGGAAAAACTGCTGCCACTGCCCGTTGAAGAATTGGTAATCAGGCCGCTGGTGCTGAGACAGAAATCTGACGGGGAGGGAAATCAGCTTCATATACTTCTGGCGGCTGCACAGAAAGATGCTGTTTACCGCCATTACAACATATTTAGCCAGGCGGGCCTGAAAATCACCGCCATAGATTTACAGCACCTGGCACTTTGGAGGGTTTTCCATGGATCCTTCGGGTATCCGGCCCATGACAATGGAGTGCGGGCTGTGCTGAATGTGGATTATTTTTCCGGTCAGTTTATTGTGTTAAAAGGCCGGGAACTGCTTTATGTGCGCTCTTTGCCAGTCGAAGCAGGAAGATTATTGGCGGCAGGCGTTTTAAAAACGGCTCCGGCAGAAAATACGCCACTCCTTTGGGGTGTAGAAGCATTGGACAAGGAGGCTGCAGTATCGACAGAAGCTCCGCCTGGCTTGCCAAACGCTTATGACGGAACACAGTTTGAGCATTTAGCGGATCTGGTGCGGGAAGTCAGGCGTTCTCTGGACTTTTACCAGTTGCAGGAGCGGGACAACCAGGTGACAAATCTGGTTCTTACTGGCGCTTTTAGTAAGATTGCGAAACTGGCCGGTTTTTTGGCCGACCAGCTGGGAATAAAGGTGGAAGCGGGTTTTCCGCTTTTGGCCTGCAAAGACAAAAAGCAGCCCCCCCAAGCAATTGATCCGGTTTTTTCAGTGGCGGCGGGCCTTGCTCTGCGGGAGGTGTTGCGGTGAATTACCTGGTTAATCTTCTTCCCCTGGAACTACAGAATGGATCCAAAATGAACCCCAAAATTTTAATGTTGATTTCAATAATTGTCCTCACAGCGGGGGGATTTGCCACGGCATGTATTTTTTTTGGGGTGGATTTTATTAATACCCGGAATGAGCTGACCACCCTCAGGCAGCAAGTGCCAAAAATCGCAGAAACAGCTTCTCAATTGGAGGAACTTAAAAGACAGCGCCGGGAACTGGATACAGAGGCAGGAGTTCTGGAACGTCTGGTCAGGGGAAAGCATGCATGGTCCAAAATGTTTTTGGATCTAAATAAGGTCATACCAGGGGAAATACTGCTCAGTTCATTAAAACTGCAGGCCGCAGGCGCGGCCCAGGGGACTGCTCAGGAAACCACCGGAAAAACTGGTGCTGTTCCTTCTCTTTTGCATAACAGTTTGCAAAAAGCCGGTCAGTTAACAGGTGAGGCTATTCCACAGTCTTCAGGAATGCCGGCTGCAATTCAGACAACACAAAATCCGGCAAGGCAAACCCAGGAACAGGAGCAGCACGGGCAGGCTGACGAACAGGACCGGGACAGGAATCATAACCTTGATCACCCTGCGCCCGACACTCTGATTATTGAAGGCGAAAGCACTTCCCTCGCCGCCGTGGGAGTACTTGTCTATCATCTGGGCCGGCTGCCGCATTTTTCTCAAGTTAACCTGAAAGAAATCAAATTTGACGATGCAAAGGGGATCACTAATTTCTCCATTTTAGCCCAGCTGAAGGGGGGAAGCGATGGTTGAAGGCTTATAAGCTGGGGAAGCGTGAGAAGGCAATGCTAATTTTATTGACGATTCTTTTTTTTAGCTACGCCGGATACAGGCTGGCTTTGGCAACCCACATCCAGAACCATTATAAAACAAAGGCCGAGCTGCACGAGATCAGAAACCATATTTCCCAGCTTTCCGCCCAGGCAGGTTCCGTGGAAGAGGAAAAAGCGGCCCTCGAAAAAACCAAAAAAAGAATTGCAGATTTGAGCGCCGGGCTAGACACCGAAATGCGGGACGGTCAGTTTATCATACAATTGAGCCGGGTTACAGAAAAAAATCAGGTGATTGTGAGAAAGTTCAAGCCGCTGAACATTATAGACAGCAAACATTTTATTGTATTGCCCGTCGAAATAGAACTTAGAGGACTATTTCCCCAGGTGTCTGCAGTAATCAATTATCTGGAGAACCTGCCCAACTTGAGCGAACTGCGCGATGTCCAGATTAACCGCTATATACCGGAAAACGCGGCTGCTCAATCCCCGCCCGGGGGGGATGGCATTTTAAGTTATGTTATGCCAGCCGCGCCAGACGGTACGGTAACAGTGAACATGACCCTGCTGATTTATTCCCGGCCAACTCCTGCCGCGCGATTGGAAATGGAAGAAGTTATACGCTGGAGCCTGGGCCGGCCCAACCCCTTTTTCTCCGCCGCACTGCCGGCTTTGCCGGAACCGCCCGCCCGGGCACAGGTCCCGGACAATGCAGAATAAACCCGCCGGCCCGGCAGGCGTACCGGGCAAACAAACAACCACCCCCGTAAATGGAGGGTGGTTGTTTGCGTCCGGCTGTTTAAAGTCCGGCTGTCCTCAGCGCATGAAGAAGGAGTGGGCGGCGGTGTTCACCACTTCCGCCACCGGTCCCGGGTAAATGCCCAGGAACAGGGTGACCACCATAGCCACCAGGAGGGTCACGGTCACCGGCCCGCTGACGGCGATGGCACTTCTGTCAACCGGCTCGTCCCTGTACATAACCAGGGCCACCCTCAGATAATAGTACACCGACACCATACTCATCACCAGCCCGATAAAGGCCAGCCACAGGTAGTTCTCCACGATGGTCATGAACAGGTAAAACTTGCCCACAAACCCGGCCAGGGGCGGGATTCCGGCCATGGACAGCATGGCCACCACCATCACCGCCGCCATCAGAGGCGAGCGCTGGGCCAGGCCGGCGTAGTCCTTGATCTCGTCGCTGCCGGTTTTATTATAGAAGTAGGCGGCCACGGTAAAGGCGCCCACCGTGGCGAACACATACAGGAAGGAGTAAAACATCACGCCCTTGACCCCGTCCTGGGAAACCGTCACCAGGCCCACCAGGATGTACCCGGCCTGGGCGATGCTGGAGTATGCCAGAAGCCTTTTGATATTGGTCTGGGGGATGGCCACCAGGTTGCCGACGATTATGGTCACCGCCGCCAGTATGGCCAGCAGCATCTCCCAGTTCAGCGCCACACCGAACATGCCCATCACGAATATCCTGATCATTACGGCAAAGGATGCCGCTTTGGAAGCCGCCGCCAGGAAGGCGGTGATGGGGGTGGGCGCCCCCTCGTACACATCCGGCGACCACATATGGAAGGGCACGGCGGAAATTTTGAACCCCAGGCCCGCCACCAGCATGACCAGTCCCAGTATCAGCAGCGGCATGGCCCCTCCCCCGCCGGTGGCCAGAGCCCTGGCCACGTCGGTGATGACCACCGTTCCGGTGATTCCATATACCAGGCTCAAGCCGTAGAGCAGCACCGCCGAAGACATGCCGGCCAGCAGCACGTACTTCATCCCCGACTCCAGGGACTTGGACTCGGTGCGGCGGAAGCACACCAGTATGATAAAAGCTATGGTCATCAGCTCAAGTCCCAGATACATGGTCATGAAGTCTCCGGCCGAAGCCATCACCATCATACCCAGGGTTGAGAAAAGAATCATACTGTAGTACTCGCTCTGGCCACCCAGATGTTTGTCCACATACCTCATGGACCCCAGCACCACCAGAAGGGCGGTGGCCAGGAAGGTTATCTTGAAGAACTGGGAAAACTGGTCCACGAGATACAGGTTGCCGTACATTTCCCCAGTATGGTTCCAGTTAGCCAGTACCAGGCCCATAACGCCCAGGATGGACAGGGCCGTTAGCCAGCCCAGGCCGTGGCGGGAATTCCGGGGAATAATCAGCCCCAGCACCAGCACAGCCAGCCCCAGCACAGCCATGGCCATCTCCGGAATGATCAGTGAGAAATCAGGCAGCACAGGCATCATTTAAACACCCCCCCAATCTTCAGGGCGCTCTCAACGTGGGTCATAAGGGTTGTGGCGCCGCTGTTGACCATGTCGAACAGCAGGGCGGGCAGAACCCCACCCGCCACCAGGGTGGTGCCCAGAACCACCAGCGGCACCATCTCGGGGCCGCGAATATCCTTCAGGTGATTGTATTCCGGCCTGGGCGGCCCGAACAGGGTGTTGGCGCCGGCCCTCAGGGCGTACAGTGCGGTCAGGATGATGCCGGCGATGCCTATGACGGCCAGGCCGCCGTACACTTCAAAGGCCGCCACAAAGATAACGAACTCCGGCACAAAGCTGATCAGCCCCGGCAGTCCCAAAGACGCCATGGCGGACAGCATAAAGGCCACCGCCAGCCTGGGGGTCTGCCTGGCCAGGCCCCCCATATCCGGGATCCATCTGGTATGGGTCTTCTCGTAAATGAACCCGATGGTGGAAAAGAACAGTGCCGCCATTACCCCGTGGGCGAACATGTTGGCCACGGCGCCGTTGATGCCGATGACGTTGAAGGACGCCAGGGCCAGCAGCACGTAGCCCATATGGGACACCGAGGAGTAGCCCACGACGTATTTTAAATCCTTCTGGGCCAAGGCGGCGAAGGCCGCGTAAACCACCCCGGCTATGCCCAGCGCCGCCACGTAAGGCGCCCAGAACATGGCCCCCACCGGCAGAAAGTACAGGGCTATTTTCACGAGGCCGTATCCGCCTATCTTTTTCAGCACCCCGGCGTGAATCATGGACACCGCCGTGGGGGCTCCGGCGTACCCGTCAGGTGACCAGGAGTGGAACGGCCACATGGAAATAAGGGAGCCGAACCCGAACAGCATCAGGGCGAACAGCCATATCTGGTCGAAGGAGCTCAACTGCTTCCCGGCCTCCGCCAGGGCCATAAAGCTCATGTCGGGCCGGCCCAGTATGCCCGCGGACTTGACGAAGAAGGCTATTACGCCCACCAGCAGGAAGGCCGACCCAATCAAGAGGTAGATGGTCAGCTTCATGCCGGCGTATTCTTTGGTCACCCGCTTGGAACTTCCCCATATAATCACCAGAATATAGATGGGAATTACCACCACTTCGTAGAACAATATAAATATGAACAGGTCGTGGGCCACAAAGGTGCCCATCACGCCGGTGATCAAAAGGCACAGCAGGATGAAAAACTCCCTGGGGCGGCTGGATACGTTCCAGGAGGAGAAAACCGCCGAAAAGCCGATCAGGTTGGTCAGCAGCAGCATGGGCAGGCTTATGCCGTCCACGGCCATGAAGTAGCTTACCCCAAGGTCCTTGATCCAGGGGATCTTCTCGACAAACTGAAGACCGCCCAAGGCCTTGTCATAGGCGAAATAAACATACAGCGACAGCGACATCGATACAAAGGTGCCTGCCGCGGCCACGCATTTGATCAGTTTGCCCTCGTCCCGGGGGATGAAGGTCATGATCAGGGCGGCCGCCACGGGCGCCAGAAGAATTGTGGTCAATACCGGAAAGTCGCTCATTCTACTTTGCACCTCCCGTCAGGCCGGCTGCGATGGAGGGGTCGGTGAAGGCCAGCACCACGGCCACCGCCAGCACACCCAGGAAAAACACCAGAGCGTAGTTCTGCAGCCGCCCGGTCTGGGCCACCCTCAGACCCTCTCCGGAAAGCCGCGTGAAGGCTGCCAGCCCGTTGACGATGATGCCGTCCACCACGTAAATGTCAAACAGGTAAAACAGCCTGGCCGCTCCATCCACGAAGGTGTGGTTAAACCACAGGTAAATCTCGTCGATGTAGTATTTGTTGTAAGACACGGTCCAGAAGAACTTGTATTTTTCCGCCAGGGCCCGGGCCCTGGCCTTGGTCCTGTCGGCCACATACAGCGTATAAGCCAGATATATGCCGGCAGCCGCCAGCACCACCGAGCCGATCATGATCAAGTAGTTGGGTACGGGATGATGCGGATAACCGAAGTAAATCCAGTCCTGCCACATGGGCGCCCACGGAGTTCCCACCAGACCCCCCACCGTGGCCAGTATGGCCAGAACCACCAGGGGCAGGGTCATGCTTAGCGGGGATTCGTGGGGATGGTTCTCCGGCTTCTCCTCCCCGAACAGCGCCAGGAAAATCATCCTCCACATGTAGAAGGCCGTCATGAAGGCCGTCAGCGCCGCCATGGCGAAGAGCACATAGTGACCGGTTTCAAAAGCAATCAACAGAATCTCGTCCTTGCTCCAAAATCCGGCAAAGGGCGGGATCCCGGCGATGGCCAGACCGCCTATGACGAAGGTCCACCCGGTGACGGGCATTTTCTTGATCAGGCCCCCCATTTCCCATACATCGGCCTTGTGGTGCAGGGCATGGAGCACCGAGCCGGCGCAAAGGAACATCAGGGCCTTGAAGAAGGCGTGGGTCCACAGGTGGAACATGGAAGCCGTAAGGCTGCCCAGGCCCAGGGCCAGCACCATATAGCCTATCTGGCTGACGGTGGAGTAAGCCAGAATTCTCTTGATCTCACGCTGGGTAATGGCGATGGAGGCGGCGAACAGCGCCGTAAAACCTCCGGTGATGGCCACCAGTTCCATGGCCGAGGGAACTTCGGTGAAAAGGAACATGGTGCGGCCCACCAGGTAAACCCCCGCCACCACCATTGTGGCCGCGTGAATCAGCGCGCTGACCGGCGTAGGGCCCTCCATGGCGTCCGGAAGCCACACATGCAGCGGAAACTGGCCGGACTTGCCGATGGGGCCGATGAATACCAGCACCGCAATCAGGGTCAGAATGCCCATGGTGGTGTACTGTTCGAAGTTGTTTATTTTTTCCGCCAGTTCCGTGAGGTTCAGAGTGCCAAAGACGATCTGCAGGGACAAGATGCCCAACAAAAGGCCGAAGTCGGCCACCCGGCAGGTGATGAAGGCCTTTTTGGCCGCCTCCCTGGCCGATATTTTATGGGTGTAGTAGCCAATCAGCAGATATGAACACAGTCCCACCAGCTCCCAGGCCACAAACATCTGCAGCAGGTTGCTGGATAGAACCAGCAGCAGCATGGAAGCCCCGAACAGGGAAAGGTAGGAGAAGAACACCGAGTATCCCGGGTCCCCCTTCATGTAGCCGGTGGCGTATATAAAAATCAGCGACGACACCAGGGTGACCATGAAAATCATCATGGCCGAGGTGGGGTCGAGCTGAATCCCCACGTCTATGTTCAGCCCGGGCATGGAGAACCAGCGGACGTCATAGACCAGGGGCTTTTCTGCTAAGGCATGGTTTGTGAACACTCCGAAAGCGGCCAGGGTGGCGAAAAAGCAGGATGTAACCATGCCGGCCACGCAGACCAGGGCGCTTAACTTCTTCCATGGCTTCGTCAAAAATATGATTATCAGGAAGGAGAGGGCGGGCAGGAGCGGCACCAGCCATGCATTGCGCATCGCAAATTCTACCATCTCAGTTCAGCACCTACCTTCATATCGAAAGTTCTACCATTTAAGCCAGTCAAATTGATCCAGGTTAACCGACAGCTTATTACGGTAGATGGCTATGATAATGGCCAAGCCTACCCCTACCTCGGCCGCGGCAACGGTAATCACGAAAATGGAAAATATCTGGCCGATGAAGTCGTTGGGCGTTATATATTTGTTGAAGGCCAGAAGATTGATGATGATTGCGTTGAGCATCAGCTCAATGCAGATCAGCACCGCCACAGCGTTTCTCTTGGCCAGCACCCCGAACAGCCCTATGCCGAAAAGTATCGCTGATAGTATCAGGTAGTGGTGCAGGCTAACCGTCAGAGTCAGCATCGGCCTTCACCTCCTTGGCGAGGAAAATGGCGCCCACCAGCGCCACCAGCAGAAGCAGAGCCGCCACCTCGAAGGGTATGACGTACTTGCTCAGCAGCAGGGTGGCTATATGGTCCACCGTATTACCGGGAACGGCGGGGGCCGATCCCACATACCGTATTTTGAAAGACAGAAACCCGCCCAGCATGGTGACCAGCACCGCCACTCCGGCCCCGGCCACGGCCTGCTTGTTGAACAGGTTGGTTTCACCCATGTTTCCACGGCGGATGAGCATGATACCGAACACCACCATTATGCACACCGCGCCGGCGTACACCAGTATCTGAACCATGGCTATATAGTCAGCGTCCAGGGTGAGGAACACCCCGGCCAGGGCAATAAAGCAAACCGCCAGCCACAGTACGGCGTGCACTATATTCCTGACAAAAACCACCAGCAGGGCTGAGATAACCACCACCGCCGCCAGTTTGTAGAAGGCCACCGCAACCCAACTGATGCTGTCCAAAAATGCCATCATCTGCTATCAACCCTCCTTGTCAGGAGCCTTACCGGCCGCCGCTTCCGTCTTCGCGGACGCCGCCGGGGCCTCCTCAGGGGTCTTCTTTGATTCCGGAGCCGACCGGTCCACCAAGGTCAGGCGGACCCATCCGCGCCGGTACTGGTTCATGTCAATGACGCTGCTGAACTTGAGGGCGTCCTTGTTGCAGGACTCCACGCACAGACCGCAGAAAAGGCAGTACTCTATGCGCATTACGTATTTGGTCAGGTACTGCTTGTTGTCAACCTTTTGTTTCTCCAGCTCGATGACCTTGTTGGGGCAGGCGTTGACACAGAGCCCGCAGGCTATGCATTTGTCCACTTCCAGCACAAACCGCCCGTGGAAGCGGGGAAACATCTCAATCTTCTCAAAGGGATATTTCACCGTCTGCTTCTTTCCCAGCATCCGCCCCCAGGTTATCTCCAGACCTTTCAGCAATCCTTGTCCGAACATATCATCACCACCCTATCGCCCGGAAGATATATACACCGGCGCCGGTCACAAATATATTGGCCAGGGAAAGGGGCACCAGCACCTTCCAGCCAAAAGCCATCAACTGGTCAACCCGGATACGCGGGTACGTCCAGCGAATCCACATAAAGACAAAAATCATCAGGTACATCTTCAGGAAGAACCACAGCCAGGACGGCACGAAGGTCAGGCCGAAGGGGGCCAGCCAGCCGCCCAGGAACATCACGGTGCACATGGCCGATATAATCATAATGTTGGCGTACTCGGCCAGGAAGAACATCGCAAAGCCCATGCCCGAATATTCCGTGTAAGGTCCGGCGATAATCTCCGACTCCCCTTCCACTAGGTCGAAGGGCGTCCGGTTGGTTTCGGAGACACCGGCGATGAAATAAATCAGGAAGGCGATGGGCTGGGTGATAATAAACCATACGTTCTTCTGGGCATTGACGATTTCCGTCATGTTCAGCGTGCCGGTAAGCATCACCACTCCCAGCAGGGCCAGCACCAGGGGCAGCTCATAGCTCACCATCTGGGCCACCGCCCGCATGCCCCCTATCAGGGAGTACTTGTTGTTCGACGCCCATCCGGCCGCCCAGAAAACTATGGTGGACAGGGAGGCCACGGCAAGGAGGTAGAACACCCCGATGTTCATGTCAATGGCCACCATGTCCTGGCCGAAGGGAAGCACCGAGTAGATCAGCAGCGGCGGAACAAATATGAGCACCGGCATCAACAGGAAAACCACCCGGTCAATGTTCTTCGGCAGAATTATTTCCTTGCCCAGAAGTTTTCCTATGTCGGCGGCGGTCTGCAAAAGCCCCTTCGGTCCCACATGGACGGGACCCAGGCGGGACTGGATGTATCCGGCCACTTTGCGCTCCATGTATACCAGCCAGAGGGCGTTGACCAGAATAAACACCAGTATGGCTAAAAGCTTGACCACCATCAGTATGATGTCATTGTAGAGGTCCGGCACGCCCAGGCCGCTGAAGATCCCTCTCAGCCAGGCGGCGATGCCTGTAAAAATTCCTTCCATATATCTTCTCCCCCACAACTAAATTGATGGGTTGCCGGTTGACGGCAGATGGACTTTTTGGGCGGTCTCACTCTAACAGTCCACTTCGCCCAGCACAATGTCTATGCTCCCCAGTATGGCCACCACGTCGGCCAGCATACAGCCCTCGCACAGCTTGCCCAGGAAGCCCAGGTTGACGAAGGACGGACGGCGGAAATGAACCCGGTAGGGCTTGGGACTGCCGTCACTGACCACGTACGCCCCGAACACGCCCTTGGAGCTTTCCACTTCCGCATAGGCGTCTCCCGCCGGAGGTTTGATCACCTTGGGCACCTTGGCTTGGATGGGACCATCGGGCATCTGTTCCAGCGCCTGCCGGATAATCCTGCCGGACTGGCGCATCTCCTCTATCCTGATGCGGAAGCGGTCGAAACAGTCGCCGTTCCCGCCCAGCGGAACGTCGAAGTCAAACCGGTCATAAACACTGTACGGCCGCGCTTTGCGGAGGTCGTAGTTGACCCCGCTGCCCCTCAGGGTGGACCCGCTCAGGCTGTAGTTGACACCCATCTCGGGGGTGATTACCCCAACATGCTTGGTCCGGGCCTGGAATATTTCGTTCCCGGTGATCAGCCCGTCGTACTCGTCGCACATGCCCGGCAGCTCGGCCAGGAATTTCTTCACCGCGGGATAAAACTCCTCCGGAAAATCCTCGGCCACCCCGCCCACCCGGAAATAGCTGAAGGTCATACGGGAGCCGGAAACCATCTCCAGCAGGTCGATGACATATTCCCTGTCCCGGAAAGTGTAGGTGAATGCCGTCAGGGCGCCTATATCGGCCCCGTACGCCCCCGTGGCCACCATGTGGCTAGCAATCCGGGAGAGTTCCCCCACAACAACCCTGATGTACTCCGCCCTTTCCGGAACCTCAATGCCCATCAGCTTCTCCACCGCCTGGACGTAGCCCCAGTTCATCAGCATGGCGGCCAGATAATCCATCCTGTCGGTGTAAGGAATAACCTGGGTGTAGGTCCTGGCCTCGGCCAGCTTTTCTATTCCCCGGTGCAGGTATCCCGGCACGGGGATGGCCTTGACCACTACCTCTCCGTCCAGTTCCAGAATAATCCTGAAAACGCCGTGGGTACTGGGGTGCTGGGGGCCGAGGTTCAGGTAATAAGTTTGCGTTTTCATTTACCACAACACCTCTTATCCCGTAAATCGCAATTCTATGGTTCCCTGCCGCCTTCCCACCTGAAGTCCTTGCGCAGCGGGTGCCCCTTGAAATTGTCCTCAAGAAAAATCCGGGTGGGATGACCTGGGTATCCTGTAAAGACAATTCCCATCAAATCATAGGCCTCGCGCTCCTGCCACTGGGCCCCCTTCCAGAGGGGACAAAGGGACGGTGCCTGCGGGTTTTCCTTGTCCAAAATCTTCACCCGGACCATCAGGGTGTAGCCGTGGGCCAGGGAAACCAGATTATAGATCATTTCATACCGGTCCTGGTAGTCGGCGGCCGTCAGATTGGTCAGGAAATCCATGGCATAGTCCGGATTTTCCTTGATCTCGGTCATAAATGGAATCAAATCCTCCAAGGGCAGGGTAATATCCCGCTTTCCACCCACTTCCATGCCCGGGAACTTGTTTTGCAGGGCTTCCATCAGTTCAGCCGGCAGTTGGTAATCAGCCACGGATCCGGTTCACCACCTTCGGGTCCAGTATTTGCTTCTTAATCATCAGCCAGGCGTCTATAACCGCCTCGGGCCTGGGCGGACAGCCGGGGATGAAGGCGTCAACCGGAATCAGCTTATCCACGCCGGGCACCACATGGTAGGAGTCCACAAAGGGGCCGCCGGAAATAGCGCAACTGCCCATGGCGATGACCCACTTAGGCTCGGACATCTGCTCGTAGAGCCTAACCACAAAGGGAGCGGCCTTATGGGTCACCGTACCGCAAACCAGCATCACGTCGGCCTGGCGCGGAGATCCCCGCATCACCTCATAACCGAACCGGGCCAGGTCGAAGCGGGGCATGTTGGCGGCCATCAGACCCTCAATGGCGCAGCAGGCCAGTCCGAAGCCAAAGGGCCAGAGGGAATGTGCCCGGGCAACATTCAGGAGTTTTTCCAGTGGAGCGATTCTAACGATCCTCTTGACCTGGTCGATAACCACCGGGTCGCCGGTCAGTCCCTCCACCGGATGCTTGTCTTTCGTCACTTCCATTCCAATGCTCCTTCCTTCCAGGCGTACCACAGTCCGATAATCAGTATCAACAGAAAGATAATCATTTCAATAAAGGCGAACAGCCCCAAGCTCTGGAATTTCACCGCCCACGGGTACAGATAAATTGTTTCCACGTCGAATATCACGAACAGTAAAGCATACAGAAAATAGCTGGTTCTAAACTGCACCCAGGTGGGTCCGATGGTGTCCACACCGCACTCGTAAGTTGTGACCTTCTGGGCGGTGGTACGGCGCGGCGCAATCAAAAAGGCCGTTATAATCCCCCCTGCGCCGAACACCAGGGCCACCGCAAAAAAAATAGAAATAGCACCCCAGTCAGAAAGCAAGTATTCTCCCCCCCTTCGTATAAAATTAAACAGCAACCCACACAGTAATTATAGGACACAATACAGTCAGTTGAGCAGCAATAATTGACATACCGGTCACTCCGGGCCAAGCAGTTCCCTTACCGGTGCAAATCCCCGCCGGTGCAGGGGACAGGGGCCGTACCGGCGCAGGGCCTGTACATGGCCGGGCGTGGCGTAGCCCTTATGCCGATCGAAACCGTACCGGGGATACATAATGTGGGCGGACTCCATCAATTCATCCCTGGCCACCTTGGCCAGAATCGAAGCAGCCGCAATGGAGGCGCTTTTGCCGTCCCCCCCGGTTATGCCGGTCTGGGGCAGATGCAGTTCCGGTATACCGAACCCGTCCACCAGAACATGCCCGGGAACAACCCCCAAATCCGCCAGGGCCCTGCGCATGGCCAGCACGGAGGCGTGGTATATATTCAATTTATCTATTTCCTCCACCGTAGACATGCCAACAGCCCAGGCCACAGATATTTTTTTTATCTGGAGGGCCAGGGCTTTTCTCTTTGCCGCCGACAGCCGCTTCGAATCATTCAGCTCATATATGCGGACCCCGGCCGGCAGTATTACCGCCGCCGCCGCCACCGGGCCCGCCAGGGGGCCCCGGCCGGCCTCGTCCACGCCCGCCACCGCTTCAACGCCCAGGGAGGCAAGCCTTTTTTCGTACAGGTGAAGATGATCCAGCCGGTCATTCTCTTTTTTCATCATACGGCACTGTCTTTCCAGCGCCATATGCAACTTCCTGACGCCGGCCCTGGGGTCCGACGACAGGGCCCGTAAAAGATCCTCCCCCGGAAAAAAGGAATTTCCCGGGCCGGAACACTCCGCCTCTTTTAACAGTACCAGCCGTCTTATTTCCGCCAGGGTCATGCCCGATAGATCCAAGCTCCGACCCCCGCATCAAATTTGTGGATTAATAGGTTTTTCGCGATGAAGGGACAAATCCCTGCCCCCAAAGTAAATATTTTTTGCCCCAATGGTTCCGGCGCCCGGGTGCCCGGAGCCAAAATTATTCAAGCTGTATTAATGACCGGATGTTCCAGGGTGAACCTGCCCAGCCTTCCCTCCCTGAACTCCTTAAGCAGCAGCACCGCCGCCTTTAGAATGTCAATACTTCCGCCCTGCCGGATAAACCCCCTGCTTTTACCAATCACCGAAAGCAATTCCTGGGGCTCCCCACTGTCCGGAACCTCTATTTTATAGCGCTTTTCCACGGATTCCGGATAATTGGCCGCCAGCCACCCCGCCAGTCGTCCGGCCACGGCTTCAAGGTCGAAAACCTGATCACTGATGGCGCCTGTTACGGCCAGCCGGAAGCCCGCCCCGGGATCGTCGAATTTAGGCCACAGTACTCCCGGAGTATCCAGCAAATCGATCTCCCCCGCCACCCTGATCCACTGCTGTCCCCTGGTCACACCGGGCCTGTTCCCGGTCCTGGCGGATTTTCTCCCGGCCAGGCGGTTAATCAGAAAAGACTTGCCTACATTGGGAATACCTGCTATCATGCAGCGGGGGGGCCTGGGCAACCGCCCGGCGGAACCGAGGGAGACGGTTTTCGGCCCGGCCATTTCCTTTATTTCCTGGCTTATCCCGCCGATGCCGGCCCCCCGGAGGGAGTCCACGGACAGTGCCCTCAAGCCCCTGTCCCTGAAATAACTCTCCCACCGACGGGTAATGTCCGGATCGGCCAGATCGGCCTTGTTCAGCACCACCAAAAGCGGTTTTCCGCCCACCGCCTCTTCAATTACCGGACTGCGGCTGCTGTGCGGTATCCGGGCGTCCGCCACCTCGATTACCGCGTCCACCAGCTTCAGGCTTTCCTTTAACAGCCTCCTGGCCTTGTTCATGTGACCGGGAAACCACTGAATATCCATACCGGCCTTGAGACCTCCATACCAAATATCAGGTACCCGGTACCAAAGTTATTAAGTTATTCATTATTCTTGTTGCTGACAGAATGGGGTTCCTTGAAGGGCGGCTATTTGTCGGTCAAAAGCCGCACCCGGTCCAGGGGCCAGTACACCAGCATGGCCTTGCCGATCACGTACTCTTTGGGCAAAGGTCCCCACACCCGGCTGTCGTCGCTGTTGTTCCTGTTGTCACCCAGCATCAGGTAGCTATTATCCGGCACCACCACGGGACCGAAGTCCGGGTGCCTGATCCCCCGGGGCAGGTACTTCTCGTCAACCTGCCGGCCGTCAATTAAAAGTCTGCCGTTTTTAATCTCCACCCTCTCCCCCGGCATGCCCACGAGTCTTTTTACAAAGTCCTTGTCGGGGTTTAAGGGGTATTTGAACACCATAATGTCTCCCCGCCGGGGCTCCCAGAACCTGTAGCCGAATTTGTTCACAATGATGTGGTCCCGAATCCTAAGGGTGGGCTCCATGGAGCCGGACGGTATATAAAAAGGCTGCAGCACAAAGGCCCTGATCAGCAGGGCCAGTACCAGCGCAATGAGCAGGGACTCCAGCATCTCCCTCAAGGCTGACTTTTTCCGGTTTTCTTTAACCTCTCCCATCGTCCCGGCATTTTCAGTCATGGCAGTATTCCTCCAAAACACGCATTGACAAAAAGGGACTGCTTATGTACAGTCCCCCGACATGCCCGTTTACCTTCTGACCTTTTCCTTTATCCGCGCGGCCTTGCCCCGCAGCTTGCGCAGGTAGTACAGCCTGGCGCGCCTCACCTGGCCGCGCCTTACCACCTCAATCCTGTCTATTTTGGGGGTATTCAGGGGAAATGTCCTTTCCACGCCCACTCCGTAGGAAACCCTGCGCACGGTGAAGGTCTCGCCGAGACCGCCTCCCCTGCGCCTGATCACCACTCCCTCGAATGCCTGTATTCTTTCCCGGCCGGCCTCCACAACCTTGACATGCACCCTTACGGTATCTCCCGGCCTGAAATCTGGAATATCCGTCCTCTTATGTTCCTGCTCCAGGGACTGGATCAGATTCACGTTTATGTACCTCCCTTCCCGCCAAGTTGTTCGTGTGCCGCTTTTCCACGGCCCAGAGGACCAACCGTAATTCAACAAAAAAAATTATACCACAAAGAATTTGACCGTGCAACACGGGAGTATTTTAATGTTGCCGGGATAAAGAATGTAACTGGCGCCTCAGCCGGCCCCGGCGGCCAGGGCGGTTTTTTGTCCGCCGGCCGGCCGGACCGGAAAGACCTGCAGGCCGTATTTGCTGTCGTTCACCAGGGCTTCCACCCCGTAAACCACTCCTATGTTCTCCTCCGTGAGCACCTTTTTAGGCCTGCCGGCGGCATAAATGCGCCCGTCCTTTAAAAGCACCAGCTTGTCGGAGAACCTGGCGGCAAGATTGAGGTCGTGCATCACCAGCAGCACCGTGCGCCGGCGCCGCCGGGCCAGGTCCCCCACCAGTTCAAGCACCTCCAGCTGATGCCTGATGTCCAGGTTGGAGGTGGGCTCGTCAAGGAGCAGCACCTCCGGTTCCTGGGCCAGGGCCCGGGCCAGAAGCACCTTCTGCTTCTGGCCGCCGCTTAATTCATTCAGGTACCGGCCGGCCAGCGCCTCTATGCGCATGTACCGCAGTATTTCTTCCGCGACGGCCAAATCTTTCTTGCCCACCCCCCACTTCAGATGAGGCTTCCTGCCCAGCAGCACCGTTTCCAGCACCGTGAGGGGAAAGGCCTCCGCCGCGGACTGGGGCACATATCCCAACATTTTCGCCAAATCGGAGCCCCTCAAGGAACTTATTTCCTTTCCATCCAAAAGTATTGCCCCCCGGCCGGGTTTGAGTATGCGGGCCACACACCGCAAAAGGGTGCTTTTCCCCGACCCGTTGGGCCCCACAATGCTTACCACCTCGCCATAGCCGGCATCCATGACCACTCCATGCAACACCGGAAAACTGCCGTAGGATAATACGACGCCCTTAATCGACAGCCGCATTTTACAAATCACCGCCCTGTTTATTGATTTTCATTATTTCCCTGCCAATGAAAGACAGGGGGTGTCCCGGTTTGACCGGGCGCCCCCGCCTTTCCCCAGAATCGGGAGAGTGCTGCAAAACCCGTTTATACGACATATAGCCTCCTAACGGATGACCACCTGCTGGGTCCCGGCGTTCCAGTCGGCCTTCAGTCCCAAGGCCTGGGCCACAAAGCGATAGGGAAGCGTCACCCGGCCGCCGATGTTCTCCGGCGCGGCATCGGTGGAAATATACGAACCCTGCAGCAGATAGCCGTTCTTGCCCACTTCAAACTGTATCACCCTTTTGCCGGCCAAAATGGTCACAGTGTTATTCTGGCCATCCCAAAGTATGCAGTCGTCCGGCACTCCCGCAGCGTAGGCAATATACCTCACCGGGGCATAGGTCCGCCCGTCCTTGATGTATGGCGCAATGTCCATTTCCTTCTCCTCAGCGCCGGCCAGGTATTTTTTGCTGCCAATGGTGAATACAGCCCCCACCTTTATCTCAGCCGGCTTGGGCGTCACGCACCTGGCCAGTGTGGTGCTCAGGCTATTAAGGGCGGAAGAAAACAGTCCCCCCGTCTCGCTCAGGGCACTGCCGCTCACTTCCACGGTGATGTCACCTTCCGGCACCGCGCGGCTCAGAGTCAACAATATTTCTCTGATCTCCACGGTGCTGCCAATCAGCTCGTTAATGACACTGCCCTCTTTACCGTCACCGGCCGGCAGGGGCTTTTCCACGGGGGTGCTGCTGGACAGGCTCACCGGAATGACCAGGGTCCGGTCCCTGTCCTCCAGCCTGATTGCTCCTTTGTCCAGCTCCAAATCCCCGTCGCTGACCGCCACCGAAGGCATTTTGGCGAAACTCACCCCGGCGGGCAGGGTGATTTTCAACTCCGCCCGGCCGCCGGCGGCAGTAACGGCCCGCAGCGCCCCGGCCAGATTTTCCTGAACCACCAGATCGCCCACGGGCTGCTCCACAGCGCCGATGCGCACATTGCCGCCACCGGCGCTGATCTTCAGCGGTTCCTGCACATTGGCCACGGATACGGCGCCGCTGATCCCCGGCCCCTTGACCGCCACTTCAATTTTTTTCGGCGCGTTGATAGCCAGGCTCACGGTGGGGTAATTGAACCGGAAAACAGTCCTGGATGTTCCGGCTTTGTCGACTCGGAACGAAAGGGTCCGCCCGTCGTCCAAAACGGAGGGGCTTCTGGAAATATCGCCGTCCCCCGCCTCACGCACCACATCGGGGACGCGGCTCCATTTCACCCCGGCGGGCAGGGTGAGCCTGATTGTCCGGCCCTGCTGCAGATCACCCTGCATCCCTTCGGCCACGGTGAAATTGCCAATCTGCTGGTTTTCCCTTCCCGCCACCACGTCCAGCTCGCCTTTGGCCGCCGCCGCCAGGCCGGCCACCCTGTACCTGGCCACCGTCATATCGGCAATTTTGTCCCCCCCCACCCCCGGATTGGTTCCGCCGTAAAATACCTTGACGTCCCTCTCGGTGGCGAAGGGCCTGTCGGCACTGACCCTGCCTTTGATCACCAATTGCCCGGGCCTGTCCGCGCTCTCATTTTCAATCTTCAGATAAAGCGCGCTGCGGCCGTCGGCTTCGGTAAAAACGGCACTGGTTACGCTGTTGCTGGAAAATCCTCCCTGATGAAGTATATTCGCGGCATCCCACTTAAAACCCGGGCTCAATATCAGCTTTACCGTTTTCCCCCGTGGAAACTCGCCGTCATTTTTTTTCAGCGACTTGACCACATCTTCCTTGATGGTGATGTCGGCCACGTTTCCCCCGGCATCGGTGATGTTGACCGGTGACGCCGCGCTGGCGGAGCTGCCGCCGGCGGTCAGTATCCTGCCCACGGCCACCGTCCCGGAAGAGAATCCGGAAAAGGAAGGGGCGTCCAGGGTGGCCCTGATGTCACTGCTTTCAAGGCCTTCGGCTGAAACGGGGCCGATGTCCACCTTGTCCCATAAAATCATCATTGTCAGAGAACTGGTTGAACCTCCAGGATTCCAGGCCCTTTTAACAATGAGATTGACAGTGTTTTTATTCAGCACGCTGACATGCAAATCCGCCGAAAGAGGGGCTACGGCGCCGAAATCATAATCTTGGGCGCCAACTTTGAATTTATCATCAGAGACTGTCACCTTTGTGGCGGGCATGGTCATGGATCCCGACAACAACACCCTGAATTCCTTTATCCCGGCGTACGAGGGCAGG
Organism: Peptococcaceae bacterium; assembly: GCA_037444185.1. Classification (GTDB taxonomy): domain Bacteria; phylum Bacillota; class Desulfotomaculia; order Desulfotomaculales; family Desulfocucumaceae; genus JAILZP01. Next base: position 26,643 of record JBBIMW010000009.1, on the reverse strand, counting down.
GAAATGCTCACCGAGTCGTTTTCCTTGATGCTTCCGAACCCGGTTTCCAGAAGCCTCAGTGTGCCCAGCTGAACTTCTCCGGCCGGGGGGCTCACATTCGGCACCCACTGGGCCGAGTTGGTGGTAACGGCCGAAGCCGTGCCGGCCCCGCATATCACCAGTCCCATTGTCAGAAAAAGTACAAGAGAAAAAAACCTAATCCGGTACATATTACACAAATCCTCCCCGTCTCAATTTTTTGGCGGACCCGCCATGTCGCCTTGCGGCGGCACTATCAAAGGATGAAAATACGCCCGTCCAACCCCTCCCTTCTGGATTCTGGCTCTTGGATTCTGGATTCTGACAGAATAAGGAACGCAGAATAAGCTATTTTCTGGGCAGTGCTTTTAAAATTTTCGCATGGTTTCAGGACCAGTACCGTCTTTTTTTCTTAATCAGCAAATAGATGAAAAAGGGCGCGCCAATCAGCGAGGTCAATATTCCCACCGGCACCTCCACCGGCGAGAAAACAGTGCGGGCCATGGTGTCGGCCAGCAAAAGCAGCGCCCCCCCCGCAATGCAGGCGCAGGGAATCAAAAAACGGTTGTCGCCCCCTATGATGAAGCGGCAAATATGCGGCCCCACCAGGCCGACAAAACCTATGATGCCGGTGAAGGCGATGGTCCCGGAGGCGGCCAGGGTGGCCAGTATCAGGCAGACCAGCCGCAGCCGCCGCACATTGACGCCCAGGCTGGCGGCCACCTCCTCCCCGGCCCCCAGGGCATTGAGGTCCCAGGCGTAACGCAGTAGCACAGTCATGCAGACGACCACCAGGGGAAAAAGCAGCATAACGGTCTCCCAGCTTGCGCCCCACAGTCCCCCCATCAGCCACACCACTAAGTCCTTCAGGGCCTCCTCATTGGAAATGTATTTGAGTGCGGAAACTCCGGCGGAAAACAGATAGCCTATGGCCACCCCCCCCAGCAGCAGCGTTTCCGGCACACCCCCCTTCAGGCGGGAAATGGCGTAGACGAAAAGCATGGTCAGGCAGCCGAAAAAGAAGGCGTTGGTGACAATAATATAGTTGCCGGCGATATTGAAATAGCCACCCAGAATGTTTTTCCCCAGGACAATGGCCAGGGCGGCGCCGAAGGCTGCGCCGCCGGAAAGCCCCAGCGTGTACGGGCAGACCAGGGGATTGCGCAGCAGTCCCTGCATCACCGCCCCGGCCCCGGCCAGGCTCATGCCGGTCAGCACGGCCAGAAAAATCCTCGGGATCCTCAGCTCCCAGACCACCGTCCCGGCCAGTTCACTGGCGGGCGCCAGACTATACCCCGGAACGACCTTGCCCGCCACCACCCGCCAGACATCGGCCACGCCTATGGCGGCCGCCCCGGTGGTGGAGGCGAAGAGCCCCATGCCCGCCAGCAGAATTCCCAGCCCGGCCAGCAGCAATATTTTTCTGGCCGTATAGCGGGAGTATATTTCCCTGATTTCCGCCGGGCCGCCCGGGGCGGCGGCCTCGGCTACGGTTGCGGGTACACCCATATGCCTTTCAACTCCCTGCCGTAAAACTTGTCAAACATTTCCCTGTGCACCGCCTCCGGATCCACATCCCGGAAAATTTCCGGATACAGCAGTTTGGCCAGGTAATAGGCGCCCACAACACTTCTGGGCCCGTTGCTCAGCTCGCTGGAAATTAGATAAACGCGTTTGTGTTTAACCGCGCCGGTAATTTTAAGGGCGGGCCGGGACATTATTCTTTGCTGGAGCGCAATCAGCTCGCCGTTAGACTGGGCCTCATACCCTATGCCCTTCCCCCCCACCCCGGAATAGCCGGAACTGACGGATTTAATCACCACCGGCGGATTTTTCGCAGCCACCCACTCCGGTGAAACCCTCGGGTTCGCGAGTCCCAGATCCTCCGCTATGCTTTTACATTTCAGCATCTCCAAAAGGGGCTGGACCCCGGAGCCTATTCCCACACTGCCCCAATCGTTCATCGAGGTTTCATAGTATACATCAGTTTTTCTGCCCGGGTATGCACTATTGATCTTTTCCCGAACCGTGCGCAAATGTCCGTCAATATAAGAGGTGTATATCAAAGCCCTCTCCTGGCTGTTGAAAATCAATCCCAGGGTCTGTATCTCCTCCAGCAAGAATTTACTGTTATAGCCGTACAACCTCAACACAGGTATGCCCGCCCTCACCAGCTGGTTTTTAATCTCGGGCTTCATGGCCCAGTCCAGCACCAGGTCGGGCTTTAAGCCTATAATCTTTTCCACGTCCGGAGTGGATGCGCTGCCCACCGAAGGCAAGTTCATAACGTACTGCAGCCAGCTGCCGCGTAAATTTTTTATACTGTCGGTCACGGCCGCCACCCGGTCTTCTTTTCCCAGGCATTTGATGATTTCCGCTTGGTAGGTTCCAAGCACCACCACCCTTTTCGGGGGAGAGGGCACGCGCACCGCGTTCTTTTCAATTCTGCCCTCCGGGGTAACGAAGTGCTCCGTCACTGTCAGCCACTTCTGCGTTTCGGCGGGGGCGCCGGTGATAATCACGGCATAGGCGGCGGCGTCCCAATCGACCCGGGCCCCCAAAGCTTCGCTGACAAAGCGCAGTGGCACCAGGGTGCGGCCGTCATGGATCCTGGCGGGAACATCCAATCTTTTTTTTTCGCCGTTCTTCAGTGCAGCGTCACTGTCGATCACCAGTCTGATTTCTGTGCCGTCCCTCACCGCCGTCGCCGTCTTAGTACTCCCGTCCCAGCTCACCCTGGCCCCCAGGGCCTCAAATATGGCCCGCAGGGGCACCAGGGTGCGGCCGTTTTCGATCACCGGCCTCACATCCATGGAGATTTCTTTTCCGTCCAGCAACACTTTGATTTGGGCGGCCCGGGACTGATCGGCCATTTGCTGCAGCAGCACTTTCGTTTCCGACGCCTGGGCGTTTTGGACGGCGCCAGAGCAAAAAAGCAAACCGGCCAGTAAAAAAACCATGCACAGCCCAAACACCAGTCTCCTTCCCGGCATAAAATCATCCTCCTTAACTCATGAAATACAACAATATTTTCTTTGGCGGATATTTATTTTTAATTTCCCAGTTTTGCCTTTATTTCCCTCATCCTGGCCCCCCAGTGGGCCACTTCCTCAGCAGTGAAGATGTCGATGGCGCCCCCCTGGAAATCCCCTTTCACCTCTCCCATCTTTTCCTCCAGCCAGCCTTCGATCTCCAGGTAATGCTCCTTCAGCCCCTCCAGCACTTCGGGGTCGGCGTTCCACAGTCCGCGGCTTTCGGCCTCTAGAAGCCGGCGAGCTATTTCCTCCAGCGCCCAGGGATTGTGTTCCTCAAAAAACCGGCGGTTTTCCTCGTCCATGATAAATGTCCTGGTGATGTCGTCGAAAATCCAGTCGTCCACTTCCCGGGTGGCGGCCTCCCAGCCGTAGACCCTGCCAACGCGTTTGGAAATATCCCCGGCGCCCTTGTAGCCGTGCCTTTTCTGCCCTTCAATCCACCTGGGGTTCAAAAGCTTGGTCCTCACCACCCGGCGCACTTCGTCGGCCAGGGTGCGGACTTCCACATGGTCCGGCTCCCTGGTGTCACCGTAGTAGGTTTTCACTTCCTTCCCGGAAGCCGCCCGGGCGGCGGCGGTGATTCCGCCGTGGGCGCTGAAGTAACAGCAACAACCAAGGAGATCGTACTCATCGGTGACCACCTTGTTGTAGGTGACATCCACCGTTTTAAGGCCCGCCTGGAGCTGCCGGAAGGCCTCCCTGCCGAAAACCTCCTTGCCGTAGGCGTAGCCGTTCCAGTAGACGAATATGTCGGCCAGATCCTTTTCTTCCTTCCAGGCCGAGGCGTATACCGCCAGGTTGACCCCGGCCTGGTAGGTGCCGGGCCTGGAGGCGAATATGCGCAGGGTGGCCTCCCGCCAGGCTTGCGCGTCATCTTGCCCTTCCAGCTGGGCCAGGGTATGCTTGCGGATGTAGTTTTGTCCGGGTGATTCCTCCAGGGCTGCCACGGTCTGGATGGCCTCGTCCAGAAGTTCCACACAATTGGGGAAGTTATCCCGGGTAATGCCCGAAACCCGCACGGTGAGGTCAATGCGGGGCCGCCCCAGTTCCTCCGGCGGAATCACCTCTATACCGGCCACCCGCCCGTTGGGCAGCCACTTTGGCCTTACCCCCAGAAGATGAAACATCTGTCCCAGCCCTTCTCCGTCCGCCCACATGATGTCATTGCACATCCAGTAAAGGGCCACGTTTTCCGGATAGCGGCCCTCTTCGGCCAGGTGCCTGGCCAGAACCTTCTCCGCCAGGCGCCTGCCCACTTCCCAAGCCGCCCTTGTGGGCACCCGGTGGGGGTCCAGGGAGTAAAAATTGCGTCCGGTGGGCAGCACATCGTCCCTCCCCCGGGTGATCAGCCCCGATGGGCCGGCGGGGATGTAACCGCCGTCAAAACCTGAAAGCAGGGAATCAATCTCCCGGGAGGCCTCGATGCGGGCGTCCAGATCCAGCACCCGGGGCAGGACGGCGTTCAGAGCGGGCAAGGCTTCAGGGCAAAGAAATTTATCCCCCAGAACTTCCCCGGCCAGGCCGGCGTCCACTTCCCGTCCTTTCAGGAACGAGGCGATGAAGTCTTTGGACGATGCGTCAATATCCTCCAAGAGAGCTCCGCAGGATTTGCCGTGGCGCACCGAAATCATTCCCTGACGGGCCAAGAGATCGGCCAACTCCAGATCCATCAACCCGGCCACGGCCCGGCGCAGAGAAACCTCCCGCCCGGCGTCAAAGCGCAATATGGAGTTGATGAACTCCACCCGGCGGCGGCCCTCCGGCAATTCCCCGAATATATGCTGGCCGTCCTGGATTTGGGTGTTGCGGACCTCCGAAAGCACGGCGTGGGCCTTTTCGGCTATACCGCCGAAAGATTGGTGACCGCCCTCTACATCAATTTGTTTGTCCAGACCGGTCTTTTTGATCTCGTCTATAATCAGGTGCTCCAGCATATGGGCCCGGCCCGGATCGGCCACCTTCGCCCTTTCGTATTCCTCCAGGTAACGGTCCAGCACCGCCAGTTGATCGTAGAGTCCTCCCCCGGTCATCGCCGTCTGCATGTGGTCCACCAGGGTGGCGTAGCTCCTTCTTTTGGCGATGGTGCCCTCCGGCGGGTTGTCGGCGTTGTAAATGTAGAGGTGCGGCATGGTCCCAATGGCCAGGTCCGGGCAGCAGTCGCCAGAGAGTCCCACGCCCTTGCCGGGCAGAAACTCCAAGTTCCCGTGGGTACCCACGTGCACCACGGCGTCCGCCCCGAAGTCCCGCTCCAGGTAGCGGTAGGTGGCCATGTATTGATGGGGCGGCGGAATATCCGGGTCATGCAGTATTTTGCAAACCTGCCCGTCGCACCTTGCCCCGGCGCAGCCCCTTTTCGGCTGCACACAGACCACGGCGTTTCCGTACCGCACCCCGGTGACAATAATATTGCCGTCGTGGACCATGGCGGCGGGCACACCGTCTTTTGCCTCTCCCGGGGGTTCGCCCCAGGCTCCGGTAAGCCGTTCCCTGACCTGGGGCGACAGGGTGTCGAACCATTCCCGGTACTCTTCCACCGTCATGAGTTTCAATGCCCCGCCCTTGCCGATGATTTCATCCGTAGTGGTCCAGCGGAACTCGGAAATGGCCTTGCGCTCCATAATGGTATCGATTAATTCCCTGCCGCTGTCCGGAGCGTCCACCTGGTACCCGGCGGCCTTCATGCGTTGCAGCACCCGGACCACGCTTTCCAGAGTGTCCAGGTTTGCCCCGCCGCCCACGGTGGCCTCCACCGAAGCGCAGGGGTTATTATGCAGAATAAAGGCCACCCTTCTCTCCTCCAACGGCTTTAGTCCAATTTTGATCCATTTGGCCACCCGGTCCGCCAGGCGGCGGCAGCGTTCCTCCACCGGCACCCGTATTTCCAGTTCTCCCTCCCGCCTGGCCCCGGCGATAAATACAGGCTCGATGACCCCTTCAAATTCCGGCAGGGACACGCACCAGGCGATGTCCCGGTTCAGGCCCTGAGGATCTCCGGCCCATTCCTCCACCGTGCGGTAAAAGGAGGTCACCGGCTGGAATACCGGCACGTTAAGTTTTTGTAAAAGAGCCACGCCGGAAGAGGCGACACTCTCCCGCAGAAAGTCGTCACTTCTGATCCGGGCCTCCAGGAAAAAGGAAACCAGCTTGATCATGGCATTGATGCGGGGCCGCCCGTCCCCGCCGAGGAAATACTGTCTCGCCACCTCTCCGGAACCCTTGGTCCCCAGTTCATCGTCTTTTAACGAATAGCAGAAGGCGGGAATGACATTGAAACCCCTTTCCTCCAGCAGCCGGATCAACAGGTCCTCCACCGCCAGATTGCCATTCACCCAGTTGTTGCGGGCAAAAAGCAGCCCCACCCAAGGCGCCTCCCTCGGGCGGTACCAGGACAAATAATCTTCCAGCGCGGTGAAACAGCCGCCGGCCGCTGTGTGATATATCCCCTCCCACGGATAAATAACCGGATCTTCCCGCTCCAGATTTTCACCCAGCACCTCCGCGGCCAGGTAGCGGATCATCCGGCTGAAGTTCTCCTTCCCCCCCTGCACCACGTAACTGTAACAGCGGAGTATTATTTCCGGACTTACGGTGGAAAGGGCCCACAGCGCCGGGTCGTGGGCCACGCACACCACCGGCCTGCCGATTTTTTTCACCGCTTCCTCCAGGTCGCCCCAAACGGACTCGGCGGTGGATCGGTAGAGAAAAACCAGGTCGGACCGCTCCATATCGGCCAGCGCCTCCCCGAGGTCCTCCTTACCTTCATCCAGAAAGCGGGCCGAGTATACTTTCACGTCAATGACGTCTTTCACCAGTTCCCTGGCCCGCCTCATGACGGTGGCGTGGCTGTGCCACACTATGGCCGTAACTCTCTTCATGACTTTCCCTCCAACTAAATTTTCAGACTCCCTGCGGGCGAAAAAAACCACCATTGTTTTGAGCGTAAAACACAAAACCTTCGTGGTTTCGGGACGGTCCTTCCATCCCTTGTTTTGAGCCGGCTCACAGTTAAAATCGGCTTTTGTCAAGCGGCGGGACAGGTCTTCATGACCTTGCCAATACTGCTATCTGGCCCTTTGCACCGCCAGCACCCCCGCCGCGAAAAAAACCATGGTATAGACAGCCAGCACCGCCAGGGAAAACGGCAGCACATCCCCGCCTGCGGCCACTGACCGCAGAAAATAGCTGGCATGGGTCAGGGGCAGCACATCAATAATAAACTTGAGGGCTTCCGGCAGTCTGTCCGGGGAAAAAAAAGTGCCGCACAAAAAAGACATGGGCAGTATTACAAAGGTGGAAAAGTTCGACATATCTTCGTGGGCGTCTATTATCATGGCAGCCACCACACCCATGGCGCCAAAGAGGGTACAGGTGAGCAGAATCACCAGAAAAAACCACCCATTGACCAATATTTTCGCGCCGAACAGAAAAGCAAGCCCCAGTATGACCAGTGCGCCCACGATCCCCCGCACACATCCGGCCAGCACCTTACCCAATACGAAGGAAAAAGGGCTGATGGGGGCAATTAAAAATTCTTCCAGGGTTTTATGGTAGAGCCTGCTCATGTTGAGGGAGTTCCCCACGTAGTTGAAGCTGGTAACCATGGTGCTCAGGGCGATAATCCCGGGCACCACGAAATCCAGATACCTGCCCCCGTCCACCTGAACGCTCCGGCCCAGCCCCCAGCCGAAAGCCACCAGGTACAGGAGGGGGCTGGCCAGCCGGGAAGCGAAAAACTTTATAAAAGTCCTTTTCAAAACCAGCATCTCCCGCCAGAACACCGTGTAAAAATCCAATTCAACCACCCACCTTGCGCCCGGTCATTTCGATAAACACATCTTCCAGATTGGCTTCCCGGATAACCACATTTTCCGCCAGACCGCCGGCGTATTCCAAAGCCTGATCCCGGCCGGCAAAAAATCTGTACTGGGTGCCGGCGCCGTTCAATGACTCAACCACCACTTCCCCCACCCTGCCCTTCAATTCCCCCGGCGTGCCCAGGGCGATCATCCGGCCCCGGTCCATAATCCCCACCCGGTGGCAAAGCATTTCCGCCTCTTCAATGTAATGGGTGGTCAGCAGCACAGTCATTCCCCCGCCATTCATTCTTCTGATCAAATCCCATATTTTGCGCCTTGTCTGGGGATCCAGCCCCACCGTCGGCTCATCCAGGAACAATACACTGGGATAATGCATCAAAGCCCTGGCGATCATCAACCGGCGCTTCATGCCGCCGGAAAACCGCCCCGCCGGATCCCCGGCCCGGCCGGCCAGTTCTACAAAATCAAGAAGTTCCCGGATCCGCTGCCGCCGATCCGGCCCGGACATTTTATGCAGGCGGCCGTGGAGATCGAGATTTTCCCACGCCGTAAGCTCCAGGTCAAGATTCATGTGCTGGGGGACAACTCCTATCTCCTTTTTAACCCTGCTTAAATCCCGGGTCACTTCATGCCCGTTGATAAAGGCTTTCCCTCCGGAGGGCCTGACCAGCATGGTCAGCATCCTGACGGTGGTGGTTTTTCCGGCGCCGTTCGGTCCCAAGAGTCCGAATATCTCCCCCCTGCCGATGGTCAAGTCCAAATCCGTCACTGCATTGATACTGCCGTACCGTTTGGTTAACTGCTGAATTTCGATCATGGGCCCAACTCCTCATTAATCAAAGGCATCGTTATGTCCCAGGCTCCCGTGCCGCATAAATGCGGCGCCATCCAGCCCGCAGCGGTTTCATTCCCTCAGCGGTGGTGGCTGTGGCTGTGCGGCTGCCCATGGCCCCGGGCGTGCCCGGACTGCGGCTCCCCAATGGCCCCCCGGAGCTTTTCCCGGTCCATGGACAGATCCTGGAAGGGTTTGCGGCGCATACGGTGAAGCAGCGCCAGATCCACGGATCCGCGGACGTCGTCTTCAGTTACTTCCCCCCGGCCCTTTAAAGCCGCCGTGGTTTTGGCCGCCTTCATCATCACCAGGTCGGCCCGGTGTCCGTCCACTCCCATTTCAATGGCCACTTTGGCGATTAGGAAAAGAATATCATCGGACACCCGCACCTTGGGCAGCAATGCTTTAGCTGCAACGATCCGCCGGCGCAGGTCATCTTCTTCCGCTTCCCACTGCCGGGCAAACTCATCCGGGTCTACTTCAAAGGCTGCCCTGCGCCTGATTACCTCCACCCTGAGGGCGGGATCCGGTATGCCGGTGATATTGACACAAAGGCCGAAGCGGTCCAGCAACTGGGGCCTCAGTTCGCCCTCCTCGGGGTTCATGGTGCCCACCAGGATGAAATTCGCCGGGTGGGTGAAGGACACCCCCTCCCGCTCCACCGTGTTGACCCCCATGGCCGCAGAGTCCAAAAGAACATCCACTATATGATCGTCCAAAAGATTAACCTCGTCCACGTAGAGAATACCCCGGTTGGCCTGGGCCAGCACCCCAGGTTCGAAATGCTTCTCCCCCTTTTTAATGGCCTGCTCAATATCAAGGGTGCCCACCACCCGGTCTTCGGTGGCCGACACCGGCAGGTCCACCACCCGCATTTTACGCCGCATCCGGGGAAGGCCCTCACCAGCTTCCAGACGATCCCGGCATTCCAGGCACATGGTGGTCACGTCACCGGGGTCACAGCCGTAGACACAGCCATCCACCACCTCTATTTCGGGCAGCAAAGCCGCCAGCCCCCGCACGGCGGTGGATTTGGCAGTACCTTTCTCGCCACGGATCAGAACCCCGGAAAGTTTGGGGTTAACGGCATTGAGCATAAGTCCCCTTTTCATCTCCTCCTGCCCGACAATGGCGGCGAAGGGATAAATTCTATTGATCTCATTCACTTTTTAAATCAACCTTTCTCTTAGAACTCTCAACATCAATCATAATCCGGCCCAATTCTTTTCACTCAACCTCCCTTACCGCCCGCACCAGGGTGTCCGCCTTCAAGTCGTCGATTTTGTAGTACCCGGCGCCAAGGGCGGCGGCCAGTTCTCCGGCCAGCCCGAATGTGAGGAAACCGTTATTCTCCACATCAACCACCAGTGTCTTTATCCTTTCCTCAGCCCTGATTATTTCCGCCACCCGGCGGGCCTCGGCCAAAGGCTTGTCGGCGCCCGCGCTTACATTGCCTTTCCCGTCGGAAATAATAATCAGCAGAGGTGATATGTCCGAGTCTTTATAGAGGTGGGTCCTGGCCACCTCATAAGCCTTAATGAGTCCGGCGGACAAAGGCGTCTTGCCGCCGGTGGGCAGCTCCTCCAGCAGCTTGTGGGCCATTTCCACACTGCCGGTGGGAGGCAAAATCATTTCCGCCGCACTCCCTCTGAAAGCCACCATGCCGATGCGGTCCCGTTTCTGATAGGCGTCCAGCAGCAGGGAAAGTATGGCCCCCTTGGTTTCCACCATCCTCTGCCGGGCCCCCATGGACCCGCTGGCGTCCACCACAAATAAAAGGAAATTGCCTATTCTCTTCTCCCGCACCTTTTCCCGGATGTCGCCGGTTTCTATGGCAATGGCCGTCCCGCCCCGCCGCCGGCGCGGCTGGTACGGCGCCGCCGCCCGCACTGTGGCGTCGAAGGCCAAATCATTGTTTTTTCGCTGCATGGTGCTACGCACATAGCGCCCGGCTTTGGAAGCGGTCCTGGTACGGGACCGCCGGCCGGAACCCTTGCGCAACATGCGGTCCCGGTCATAGCTGATGCGCTTTGTCTGAAAGGGCTGCCCGACGGCAAATACTCTTTCCTCCGGTGCCGCAGGAGGAGGGGTATTCTGTTCTTTTTCCCTGTCCCGTTCCTGATCTTCTTGCTGTTTTTGATCCTCCGGCTCCAGGCTTTCCTGATCCGGCAGCGGCGGCGCCTCTTCGGGCTGTTCAGGGGGTTCCTGTTCCCGGCTGTCGTCTTCTTCCTCCTGTTCCGGCGAATCTTCCTGTTCTTCCGGGGAGGCCCCGGGCTGCTCGGGGGATGGCGGGGGGGCTTCCCGCACCCGGTGGAACAGCACCAGATCGGCAGCCTCGTAAACATCCCCTTCTGTCACCCTGTTCCGCCCGTGCCAGGCAGCGATGGTGCTGGACGCCGCCGCCATGACTATATCGGCCCGGTGGCCGGCCACCAGGGCTTCCATGCTCAATTCCGCAATCAGTTCCAGCAAGTCCGGTGAAATGGTCACCGTCGGCAGCAGACAGCGGGCGGCGGTGATTTTCTCCCTCAATTGCCGCTCTTTTTCCCGCCAGCGGGCGATAAAACCCAGTGGATCAGCATCGAATTCATCGCGCCGCCTGACAATTTCCACCCGCCGGGCGGGATCCGTCACCCCCTCCACCTGAACGCAGAGGCCGAACCGGTCAATCAGTTGCGGACGCAGGCCGCCTTCTTCCGGGTTCATGGTGCCGACGAGAATAAACTCCGCCCGGTGGCTGTATGAAACACTTTCCCTCTCAACCACGTTCACCCCCGTTGCGGCAACGTCCAAAAGCACGTCCACAATGTGGTCGTCCAGGAGATTCACCTCGTCCACGTAGATGATCCCGCGGTTGGCCCGGGCCAGCAGGCCGGGCTCAAAGCGGGCCCGCCCATATCTGACGGCGTGCTCGAAATCCAGACTGCCCACCACTCTGTCCTCGGTGGCTGACACCGGCAGATCCACCACCTGCACCCGGCGGAGGACTTTTTCAATTCTTTGGGCATCCCCCAGGCGGTCACGGCAGGACTGGCAGATCAGACCGGCATCGCCGGGGTCGCAGTTGTACGGGCAGCCCGCCACCACCTCAATTTCCGGCAGCAGGCGGGCCAGTGCCCGCACCGCCGTGGATTTGGCCGTGCCTTTTTCGCCGCGCACCAGCACACCGCCTATCCGCGGGTTAACGGCATTCAACAGTAGAGCCTTTTTCATCTTTTCCTGGCCGGTTATGGCGGAAAAGGGGAATGTAAAACGCCGGTATTTTCCCATGATCTGTCTCCTTATTTGCAAAAAGTGTGATTATCACGTCCGGGACTCCATCTCCCCTTCGATGTCCAGGTGCAGTTCCCGCAGGGCGTCAATCATTTCCGGCGCCGCCCGCCACATGCCCCTGGCCGCCGCCTCCAGCAGGTGCGCGGTGATATTGTGCAGCGCCCAGGGGTTGACTTCTTTAAACCACTGCCGCATGGCAGTATCCAGAGCGTAATTTTGCGCCATCGCCTCGTACAGCCAGTCTTCCACCACCCCGGCGGCGGCGTCCCAGCCGAAGGCCACCTCCACCAAATGGGACAGATCCCCGGCCCCTTTGTAGCCGTGCCTCTTCATGCTCTCTATCCACCTGGGGTTGAGCACCCGGGCACGGAAAATACGCCTGGTCTCCTCCTTCAGTGTACGCACCCGAACCCGCGCCGGATCTGAGCTGTCACCGCTGAAGGAAAGGGGCGGGGAGCCCTTGACGGCATTGACCGCGGCCACCATGCCGCCGTGATAGGAATAAAAATCATCACAATCAAACATGTCGATTTCCCGGGAATCCTCGTTTTTCACCGTAACCTCCACCATCGCCAGACGTCGCCGGAAAGCGGCCCGGGCGTCTTTGCCATAGCGGCGGCGGCTGTAGGCGCAATCTCCCCAGGTAATGTACGCTTCGCCCAAATCCTTTCCGTCCCGCCAGTTACCGGCGGCGATCAGATGGTTTACGCCTGCGCCGTAAGTTCCGGGCCGGTCGCTGAATATGCGCCACAGCGCCTCTTCCCGCGCTTCCGCCTGATCCATGCCCGCTGCGGCTTTCTCCGCCACCTCGGCCCGGAAATGTTTGGCGATAAAATTAATGTCATCCGGCTCATCCAGGGAGGCCACCATTTCCGCCGCCCGGTCCAGCAGGTAAACCACGTTCATAAAAGCGTCACGGAACATGCCGCTGATCCGGACAGTTACGTCTATGCGCGGCCGTCCCAGCTCCTCCGGCGGGATTACGGCCAGGTCTTTCACCCGCCCGCTCTTTTCCTCCCAGACAGGCCGCACACCTAAAAGACACAGGGCCTCGGCCACATCGTCCCCCCCGGTGCGCATATTGCCGGTGGCCCAAACCACCAGGCCGACGCTTTCCGGATAGAACCCGGTCTCTTCCAGACATCTTTGCAACAATGCGTCCGCCAGGGCCGTCCCCACCCGCCAGGCGGACCGGGTGGGGATGGCCTGGGGGTCCACGGAGTAAAAATTGCGCCCGGTGGGTAGCACATCGGCCATACCCCGGGTCGGGGCGCCGGAGGGGCCGGGGAGAATAAATTTCCCAGCCAGGGCAGCCGCACAGTTGTCAATTTCCGCCACCGTTCCCATAAGGGCCGGGGCCAGGACGCCGCATACATACTCCATTACCCGCCCCAAATCCTCACTCCACCCTGCGAGGATATTTTCAGCCAGGGCCCGGATGTTTGCACCGGCAAAACCCGCAGCGGCCAACGCCTTAATCAGATCCCTCCCCTGCCGGTCTACATGATCGATTATCTCCCCGTAAGTCCGCCCGTGCCCGGGGGAGAAAAAGCCCGGCTTTTCTATAAGATCGCCGTAATCAAACCCCAGTATCCCGGCCAGGCACTCCCTAAGTGAAGGAATCTCCCCATTGGCCAGGCGGGTTAAGGCAAGGATCATTTCCACCAGGGCGCCGCCCTCCGGCGGCCGGCCCAGTATGTGCAGGCCGTCCCGGATCAGGGTGTCCTTCAATTCATGCAGGTAGCCGTGCAGCCTCTCCAGCAACTCCTCCCAGTCCGCCCCGGCCGGCTCCCGGTCAATGCCCAGATCCCTGTCCAGACGGGCGGCCTCCACCTTTTCCCAGATCAGCCCCCGCAATACCGGCAGCTTGCCCGGATCCAGGGCTTTCACCTTATGGTAATCGCTTATCAATACTTCCAGCCCGGCCAGATCATCGTAGGCGCCGGCCCTGGTCATCACCGGCGCCAGGTGGCCGATGAGGCAGGCGTGGGAACGCCTCTTGGCCTGGGTGCCCTCGCCCGGATTGTTGATAATATACGGATAAACGTGGGGCATGTCATATAGGGCCAAATCGGGGAAGCAGGCCTCCGACAGCCCCGTCCCTTTGCCGGGGAGCCACTCCAGTGAACCGTGCTTGCCGATGTGGAACACAATGTCCGCTCCAAAGACATCCCGCAGCCAGCGGTAGTAGGCAATATAATGGTGCGGAGGTGAGAGATCGGGGCTATGGTAAACCTTGGCCGGATCTTCCAGGAACCCCCGCACCGGCTGCATGCCCAGGAAAACATTGCCCAGGAATATGCCGGGAATGAGCAGGTGTTCCCCGTAAGAGAAAACTTCCCCCGGAGGAGGTCCCCAGTCCCGCCGCAGCCGGTCCCCCGCCCCTGCGGGGAAGGTTGAAAACCATCGCCTGTAAGTGTCCCGGTCCACCCGGGCCGCCGCCCTCCGGTCCATTTCCCGCGGATCCAGCCAGCTCCGCTGATTGGTCAATCCGTCCAGCACCTTTTGCATCAAGGATTCTCCGTTTTCCGGAAGGTCTTCCACCCGGTACCCTTCCTCCTTCATCCGGGCCAGCAGGCTGTGTATACTGGCCGGGGTATCCAGGCCGAAGGCGTTGCCGATACGGTCGTTGCGCGGCGGATAGTTGTGCAATATTATGGCCACCCTCTTCTCACCATTGGGCTTGCGATTGAGCATCGCCCAGCGCATGGCCAGCGAAGCCACCTTTTGCACCCGGTCGGGAATGGGTACGTGCTTTATCAGCGTGGCCCCGGTCAGCGGGTCCCTTTCCACCTCCTCCCGGGTGGCCACCGGGACGGTAATCAGCGCCCCGTCAAACTCAGGCAGGGCAGCACTCATAACCACATCCATCGGGCCAAGCCCTTGCAAACTTTGATCCCATTCGGCATAAGGCGTCAGCGAAATAACGGCCTTTATCAGCGGCACCCCCAGCCGCCGGTAAAAGTCTCCCCCCGCGGTCCGGCTGAAACTGGGGGTGGCAATGGTTTGGGAAAACATCAAAGTATTGATCACAACATCCACCAACGGACGGCCGGACCGGTAAAAATAACGGTCCAGGGCCCAGGCAGCACCGCGGCTGCCCATATCGTCATTTCTGGCGGCATGGAGAAACAGCGGCAAAGCCACGCCTCCCCGCCGCTGGACACTCCGGATCAGTTCGTCCACAAAACCGGTATTGCCCACCGTCCAATAACTCTGGTAAAAAAGAATACCCACCACAGGCCGGCCGCCTTCCGCCTCTTTCAATAGATACTCTTCAGCGGCGGCCGGATCCGTATAATCGGGGTGGTAGATTCCCTCCCAGGGCAGGGGCCTGGGTTCCCGGACGGGGAAATCCGTGCCCAGATGGCGGTTTGCCACCCATAAAAGAAAATTTTCCAGATTGTCCGGCCCGCCGTAGCCCACGTATCCGCACACCCGCCGGTAGTCCCCTTGTTCCAGCGTACTCATGGCGGATGGATCCTGCCCGCCTTCTCCCCCCGGGGGCAGGACCGCCACGGGTATGTTTTTTTCCCGGGCCAGTTCCGTCACCCTGCCGAAGGCGGGCAGGGAATCAGCGCCTCCCATCAGGCGAAGGACAATAATATTCACCTGCGGGACAATCTCCAGCAGTTCTTTCTCACCTTGGGGCCCGGCCACATCCCGTTTTGCGCGGGCATATACCTCCACCGGCGGTCCGGATTTCCGGCGCAGACGGTGCAAAGCCCGGGTGAGGTTGGCCAGTTCCCCTTCCACCGCGGTGTAAAACAAAATCCCGGCCCGCAAATTATACATCCTCCCTCTTCAGATCACGCCGCCTCCTGACACCATGAAAAAAAATGAAACCACGAAGAACTCCCCAGGCAGAGAGAAAGACCTTCGTGGCCCGGTTTGTGCGGGTGTTTTTTTCGCACAGACATCCATGCCGCCAAAAGCGGCATCGGCAGGGGATGTAAAAATCCCGCCCTTAAAGTGAAACACCGAGAAAAAGACCGGCTCCTCCAAACAAGCCGGTCTTTTCAGATGGATGTGCCATACATTTACTTGTACTTGCACACAACACCCAACAAGCACCTGACCTTTCCACGGAAGGCGACACTTGACTTATAACCAGGCAGGTCTCCTGACTTATGGATCACAGCGTCTCATCCGCCTTCCCGGGCCTTTATTTGTTAAGGCCCAGTGGCTTTCGTGGGATTCGCTCCCCACATACAGTGGCCGGACCGTCCGGGATTTACACCCGGTTCCCTTTTCACCCCCGGTGCGTCCGGGGGAACCTGGTCAGTTTACTATTCAGTTAAATTTATAGTTTATAATAACATTGTGTCAATTATATGTCAATTCATGCGGCAAAAATGCGCCGATCCATGCCGGCCCCCCGATCATTGCCCCAATAATCGGCTGTAGGAGGCAATATCGGCAAAAATGACCTTTACTTCCACCGCAAACCCTTCCAGCACCGATGAACCGGCTTTGCCTTCCCCTTCCACCCTCAGTGTCTGTACAAATTTACCCTCTTTTCCCTTATAAACCTCAATGCTCCGGTCATGGGGATCCGCAATCCAGTATTCCCTTACCCCGCTCCGGGCGTAAACCTTGAACTTTTTTCTCAGGTCGTAATAAGCGGTGGAGGGATACAGAATCTCCACCACTAAATCAGGGGCACCCCTCACCCCCGCCGGCTCAATAATATGCAGCCTGTCAGCGGCGATAAAAATAATATCCGGCTGGTATATCTCTGTATCTTCCAGAAAAACGTCCACAGGGGCGAAAAAAACCATACCTGATTTTTTTCCGGCAGTGAAATTGGCCATCTCCACCCCCAGCCGCATGGAAATAGCCTGGTGATACGTATCGGGGGCCGGTGTCATAATCAGCTTCCCCCCTATCAGCTGGCAGGGTGTTCCTTCGGGCAGCAGACAATAATCCGCGTATGTGTGGGCTTTTTTTTGCATAATTTCAACATCCCTCGAGGACAGTCCCACCTGAAGCCCCCCCAGAGTTTCCATAATTCCTTATCCAGCATTATAACACATTATCCATCCGCAACATAATCATTGCCCGTCTATAAAGGCCGTGTCCCACCTGGTGTTGACATTGGCGGGATGGGGATCCAGCCCCTTGACATTGTCCTTGGCGGCATAAACATTGGACAGTGACGCAATGGGCACCACGGTGGTTTCCTCGTCAATCAGCACATGCATGGCCTCCGCCATCAGCCGCGCCGCCTCCTTTATGTCGGGGTTCTTGCGGGCCTCGTCCACCAGGCGGTCAAACTTTTCCCCCGGACAAAAGGGCTTGTTATAAGTGGATCCCTGGTACCCTTTGCTATGATACAGCAATTCCGGCAGAAAAGTGGGGTCGCCGTTATTCTGGTTTCCCCTCTCCAGCCACAGGTCCCCTTCCCCCTTTTTCATGCTTTCGTAATAGAGCCCGCTGTCCGCCACTTCCACCACCCTGACCGCAATGCCTATCTGCCTGAGCTGCTGCTGCAGCACTTCCGGCAGCGGCTTCAGCAAACTGGCGGAAGGAAAGCCGGAAACAAGAACCAGTTCCAGTTTTCGCCCGTTTTTGACCCTGACGCCGTCGGGTCCAATCTGCCAGCCGGACTGATCCAGCAATTGTTTAGCCTTTTCCGGCTCAAAAGTGAACCCTTTGACCCGGTCCCCGTGCTCCCTCAATATGCCTGGCGGTATCAGTGTCTGGCTGCTTACGGCATTGCCCTCCCATACCGTCCTGATGATGGCCTCCCGGTCTACGGCCAGCCCCACGGCCTGCCGCACCCTCTTGTCCTGCAGTATGTCATGGGGATACTTTCCGTTGACCATGAGGGAGACAGCCACATAGGGACCCGTCGGGGCGGTAAGCAGTTTAATCCCCTTTGCCCCTTTGGCTTGCCCGATCATCTCCCGGGGGATTTCCGTTATTACATCCACTTCCCCCGCCTGCAGGGCCAAAAGACGGCTGTTGTGGTCCGGTATATATTTGAAGACTATTTTGCTCAGCCTGGGGGGAGTGCCCCAGTAGCCGGCATTGCGCTCCACAACCATCTGCTGGTCTTTCTCATAACTGACAAACCGGAAGGGCCCCGTGCCGGTAGGATTCTTGGTGTGGTCCGGCCCCGGCGCCCTGACTCCGTTCAGGGGGTGAGCCAATATTTCCGGCACCCGCATATTGGGCTCCGTGGTGACAATATCCACCGTATAATTATCAACCACCTTAACCGAGCCTTCCTTTATTTTCAGCAAGGATTTGCCGCTGGGACGGATTGCCTGCTCCAATGTATATTTAACCGCATCGGCGGTAAACTCCCGTCCGTCATGGAATTTGACACCCTTTCTCAAATAAAAGCGCCAGGTGTTGTCTCCCCTGTACTCCCATCCGGTGGCCAGCAGGGGCTCCACCTGATAAGTGGCATTCAGTTTGACCAGGCTCTCGAATATATTGGCATTGGGGGAGCTTACACCCACCTCACCGTATTTCAACTCATTGGCATCGGCGCCCACCCCCGCCACCAGTTCCTGTTTTGCCTCCTGCGCCTTTTTTTGCTGGCCGGAGCACCCGGCCAGCCCCGCAGCGAGCATAATAACCAGCAGAACAAGCAAATGTTTTGAAAATCTCATTTTTTCACCTCTTTAGTTATTTTTCAGACATTGCACATTAAATCAGTCCCTCCAGCTCAAAGGGACCAGCCCGGCGGAAAGGCTCCGCCAGTACAAAACTGGAGTGGCTGAATATCCCATGGTAAATATGAAAGGCCCTGTTCATTTCCCGGTGCAATGCCCGGCCCAGTTCCACCGGCACATCCTTTACCTGATGGTAATCCGCCAGCAGGTAACTCATGGCACTCAACGGCAGCCTTTCAGCCATAGTCTCCGCAGTGAAAACCAGCTGGCCGGCCAGTTCATTCATAGCCAGCTCTTTCAGGTGGAAAACAGCGGCAACATCAACCACGCAATTTGGTCTTTCCGGGGTCATGAAATAAACACTTTTTACCTGATGGGCTTTTAAATTACCGCATTCCTCAATTTTCCAATCCCTTGCGGCCAGACTGACAGCTTCGATGTAGAGAACCATTGCCTCCCTCCGATCAGGATCAAGATCGAGATAAGAGTGTTCAGGATCCTGGGTAATGACAATCTCTGGACGAATTTCCCTGATCAGGCGTACTATTTTAATTTTTGAATCCAAGTCAGCCTTTAATTCCCCGCTCTCAAAGTCCAGGAAGCGCACATTAACGCCCAACACTCCGGCCGCCTTTCGCACCTGCTCCCTGTTCCTGGTCCTCACCAGCGAAACGGCAGCGTAAATGTTCCCTCCAGCCATTACATGCTTAACCAGAGTCCCGCCGCATTCCACTATTTCCATCCCATAAGTGGCGAGGAGCAAAATGTCTTTTTTGGCTTGCATTATTCATCCCTGCTTTCCAAGTAATCAGCCCGGAGATTATTTCACCGGTTCGCTTTGTTCCCTACCCAGGCTTTATCAAGACTCGGCTTGAAGAAGGGATCAAGTTTCAGATCGCGCACTTCTTTTCCGGTGGCGTACAGACATGCGTCGTGGTAGACCGGGCTCAGAGGCACATCCCGGGCTATTAACCGCTGCAGATCACTATAGAGCTGCTGCCTTTTCGCCTGATCCAGCCCGGCTGCGGCCGCCTCCACCAGTTTGTCCGCTTCAGGATTGCTAAAGCCTATACCCCGCTGTATGTTCATCTGCCCCTTGGAATGGATCCACCGGCCGAAGAAAAAATCAGGGTCGCCGGTCATCAGTGTATAGGGAGATAAAGTAATGTTGTACTCTCCTTTTTCCAACACATCCTTCCAGGCGCCGGCCTCCAACAACTTTAGCTCCACCTCTAAACCGAGACCTTTAAGTTCGGACTGCAATATTTCCGCCATTGGCTTATAAGGCCAGCGGTTGGCCAATGCCGAGTTGATGACGAACAGCACTTTGCGCGGCGGGCCGGCCACTGCGTGCGCGGCCAGTTCCCGGGCCTTATCCTTATCCGTCTTCCACAACCCATTGACCGCCCACGTCCCGGCAAGGGGGGTGAAAACGGTATCCGCCGGCTCACCATAGCCGCCAAGCACATCTTTGATCAACTGCCGCCGGTCCAGGTGGAGACTTACTGCCTGTCGCAGACGCATGTCATTAAAAGGTGGTCTCTTGTTGTTGAAAAGCACATAATGAGTGGTAGTCACCGGCCGGGACAAAAGAACCAGCTTGTCATTATTTTTGATTACCAGGGCCTGATCCGGCAAAATGCCGCCCACATCGGCCACGGCCTGAATTTCACCTGTCTGCAAGGCAGCCAGCCGGGTGGAGGGGTCCGGTATAACTCTAAAAGTCACCTTCTCCAATTTTGGTTTACCCCCCCAATAACCGTCGTTGCGGGTGACCACCAGGGCTTCACCCTTTTTATATTCACTGAACTGAAATGGCCCCGTGCCGTAAGGGGACGTGATCTTCCCGCTCTCATCAAAACTTTTGGGGCTGAACACCGGGCAGCCGTGATAGGCCACCCTGGCCGGGAAAGCCGGCTCAGGCTTGCCGTAGGTAAACTTTACTTCATAGTCACTTACGGCCTCCACCTTTTCCAGGCTCGTAAACGTACCGTATTCATCCAGCTTTGGCCTGTCTTTCAATCTTTTAACGCTCTTCACCACCGCTTCTGCGTTGAGCGGCGTGCCGTCGTGAAACTTTACGCCCTGACGCAGGTAAACCGTCCACACTTTGCCCGTTTCGTCCGGTATAAGCCTTTCAGCCAGTTGCGGCGCCGGAACCAGGTTTTCATTAAGATACGTAAGACTTTCCCACACGCCCGCACTGCCGTGGAGAAAACTGCCGCTGTCCGGACCGTTGTAAAAGTCTCTCCCGACACCGATCACCAGTTCCTGTTTTGCCTCCTGCGCCCCTTTTTGTTTCCCGGCGCACCCGGCCAGCCCCGCAGCAAGTATGATAACCAGCAGGACAAGCAAATGTTTTGAAAATCTCATTTTTTTCACCTCGATCAAAAAATGGAAGACCTTTGTGTTGATTACCGGCCCGGACGCGCCGGCCAGAGGATCATTCCCAAACGCACACTGTATTTTTCACTGAAGATACCATCCACCGAAAAATACTCCACGTACCCGGAGATTATTTTCTCGATCTCCGGGGTGATCTCAGTGTAGACCCGGAAAAAATCCAACAGCCCGGCCATCGCTTCATCCACCGCCAGATCCTCGTCCCACTCGTCCGCCCACACCTGAAAAGAAGGACAATACCCCGAGGCGTAGAGGTAGTTGAGGGGATAGACAATGTCGTGGCCCGGCAAAGGCATTTCCTCACCGACAATCAGCCGCCACAATTCCTCCCGGGCCGGGACCCGCCGCCGGCCGGCGAAGTCGCACAGGAAACACCAGCCCCGGGAGCAGGCCGTCATTTTCATGAGAGTATCTGTATCCCTCACTCCCGGCGTCAGTGACGCAAAGACCAGGTCGAACCCGCCGGCCAGACCTTCGGCTGCCGGGTCAACTTTCTCCCATTCCCGGTCAAGATAAATGACGTTCACAAGTCCCTCCGCCTCAACCCTTTTCTGCAGGGCGGCCAGCATGGCCGGGGCCGGCTCCAGGGCCGTCACCCGCGCTGCCCGTCCGGCCAGGGGAACGGTAAATACACCCGTTCCGGCGCCGATATCCAGCGCCTCCACGCCGGGATGCAGGACTCCGTGCTGTTCCAGCCAGTTCATCACCCTTTCCACACGCTTTTTTGCGCGGCCCTGCCTGGCCATCCGTTCAAAACGGCCAGCCATGCGGTTCCAGTAATCCAACTGATCCGCGCCGGGGCGCCGCCGGGCATATAGAGAATTTTTATTCGCCCCGCTCCAGATCTCTTTCCAAAAACCGGGCCTGTCAATCTGCACCCGCACCCCTCCTTGATCCCGCAATTGACGTATACATCTTGCCGGGGGATTGATCACACACCCGCAAAATAATGGTTTTTTAAAACCGCCTCAAAATCAGTTGACTTTAGTCTCAACAAGCCCCCGGAATATCTGCCAGGTGCCCACAGAGCACTTGAAATTGTCGATATTCTTTTTCATGACCATGACATTATTGCGGTGAAAAACCACCAGTACCGGCGTATTTTCCAATACCTTGGCCTGTATCTGATGGTGCAGGGCAATGCGCTCTTTGGCGTCCAGGGACGCCGCCAGCCGGTCGATCAGCCCGTCCAGTCCCGGTGACGTATACACTTTATAAGTTGACTTGCTGTGCCAGTACCCTCTCTGGTAGTGGGAGGTGGGGTCGTCGTGGGGGACAAACCACTGGCCCAACATAATCAAATCGTATTCCCTCTTTTCCAGAGCCTGCCGGAGGGCTGCATCCTCCACGGCCCGCAATTCGATGTTCATGCCCACTTTTTTCAATTCAGACTGAATGGCGGTGCTGAGAATTTTATCCTCGGCATTTTTTGCCCCGAAATAAAGAACAGCTTTTAGATCTTTACCTCCCTTTTCCAGAATGCCGTCCCCGTTTGTATCCTTCCAGCCGGCCCCGGCCAGCAGTTCCTTCGACTTGGACTGATCGAACTTCGGCACGGCGGGATTGGGCTGGAGATAATCACCATACGCGGGGGAAAAGAAATTTTTTGGCGGCTCCGCCAGATCCCCCAGGAGCTTTGGCACCATTTCCTGCAGGTTAACGGCGTGGGCCACGGCCTGGCGTATTTTCAGATCGTCGAAGGGCGGCCTGTCTGTGTTGAAAAACATCACTTCTGATGTCTGACCCATGCGCTTGACAATTTTAATCCCGGGATTGCTTTTAAACCTTTGGACGGCGGTCAGCGCCTCACGGCCGCTCATCATGTCGATTTGTCCCGATTCAAGGGCCATGGCCCGGGTTTCCGCGTCCGGAATAACCTTGAAAGTTATTTTGGTCAGATTGGGCACGCCGCCGAAATATTTGTCGTTGCGCTCCATAACGAAGGTGCTGTCCTTTTCCCAGGAGGCCAGCCTGAAAGGCCCGGTGCCCGCCGCCGCCGTCAGCTTGCCGTCCGGCCCGATGGTTTTGGGGCTGACCATGGCCAGAAAAGGAGGGGTCAGATCCGAAGCAAAGGTAAACACCGGGGTTTTGTGTTTGACCACCAAAGTGTGAGGGTCGGGTGTTTCAATGCTGCTGATGGAAGAAAGCCAGCCTTTGTTCGCGCCCTTCATGTGCCATTCGAGGTTTGTTTTGGCGGCCTGGGCGTCAAAGGGGGCGCCGTCGTGAAAGACTACATCACGCCTCAACTTAAACACCCATGTTTTTCCGTCCGGCTCCATGCTCCAGGACTCGGCCAGACCAGGAACCTTTTTAAAATCCAGATCCAATTCAACCAGATTATTGAAAATAAGGGATCGTACAAAGGAAGACATGGGTCCGGAAGGATCATACCCCCCCAGGTCGAATTGCTCGCCGATGATCAGCTCCTGGGCTTTGGCCTGGGTCTTGGCCTTCGTTTCCCCGGCATTGCCGCCACAGCCAGCCAGCATGGGCGTAAGAAATGCCAGAAAAATCAGTCCTGCCAGCGCTTTCTTTAAATGATGCATTACTGTACCTCCAATTTTCAGCTTTTTTAAGTAAAACAACGGACTGGATTATGGCCGGCGAAATCTCAAAAATGCCCCTTTACAGCCGGCCAACGTAAAACCCACATGAATTTCAAAACTCCAAACTCCGGCCTCTAACCTGCGAAATGGCAGGCCACCAGATGCCCGGATTCCTCCGCCGTCAGCGTCGGGTCCTCCCGTCCGCAAACATTCATGGCCCCGGGGCAGCGGGGGTGGAACCGGCAGCCGGGGGGCGGGCTGCCGGGGTCCGGCGGCTCGCCCGCCAACGGCACGACCGGGATCCCCCCGCCCGGCGAAAAACCTGTCACCGCCGCCAGCAAGGCGCGGGTGTACGGGTGCCGGGCATCTTTCAAAAAACTTCCGGCCTTGAGCACCTCCACAATCCTGCCCAGATACATCACCGCCACCCGGTCGGCCAGATAACTCACCGCCGCCAGATCGTGGGAAATGAACAGATAGGCCATCCCCAGCCTTTCCTTGAGATCCCGCAGAAGATTCAGTATCTGCGCCCTTATGGAAACATCCAGGCTGGACACCGGCTCGTCGCAGACAATAAGCCGGGGATGAAGGGCCAGGGCCCGGGCAATGCTGACCCGCTGCCGCTGCCCGCCGGAAAGCTGGTGGGGATGGCGGCCGGCCTGCGCCGGCTCAAGACCCACCAGTTCCATGAGGTGCTCCACCCTGCATTTTATTTCCTCCCCGGACCCCGCCCGGTAGTTCACCAGCGGCTCAGCCACCAATGACCCCACCGTCCAGCGGGGATCGAGGGAGGCGGCGGGGTCCTGGAATATTATCTGAAGCTGCCGTCTGGCCGCCCGCAGTTCATTCCGGGAGCAAGCGGCGAGTTCTTTGCCGAGAAACCGCACACAGCCGGCCGTGGGATATTCCAACCCAACCGCCAGCCGGCCCAGGGTGCTTTTGCCGCAGCCGCTCTCCCCCACCAGCCCCAGCACCTCTCCCGGGGCCACTGCCAAAGTCACGCCGTCCACGGCCCTTATCAACCGGCTGCGCCCTCCGGCCGCCGCCGGGTAGTGCTTGACCAGCCCTGTTATCTCCAACAGGCTCAAGCCGGTAAAACCTCCCTCCTTTTGTCTTCACGGAATCCCGTCTGCCGGTCCCCGTCCGCCTCCCCGGCGGGGTTGTCCCGCGGTGCCGGTCCCAAGCGGCTACAGGCAACGGCCCGGCTCCCGCCGAAGGGCCTAAGCGGCGGAATGAGCCTCCGGCACAAAACTTCCGCCGAAGGACAGCGGGGGTGAAAAGCGCAGCCCGGAGGCAAAGCAAGCAAAGAAGGCGGCTGTCCTGGCACCGGGCTCAGCCTGTCCTTGCACCCCAAACGCGGGAAAGAATTCAACAAAGCCACGGTGTACGGGTGGGCGGGGGAATTTAAGACATCCGCCGCCGGTCCCACCTCCACCAGCCTGCCGGCATACATCACCGCCACGTGGTGGACCAGACCCGCCGCCACCCCAAGGTCATGGGTGATGAGAATCACCGAACTTCCGGCCTCCAACGCCAGCCCCCTGATCTCGCCCAGTATTTGGGCCTGGGTGGTGACATCCAGGGCGGTGGTGGGCTCGTCCGCCAGCAGCACCTGGGGTCTTTGGGCCATGGCCATGGCCAGGAGCACCCGCTGCCGCTGCCCTCCGGAAAGCTGGTGGGGATAGCTGCGGTAAGCCCGCTCAGGTGCAGAGATATTGACTTTTTTCAGCATGTTCAGGGCCTCATCCCGGGCCTGGCGGCGGGACAGGCTGCGGTGCGCCAGGACGGCCTCCTCCACCTGGAACCCCACCCTCATCATAGGGTTCAGTCCGGTGTGCGGATCCTGCGGCACATAAGCCAGCATTTTCCCCCGCACCTCCCGCCAGGAAAAGCCGTTTCTTATCAGTCCCAGGGGAATCCGCCGCCCTGAAAGCACCACATTCCCTTTCACCAGGGCGTTTCCATCCTGAAGGCCCATCAGCGCCAGGGCCACCGTGCTTTTACCGCAGCCGCTCTCCCCCACCAGTCCCAGCAACTGGCCCCGGTCAAGATTAAAGCCCACGCTGTCCACAGCCCTCACCAGTCCGCCCTTCGCCCGGTATCCGACCGTCAGATCCTTCACCGTCAGCATTGACCGCCACTTCCCCATTCCCGTAATTGAAAATAGTTCTCTTTTCAATCTTTTTGCCGGCTGAAGCCCCGCGGGTCCATGGCGTCCCTGAGGCCGTCCCCCAAAAGGTTGAAGGAAAGCACGGCCAGCATGATGGCCAGGCCCGGGTATAGCATCAGCCCCGGCGCCACCTGAAAATAGATCCGGCTGTCGTTCAGCATGGCCCCCCACTCGGGGACAGGGGGCTGGGCACCCAGGCCCAGGAAGGAAAGCCCCGAAATGCCGAGGATAATCCATCCCATGTCCAGGGTGGCCAGCACCAGCAGAGGGCCTGCGATATTCGGCAGTATGTGGGTGCATACAATACGCCAGGGGGGTGTGCCGCAGGCCCGGGCCGCCAGTATAAATTCCCGTTCCTTTATTTGTATGACGAAGCCCCTCACCAGCCGGGCGAAACGCACCCAGGACACCGCCGCCAGGGCCAGCATGACATTGATCAGGCTGGGCCCCAGCATGCCGGCTATCACCAGGGCGAAGACCAGCCGCGGGAAGGCCAGAATGGTGTCCACCAGCCGCATCAGCAAATTGTCCACCCTGCCGCCGCACCAGCCCGCCAGCATACCATAAGGCACGCTGATGAACAATATGGTGATCAGCACAATTACGGAGGTGCTCAAGGAAACCCTGGTCCCCCATATTATTCTGGAAAAAACACAGCGCCCCAGGTGATCGGTCCCCAGGGGATAGACCTCGCTGGAAGGCAAAAACCTCTTTCCCAGATCCACCGCCGCGGGATCGTGGGGGGACAGTAAGGGCGCAAAAACACCGGCCAGAACAAAACATGCCAGCAGCAAAAACCCCAGCACGGCCAGGCCGTCGGCGGACAGCCGCCCCAGCCACACCGGCGGGGCCGGCGCATTGAATCTGTTTTTTTCGGCCTCCCGGCCCGTCACACGGCCCACGCGAAAACCTCCCTACATCCT
>JBBIMW010000008.1:0-64940 GCA_037444185.1 Peptococcaceae bacterium | reverse complement strand
TTCTGGCGGATATATTCACCCTGGCTTAACATCAGCACTTTCTGCTTGTTTAAAGGAGGAGGATTTAGCATGACAAAAACAGAGCTAAGAAAAGAATGGGAAGCACGGGTGGCCGAGTTTAAAGCAAGCGGACAGAGCACGTCAGCATGGTGTGCAGCCCATGATTTGAAACCCCGTCAGTTATGGTACTGGCTCCGGAAATATAAAAAAGTTACCCCCACTGCGATGCCATCCCAGTGGCTTTCCGTGGAAGTAGATGAGCTGAAACCCAACAGGGCTGAAGGGAGTCCCTTGCTTGTAAGGGTAGGGCAAGCAACCGTAGAAGTAAAGCCGGGCTTCAACCCGGAGTTACTCTCCGGCGTAGTCCGGACACTGGCTGCACTATGATAAACGAGGCCGGCACAGGGCGGGTCTACTTGGCCTGCGGAAGCACCGGCATGCGTAAGTCCATAGACGGTTTAGCCGTACTGGCAAAGGAAGGCTTCTCACTGGATCCCTTCTCTCCCTGTCTGTTTGTTTTCTGCAACCGGCAACGGGATAAACTTAAAATCCTCCAGTGGGATCACAACGGCTTCTGGCTTCACTACCGGCGTTTAGAGCGGGGAAAATTTCAGTGGCCAGAAAAAAACACCGATACTTTAAAGATTAGCCGCCGCGAGTTACGCTGGCTGCTTGATGGCCTATCAATAGATCAAAAAGCACATCCTGAAGTTACCGCAAGAATATTGGTGTAAATCCAAATATTTTTGCCATCGGCCTTGTTTTTAAAGGGTTTTTGGTAAACATGTCGAATTAAAATAGTATGAGCAGTGCAACGAAAACCATTGAAGAACTTGAAAACAAATGCGCTATGCAGGAGCAGCAAATCGCAGAGCTAACAGCTAAAGTGCGCTGGTTTGAGGAGCAGTTTCGCTTAAGCAGACAAAAGCGGTTTGGACGTTCCAGTGAACAAACAAATTCTGAGCAGCTAAGCCTTTTCAACGAGGCTGAAGCAGAAGCAAAACCTCAATTAGCTGAGCCCACCGTTGGGGAAATCACCTATACCCGCCGTAAAAAAAGCGGTCACAGGGAAGAGGTGCTAAAAGACCTGCCGGTGGAAACGATAGAATATCGCCTGTTAGAAGAAGAAAATGTAGACATAAAGGATCCGGGCAATATAGATTCCTTGCTCCCATGGTCCCCTGCTTTGCCAGATTATTGCAGGGTGCCTGATAAGAATCTTACATAAACCCCGCATCGTAACTATACATAAATTAATCCTACATTAAAACCCATCTGCCATGGTAGGTGGGTTTTATTTGACGCTTACTCCCTATTGAACCGTGCCTTTATTGGTGCTTTTTTATTTCCTGCCAGGCGTCCCTGGCCCGGTTCACCAAGTATGGGTATGCCTTCCTTTGGGGATGTTGTGTGATCTTGACAAACCAGCCGACGGCGCCCTTTTCGTCTCCAAGGATGCGGTGAAGCTGGCCCAGGAGAAACATCAGGTTCATTTCTTCTCTGGGTTCGTCGGAAGGACTTTTGTTAAAATGTCTGGAC
Source organism: Peptococcaceae bacterium (assembly GCA_037444185.1). GTDB lineage: Bacteria > Bacillota > Desulfotomaculia > Desulfotomaculales > Desulfocucumaceae > JAILZP01. Next base: position 63,401 of record JBBIMW010000008.1, on the reverse strand, counting down.
AGGTGGTTAAGGGCCATGTCCAGGCACCGGCGCTCAGACTCTTTTGTGTTCAGATAGCGGTGAAGCCAACCCAGTTTGAGAAACAGCCTGCCCATCACAGAGTCGTCGGCGCCCATTAGCCTTTGACACTCTATGGCCAGAATGAAGGTCTGCACAGCGTCCTCCAGCGTTCTCGGTCCGCAGAAGTTGGATGACTTCCAGCGTTCCGCCAGCATTTTGGACAGCCCCTTTTTCAGCTCTGGCTTCACCGCGCCGGAGGTGGAGCTGTTGAATGAGTACCCGCAGGCCGGACATACGTTTATTTCGTAATATAAAGGATTGACTGTCTTATAATAAAGGCAGAAGTCGTCATCGGCCCTTTCCACTATTATGTGTTTCTGCCGGGGCTTTAAGGTGCGGAAGCATGTGGAACAGAGCGGGCAGGAGAATTCCTTTTTGAAGAAGGTTTCCGCGCTGCCGTCGTCTTCTTCCTGATCCTCCGGCGCTCCGGCCTGGTTCAGGTCGCTGATGTGCAGGGATGTCTCCTCCCGCTTTTTTCCGGTATCCACCAGGCAATATTCCTCTGGAATCGACAGTCCGGAAGCCAGCAGAAGACTCAGTAGTTTTTTCTCTCTGGCTGCAGCGTCCCGAAACCGGCCGCTTAAGATCTTTATATAGTTTCTTGAGAACTCCGGGCTGTCCTTGATAAATGAAAGCAGTGTCTGCCTGTCAATGATTATTACCAGGGAATCCTCCGCTGCCATTAGCCCCGCCGCCGTTTGGGAACCCTCCAGTACGCATTGCTCTCCGAACAAATCACCGCGGAACAAGGTTTGTAGTATAATCCGGCTGTTTTCATCAATCTGTCTGTATACTTCCAGCCTGCCTGACGCCACTATGTAAAGACTGCCCGGCTGTCCGCCCTCCTCCACAATGGTGCCGCCCCTGGTGAATCTCAGGGCACCGGAACTTTCGGCCAGCCTTGTCAGCAGCACCGGCCCCAGGTTATTAAACAGGGCAACGCCCTTAAAAAAGTTCATTACCAAGTCCCTGTTCAATTCTCTTTCAACTCCCCGCTTTTCTGAGAATGGCTCACTTGCGCATTCCTTATTCTGTCAGGAAACGGTAAACAGTAGGGCGAATGGGCGGAATGGACGTGTTTTCATCTTTGATGGCGCCTACAATAATTCTATCATATCATTCGTCCGTAAGCCCTATATATTTAACTGAATGGCCAATGAAACCAACATTTACAATAAACCAAATTTGTCGTTGCGTGCAGGAAAGGCTGGGGGATTTGGAGAATTGCAGCCAATATATCGCTAGCCGGTTATTGGGAGGAGACTTTTTTACTGTTGATTTCCAATTTGCTTATAATTTTTTTGGCTATGCTGGTGGCGGGCGGGTGCGCCGGCGCCAGCGCCCTGGGCGACGGCAGAACGAAGCTAGGCCCGTCGGGCGATGAACCGAAGGTGCGAAAGCCTGCTTTAATAAGGCTGGAGGATGTGGGCCCCGGGGGAATGTACCAGGGGGAGGAAAGCCTGCAAAAGCTTATTGTTGTTGCTGAATACCTGCATAGTGAGGGCATTCCCTTTCATGTCGCACTGATTCCGAGGTTTGTAGAGCCCGAAAAGGGATACGACGTGGGCATGGCCGATGATACACCTTATGCCCGCAGTTTTGTTGCCACCATTAAAAAAATGCAGTCCCTGGGCGCCATTGTGGGTGTCCACGGGTACACTCACCAGACGGGATACACAGCCAGCGGCACAGGCTTTGAATTTTTCGATCCCGACAGGAACCCGAATGTGCCCGATACATACGGATTTGCCAGGGACCGTATGGCCAGGGCGATAAGTCTTTTCGAAAAGGCCGGCATTGTGCCGGGCTTTTGGGAAACACCGCATTACACTGCCTCGGAGACGCAGTACCAGGCCTTTGGAGAGGAGGCCGGACTGCTTTACGAAAACGTACAGCGCCATGTGCCTGTCCATAATTACAGGGTTTACCACCGGGATGGCGCCAAAACCAGGGGTTTCGTGGCTGTTCCCACTCCCCTGGGATATATCGGAGGTGGGGTCACCCCTGAAAAGATGCTTAAATACCTGGACAAAGAAAAAAACAGGCAGCTCGCTTCATTTTTTTACCATCCCTTTAAAGAGTTCGGATATATAGAAAAGGTTCGGGACGAAAAGGGAGGGGTCAGCTATGCATACGACCGGAACTCTCCCCTGCATGTAATTGTAAAATCCATCAAAGAAAGAGGGTATACCTTTATTAATGTTTATTCCCTGGTTGGCTTTATACCCGCCCACCGGCTGGAGGGCCTTGAATCCGGGGATGGTGTCCGGATATTTGCCGGCAGATTCGGGGAAGACCGAAAAAGGGTGATACTGGTATGGAACAGCAAGGGCGGAAGGTGGCGGACGTTCCAATACACCGCTTTTTCGCACATGCCCAGACTGATAGAGGCTTTCAAAGAAGAGAGGGGCATCATCAGGGGATGGCCCCCTGAAGGGTATAGAGTGCCTTTGGCAGCAGATTTCAATGGTGACGGGGGGGACGATTTGCTGGTGTTCAATCCTGTCCGGGGCAGCTATATCACGGCCGAAAACAGGGGAGGCTACCTGGTTCCCCGGGAGGAATCATTTTTTGGACTGGAGGGTATGGAAACCCCGGAGATGATGGTGGGGGACTTCAACGGCGATGGATTGGACGATATAGCTATATTTGACCGGGAGAACTTCAGGGTGGGGCTGGCCTTTTCCAGCGGCAGGGGATTTGAAAACATAGCCTGGCAGCACCCAACCCTGTTGAAACGTCCGGGCCTGAAGCTGGTATGCGGGGATTTCAACGGGGACTTAAAAAGTGATATTGCCGTGCTGGACGGAATCAGCGGAGAGTGGTGGGTTATGCTGGCGGGACGGGATGGAGTCTTTTTGCCTTCACAGAACCCCTGGATGTATGACTGGAAGTCCGGCGGGGACTGGCGTCCCTTTGCCTCCGACGTCAACGGCGACGGCATGTGGGACTTGGTGGTTTATAACGGGTCCGGCCACTGGCTGGTGGCCCTTTCCCAGGGCGGGAGGTTCGTCCGGTGGGGCGAATACGGGCCCTGGGGAGGCGGCGAAAAAGCAATTCCACTGGTGGCGGACTTCAACGGGGACGGCAGGTCCGATCTGGCCATTGTTGAAGAAGCCGGTGGCGGTGGGGGCGTCCTTGATTTGGCTCTATCATATATGGGCAGGTAAATGGGCAGGGGATTGGCTTGATTTGCCAATCCCCGGACTATACGATTATTTCCTGGTAAGGGTTAAAATATATTCACTTCCATGCCGGTCGGCATTCACCTTCCAGCCTCTGTTTGCGGCCAGCCTGGTTACGTTTTCCATGGCAGCATTATTGTCCACCAATACTTCGACTGTTTCATCCGCCGTGTTTTCAATGACCTTTTTGGTCAGCAGGACGGGTTCCGGGCATAAAAGCCCCCGGGCGTCAACCTTCACACCCAATATTCACACCTCCGGCAGCGGATTTTGCCCGGTAGCACCCAAGGGCGCCCACCAGTAATACTGTTCCCAGTCCCAGCAGGGTGGCCACCTGGCCGGCCAGGGGAACCCCCTTGGGGCCGGCGGCCAGGCCGAAATTGTGCGCAAAAGCGGCCCCGGCGATAAATCCCAGCACGGTGACGGCGCAGTCGGTATTTCCCTCGCTGGCGGCGATTATTTGTCTGAGCGGGCAGCCTCCGATCAGGGTGGCGGCGGCGCCCGCCAGCATCATGCCAAGGAAGTTCCAGATCCCGTCGGTATGGGCCAGGGGCTGGCCCGCAAACCCCAGCTTGAAAGCGCCGACGGCCAGGTTGCCCAGCAACGTGACGGCCAGAAGTGAAAAGAGCCCCATTAGCAAATGGGTATCTTTAAAAAGAATAAAGTCCCTGATACCCCCAATCGTACAAAACCTGGACCTTTGGGCCAGTATTCCCACCGCCAGCCCGGCGGCGCCGGAAACCAGCGCCGGAGCATGCATCGATCCGGGGCCGCTTTTGCTGGCAAAGAAGAATGTGGTTCCTGTCACCGACAGCACCAGAAGAATGACAGCCACAGCAGGGAATATGTAACTGTTTACGCTTTGCTGACCGGTGGCTTTCCCCAGACTGAACCCCCTGTTCAAAAATTGTATTCCGGTCCAGACTCCGGCAATCAGGCCCAGAATGCCCACACCGGCGTTCAGGTCCCCGCCGGCCAAACGCAATACGGCCCTGACGGGGCAGCCCAGGAAAACCAGCATGCCGATCATGGCGGTGAATGCCAGCAAAAACCTGGCCAGGGGGCTGGATCCACCGACGGCCCTATGTTCCCTTGAAAAAGCCGCCGCCAGGAATGCTCCGGCAATCAGTCCGAAGATCTCAGGCCGCATATACTGCACCGCTTCGGATCTGTGAAATCCCAGCCCGCCGCTGATGTCCCTGAGAAAACAGGCGATGCAGTAGCCCATGTTCTTGGGATTGCCCAGTTTTACCAGCAATACCGCCAGCAGGCCGATGGCCGCCCCCGTGATCACCACGAGGATTGTTTTCTTCTTCACGCACCTACCTCCCAGTATGGAATTTTGGAGGGGAGAAGTCGGAATCGAACCGGACTCCGGACCGGGCTGCGGACCGGCCGACAGGTTTGCAGCCTGCGGGGGGAACCATCCCCATTCTCCCCGTTTATATACTTAGTTCTCCATGCATGCTAATCCTTTATCAGTACAATAAAAAATTTTTATAATTAGAAGGGGGGCGATGTCATTTTTTTATCGTTAAAGAAAGTACAGGAGAAGGAATGCATTAAATTCTGACTCCTGACTCCTGGATTCCAGCCGCCCGGCAGGGCGCCTTTAATTTTCCTGCAAAGCAAAAGAGTGCCGCTATCAATCCGGCACTCCCGATTTTTGCTTTCGTTTATACCACTATACCACCAGGTCTATATGTTGTATTGTTCCCGCAGAACCGTTTTCATACAGGAACACATCGGTCTTCCTCAGTCGCCCCAGCAGCTTGTTTCCACCGTCTTTGATACCGAACGGGGTGGAAATGCTGCCAAGGAATATGGCTCCCACTCCCACCTGTCCCAGGGCCATCAAAGCATGGTTTCCTTTTTCGTCTGCGGACCAAATGCGCAGCCGGTGATAGATTTCGTCATTCTCATCAATCCACCCGTTTCCGTCGGAGTCGTGGCAGGCCAGTTCCGTAAAGCCGTTGCCCGAAGTAGGACCGAATAGCTCTCTGCCGTTGTTTATTTGTCCGTCATTATTTGCATCCAGGGCCAAAAATCCGCTCCCCGGGCGGATAAATGATATTAAATCCCCTTTCCCGTCGCAATCAAGGTCGAAAAGGAACTTGCTTTCGGTAAGTTCCGGAGCATTGCCGCCAAAGTTTATTGCCAGCGGGTCTATAGCGGCGTCACCGTCCTTGATCATTCCCTCATGATTTGCGGCGAATTCTCTGGTTATGTTCAGTTTAATCGAGAAGGCAATTTCTTTTCCGTCGGCGGTTTTAACCGTACCATGGGTAAAAAATGAAACCTTCTCCATCTTTCGACCGGAATAAGACGGGGGTTAACAGCAGATCGACAAAAAAGTCGCCGGTGGCAAATTTTATTTGATTACCAGCACCGGGCACTCCGCATGGCGCACCACCTTGCGGCTTACGCTGCCCAGCAGCCAGCCCTTCACATCCCCCATGCCCCGGCTGCCGATAACCAGAAGGTCGTATCCCCCATGCTTTTCCTCGCGGATAATCTCATCCGCCGGGACGCCCGGGATCATCTTGCTGTCGCAGGTGATTACTTTGTAGGAGGCGCATATTTCCCCGGCTTCCCTGATAATCATTTCCCCGTTCTCAGCCGTCTGCTTTTTGAGCAGGGGGTAACTTTTCAGGGACTTCAACTGCTCCGGAAGCTCCATTACATGGAATATGGTTATCAGGGCGCCGGTGTGCTCCGCCAGCTTTGCGGCATGGTGCAGCGCTTTTAGTGAATAGCCGGAGCCGTCAATGGGAATCAGTATTTTTTTATACATGCTCAATCCCCTTTTTTAATGGTCTGACAGCACAGTTATTGTTATTTCTCCATCCCTTCAAATTGGATAACTCCTGAGAACCGCTCTGGAACAATTATATAATGCCACAGCCTTTTTTTCCAGAGAGTGTTGGCGCCGGGCAAGGAAGTTATTCAAAGGCCGCGTAACTTTAGTGCCCGGTACTAAGTTATTGTTCTCTATAAAGTCGATATGCCGCAGGAACTCCGAGACAAGCAGAAAGAGAAGGCCTTGAAATGGGCTGCTAAACCGTTGATCGCACAGGGTATTATTCAAGCTTCGGACATTTCAGCAATATCATTACGACCTGCCTAAAAATTGCATTACAGCCACGTGGGTTATACTGTTTCAGTTGTATCATCCTTTCCAAAATAGATAGGGTCCAAAAAAACAAGAAAAGCGATTTCATCGCCTAATAGCTGAAAAAGTATCGCTTTTCTTGTTCGCCAGGGGCTGCCGCCCCTTCGACGGACGCTGCGCGTCCTAAGCACCCCGCAATCGTAAGGGGGCGCACCCCCTTACAAACCCCATGTATAGAAAACTTATCCACTACATACAAAAAACCCGGTCTGCCGGGCCAGAAAGTTAAAACCGGGTTTCCCCGGTTTTTGCGCTGCATTATTGGCTTTTATATGGCTTTTTGATGCAATGGACTATGTACATTTATTTGCGGATTCAATATTGTAAAACACTAAGCCATTATAGCCCCAAGTGTCAGTATAAGTCAATGAAAAAATTAAAATACATAATAACCGCCCGTAAAAGTCCGACCCGCATCTTATCTGTGTTCTTTGTCCCTACAACCGCAAGTCATTTGGGTCTCAACAACTGTCTGACTCCCTGTCTGACTCCTGCCTGAATTTCTGTCTGAATGGCACCGGAAACCCGCGAAAATTGAGGGTTCCTTGCGGAACCCTGTCCGGCCCTTTTTCATGTTTTAAAAATCCGGAAAGCCCGTAAAATAAGGGCTTTCCAAAATAATTCTGGTGGGGATGGCTGGTTTCGAACCAGCGGCCTCTTGAATGTGAGTCAAGCGCTCTCCCGCTGAGCTACACCCCCGTATGATACCCTTTATCCCGTGCAACATTTATTTTATCATATCCGGCTCCACGCAGACAAGGGGCTGGGTGCGGAAAAATACATGATAGGCCCTATTATTTCTTCCGGCACTTTAGATTCTAAAAAAAATGCCGAAATTTTTTGTAGATTGATTTTTTGCTTGGAAGCAAACAAAAATGGTAAATACATGAAATCTGCTGAAATATTTAGAAGGAAGTTCATCGTGAAGGGCGAATACTTCAATTGCAGAGTGCCTGAATTTTCGACAATTACTGATGAATTATTTATTTTGCGGGGGGAGTCGTGAAAATTGAAGCGTGCGCCCGCACAAAAAAAAGGAGGCCACGAGCGCTGGCTGATTACGTACGCCGATATGATCACGCTTTTGCTCATTTTTTTCATTATCATGTACACCTTGAGCCGCATAGATGTAAAGAAGTTCCAGTATTTGTCCGCCTCCCTGTCCAAGGCCCTGGGGGCCGGGGGGATGGTGCTGGACAGCCCCGGCCCGTCGGTGGTTCCCGGCATAGCCGGATCGGTTCCCGATTCGGCCCTCCATTCGGGTGAGAATCAGCAATTGGAGAATGTCCGGCGGGAGATCGAAAAACACATTAAAGACGCCAATCTGCAGGCCAAGGTTTCTGTCACCTCGGAGGAGCGGGGAGTGGTGCTGTCCTTCCAGGGCGAGGTTCTTTTCAGGCTGGGGTCCGCCGAACTTACTCCCAGGGCCAGGGAGATACTTTTTAAAGTCGGCCCGATATTGGAAAAGATGCCCAATTACCTCAGGGTGGAGGGGCACACGGACGACCTGCCCATAGTCAATGCCCCGTATCCCTCCAACTGGGAGCTTTCGGCCGACAGGGCCAATTCGGTGCTGAAATTCATTTTGAAGAACTTCAAGATCCACCCCGAAAGGATGTCCTCTGTGGCGTACGGTGAATACAGGCCCGTTGTGCCCAATGATTCCGACCTGAACAGGCAGAGGAACAGGCGGGTGGACATAGTGATATTGCACAGCAAGTTCGGCGCCGCCGAGGCGGGCCCAGCCCATAGATTAACCAATTCAAAACAGCAGCAATAGGGGGATGTTGCAATACAGGCATGGCCGGATACGGCCTTCCGGAAAACATCAAGGTATTGAAAGGGAGAAAATATGGATCTGCCGCTGGTTTTAGGTTTTCTGTTCGCACTGTTTTCGCTGGTGGGGGGTTACCTGCTGGAAGGCGGTCATTTGAGTGCCCTGTTTGTTCACACCGCCGCCATTATTGTGTTTGGGGGGACCATCGGGGCCACCGCCATCGGATACAGCATGAGTGAACTGAAAAACGTGCCCAGGCTCTTCAAAATAGCCCTTTTCCCAAAAGAACAGGAGCCGGCCCAGGTGATAGACATGATCGTCAGCCTGGCCGACGAGGCCAGGCGGGAGGGATTGCTGTACCTGGAGAACAGGCTGGATGAAATAGACGATCCGTTTCTGCGCAAGGGGGTGCAGCTGGTGGTGGACGGAACGGACCCCGAGCTGGTGCGCAGCATAATGGAGGTTGAACTTTACGCCATTGAGGAGAGGCATCATATCGGGGCGTCCATATTCGAGTCGGCGGGGGCGTACGCGCCCACCATGGGAATAATAGGGACGGTCATGGGGTTGGTCCACGTGCTGGGCAACATGAGTGATCCAAACTCCCTGGGGCCGGCCATCGCCGTGGCGTTCATGGCCACACTGTACGGGGTGGGCAGCGCCAATGTGCTATTTCTTCCCATGGGGGCTAAGCTGGCCAACCTCAGCAAAAAAGAGTCGCAGCTTCGCCAGCTGATGATCGAGGGGATTGTATCCCTGCAGGCGGGTTACAATCCCATACTGATCAGGGAAAGGCTCTCCGCTTTCCTGAAGCCTGCAAACCGCGGCCCGGACAAGGAAAAGGATGAAGATTGAGACAGTGGACACAAATGGACTGGAGTGGTGATAAAATGCAAATTGCGGGGGGCGGGCGCACGGAGGAGCAGGTGGTGGTTTTCAGTCTGCATGATCAGATTTACGGCATCAATATCGAGTCAGTTTTGGAAATAATAAAGATGGAGCCGGTCACCAGGGTTCCAGGAACTCCGGATTTCATCGAAGGGGTGATCAATCTAAGGGGCAAAGTAATACCCGTAATGGATCTGGGCAGAAGTTTCAATATGCCCCATTCCCGGCAGACGGCGGACACCAAGGTGATTGTGGTGGAGGTCGGCGGCGTGACGGTGGGGGTGATGGTGGACTCGGTTTCGGAAGTGCTGTGTTTTCCGGTCGCCGGCATTGAGTCTCCTCCGCCCGTGATTGCGGGTGCCGGTGTTGAGTCACTGAGGGGCATCGCCCTGGTGGACGGAAGGCTGATTATCCTGCTGGACCTGGCTAAAGTGCTGCACGACGAAGAAAGGCACAGGCTGTATGAGTTCGGGAATCAGTCTGCGTGATATGCGACATCATACAGCCTCCCGGGAGAATTCTTGAAACAGGGGAAAACAATTCGCAAGGGTGGTGCCGCTATTGTTCAGTGATGTGGAAATGATGGTGTTTATGGAAGAGTTGGAGGAAAAGATACAGTCCATCAACGACAATGTGCTGCTGCTGGAAAAAAATGGTGGAAGTCCGGATGTGATACAGGAGATTTTCCGCGCCGCCCATACCATAAAGGGGTCATCCGGAGTAATGGGTTTTGAAAAGATGGCCACCCTCACCCACGAGATTGAGAATCTTTTTGACAGACTTCGCCAGGGAACCTTGGATGTGAGCACCTATCTGGTGGATGTGCTGTTTGAAGCGCTGGATAAATTAAAAATGCTGAAGGACGAGATAACCGGAGAAGCCCGGGAAGTGCAAACCGAAGAGATTCTGTCAAAGTTGAGGAACTGCCAGAAAGCAGGTTGTGCCGGCGACTCCGGCGGGAAGGCCGCCGGACCCGGCTACAGCGGGGACACGGTGAGAGGTCCGGAAATGCTGGATGAAGCTGTGCTGGATACGGTCCGGGAAGCCGAAGTCAGGGGTTTTCAGGCTTACTGGGTATATGTGGCCATAGACCCAGGGTGCCAGATGAAGAATGTAAGGGCGTTTTTGATTTTTGAGACACTGCAGCAAATCGGCGATATTATCAAAAGCGATCCGCCGGCCGAGGATATACAGGAGGGAAGATACGGGGAAGGTTTTTCCCTGGTGATAATCACCAAAGAGGATGCGGGACAGGTGAAAAATCTGATCATGTCCATCGCCGAGGTGAATTCCGCCGAGGTGGTGGATGTGGATTCAGGAGAGGTTCATGACTTCGGGAAGGATGGTCCCGGCGGGGAGCAGCGGGGAGAGGCGCTGAGGGATGACGCGGTCCAGAGGGCACCGGCGCAGGGTGTGGACAGGGCCACCATCAAAACAGTGAGGGTGGACGTGCAGAAACTGGACACTCTGATGAACCTGGTCAGCGAGTTGGTGATAGATCGCACCAGGCTGGATCGATTCGTGGATATTTTTGAAGGCAAGTATGGTTCTGAAGATCTGGTGGAAAACATAGTGGAGATCTCCAGCCACTTAGGGCAGATTACCACGGATCTCCAGGATGAGATAATGAAGGCCAGGATGCTTCCGGTGGCCACGGTATTCAACCGGCTTCCCAGGATGGTCCGGGACATCGCCCATAAGCTCGGCAAGGAGATAGAGTTTATAGTCGAGGGAAAGGAAACGGAACTGGACCGCAATGTGATAGAGGTTATCGGAGATCCTTTGATTCACCTGATCAGAAACTCCATAGACCACGGCGTCGAGACTCCGGAGGAACGCCTGCGCCTGGGCAAGCCCGGCCGGGGCAGGGTGGTGTTGAAGGCGTCTTATGTGGAGAGCCATATTGTAATCACCATCAGTGATGACGGCCGGGGCATGGATGTGGAAAAAATAAAGAGGAAGGCATTGGAAAAAGGCCTGGTCAGGCGCGACTCCCTCGGGAGGATGAGCGACCGGGAAGCCCTGGATCTTATTTTCCTGCCCGGATTTTCCACCGTTGAAGAAGTGAGCGATGTGTCCGGCAGGGGGGTGGGCATGGACATTGTGAGGAACCAGATCGAGCAAATAAACGGAACGATGGAATATCACACGGAAGTGGGCCGTGGCACCGTGTTCCAGATCAGGCTGCCCCTGACTCTGGTGATTATCAGGGCTTTAATGGTGGGGATGGGGGATCAGGTTTACGCCTTTCCGCTGTCCAACGTGATGGAAACCCTGGCCATAAAAGAATCCGACATAAAAATAGTGCGCAGCAACGAAGTTATTGTCGTCCGGGGGAAAGTGCTGCCGTTGCTGAGACTGGCCAATCTGTTCCAACTGGAGGACGGGGCCGGGTCCGGCAAGCTTTACGTGGTGGTGCTGGGTTCCGGGAACAGGCGGATCGGGGTGATGGTGGACAGGCTGATCGGTGAGCAGGAAATAGTCATCAAGACCCTGGGTGGCTATCTGGGGCAGATGACCGGCCTTTCCGGCGCCACCATCCTCGGTGACGGCAGGGTGGCCCTGATTGTGGACGCCAAGGGAATAGTAAAAGACACGGGTAAAGAGGAAATGGCCTATGCCGTCAATTAGAGTATTGGTGGTGGATGATTCCTCTTTGATGAGGAGGCTGATTGCCCGTTTTCTGGAAGAAGACGGAGGTTTTAAAGTAATAGACACCGCCGCCGACGGCCAGGAGGCAATAAGGAAAATTCAAGACCTGCGGCCCGATGTGGTCACCATGGATGTGGAGATGCCGGTGCTGGACGGGCTGTCCGCCCTGGGCAGGATTATGAAGTCGAACCCCCTGCCGGTGGTGATGCTGAGCGCCCACACCACCGATGGGGCCAAGGCCACTATGCAGGCCCTGGCCCTGGGGGCGGTGGATTTTGTGGCCAAGCCCACCAGGCCCGGCATGATGGATATGATGGTGGCGGATCTGAAATTCAAGGTCAGGGCCGCCGCCCAGGCCAAATTGAGGAAACATCCGGCCCTTCCGCCCCGCCCGGCGGTGAAGCGCCGGGCGGGGCCGGAGGTCGCCGCCCCGCCCGCCGCTGGGCTCGATGTGTCCAGGCCCGCCCGGGGAAAAATAGGCTTGGTGGTCATCGGCTCCTCCACCGGCGGCCCCGCAGCCCTGCAGCAGATTATTCCCAAACTGCCGGGGAGCCTTTCCGCCGGAGTGGTGATAGTGCAGCATATCCCGGTGGGTTTTTCCGGTCCCATGGCCGATCACCTAGGCAGAAAATCCAGAATCAGGGTGAAGCACGCGGAGCATGGCGACACCGTCGGCCCGGGGGTTGTGCTGGTGGCGCCGGCGGGGTACGATCTGACTTTTAAAAAGGGGACCGGGTCTTGTACCATAAGCCTGGACCCTGGAAAAGGTCCGGTGCCTCCGGGGGGGTTCAGGCCTTCGGTGGACACGGCGATGATTTCCGCCGCCGGGGTTTTCCGGGACCAGGCCATGGGGGTATTGCTGACCGGTATGGGCAAGGACGGGGCCCAGGGGATGCTGGCCATCAGAAGGGAAAAGGGGCTTACCGTGGCCGAGGCCGAAAGCACCTGCGTGGTGTTCGGCATGCCCAGGGCGGCCATTGAGGCCGGCGGCGCCGACAAGGTGCTGCCCCTCTACGATATAGCGGATGAGATAATTAAAACGGTGTGATAAAGTTTTTTTTTTAACTGCCGATAATGTAATTAATCAAAGAAATTATTAAAGCAAGTTGGTGTGGGGCCATGAAGGTAAGTGGTTACGGCAGTATTGCGGATGTGATGAAGGCGTACGATTCCCGAAAGAAGCAGCAGGCGGCAAGGGACGGGAAAAATGTGCCGCCCGGGGCGGATTCCCTGGAAATTTCGGACCGGGCCAGGGAGATAAAGGATCTGCAGGCGGCCTTAAGGGATATAAAAGACGTCCGGGAGGATCTGGTGGGCCGGGTCAAAAAGGAAATCGAGGCCGGCGCCTACCGGGTGGACCCGGGGAAAATAGCCGAGGGCATGATTGGGGAAAGGCTCCTGGACAAACGGGTGTGACGGCGGGGGGCGTGCCGGGTGGGTGCCTTATTTACCGGGCTGAAAACGATACTGGAAAGCCAGAAACATATTCTTGATCAGATGCTCGATGCGGCCCGGGAACACAACCGGGCCTTAAGGCGGCTGGACATGCCCGCCATAATGCGTGCGGTGCGCAAAGGGGAGGATCTGGGGGTAATGCTGCGCCGCCTGGACCAGGACAGGGAGGGGGTAGCCGCCGGCCTGTCCGCTGAATTTGGGTTGCCGGAGGCAGTCGCCCTGGGCGTCTATATAGACAGGGCCCCATTAAATATAAAGGCGGAGATTGAAGAATTGTCCGGCCGGATGGGCCGCGCGGCGGCTGAACTGGCTGAAATAAACGAAACAAACAGGCTGCTGGCGCAGCAGGCCATGCGGGTGAACGAAGCCATACTGAGGTCCTTCGACTCAACCCGCTGCAGGATTTACATGCCGGACGGCAGGTCAAGGGAAGAGGGCCTCCCGGCGTCGCTGATCAATAAAAGGATATAAGGTGGTTGATGGATTTGCCGGGAACATTTTTCGGGCTGGAAATAGGCCGCAGGGGTGTACAGGCCCATCGTAGGTCCCTGGACGTCACCGGCCACAACCTGGCCAACGCCTCCACCCAGGGATATAGCAGGCAGGAGGCTGTGCCTTCCGTCACCGATCCCTTCACCAGGCCGGATCTCAATAGCACGGTCAGCCCCGGCCAGTTTGGAAGCGGTGTCAAGACGGACATGATCAGGAGGATCAGGGATGAGTATCTGGACCCCCAGGTGCGGAGCGCCAACAAGGATCGCTATTATTGGGAGGATCAGATTTTTGTCATGAACCGTGTGGAGGCTTGCTTTGCCGAACCGGCCTCTTCCGGCATAGCGGATCAGATGGTGGAATTTTTCAAAAGCTGGCAGAATCTCAACAACAATCCCATGGACCCCGGAGTGAAGGCCTCGGTGGTGGAAACCGGCGCCCAGCTGTCTTCTCTGATGAATTATACTTACAAACAACTCACTTATATACAGGAAAGCATTGTCAGGCCCGGCGCCCCCCCCGCCGTGGAAAGCGGGCAGCTTAAGGATCAGGTGGCCAGAATAAACGACCTCCTGGTGCAGATACAGAATTTAACCGCCGACATAATGAAGGTGTACCGGGTAAGGCAGCAGCCAAACGACCTTTTGGACAAGCGGGATATGCTGCTGGATGAACTTTCCCGCTACGGCCCCCTTGCGGTGAGCCACAGATCCGAAGCCGGCAGGCCCACCGGGGAGATAGCCATGAATTTTTTCGGCATGGTCATAGCCACGGCGCCGCCGGTGACTGTCTCCCTTTCGCTGAGCATCAACCAGCAGGCGGGGCCGGAATTCGGACATCTGGAGCTGCACGAGGCCACCCTGGGCAGGGTGGTCAACCTTACCGCCGAGGGAGGCAACACCGCCAGGGGCGGATCCCTCCTGGGGCTGGAGAAAGTCCGCCGGGACATTATTGCCTTCAAGGACAACCTCAATGCCATCGCCGTCAACATTAGGGACAAGATCCGGGATAAAAACTTCACCCCCCCGCCGGCGGCAACACCGGACTTTTTCCTGGGCAGCCTGGATTCCGGTGATTTCAGGGTGAATGGCGCCATTGTAGGCGATATAAGCGTGCTGGACGGCACCAAGGCCGGCCTGGTGTCGGGCATCCGCAAGGAAAAGATGGGGGCCGGCAGGGAGTATACCCTTGAAGATTGTTATGGCCTGCTGGTCACCGATGTGGGCAACAAGGCCAGGGGGGCCGACGGCATGGCCGCCAATCAACAGGCTATACAGGAGCAAATGTACAACTTAAGGGAGGCCGTGTCGGGGGTTTCGGTGGACGAGGAGTTGGCCAGGATGGTGCAGTTCCAGTATGGATTCCAGGCATCGTCCCGGGTGGTGGCGCTGATGGACGAATTGCTGAATGAGATAGTAAACCGCCTTAAGCCGGTATAACAAGGGGTATGTCCAATGAGAGTGACCAACGGCTACATTTATAACAACCTCTACAAGCACATACAGCAGAATCTGAGCAGGCTGGCCCGCACCCAGGAGCAGCTGTCCACCGGCAGGACCATGATCCGGCCCAGCGACAGTCCCGGCAATATCAGCCCTTTGTTGCACGCCAAGGCATCGTTGTCCTATTTCGAGCAATACGACCGCAATCTTGATGACGGGCTCGGTTATCTAAACCTCAGCGACGGTTCCATGCAGACTTTGGGGGATATGCTGAACCAGGCCGCCCAGATGGCTGTGCAGGGGGCCAATGCCACCTACGTGAGGGAGGATCTGGCCGCCCTGGGGGAGCAGATCGATAAAATGATCGACCATGCGGTGGATCTGGGCAACTCCAGTATCGGCAAGAAATTTATTTACGCCGGGACAAAGAACAGTATACCGCCTTTTAAGCGGGAAGGGGACAGTATATTATACACCGGGGATTTGAACGGAATATACAGAGAGGTGCTTTCCGGGGAGGAATACCGCATTGATGCTCCGGGCATAACCACCGGCTTTCAGGTGAAGCCGCTGGTTTCGGCCAACAACATTGCGGCGAAGGTGACACAGCGGCAGATTCCGGCAAAACTGGTCAACACGGGGATCTTTATTGTTGAAAGGACCGCCACAGGCTTTTTCCTGACCGATCTTACCGCCCTGGACGGGGTTACCCCGGATCCCGGCCTGGCCGGCAGTTATTCCTGGGCCGGTGACGTGGTCACCATCGATGGTGCCGGCGACAAGCTGGAGGGGCTGCGGATCGACATGACCGGCACCGCCGTGGGGGATCGATTTAAAATCACCATCGATAACCAGTTGGGTGTTTTTGGCAACGGTAGGGAGACATCCCCGGGATCCGGTGTTTATGAAGTGTACAACCAGGCCAATCCCAAGGCAAGCCCCGTGGACGAGGGTATATTCGACTGCCTTTTCAGATTGAGGGACAGCCTGAGACGGGGAAATCACGCCGATGTCGGCAATTGTATCGGTGAAGCGCAGCAAAAAATGGATCAGCTGCTGAGGCGAAGGGTGGGCATAGGATCCCGCACCAGGCATTTTGAGGCATTAAAGGACCAAATACTGGACCTGGAGGTCAAGATCAAGGACTTTCAACAAAAACTGGACGGCGCGGATATGTACAAGCTGTCGATCAATATGAGCCACGAGCAGGTGGTTTTCCAGGCCTCCCTGGCTTCGGGCGCCAATATGATGAAGATATCCCTCCTTGATTTTCTGAAATAGTGTCATTCCGGTTTTAAGGAAGTGATGGCTGGTGAAAATAGGGGCCGGCGGGCTGCAGGCCATTATTGCCCAGGATGCCGCCCGGGGGATGGAGGGCGGCAGGGCCAAAACCGCCGCCGAGGCGGCACTGCTGCAAAGCGAGGACCCAAATGTGCGCAGGCTGCTGCACGACTTGAACAAGGCTGTGGAGAGGATGCGCCGGGCTGCGGAAATGTACAACCAGTCCCTGGAATTCAGTGTCAATGCGGTGGGGGGGAAAAGGCCCCGGATCACCGTCCGGGACCGCTGCACCGGGATCGCCAGGGATCTCACCCTGGAGGAGGCCGGCGCCTGGCTGGAGGGGCTGGAGGGGAGCAAGGGAAGGAATATAAACGGATACGCCTAGCTATATTGATATATCAATATCAATATGGTATTTTGTGATTTAAACGGGGCGCTTATCTTTACACGGACGGCGGGCGAGGGAGCAATGGTTGCCAAAACAGGCAGTAATCTCTATTTAAATCATAATTTGATCATGGAAAAAATTGCAGACATTGAAAGATCAGTGTCCTTTATTGACAAAATTGCACTGATGGAAAAGGAAACTTTCCTTTCCGATATGATAGTGATTTCAGGCACAAAGTATCAGCTTATACTGGCCATGGAGGCGGCCCAGAACATTTGCAGTCATTTGGCCGCCAGGGTGGCCAAAGAAGTCCCCGAAAGCTATGCCGACTGCTTCCGTATCATGGCGGAGAACGGCATATTATCCAAAAGTTTGGCGCTGAAGATGGCGTCCATGGCCAAATTCCGCAACTTGCTGGTGCATCAGTACGGCAGGGTGGACGACGGCGCCGTTTACAGAATAATCAAAACCGATGTCGGGGATATAATCGGTTTCGCGGACGAAATAAAATCGTTTTTAATATCAGCGGGAGAGGGAAAATAATGTGTACAGGAAAAAACGCCTTCTGGAGGAGACCGAAAAGACAAAGATCATAAATAAAATAAAAATGGAGCTGTCCCGCCGCAAGGAGGTTGTGTTCGCTTATCTGCACGGTTCATTTCTACTGCCGGTTCCCTGTGGAGATATGGATATCGCAGTATATCTGGAAGACGATGTTTTCTCCCGGAAGCATTGGGAATATGAGGCCGGGCTGGTCATGTCGCTGGAGCCCCTGGCGGGCATGCCGGTGGATGTTCAGACGCTGAATGGCGCCCCCGTCGCCCTGCGCTATCACGTCATCCGGGGGGAAGTGCTGTACAGCGGCAATGAGCCGGCCAGGTTTGCTTTTCTCGAGGCGACCTGGCGGGAGTTCTTCGACTGTCAGCCCATGTTCAGGACTTATTATCAAGACCTCTTGCAGCAATTGCCGGGCAAAAAAGAAGCACAGCCAAAAGATCCCCAGGGAGAATGATGTCAGGAAAGGGGGCTTCACAAATGGGCGGTGCCGCTGGAAAAACAGCCGGGGATGATGATGCCCGGAAACTGGTGCTTTCTTTCCCATGGGGAATGCCCGGACTTGACTATAGGCAGTACTGTCTTTGCGCCCTGGCGGAGGATTCACCTTTTTATTTTCTCCAGAGCACCGACCGGCCCGAGGTGGGTTTGCTTTTAATAAATCCCTTCGCCGTACGCGGGGATTATGAATTCGATTTGTCCGCCGATGTGCTGGAACAGCTGAAAATAACAGACCAAAGACAGGTGGCGGTGTTTTGCACCGTGAACGCCGCCCGGGGCATCAGGTCGGCCACGGTTAATTTCCTGGCGCCCATTGTGATTAATGTGGATCTGCTGCTGGGAAAACAGGTTGTGCTGAATGACAAGAAATACTCTCTCCGGGCGCCTCTGACAGCCGGCGGCGGAGGGCCGGGGGAGGGGGGCTAGTGTGCTGGTGCTGGCCAGGAGGAAGGGGCAGTCCATACGCATAGGAAAGGATATAAAAATTCTTGTCACGGAAGTTTCGGGGGACACGGTGCGCATAGGCATCGAGGCACCGCAGGAACTGGAGATATACAGGTCGGAGATCTATAAACAGCTGCAGGAAGAAAACAGAGTCTCCGTCACCAGTCCGGAAGAGGCCATGGTTTTTATAAATTATCCCAGAGAAAAGACAAAAAAATTGTAATGACCTCTAAACTTACCGGCGATATGTGTCGAATAGCTTATTAGAGCCGGTTCCCCGGGGGCGGCCGACCCGGGATGGCGTGCCGCACGGAAGCGGTATAAAAGAATTCACGGAGGAATGTAAAGATGAGGATCAACCACAACATCGCGGCGCTGAACACCTATCGGTCCCTCACCGGCAACACCGCCATGGGCGCGAAGGCTCTGGAGAAACTGTCCTCAGGGCTCAGGATCAACCGGGCCGGTGACGACGCCGCCGGGCTGGCCATCTCGGAAAAGATGCGGGGCCAGATCCGCGGCCTCGACCAGGGATCCCGCAACGCCCAGGACACCATTTCCCTGATACAGACCGCCGAGGGCGCCCTGAACGAAACCCACTCCATACTGCAGCGCATGCGGGAGCTTGCCACGCAGTCGGCCAACGACACCAACACCGACGCCGACAGGAAGGCCATCCAGGACGAGGTCAACCAGCTGGCGAACGAAATAGACCGCATAGGCAACACCACGGAGTTCAACACCAAAAAGCTGCTTGACGCGTCGATCGTGGGAGTCAACGGGGAGATAAAGGGAACCTATACCATCAACAACAACAGTTCGGTTACGGATGTAGGGGTAAGTTCCGCTGGAGTGAGCAATATAGCCAACCTGAGTGTGGTCAACGGCGCCATTACCGTCACCAGGATAAATGAGGCCGGGTCGCTTATAGCAAACTATAGAGTATATAACCAGCTCGGTAAAAATATTTCGACAAGCGTGACTGCTGCAGGGGGTGGTTTCACTTTTGCCGCGGGGATAATTGCTTCCGGCCAGGCAGTCAGCATTATCGGCACCTTCCATGCCAAAATGAAGGCCGGCGAGAGCTTCACCATTGTTCTGAACAAGCGTGAGGCCGCCACCACGGACACTTCAAAGGCCATCACGGCCCAGATCGGCGCCAACTCCGGCCAGACCATGCAAATAGGCATCAGGGACATGAGGGCGGCGGCCCTGGGGGTCAAGGACAGCACCGGTGTGGCGATAAAAGTCGACAACAAGTACGCCGCCAATACCGCCATATCCACCATCAACAACGCCATTGAAAAGGTTTCTTCGGAAAGATCCAAGCTGGGTTCTATACAGAACAGGCTGGAACACACCATCAATAACCTGGGGGCAGCGGCTGAGAACCTGCAGTCCTCCGAGTCCAGAATCAGGGACGTGGACATGGCCAAGGAGATGATGGAATTCACCAAGCAGAGCATACTGCAGCAGGCCGCCCAGGCCATGCTGGCCCAGGCCAACCAGACTCCCCAGGGAGTGCTGCAGCTTTTGAGGTAATACAGTATTTGTGACGCTGTAAACAAGTGACATTAAAAGAGCCAGCTTCAAGCTGGCTCTTTTAACAAAAGGTCGGGGGAAGCTATGAGTCGAATATATAATAATAACATGGGCCTATTGAGAAAACTCAATATAGATCTTTACAGCAAAATCAAAAATATGGGAACAACGGACACTTCTCTGGTCTTTGCCCGGAATGGCCGGTACAACTTATTGAAGTCCTTTCCCGGCGGGGCAATAAATATTCACAGCCCCTATAATCCGGAAGAACAGGCTTTATATATGGCCGATTGGGCCCTGGGTGAAAAACCCGATATAGTTTTTTTGTTCGGCCTGGGCCTTGGTTATGAATTCAAGGGGATGCTGAAAACAAACAGCAATATCAGATATTTCATTGTGGAGCCCGACGGGGGGATATTCAGGACGGCGTTGCAAAATATAGATATAAAATTTCTTTTTTCCAATCACAATATATATTTTATACAGGATGACAGGTATGACTATATTGTCAACTTTTTTGCCGGCCTTATCAATCAGGACAAGTCCGTCAGAATAAAGTTTGTCGTCCTGCCTTCATATCAGGTTTTATATAAAGAATTGCTGGATGCCCTGTATGAACACATAAAAAAACTGATGAACACATTTGCGGTAAATTTTTATACCAATATGAAGTACCATAGGCAGTGGGTGCAGAACTACATAGCCAATTTAAAATATTTACGGAATTCCTGTCCGGTGATAAAGCTTTCCAATACATTCAAAAATGTGCCGGCCGTTGTTGTGGCGGCCGGCCCGTCCCTTACGCACAATATCCCCCATCTAAAAAAGATAGCGAACCGGGCTGTTATTGCCGCAGCCGGCACGGGCATCAGTATTCTGGAAAAAAACCGCATCAAGGCGCATATTGCAGGGGCCGTTGACGGCACTCAGCTGGAGGAAAATCTGTTTAAAAACCTGGAGGTAAATAAAAGCACTCCGCTGTTCTACAGCAGTAACGTATATTACAAGGTGCCTTCATTATTGTCCGGAAGCAGATTTTTAATGAATGTCAACGGAATTGACACTTTTATCCACCGAAAAAACGGCTGGGAATTTTATGAAAGATACAGCGCCCTTTCCATTTCCAATATTATGATGTACAATCTGTCCCGGCTCGGCTGCAACCCCGTTATTTTTCTGGGTCAGGACCTTTGTTTCAGCGGAGGGAAAACCTATGCCGAAGGCGCGGAAGAGGTGAAAGGTTCAATTGATCTAAAGTTATATTGTGTTAATGATCCTAATTATCTCCAGACAGAAAACAAAAACGGCGAGCCGGTTTATACTAACCGCCCTTTCCTGGGAATGAGGGATTTGCTGGAAAGCTGCATGAAATTATTCCCTGGCACTGTATATCTGAATGGCACCAGGGACGGTTTGCCGATTAAAGGGGCCGAAGACATTGATTTCAATAATTATGCCGATAATGTCCTTTTAAAATCCCGGGATAATTATCAGATCAGTGAAGCAATAGACGGTGTCTTTGAAAATCATTTAAAAGAAGTGTCCAATGAGGAAATGGATGTTTTTATCAAGTCCCTGGAAAATGATAATGACAATATTATAGAAATATGCCGGGATATTATATTATGCATTGAAAACACAGAAATGGAGGAGGAAATAAAAAAAACAAAGGTGCAAAAACTGGAAAGACAGTTGAGTGAAGTTCCGTTATTCGAAAAAATTATAAAGGAATTACTTAGCCAAATAGAGTATATATATAAAAACAGAAAGTACTTGGATTATTGCCGGCAGATTTACGCTTATGTGCTGGACAAGTCCTTGATTATGGAAAATGCCTTTATCCATGAAGTAAATGGGGGATAGTTCTTTGGAATTCGCTGAAGAGGAGTTTGCTTATTTGGAAGGGCTCATTATTCAGACATGGGGCAGTTTTATCACTTCCCGGACCACTGAAGGGATGAAGAATTTACAGGAAATCATTGCCATATTTGAGGAACTGTTTCAATATTCAGGGGGCGGAAAGAATAACACACAGAATGCTTACTTTTATTCAATGTTTAATGGTTTATTCAAGCGGATGGAAGATGCCATGCGCATACCCGATTATATTTTGCTGGGCGATTTATTGAAATACGAGATGTTGCCTTTAATCAAAAGCCTGGGTACTGATCCGCCGTCCAAGGACCCCGGGGAGGGAAACGGCTTTGCGGCAAAATAAAAAAATTCTGGTCACCGGCGCCGACGGTTTTATCGGGTCCCATCTGGTGGAGGAACTGGTGCGCCGGGGATACAACCTGCGGGCCTTTGTGCATTACAATTCCTTTAATTCCTGGGGTTGGCTGGATCACTCCCCCCGGCATATTGTTAAGGAAGTGGATATTTATGCCGGGGACATCCGGGACCCCCACGGCGTGAGAAAAGCCCTGCGGGGTTGTAATTTGGTGGCGCATCTGGCGGCTCTGATCGCCATTCCCTATTCTTATTATTCCCCGGATACATATCTGGAAACCAATGTCAAGGGCACCCTCAATGTGCTGCAGACGGCGAGGGAGTCGTCCGTGGAGAAGGTGATACACACCTCCACCAGTGAAGTTTACGGCACCGCGCGATTCGTCCCCATTACCGAAGAGCATCCCCTCCAGGGGCAATCCCCCTATGCGGCCACAAAAATAGCAGCCGACCAGATGGCCATGGCCTTTTATTATTCCTTCGGCACGCCGGTGGCCATTATCCGTCCGTTCAACACTTACGGCCCCCGGCAATCGGCCCGGGCGGTAATACCCGCCATAATCACCCAGATCGTCTCCGGGCGGCGCAGGATCAAGCTGGGGGCACTGCACCCCACCAGGGATTTTAATTATGTCAAGGATACCGTGCGGGGATTTATTGCCGCTTTGGAATCTGAAAAAGCAATTGGGGAAATCATCAATATCGGCAGCAATTACGAGATTTCCGTCGGTGAGACGGCACTGCTGGCCGCTGAAGCCATGGGTGTGGAAATAGAAATAGAAATTGAAGAAGAGCGCCTGCGCCCCGCCCCGAGCGAAGTGGAGCGCCTGTGGGCTGACAATTCCAGGGCCGGGAGATTGTTGGGCTGGGAGCCGCTCTACGGCGGGCGGGAAGGTTTGAAGCGGGGTCTGGCGGAGACGGCCGCCTGGTTTGCCGAACCGGAGAATGCTAAAAAATACAAGGCCCATTTGTATAACATATGATGAACAAACCGGATTTGAATGCCATGCTTGAAGCTTTAAAGAGCGCCCTGCCGGATAAAGGCGCTGTTCCGCTGCACGAGCCTTTATTCGCCGGAAACGAGTGGGTGTACGTCAAGGAATGCCTGGACACGGGGTGGGTGTCCTCCGCAGGGAAGTTTGTAGAGAGCTTTGAAAAACAGCTGGCCGGATACACTGGTGTCAAACACGCGGTGGCCGTGGTAAACGGCACGGCGGCCTTGCATATCTGTCTCAAACTGGCGGGGGTGCTGCCCGGCGACGAAGTGCTGGTTCCGGCGCTGACCTTTGTGGCCACCGCTAATGCCGTTACCTACTGCGGCGCGTTTCCACACTTTGTGGACAGTGAGGAAAGGACATTGGGGACCGACCCCCGCAAACTTGCGGACTATCTTGGCGAAATAGCGAAAGCGGGCCATAACGGCTGCCATAACAAACAGACCGGGCGGCGCATCAAGGCGGTGGTGCCGATGCACACCTTCGGGCACCCGGTGGATCTGGACCCTCTGGTTGAAGTTTGCCAGCGCTTCAAACTGGAACTGATTGAAGATGCTGCGGAGGCGTTGGGGTCTTTTTATAAGGAACGCCATACGGGAAACTGGGGACTGTTGTCAGCCTTAAGTTTTAATGGGAACAAGGTGATCACTACCGGTGGCGGCGGCGCCATCCTTACTAACGATGAAGAACTCGGCAAACTGGCCAAACACTTGACATCAACGGCAAAGGTGCCCCATCGGTGGGCTTTCAACCATGACCAAACCGGCTACAACTACCGCCTGCCCAACATCAATGCCGCTTTGGGCTGCGCCCAGCTGGAACAGCTGCCGGTTTTTCTGGAGAAAAAGCGCGCTATAGCAGAAAGGTACCGTAATGCGCTCAAAGAGATAAAAGGTGTTGCTTTTTTTGCTGAGCCGGATTTCGCCCGCAGCAATTACTGGCTTAATGTGTTGCTGTTAGACGAGGAACAAGCGAATTGGCGAGACACTTTGCTTGAAATGACTAATAACCAGGGAATAATGACCCGGCCGGCCTGGACATTGATGCACAAACTACCCATGTACGGTGAATGTCCAAGGATGTTTTTATCAACCGCAGAAAGCATTGAAAAACGGCTGATCAATATACCGAGCAGTGTTAACTTAGACTTTACTGCATAATCGAGGAGACGACATGCCACGCAAAATTTGTGTCGTTACCGGCTCCCGGGCCGAATATGGCTTGCTTTGCTGGTTAATGAAAGAAATAAAAGATGATCGGGAATTGGATTTGCAGATTATCGCCACCGGCACGCATCTGTCTCCCGAATTCGGACTTACATATAAAATAATTGAAGAAGACGGTTTTGTTATCGATGAAAAAGTGGAGATGCTTTTGTCCAGCGATACGCCCGTGGGTGTGGCAAAGTCTATAGGGCTGGCCACCATTGGCTTTGCTGGCGCCCTGGATAGATTGAAGCCGGACATACTGGTTTTGCTGGGCGATCGTTACGAAATTCTAGCGGCGGCCCAGGCGGCACTGGTGGCAAGGATCCCTGTGGCTCACCTGCACGGCGGCGAAAGCACCGAAGGCGCCATTGATGAAGCAGTCAGGCACTCTGTCACCAAGATGGCCCACCTGCACTTTGTGGCGGCGGAACCGTACAAAAAGAGAGTCATTCAGCTGGGTGAGGATCCGGATAAAATATTTGTTTTTGGAACGCCGGGCCTGGATAGCATTAAAAAAATCAAATTACTGTCAAGGGATGAATTTGAGAACGCCATAAATTTTAAGTTGGGGAAACTGAACTTTCTTGTCACTTATCATCCGGTTACGCTATTCAGCCGGCTCAATCATGAAAGGGCAATGAAAGAGATATTTAAAGCTTTGGATTGTTTTCCCGATGCCAAGGCCATATTTACTAAACCAAATTCTGATACCGGGGGTAGAATAATTGCACTGTTGATTGATGAATTTGTTTCCAGGCGGCCGGACAAGTATGTAGCCTTTGTTTCTTTGGGGCAGCTGAATTATCTAAGTGCTCTTAAACATATAGATGTGGTTATTGGAAATTCGTCCAGCGGTTTGATTGAAGCCCCCGCCATGAAAAAACCGGCTGTCAATCTGGGGGTCCGCCAGCGGGGAAGACTGCGGGCGTCATCGGTGATTGATTGTGCTGAAAGCTGCGAGTCCATAGTGATGGGCGTTGAAAAGGCCCTGTCTTCGGATTTTCAAACAAAACTTGATGAAGTGGTTTCGCCTTATGGTGTGGGTGACGCTTCCCACCGGATAAAAGAACTGTTGAAAAAAATATCCCTGGAAGATATTTTATTGAAAAAATTTCATGATTTAAGCCCGCTGTGTTAATTCAGCACAGATCAAATCACCGGGAGAGGAGAATTTCTAAATAGAAATATGATATACATCATTGCCGAAGCAGGGGTGAACCACAACGGTTCGCTGGATTTAGCCGGGCAACTTATTGATGCCGCCGCTGATGCCGGAGCCGATGCGGTAAAGTTTCAGACCTTCAGGGCGGGGCAAATGGTTAGCCGCAGTGCGCCCAAGGCGGAATATCAGATAAAGACAACGGGCTCCGGGGAATCCCAGCTCGAAATGATCAAAAGGCTGGAACTGGATGAAGCGGCCCACCATCAGTTAATAGCCCGTTGCCGGAGAAAGGGCATGCAATTTTTATCCGCGCCTTTTGACATGGAAAGCGTGGATTTGCTGGCAGGCAGATTTAATCTGCCCCGTCTTAAAATTCCTTCCGGGGAGATTACCAACGGGCCGCTGTTGTTGAAGGCGGCAAGGACGGGCAAGACGGTCATTCTTTCCACCGGTATGGGCACCCTCGGTGAAATTGAGATGGCTTTGGCGGTTCTGGCCTTTGGTTATACACAGGTCAATGCGGCCCCTTCGCCGGCGGCTTTTCAGGAAGCGTACCGCTCAGGGGCGGGGCGGCAGGCGCTGCAGGAAAAGGTGGTGTTATTGCATTGCACCACAGAATATCCCGCCCCCTTCGAAGACGTAAACTTAAGGGCCATGGATACCCTGGGCGCGGCCTTCGGCCTGCCGGTGGGTTACTCCGATCACACTCCCGGCATTGCGGTGGCTATAGCGGCAGCGGCGCGGGGGGCCGTTATAATTGAAAAACATTTTACACTGGACCGGAATCTTCCCGGCCCGGATCACAAGGCTTCCCTTGAGCCCGGTGAATTAAAGCTGATGGTGCGGTCTATTCGCCAGGTGGAGGCGGCACTGGGGTCTTCGCTAAAATTCCCGGCGGGGCCGGAGGTCAAAAATATTCCCATGGCCAGGAAGAGTATTGTTGCCTCAAGAGACATCGAAAAAGGCGATATATTCACAGAGGATAACATTACTGTTAAACGTCCGGCGGGCGGTATTTCACCGATGAACTACTGGCAGCTATTAGGAAAGATTGCAGATAAAAATTATCAAAAGGATGAAATGGTGAGTATATGAGCCTTCCGGTTATTGTAACAGGGGGCGGCGGCCACGCCAAGGTGCTTATAGACAGCCTCCTCGCCTTATCCATTCACATACTTGGATTCACCGACCGTAACGCAGCGAACATGTATCATACCATACGGGGGATAAGAATGCTTGGAGATGACGGTGCGGTTTTGTGGCACCGGGCGGACAGCATCCGGCTGGTGAACGGCATCGGTTCAACCGGGCCGACAAACAAACGCGAAGAGATATTTGAATATTTCAAAAGTCTGGGCTATATTTTCGCCGCTGTTATTCATCCCGCGTCGGCTGTTTCCCGGGATGTTGAGATTTCAGAGGGAGCGCAAATAATGGCGGGCGCCATTATCCAGCCGGGAAGCCGTATAGGTAAGAATACCATTGTAAACACCAAAGCATCTGTAGACCATGATTGTTTGATAGGGGACCACGTTCATCTGGCCCCTGGCGTTACTCTTTCAGGCAAGGTGAAGGTGGGAAGCGGCGCCCATGTCGGAACGGGGGCAACGGTAATCCAGGGTGTCAATATAGGACAAAAATGTCTGATTGGCGCAGGCGCCCTGGTGCTGGGGGATATTCCGGCGGGATGCGCCGCCGTTGGTGTTCCGGCAAGGATAATACAAAGTGGCGATATGCGAAGGGTTCAACCTTGAAAAGAAGGTGTTGCCCATGGTAGGGCCTGGTGAAAAACTAAGGGATATATTGGTTTATCCGGGTGACAAGCTGGAAGACGCCTTGCCGAAAATGGACCGGGCAGCCATGCAGGTGCTTCTGGTTGTTGATGAAAAATTGTGTCTGTTAGGTATCATTACCGATGGCGATGTCCGCAGGGTGATACTGCGGAAGGCGGACCTTAAAGTTCCTTTGTCGGAAGTCATGTGTTCCGCCCCCACTACGGTGCCGGTGGGAACGCCGATGGACGCCGTGCGGAAATTGATGCTGAAAAAGAGCTTGCGGCACATACCGGTTTTAGACGGCCGGGGACGAATTGTCGATCTGCTGCTGTGGAAAGACATGTTTATCCAACAGTGGCAAAAAAGGGATGAAAAGGTCGTTATTATGGCCGGCGGCAAGGGGACCAGGCTGGACCCCTTTACAAAAATTCTTCCCAAACCGATGATCCCGCTGGGGGACAAGCCGATTATAGAAGTGATAATTGACGGATTCAACAGGCAGGGTTTTTTCAGTTTTCTTTTGTCGGTAGGTTATAAAGCGGAGATTATACGCTTCTATTTTGCCGAGTACAACAACCGCCCCTATGAGGTGAAATTCGTCCAGGAGGAGAAGCCGCTGGGTACCGCCGGCGCTCTGGGACTTCTAAGGGACCGGCTGGACAAAACCTTTATTGTTTCCAATAGTGATATAGTTGTCGAGCTGGATTATAACCACCTTCTGGAGTATCACCGGGAAAAGAAGAATTGTTTCACGATTGTCGGGGCCCTGCGAAAATTTTCCGTCCCCTACGGCGTGCTGAAAACGGAAGGTGATGTCCTGGAGGGCGTGGATGAAAAACCGGAACTTCACTTTTTAGTGAATACAGGACTATATGTTTTGGAACCGGAGGCCCTTTCTCTGGTTTCCGGGGAGAAGTTCCTGGATATGACCGAACTGATGGTGTTGGCCAAAGAAAATAATTTCAAGGTCGGTGTCTATCCCCACCATGGCCAGTGGTTTGATGTGGGCCAGTGGGAAGAATACCGCGAAACAGTCAGGGCCTTTGAGATTAAGGGGTGACTGGAGAATGTACCGGGGAAAAAGCATTTTGGGTTTCATCCCTGCCAGGGCCGGTTCCAGGGGCGTTCCCGGCAAAAATATCAGGACCCTGGCCGGGAAGCCCTTAATCGCCCATACCATAGAATCGGCGCTGGCCAGCGGCGTATTTGATTACTTGCTGGTTTCAACCGATGGTGAAGATATCGCCGGGGTGGCCCGGGAATTCGGAGCGGAAACTCCTTTCATGCGGCCCGCCGAATTGGCCACGGACACAGCGAAAAGCATGGATGTGATTTTACATGCCATGGCCTGGTGCGAGGATCAGGGCAAACATTTTGACTGGATAATGAATCTGCAGCCCACCAGCCCTTTGCGCAATTCCGGAGATATTGTGGAGGCCTGCTCGTTAATGGTCAGGCGCCGGGCCGGGGCGGTCGTCTCGGTTTGCGAGGCGGACCACCATCCCTTATGGTGCAATACCCTGCCGGATGACCGGTGCATGGAGAATTTCATCCGGCCGGAAATCGCCGGCGCAAACCGGCAGGCTCTGCCAAAATATTACCGGGTTAATGGGGCCATTTACCTGGCGGAGTGGAAATTTCTCCGTTTGCGGAACTCATGGTACGGCAAGGATACCTACGCCTATGTCATGCCCAAAGATCGGTCGGTGGATATCGACTCCGCGATAGATTTTGCCTTGGCGGAAATTCTTGGTGAAGGAAAAGAAGGCGGTCTTTTTTTTGCATCTCTTTGAACCGTTAGCCCCGGATCCTTCCCGGTCTTCCGCCAGGCATTATTTCCAGCATTGTTTCGATAAAGGAGTGCGCCTCCTTTTGAAGGCATCCGGCTGCATGGGGGAACTTGTTGAGCAGCTCCGCCAAGCGATCTGAAGACAGGTTAAATCCATACGCATTCCTGAAAACATGCCTGAAGGCCCTGAATTCGTCCAGTTTGGAGGCGGTTTCCCTGGACAGCAAAGGCGGCCTCACTTCTTCAACGGATAATGTCATTTGCTTCAACAATTCCCTTTGCCATTGATCTCCGGAGGGCAGTCCCCCGTCTATTTCCCTTGCCACTATTTCAAAGATGTTTTCAGCCGAAACGTAGAAGTCGTGGAGGACGGAACCCGCTGCCCGCAAAATGAAAGTTTCGCCGGGGGGCAGGGCCTGCCTGATTTTTTTTTCGTTCCTGTCAGGCCCTTGCCCGAGAGTTCGCCGGCGAGGCGGTTTATGTTCTCCATCTCTTCTTTCAACCTTGTGGCCACGACTGCAAATTGTTTTCGTGTCATAACAGCTTTCCTTCCTCCCGGGCTTTTTTGCGCAGGGCGGGTGAAGCGTCCTCGTCTAAGACTATGCTTACCTCCACCGGACCGGTTATTTCCTCCACTTCCACCAGCATGCGCCAGTAATCCATCCCGGCGGGAAAGCCTTCCACCAGAAGGTCGATGTCCGATTTGCGGGTAAAATTATTTCCCCGGGCTAGGGACCCGTACAGGTATACGGTTTTCGCCCTGTATTTGTTTTTTATGTGCGCTGCGGCTTCCACGGCTTTTAGCATGGCTTCGCGCCGCCTCTTTTCCAGAACCCGCCGCTCCAGTCCGGTGCGCCTTTGCCAGGCCCGGCGCAATTGCCCGATGTATTCAGGATTGAGCACGCCGCCGTCTTTCATGTGGCCATCCCCTTGACGCCGGAAGATTAAATACCGCCGCTTATATTATTATATATCCGTATCCCGGCCTGAAGTCAAATTATTGAAAAGGGTACAGGCCGTTTTTATACAGTATAAAATCAGTTTATTGTATTTTAAGGGCTTAAGTCCAACGGCTGTTTATACGAAATAATTGTAAAGGCACTTTCGGGGGGGCGGGCGGGCATGAACAAGCTGCGCATAGGCGGTTTGGTTACCGGTCTGGACATGGAGCAGACGGTCAAAGATTTGATGCGGGCTCACCGCGCCAGGGTGGAAAAAATAAAACAGCAAAGGCAGCAGGTGGAGTGGCAGCGCACCGATTACCACGCCGTCAACAATTCCCTGCGGGCATTGAGGGACGCGGCCTTCAATCTGAGGCTGGAGGGGCAGTACCTGGCCAAGAAGGCCGTTTCCTCCAATGAAGCGGTGGTGGCGGCCGCCGCCGGCACCGGCGCCATACCGGGAAGCCACACGATAAATGTACACGGGCTGGCCGCCGGGGTGACCAAGGGGAGCCAGGCCGCCCTGCCGGAGGAAAGCAGCGCCGGCGGAGGGGTGAAGACCCTGGCGGCCCAGTTTGGAATCAGCGGTATAAAGACCTTTACCCTGGAGGGGAGGACGGTGGACGGTGTTCCATTGTCCAAAACATTCAATATTGACACCGGTACGTACACCATCAACACCCTGGTGTCGGAAATCAACGGCGCCAGGTTGGGCATAACGGCCAGTTACGACTCCGCCGCCAACAGATTTTACCTGGCCACCGACGGAACCGGATCGGACTTTGGAATAAGGGTGGCCATGGATGATGATTCATTTTTGTCCGATGCCGCCGGGGACGGGACGGGGACCTTGAAGCTGCTGCTGCAGACAGGGGGTCCGGGGGTTTCGGGCCAGGACGCCCGGTATGATTTCGGCGACATTGTCAACATTGTCAGCAAAGCAAACACATTCGTGCTCAATGGTATGCATGTCACCCTCAAGGCCGTCGGGTCCGCCGCCATCACGGTGTCCAGGGACACCGGCGCAGTGTACAATTCCATCAAGTCTTTCATTGACCGGTACAACTCAACCCTTGAGACGATTAACAGGGAACTGGCCGAAGGCAGGCACCCGGACTATCCTCCCCTGACCGAGGAACAGAGGGAAAAACTTACGGAAAAACAGCAGGACCAGTGGGAGGAAAAGGCCAGGAGCGGCATGTTGAGAAATGATTCACTGCTGGCGGGACTGGCGGGCAAAATGCGGGCCGCCATGGGGGCGGTGGTGTCCGGAATACCCCCGGTGACGGTGGGCGGCAAAACCGTGACGCACAACTCCCTGGCATCGGTGGGCATCGTCACCGGACACTATTCCGAAGGCGGCAGGCTGCACCTGGAAAAGGAGGGTGCCGTCTTGACGGAGGCGCTGCAGAATGACCCCGACGGGGTGATGATGCTGTTCAGGAACAATTCTTCCGCAGCCGGTGAGAAGGGCATCGCCCAGCGCCTTTACGATGAAGTGAACAAAGGAGTCATGTTAATTATCGACCGGGCCGGAGTCGAGTCCGCCGGCGGCGCCGGGGACGGCAGTGCCCTGGGCATGAAGCTCCAGATCCTGGATAATCAAATCAAAAACTGGGAAGGGCGGCTCAAGGAAACAGAGGATCGGTACTGGAAGCAATTCGCCGCCCTGGAAAAAGCCATCAGCCGGATGAACACCCAGAGCGCGTGGCTGGCCCAAAGATTCGGCGGCGGAAGTCAATCCGGGTGAGTATTGTAAAAGGGTGAAGGAGGGATGGATGTGGGGTTGGCCAGTCCCTATCAGCAGTACAGGCAAAACGCGGTGCAAAGCGCCGGCCCGGGGGAGCTTACCCTGATGTTGTACAACGGCCTGGTGAAAAATCTCAAGCTGGCGATGATGTCCATGGAGCGGAAGGACATGGGCGGGGTCCACAATGCCCTGACGAGGTCCCAGGAGATTGTCAACTATCTCAATGACACTCTGGATTTAAGGTATGATCCGGCCCATAACCTGTCGGCGATTTATGGTTATATGATCCGCCGGCTGGTGGAAGCCAATGTGAGAAAGGACGGCGGTATTGTATCCGAAGTGACGGGCCTGGCCGAAGAGCTGCGGGACACGTGGCAGACGATGGTGAATTCCGCCTGCGGCAGGAGGTAGCGGAATGGACAGGCCGGAAACGGCGGAAAGAGTCATGCCGGGCACACTGGCGCTGGAGCGCGAGAAAAACGGCCTGCTGGCGAAAATGCTGAAAATCACCTCGGCCATGGCGGAGGCGGCCGAGGCGGGGCAGGTGGAGGAAATCTCGCATCTGCTTGATGAAAGGCAGTGCGCCATCGGAAAAATTAATGCCATTGACGGTGAAATTGAACAGTTTCTTCTCCGCCCCGGCAGCCGGAGCAACGGGGAGTGCGGGCGGGGCGGCTTCCAGCACGGCTGTGCGCAAATCCGGGAAGAAATCATGGAACAAAGGAAGGCCGGCAGGGAGCTGGCCGGAAAGATATTGGAGATGGACGGCCGCATTGGGCCGGTATTGGCCCGGCAGTCGGCGGAAATTAGGAAATTGCATGAAAAAGCCCGCCTGGCCCGCCGCGCGGCGGATCTATACAGCGCGGACGGGCGCCGGCCCGGGGCGGTTTTTATCGACCGGGCCGAATAGGAGTAATATTTTGACGGGGGAATGGGCATGAAAACGGAATCCGTTGGACAAACCCGGCCGGTTCAGCCGGTGGAGCCCGCCAGGGGGGAGTCCCGGAAGAAATCCGGGGATTATTACGCGGGGCCGGTGAAGGTCCATGAAAGGGAGGACGAACAAAAAAAGCCACAAAATGATGAGAGGGCTACGGAAAAGGCCGTCGATCTGCTCAACAGGACCATGGAGAGTTATAACACGGAGCTGCGGTTTACCATGCATAAAGAGAGCGGGGAATACCTGGTCAGAATAATCAATATCAGGGACAACACTGTGATCCGGGAGATCCCGCCGGAGAGGGTGCTGGAAATGGTGGCTTACTTCAAGGAAATGCTGGGGCTGGTGGTGGATAAGTTTATTTAGGGCGGCCGTTTAATTTCATTATTCATTCGCCCCGGGCCTGATTATTTCCGGTAAAGCGGCCTGCCGGCGCCGGCGGGTCTGTTTTTCGCCGGATTGTTTGATCATGCCACTGCTACACCGTGCAAGATCGAATATTTCGCCTTCCATAACGTCAAAACCCCCTGAACCGCACCAGACGTAACCAGCCACGCAAAACACCGTGATTATACAATCCTACCCGATCATGGATGTATTCCGGCGCTAAATTTATATTCCAGTGGCCGTCAGGAAGAGGGCGGCTTATTTGCCGTTTTTTCTACAAAAAAAATAGAAATTTGGTGTTATTTAGAAGGAATTATAAAAAAATTGTTGAATATTTAGCGTGAGCGGCTGGTAAGGCATGACGGAGATTTGAAATGAGACTGTCAGCCGCGCAGGACAAGAAAGGAACGGGCCGGCCGGCAAGTGTCCTGTGACTTTGTCCGGCGGCATGTAAACTGGAGGGATGCCGGTGACGATTTATGGCAGTCCGTTAATGGTCGCCCTGGCCAGGCAGCTTGACACGTCCGCCCTCGCCCAAAGGGTTATAGCCAACAATGTTGCCAATGTAAACACCCCCGGATTCAAAAAATCCCACGTGTCCTTCACTGAAGAGCTGAGGCGGGCCTTGGGCGGGCCGGTGGCGTCCCTGGCCACTTCGCACCCCAGGCACATCGGCGGGGCGCCGGATCTGAGCGGTGTCTTTCCCAGGGTGGTCCAAGAGAGCGATACAACCATGCGGTATAGTCAGAACAATGTGGATATCGACCAGGAAATGGTGAACCTGGCCGCAAACACCATTTTGTATGATTTCAGCGTCAGCACGCTGTCCAGAAAGTACGGGCAGCTTGGTTACGTGATCAGGGGAGGGAGGTAGTCATGCCGCTTTTTGACGCCTTTTCCATCAGCGCTTCGGGGATGACGGCCAACAGGCTGTGGCTGGATTTGATAACCAACAACATTGTCAATCACAGCACCGCCGGCAGGCCCGGTGATCCAGGCCTGAAGCCGTACAGAAGACAGGTGCCGGTTTTTTCCGAGCTTTTGGAGTTCTCCTTCGGAACGGCCCCCGGCAGGGAGCGCCATAGGAGTATGGGGGTGCACGTGCCCAGGGTGGCGGAGGACCCGGCGGAACCCAGAATGATTTATGATCCAGGCCATCCGTATGCGGATGGAAAAGGATATGTGGCCTACCCCAATATCAATATTGCCAATGAAATGGTGAACATGATAGCCGCCACCAGGGCCTACGAGGCCAGCGTCACGGCTTTCAACTCGGCCAAGAGCATGGCCGTGAAGGCGCTGGAGATGGGCCGGGGTTAACACCCCCGGATGACCGGATTCAGGGCCGGAATTCAGAAGTCAGGAGTCAGAATACAGAAATAAAAACAGGGGGTTGCTGTGAATGATCGTGTCACCTGTCCCCATGATTTTACCACAGGTCCTCGCCGGAGAAGCCGGAAAAAATGCGCCGGGCGGGGGAAGGACCTTTGGGGAGGCGCTGGGCAACGCCCTGGATCAGGTCAACAGGGTGCAGCTCAAGGCCGATGAGGTTACGAAAAAGTTCCTGATCGGAGAGGTCCGGGACATACACCAGGTGACCATCGCCGCCGAGGAGGCCAAGCTGATGATGCAGCTGGCCGTGGAGGTAAGGAACAAAATAGTGGAAGCGTATCAGGAGATTTCCCGCATGCAGGTGTAAACGGGGCTTGAAATGCGATACGCCTTGAAATAGGGTGTGGTGGAGTGGGTTTCAAAGACTTTCCGGCCAGGTTCGGTGAGAAATGGGGATCGTTCAGCCAGACTCAGAAGGTGATGGTCTTTCTGGCGGCGGCGGGGCTTTTGGCGGCCCTGGCGGTTCTTGGCCAGATCCTTTTCAGTACGGACTATGCGCCGTTGTTTACCGGCCTTGACCCGAAAGACGCAGGCAAGATAGCGGAGGAGCTTAAAAAGGAAAAAATACCCTACCGTGTCACCAACCAGGGGAAAACCATAGAGGTGCCCGAGAAGCTGGTTTATGAAACAAGGATAAAGCTGGCCAGCAGCGGGGCTTTGTACAGCAGCGGGGTGGGGTTCGAGCTATTTGACCAGAAGAAATTCGGGGTTACCGAATTTGAACAGCAGGTGGGTTATCAGAGGGCCTTGCAGGAAGAACTGCGCCGGACCATAGTGCAGATTGAGGCGGTGGAACAGGCCCGGGTGCATCTGGTATTGCCCAGGAAAAGCCTTTTTCTCAACGACCAGGCCCAGCCTTCGGCATCCATCGCTTTGAAATTGATGCCCACGGCCAAAATTTCCGGAGAGAACGTGCGGGGTGTTGTGGAGCTGGTGGCCGGCAGTGTGGAGGGGCTGAAGCCTGAGAACATACATGTTATTGACATGCAGGGGAATTCACTCAGCGACAATCTGAAACTGGGGGACGATACGGCCAGGATCACCAAGGCCGCCCTGGACCGCAACGAGCTCAGGCGGGCCTTCGAAAAGGATCTTGAGACCAGGATTCAGGGCATGTTGAGACAGATACTGGGTCCCGGGATGGCCGTGGCCATGGTTACCGCCGATCTGGATTTCGACCAGCAGCAGTCTAAAACCACCTCGTATGAAAAAGGACAGGTTCTGAGCGAACGCACCCTTGCCGAAACGGGCACCGCTGCCGGCACCGCCGCGGGCGTTCCAGGCACCGATTCAGATCTGCCCGGCAGGAGCATACCGGCCGCAGGAGGATCCGGTGGAGGGTCCGGCTATTCAAAACAGGAAACAGTCACCAATTACCAGGTTCCCTCCAGGGAGGAAAATATAATAAAGGTCCCAGGGGGAATAAGGCGGCTGTCGGCTTCCGTAGTGTTGAACGGCAATTATTCCCAGGTGCAGAAACAGCAGATCCACGATTTGGTGGCGACGGCCATAGGTTTCAAAAGTGACCGGGGGGATCAGATAACTGTAAGCAGCATGACTTTTGACGACACGGAGAAGAGGGAAATTGGCGAGGAACTGGCCAGGCAGAAGGCCGTGGAAGCGCAGCGCGGGCTGTACCTGGACCTGGCCGCCGTGGCGGCGGCTGTGCTGGCGCTGCTGCTGTTTCTGATATACATTTCCAGGCGCCGCCACAGGAGGCTTGACCGGTTGGCGGAGCCGGGCAGGCAGAAGGACGGGTACATGGCCGGGGGGCCGGAGGGGGCTGAAGATGAAAAGGCTGAAGCGCCCAGGGTGGTCACTAGAAAAGACGAGATAAGGGACATGGCTGAAAAGAACCCGGAAGAGGTAGCCGAAATAATTAAAATATGGATGAAGGAGTAATGGCTGGAATGGCCATAACGGGCAAGCTGAACGGGGTCCAGAAAAGTGCCATCATACTGATCACCCTGGGGTCGGATCTGTCCGCCAGGGTGCTGAGGCAGGGTTTTTCAGAAGATGAGATAGAAAAGCTTTCCGGAGAAATATCTTTGTTTGAGAATATATCCAAAGACTTGCAAAACAGTGTGATGGAAGAATTCATGCAGCTGATCCAGGCCCGGGAATACCTGATGCGGGGCGGCTTTGACTATGCCAAGGAATTGCTGGAAAAAGCCATGGGGCAGCAGAAGGCCGTGGAAATACTGGAGAAGGTTGCCGTAAACATACAGAATGTGCCCTTCAGCAGCCTTAGGAAGGCCGAGGCCAAACACCTGTACAACTTCATCAGGGACGAGCACCCCCAGACCATAGCCCTTATTCTGACCTACCTGCACCCGGAGCAGGCCTCCATGATCCTGGCGGCGCTGCCGCCGGAGTACCAGGCCGATGTGGCCAGGAGGGTGGCCATCATTGACCGTATTGCGCCGGAGGTGATCAAGGAAGTGGAGAGTGTGCTGGAAAAGAAAGTGTCCATGATCATCCCGCACCATGAACAGCAGGCTGGCGGTGTCAAGACGCTGGTTAGTATATTGAACAGGGTGGACAGGTCCACCGAAAAAACCATCCTGGAAGAGCTGGAGACCAACGACCCTGAACTGGCCGACGAGATCCGCAAGCTGATGTTCGTATTCGAGGATATTATCAAGCTGCATGACGTGGCCATACAAAGGGTGCTCAGGGAGGTGGACCAGAAAGACCTGGCTAAGGCCATGCGCGGGTCCAACGAGGAAGTGGCGGCCAGGATATACAAGAACATGTCCAGGCGGGCCGCCGACATGCTCAGGGAAGAGATACAGTTTATGGGCCCTGTGCGTCTCAGGGATGTTGAAGAGGCGCAGCAGAGGATTGTCCAGGTTATCCGGCGGCTGGACGAGGCCGGTG
The DNA here is from genome assembly GCA_037444185.1 of Peptococcaceae bacterium. Classification (GTDB taxonomy): domain Bacteria; phylum Bacillota; class Desulfotomaculia; order Desulfotomaculales; family Desulfocucumaceae; genus JAILZP01. The sequence continues at coordinate 26,119 of JBBIMW010000008.1, read as the reverse complement.
AAATAATTGTGGCCCGGGGTGGTGAAGATGCCATCGTCCTCTAACATACTGAAGGGTTTGGAAAACAGTATCGACTGCAGAGTGCTGGAAGTAAGGCACCGGTTCGCGGTGGTGAAGGCGGACGCCGGCTCGGCCGCCGGCGGAAACGGGCAGCCCGGTCTTGACCCGGAGCTGTTGGCGGGGCGGATAATCGCCGGGGCCCGGGAAGAGGCCGGCAGGATACTGGATGAGGCCGGGGCGGCTGCCCGGGAGATTTTGGAGAGAGCGGGCCGGGATGCGGAGGAAGAAGCCGGAAGGTTGAAAATGCAGGCCAGGGACCAGGGGTTTGAAGAGGGAAAAAGGGAAGCCCTGGCCGTGGCGGCGGCGGAGGCCTCGTCCATCAGGGAAGAGGCCAGGGCTGTAATCAGACAGTCCGAGGAAATACGCAGGCAGACCATAGAATCCCTTGAATCGGAAATAATCGGCCTGGCCGTGGATATAGCGGAGAAGGTTCTGTCGGCGGAACTGGAGTTGCATCCCCGGGCGGTGGTGAAAATTGCCAGGGAGGCCATAACCATGCTGCAGGACAGGGAACAGGTGGTGCTGTATGTAAACCCGGCCGAGGCGGCCCTATATGAGGAAAGCCGGGAAGATTTGGCCAGACACCTTTCTCCCGGGGGGAAACTGCATATTGTTTCCGATTCCGCCATGGATCCCGGCGGGTGCGTGGCGGAAACCGCCCACGGCCGGGTGGACGCCAGGCTTGGCGCCCGCTGGGGGCTGCTGCTGAAGGCCCTGGAAGGTGCCGGGCGGTGAACGGCGGGGTCCGGGAAATCGACATGGGGAAGTGGAGGCGCAAGGTAAGGCAGCTGACGATCCTCCGCCCCACGGGACAAATAACCCGGATCATCGGCCTGACGGTGGAGGTAAAGGGGATATCCGCAGGCATCGGGGAGGTCTGTGACGTAATTGTAGCCGGAGAGCCATATCCGGTAATGTCCGAGGTGGTGGGGTTCAGGGACGGATCCACCCTGCTGATGCCCCTGGGGGATTTGAAAGGCATACGGCCGGGCTGTCCGGTGGTCCCCAGGGGGAGGCCCCTGACCGTAGGGGTGGGGCGGCATCTGCCGGGGAGGATACTGGACGGGCTGGGCAGTCCCATGGATTGGGAGGAAGCCGGCCGGGAAGCCGGCGAGGAGATCGCGGTGGACAACGCGCCGCCCAACCCGCTGGCCCGCAGGCGCATTACCGAGGTATTGCCCACCGGTGTAAAGGCCATCGACGGCCTTTTGACCTGCGGTAAGGGACAGCGCCTGGGGATATTCTCCGGCAGCGGTGTGGGCAAGAGTACGCTGCTGGGCATGATCGCCCGCCACGGGGGTGCCGACGTGAATGTCATCGCGCTGATTGGCGAGCGGGGGAGGGAGGTGCGGGAATTTATTGAAAAGGACCTGGGGTCCGACGGCCTGGCCAGGTCGGTGGTGGTGGTGGCCACCTCCGAGCAGCCGGCCCTGGTGAGGCTCAAGGGGGCCTTCGTGGCCAGCGCCATTGCGGAATATTTCAGGGACCGGGGCAATGATGTGATGCTGATGATGGACTCCCTCACCAGATTTGCCATGGCCCAGAGGGAAGTGGGCCTGGCTGTGGGTGAGCCGCCGGCCACCAGGGGCTATACCCCTTCCGTGTTCGCCCTTTTACCCAGACTGCTGGAGAGGTCCGGGATGGGACCGAAGGGTTCCATTACCGCCTTCTACACTGTGCTGGTGGAGGCGGACGATATGAACGATCCCGTGGCTGACGCGGTGCGGGGCATATTGGACGGCCATATAGTCCTTTCCCGGGCGCTGGCCTCCAGAACCCATTATCCGGCCATCGACGTACTGGAAAGCTCCAGCCGCCTGATGCCGGAGGTGGTGTCCGGGGAACACTACAGCAGGGCCATGTCTGTGAGGGAAAAGATGGCCGTCTACAGGCAGTCCGAGGATTTAATAAATATAGGCGCCTATGTTAAGGGTGCCAGTCCGGCGGTTGACGAGGCCATTCTTTGTCACGGCCCCATAAATTCATTTTTGAAACAGAATTTGGACCAAGGATTCAGCTTTGAAGAAACTCTGGAAATGTTGGAATGTATCTGAAATATGGTGAACGGTCGGATGTTGTCAGGAGGGGAACGGATTGAAGGGTTTTTTTTTTAGGCTGGAACCCGTGCTCAGGCTCCGGTCGGAAAAAGAGCAGGCGGCCGTTCTGGCCCAGTCCCGGGCCCGGAAGGATTACCGGGAGCAGCTGGACATGCTGGAAAGTATCCGTGAAAGAATTGAAAATGTTTTTGAAAGGTCTCCGGATTCGGCGGGGGATTATCTGGCAAAGTGGCTTTACATAGACAGTCTGAAAGCTTCCCGGGAAATGCAGGAAAGGGCGGTGGAGAAAGCCCGCCGGGAACTGGAGAAGAAGCGGCGGGAGGTGACCGAAGCCAGAAAGGACAGGCTGACTCTGCAGAAACTGAAGGACAGGCAGTATCAGTGGCACGTGCAGAAGTTGAGCCGCCTGGAGACGAAAATCACCGATGAGCACTGCACGGCTCAGGCTCGCCGGAAGGAGGGGTTAGGGGAGTAGGTATTATGGGTTTGGCAGGGGATATTGCACAAAAGGGGGTGAGAAAATGAAAGCAGATTATATTACGGCGTTTTCGGGATCCATCCCGCCGGAAGTGGTCCAGTCCTTCCAGGAGGGCGCGGGCGGGACGGAATCCGGTGGTTTCCTCCTGGCCTTGATGGAGGTAATGGCGCGGCAAGATGAGAGCGCCCGGGGAGAGAGCCGGGGGTGGCCCACGGCGGGGGATTTTTCAGTTTCGGCGCCGGTGTTGGCGGCAGTGGAGTTGTTTTTTGCGGGAAACACGGTGAATGCTCCTGTCGATGGCGGTATCCGGACCGCGCCGTCACTTGAAATGCCCTCACCGCTTTTCACAGCGGGGGAGGAGGCGGCTGCGGGATTTGCTGCGGGGCCGCGGAGGGATGCGGCCTGGGGCGGCGCGGCGGAGGTTCATCGGGTAATGTTTGCTCCCCGGTCTGAAACAACGGTATCCGCATTGCCGCTGGAAACCAGAGAAATGACGGCGGAAGGATCCCCCGGCGGCAGCCGGGGCAACCGGACCATGGGGCCGGACCCGGGCGGCCACCGGATGCAGCCGGAATTGCAGTCCGGCAGGATTGATGTTGCGCTGGCAGGCAACAGATCACCGGCGGCCAGGGGGGACCATTATCCGGGCGCGGCCGACTTGAATGTTGAAGTGGCGGTCAAAGTCCGGGAAGCTCCGTTAAGGCCCCATCGGGCTGAGGCGCCGCCGTCGGCCTCTGTTTTAATCGATGGCCGGGAAGGACAGCGGGTGGTAAAGATTGCGGATCCGGTACCGGGTCTTCTGTGGGAACCTGGAAAAATCCAGTCTCCGGGAGGAGCCGGAGAAACAGGGAGGACCGTTTTGGCGCATTCAAGCGGTGACGGTTCCGGTGAAGATCGCGGGCCAGGCCCGGGCGCCCATCTGGTGTATTCCGGTGGTGACGGTTCCGCTGAAAATCAGGGACCGGGCCAGGGCGCCGCTCAGGGCAGGGTGGATGTGCTGGTTTCCAACATTACCCCCGGGAAATTCCCCCAGGTGGTGATGCCCCATGTAATCACGGCGCTGAGGAATGCCGCCGCCGGCCAGTCCAGGGTGACCGTGATCAGGCTTGCGCTGGAGCCGGAGAATATGGGTGAGATCAAGATAAAACTTTCTTACGCCAACGGTGAGCTGACCGCCCACTTTTTTACCTCCAGCGGGCTGACCAGGGAGGCTGTGGAGGGATCCCTGCCCCAGTTGAGACAAACATTGGCCCAGCACAACATCAGCCTGGGAGAGGCCGCCGCCTTCGTTGGAAATGAACAGCAGGGCCAAAAAGGGACGGGCTTTGCCGGCACCGGCCACGAACGACAAAGCGGGATGGACGGCGGTATTATCCGGGACCGTGCGGGAGACGGGGACAATTTATTCCTGCCCGGAGTTGACGGCGGGGAATTGGACCTGCTCATATGAGAAGGAGGTGATCCATTGTATACCAAGTCCGTATCCAGCGACTACAGTTTGCCGGCCGGAGGGAGCAGGACGCCCAAAAAGGTGCTGGACAAGGATGATTTCCTGCAACTGCTGGTCAGTCAGCTGAAAAATCAGGACCCCATGGATCCCCAGAGCAATGATCAATTCATATCCACCATGGCCCAGTTCAATTCCCTGGAAACTCTGGTCTCCATGGACAGCGCCATGAAGTATGGCCAGGCCGTGGCCATGATCGACAGGCCGGTGACAGTGCAGCAGCCCAATAAGGAACCGGTCCCGGGCAGGGTGGAAAAGGCGGGCGTGGTGGACGGAAAGGCGGTGGTGTACGTTGCAGGAAAGGAGTATAAACTGTCCGATATCAGGGAGGTGGCGGCCGGTGAAACCGGCCGGGACAATGCCGGAGGGAACAGTCTGCTCCAGGCGGCGCTGATTATAGGCAGAGAAGTGCTGATTGAAAGGGAAAGCGGGAATCTGCGGGGAGTGGTGGAAAAGGTGGGCCTGTCCCAGGGGTCCGTAAAAGTATACGTGAACGGGGCACCTTACGAAATATCCGCCATTACCGGGATAATGGACGCCGCCGGGGGGGCCGTGGACACATCCGGCACGAATTGACGGAGGTAATTGAAATGAAGGTGCAGCCGGGGGAAACTGTGAAATATGGCGCCGCCATCATCAGGCAGTCTGTTCCCGGGGTTGTCGGCACCGACAAGCCGTTTCCGTCCCCGGAGTCCGGTTCGGCCAAAAGCGGCCGGACTTCCTTCGGAGAAATACTGGCGTCGGAGATTGACAGGTCCGGGGAGCTGAAAGTATCTTCCCACGCCCGGAGGAGGCTGCTGGAAAGGAACGTCACCCTGGGCCGGGAGGATATGCGCAAGATAGAGGGGGCGGTGCACAGGGCCGCCGCCAAGGGTTCAAGGGAATCCCTGGTGATATACGGAAATATTGCTTTGGTGGCCAGCGTGAGAAACAGGACCATCATCACCGCCATGGAGGGAAAGGACATGGAGGACCATATCTTCACCAACATAGACAGCGCTGTGATTGTCAGATGACAGCCGGCCCGACCAGGAGGCTGTGTGTCCGCCGAATGACCGAGGCGGAATAATATTCGCGGGAGGTTTTGAGATGATCAGGTCTCTTTATTCAGGAGTGTCGGGTCTGCGCAGTCACCAGCTGCGCATGGACACGGTTTCCAACAATATATCCAATGTCAATACCACGGGTTTTAAATCGGCCCGGGCAAACTTCCAGGACAGCCTCAATCAGATGCTCAGGGGCGGCGGCGCCGGGCGCAATCCGATGCAGGCCGGCACCGGAATCACAGTGGGCAGCATCGGCACCAAAATGGAACAGGGCGCACTGCAAATGACCGGCCGCATACTGGATTTGGCCATCCAGGGGAACGGATTTTTCAGGGTCAGTGACGGCGTCAATGAATATTACACCCGGGACGGCGCCTTTTTCATCGACAGCAACAACAATATAGTCAACTCCGGGGGGCTGAGGCTGCAAAACGACGGGGGAGACATGGTGTTTGATGGGCCGGTGGCCAACCTCAGCGTGGATAAATCAGGACAGATGACATACTACACCACGGACGACCCCAACACCCCAAATACTGGACTTGCCATACAGATATACACTTTCAATAATCAGGAGGGACTTGTCAAAGCCGGCAACAGTCTGTACAGATCCGACCCCAATGTATCCGGAGATGCCACAGCCCGCACCCCCGGCGCTGAAGGGGCGGGGACCATCGAGTCGGGATTTCTCGAGATGTCAAATACCGATCTGAGTGAGGAGTTCACCAGCATAATCACCACTCAACGGGGCTATCAGGCCAACGCCAGGGTGATTACCATCTCGGACACCTTGCTGGAAGAGCTGGTCCAGCTCAAGCGGTAACAAATTCGCCCTTACGGGCGACTGGAATCCAGAGTCCAGGAGTCAGAATACAGAATTTAATGCATTTCTTTGCAGAAAAAGCTCCCTTTCGGGAGAACAGGGCCTTGGGGTATGGTATCGAAGGGGATGCCTTCTCCCATACGCCCCAGGGCTGTTTTGGGGTTTGCGCCGGATAAGAATGAAAGGGTATGAAGGATTCAATGGCAGCCAGAAAAAAAGAGAAGGAAACAGTTGAAAAAGAGAATACCGAGCAGCAGTCAGGGAGGAAGGAAAAGCCATTTATACTGGTTTTTCTGATGGTGGCGGCCGCTGCGGTGGCGGCCGGCGGGCTGGTGATGGGAGCAATCATCTATTTTATAGGCATACCGGGGGTAATGCCGAAGATGAAGGCCACTCCCCCGCCGGTGTACGAAACGCTGGAGCTGGGCGAAAGGGTGGTTAACCTGACCGACCCCGGCAACATCCGCTACTTAAGGGTGCGTATCGTGCTGGAATATAAAAAGAACGAAAAACTGACCGCCGAGCTGAAGGAAAAGAACGCCCAGGTGATGGACGCGGTACTGAAGAGCCTGCGCAGCAAGAGTGTTGATGATATAAGGCCCCTTGAAAAAGAGGAAAAGGTGAAGGTCGAAATTCTAAACTCCATCAACGCCAGGCTGACGAGCGGCAAGGTGGAAAGGATTTATTTCACCGACTTTCTAATCCAGTGATTCCCGGGAGGGTGGGCGGCGATGCTGAGACAGGATGAAATAAAAGATTTTTTGAGCCGGATGTCTTATGCGGACGCGGTTAAAAAGGTGGAATACCCAGCCTTTGACGCGCCTGCAGGCAGGGATGGAATGAAGGTCAGCATCAGTTTTATCGACGACATACAGGTCGTCATCACCGCCGAACTGGGGGATGCCACCATGAAGATTAAAGATATCCTTAAGCTGACGGAGGGATCCGTGCTGGAACTTGAGCAGCCCGCCGGCGAAAACGCCAGGGTGCTGGTAAACAACCAGAAGTTCGGCACCGGGGAAATAGTGGTGATCGGCGGCAATTTCGGCGTCAGGATGGACAGTGTCTGCAAAACCGAAAGAAAGGAAATCACCGGTAAGTAAAAGTGGATAGTGATTTGCTTATTGCAGCGGTCAAAATTATTGTTTTACTTCCGCTGGTGGCCGCCCTGGCCTATTTTTCCATAAAGTACGGCTTGGCCAGGCGTCCCTTCTATTATGGGGGGAATCGTCGCATGCGGCTGGTGGAGCAGGTGGCCATAGGGCCTAAAACAGCCGTCAGCCTGGTGGAGGTGGGGGGCAGGTATATATTGCTGGCCCATTCAGACAATGCTTTTCATGTCATCAGGGAGCTGGATGAGCTGCCGGAGCCGGTGAAACAACCTTTATAATTTATTCTGACATCGGGAGATCTGGCAATGAGTCGGAAAATTTGCCTGATAGCGTTAATTGCCGGTATAGTACTCTTTCCTGCGGCGGCCTGCGCCCAGCCGCTGCCGGGAATTGACCTCAGGGTGAGTCCCACGGACAGGCCGGAAGAAGTGGTGGACAGCGTCAAGCTGCTGCTGCTGATCACTATGATTGCCGTGGCGCCGGCCTTTATACTGATGGTGACCAGCTTTACCAGGATTATAGTGGTGCTTTCCCTTTTGCGGGGGGCCATAGGCGTCCCTATGACCCCGCCCAACCAGGTGCTGATTGGTTTGGCCTTGTTCCTTACTTTTTTTATCATGGCTCCGGTGTATGGACAGATCAATGAAAGGGCCCTCAAGCCTTACCTGGAGAACCGCATTTCCCAGCAGCAGGCCCTGGATGAGGCGTACAAGCCACTGAGGGCTTTCATGCTGAAGCAGACAAGGGAGAAGGACCTGGCCCTGTTTATGGCCATTGCCGGATCCGAACGCCCCCGGAGCGCTGAAGACGTGCCGCTGTCGGTGCTGGCCCCGGCCTTTGTCATCAGTGAGCTGAAGACCGCCTTTCAGATGGGATTTATGCTGTACGTGCCCTTTCTGGTGATAGATATTGTGGTGGCCAGCACCTTGATGTCCATGGGCATGTTTATGCTGCCGCCGGTGATGATCTCCCTGCCGTTCAAACTGTTGCTGTTTATTATGGTGGACGGCTGGTACCTGGTGGTAAAGTCCCTGGTGGAAAGCTTCTAAACAGCTTATGCTGTATTCCTTATTCTGTCAGGAGACAGGGCGTTATTTGCATCCTTTGAGGGTGCCGCTGCAGGCGGCGTGGGGGTATGCGAGGAGAATTATGACTGATTCGCTGGTTATTCAGATAGTCAGGGATGCGCTGATGATGGTGCTGATTATAGCGGTGCCCGTACTGGCGGGCGGTATGCTGGTGGGGCTTATTATCAGCATTCTGCAGGCCACCACCCAAATACAGGAGCAGTCTCTCACCTTTGTGCCCAAGCTGCTGGTGGTGCTTTTACTGTTGATTGTGCTGGCCCCGTGGATAGCCAATGTGCTGGTGGGCTACACATTGGACTTGTACGCCAAGATCCCCCAGGTTGTGAAATAGGGCCCGGGAGACAGCCGCCATGCTTAATTACGATCTGGCCGTTACATTTCTTTTGATATTTGCAAGGATCAGTTCTTTTGTGGTGGCCGTTCCCATTTTCGGCGGCCCCAATACGCCGGGAGCGGTGAAGGCGGGCGTGGCCTTTGTGATATCAATACTGGTGCTGCCCATGGCGCCGCCACCCCAGCAGCCCGTCGCAGGCGGCCTTGCCGGTCTCGGGCTGGCCCTGGCCGGAGAAGTGGGCGTCGGGCTTTTAACCGGGCTGATCTGTAATATGATACTGCAGATTCTGAATATTCTGGGACAGATTTTCGACCTGCACATCGGATTTATAATGTCCAGCTATTTTGACCCGGCGGTTGGGGGTCAGATCACCCTTACGGCCAAGTTCCTTTACCTTACGGGGATAGTGCTGTTTTTTATCCTGGACGGACACCACATGGTGATTATGGGGTTGGCCAGGAGCTTTGAGATTTTACCACTGAACACCGCTGTGTTCAGCGGGGAGGGAGTGATGGTGCTGATCCGTGCCTTCGCCGGGATGATTACGGTGGCGGTGCAGATCAGCGCGCCGGTGATCGCGGTGATGCTGATTGTGGATGTTTGTTTGGGCCTTTTGGGCAGAACGGCGCCCCAGATGAATATATTCATACTTGGCTTTCCGGTTAAAATCGGGCTGGGCATTTTAACCCTGGCCATCATGGTTCCCCTGTTGGGAGTTGTGTTTCAGTCGCTGTTCAGGATGATGGAAAGGAATCTGTACACATTGTTGAAGGGATTGGTCCAGGGTGGCTGAAACCAGTCAGGCGAAAACCGAGCAGCCGACCCCGAGAAGGCTTCAGGAGGCCCGGCGAAAGGGCCAGGTGGCCAAAAGCAAGGATCTTTCCGCCGCCGTTGTATTGATGGCCGCCGTGGCGCTGTTTTACGCCGTCAGCCAGGATTCGACGGCCGGACTGGAAAGGCGGCTGACTTGGTATTATACAAATTGTTTTTCCATAGGGCTCCAGGATAATCAATTGTACTGGGCCATTGCCGGAGCACTGATGGAAGCGCTGCTGGCGTTTGCCCCGGTGCTGGCGGTGATAGTACTTGCCGCCGTACTTTCCAATGTCATGCAGAGCGGGTTTCTCCTGGCCCCGGAGGCGGTGATGGCCAAACTGGAGAGGATCAACCCCCTGGAGGGGTTCAAAAGGATATTTAGCGTTGACAGTCTGGTGGAGCTTTTAAAAAGCATACTGAAGGTCGTTGTGGTGGGCGTGGTCAGCTACCTGGTGGCGGCAAAATACATTCCCGGGCTGCTATTGGTCTATTTCAAGCACCCGGCCCAGGAAATGACGGAGGTGACGGCCGCGGTCATCTCGGTGGCGGCCGCCGGGGGAGGGGTCTACCTGTTGCTGGCCCTGGCGGATTTCTACTACCAGCGTTACAGCTTCCTTAAAAAACTGCGCATGACAAAGCAGGAGGTCAAGGACGAATACAAGCAAACCGAGGGCGACCCCCAGATTAAGGGCTGGCTCCGCAGGAGGCAGCGCGAGGTGGTAATGAACAGCATCCGGCGGGAAGTGCCCCGGGCCACGGTGGTTGTCACCAACCCCGTACATTACGCGGTGGCCCTCAAATATGAGGAGGGTGTGACCGGCGCCCCGGTGGTGGTGGCCAAGGGGGCCGGGGATGTGGCCGCCAGACTGAGAGAAATAGCCGTGGAAAACCGGATCCCGGTGGTGCAAAACCCGCCCCTGGCCCGGGCCTTGTTTCAGCAGGTGGACTTGGGAAGGGAAATACCCGCCGAACTGTATCAAACCGTGGCCGAGGTGCTGGCCATGGTGTTAAGGCTAAGGAGAGATTCTTACGGGTGGCGCAAATACTGACAGGGAGACGGGAGACAGAACGGGGGGAGGGAAGCACATGGCTACGGTTAGCCCGGCGACCATTTGGGGACAGCTGAAGAAACATGCGGACATGATGATAGCTGCCTGTGTTATAGGCATACTGCTTATGATCATCATCCCCCTTCCGCCGGTCTTGCTGGATATTTTCCTGGCCATCAGCATCGGGCTGGGACTGGTGATACTGCTGATTACCATGTTCACCACCGAGCCGCTGCAGTTTTCGGTTTTTCCCGCCCTGCTGCTGGTGACCACCCTGTACCGCCTGGCACTGAACATATCGTCCACCAGAATGATATTGGGGGAGGCCCAGGCCGGCAATGTGATTGAGGCCTTCGGCACATTTGTGGCTGGCAATAATTTCCTGGTGGGGTTTATTGTTTTTATAATCATTACCATTATACAGTTTGTGGTAATCACCAATGGCGCCGGAAGGGTGGCCGAGGTGGCGGCAAGGTTCACTCTGGACGCCATGCCCGGCAAACAGATGAGCATAGACGCCGATTTCAATTCCGGGCTGATCAGCGAGTCCGAGGCCCGGGAAAGAAGAAAGAAATTGCAGCGGGAGGCGGACTTTTTCGGGGCCATGGACGGCGCCAGTAAATTCGTGCGGGGGGACGCCATCGCCGGAATATTGATTACATTGATCAATATTGTGGGCGGCATCGCCATCGGTCTTGCCATGATGGACATGTCCATCGGTGAGGCCCTGAGGATATACACCGTGCTGACCATTGGAGACGGCCTGGTGGCCCAGGTGCCCGCCCTGTTGATATCGACCTCGGCGGGAATACTGGTGACCAGGGCCACTTCGGACAGCAGTCTGGGGCAGGAGATTTCCTGGCAGTTCACCCGCTTTCCGAAGTTGCTTTTCTTGGTGGCCGGCATTATGTTCGTACTGGGACTTATTCCGGCCATGCCGAACTTATTGTTTATGGCCATGGCCGCAGGGACCGGCTATGCGGCGTTCAGGCTGACAAAGAGAAGCAGTGACGATGAAGCGGCCCGGCGGGAAGCCGCCGCCCAGTCAAAGGCGCAACAGAAAAGGGAGCCCGAAAGTGTAACCACTTTCTTTCAGGTGGACCCCCTGCAGATAGAAATAGGGTACAGTCTGATCCCCCTTACCGACGAGAACCAGGGCGGGGACCTGCTGGGCAGGCTGTCCGCAGTGCGCCGGCAGTGCGCGGCGGAAATGGGCATTTACGTCCGGCCCATCAGAATCCGGGACAATTTGCAACTTCCCCCCAACGGCTATGTATTCAAGCTGCGGGGTGAGGAAAGCGCCTCCGGAGAGCTGATGCCGGGCTATTACCTGGCCATGGACCCCACCGGCGGGGAGGCGGTAATCGACGGTATACCCACCAGGGAGCCCACCTTCGGCCTGGCTGCCCGGTGGATACCCCCCACGGAAAAAGAGAAGGCCGAATTGATGGGAATGACGGTGGTGGATTGTTCCACGGTGCTGGTTACCCACCTTACCGAGTTTATCAAGGGCAACGCCCATCACCTCCTGGGCAGGCAGGAGGTCAGGGAGCTCCTGGATGCCGTCAGGGAGAAGGACCCGGCGGTGCTGGAGGATCTTTCCCCCGATGTAATCGCCCTGGGAGATATTCAGAAGGTGCTGCAGAACCTGCTGCGGGAGAGGGTGCCGGTAAGGGATCTGGTTTCGGTGCTGGAGGCCGTCGCCGACGGAGTCCGTATGAATAGGGACACTGATTTTATTACCGACCATGTCAGGCAGGCACTGGCCAGGACCATCTGCCGGCAGTACGTGAACAGCGAAAACAAGCTGGCGGTTATCACCCTGCACCCAAAAGTGGAGCAGATGCTGTCAGACTCCATTCAGCCCACCCAGTTGGGCAATTACCCGGTGCTGGAGCCCGGTCTGGCCAGGCAACTGCTGGAGTCGGTTCATGAAACGGTGGAGAAGGCCGCATTAAAGGGGGCGGCCCCGGTGGTGCTCTGCTCGCCCCGGGTCAGGATGCCCCTGAAGAGATTTGCGGAAAGACACGTGTCCGGCTTGACCGTACTATCCCTCAATGAAATCTCTCCGGGTGTGGAAGCGGAGGTCGTGGGGACGGTGGTGCTTAATTGAAGATAAAGAAATATGTGGTCAGGGACATGCATGAGGCGTTGAAGCTGATCCGGGAGGATTTGGGGCCCGACGCGGTGATTATCAGCAGCTACAAGCTGCCGCGCAAAGGCCTGTTTGATTTGTTTTCGCCAAGGATGATGGAAGTAACAGCCGCCATGGACGATCGCAAAAAAACAGTTCCGGCGGATATACCGAGACTTGCCTGGGGTGGGGATCATGGCGCCGGGAGATTGCTGGATTTGCTCAGGAAATTTGATTCCGGCGGCATCAGGAAGAGTCTTGACCGGGACGGCCGGAGGACTTGCGGCCGGCGGTGCGGCGATTCCGAAGTTCCTTTCGACATAATTCTTAAAAATAAAGGTAATTTTACAGTCGATAGAGAAATAAATCAAAACTGGAAGAAAATTCTTACCAGCCTGGAAATACATGAGAGCATTGTGGAGAATTTGGTGGTTAACATCGAAGAGGTGGTGGACGGCCGGGATTACGCGCCCGAAATGTATGACGGACTGATGGTGTTACTGAAGGGGAAAATATCCAGACTCCTGGAGCCAGCCTACAGGCCTTCGCCCAGGCACAGGATATGCGCCTTCGTGGGGCCGTCGGGGGCGGGAAAAACATTGTCCATGGCCAAGCTGGCCACGCACTACAGTATATATGAAAAAAAGTCCGTTGTCCTGATTTCTGCCGGCCATAACGGGCACTGGCCGGGCCAGCTGGAGACGCTCAAATACTTCGGGGGGCTTATCGGCGCCCCGGTGGAACAGGCGGGGGGCAGGGAAGAGCTTGTTCAAGCGGTGGACAGGTATGCCGACAAGGACATGATATTGGTGGATACGGCCGGGGTCAATCCGAAAAACGCCGGCATGATGCTGAAGTTGAACAAACTGCTGGAGCCGGTGGGAAGCGGCAGGGAAATATACCTGGTCTTAAGCAGCACCACAAAGGGTGCGGATCTGATCAGGACCGCCGTTGAGTTTCAGAAAATAGGGTATACCAAGATGATCTTTACCCGGCTGGATGAGACCGATTCCTGCGGGTCGATTATGAATGTGGTTTGCAGGACGGGGGTTCCAGTGGCCTTCGTATCTTACGGGCAAAATGTTCCCGACGACATAACATCTGTCAATCCGAAAAAATTGGCCGGTCTTCTGCTGGGGGGAGTTGACCGATATGTGGAACCGGGACTCCGGATCCGCTTTTAAAAAAAATAAAATAATCAAGGCTTCCAGCGACAGCAATATTAAAAAGGGAACAGCCGCCGAAGGCCCCGGCGGCCAAGGGGCGAGGGTGATCGCGGTTTCCAGCGGCAAGGGCGGCGTAGGGAAGACCAGCCTGGTGGTAAACCTGGCCATAACCCTGGCGGCCATGGGAAAGCGGGTGGTAATATTCGACGCTGACCTGGGGCTGGCCAACGCCGAGGTGTTGATGGGCATTACTCCACCCGGCACACTGTTTGACTGCCTATACGGAAACAAAGATATTGCAGACATAATAATCCCCGGGCCGTGCGGCGTGAAGCTGGTTTCGGGCGGGTCGGGATTTCTGGAACTGGCCAATCTGGACAATGCCAGGCGTCAGGAGGTCATCGAGTCTTTATCGTATTTTGACCGGGAGGCCGATTTTCTGATTGTAGACACCGGGGCGGGCATATCGAAAAATGTACTGGGCTTTGTGGCCGCCGCCAATGAAGTGATGGTGGTGGTCACGCCGGAGCCGACCTCCCTTACCGACGCCTACAGCCTGATTAAGGTGTTGGCCATGTTCAAGATGCACCCGGAGGTTATGCTGGTGATAAACAGGGCCGGAGATGAAAGGGAAGCTTTGAGGACGGCCCAGCGTATGGAAAAGGTGGTGGGACAGTTCCTGCAAATCAGTGTGAGCAGCATAGGCTGGATAGCTGAAGACAGGATGGTCAGTCAGGCCGTCAAGGACCAGGAGCCCTTCAGTATGTTTCACCCGCACAGTCCGGCGGCACTGAGCATTTCCAACATGGCCAGGTATCTCGTTACCGGCCGCCGGCAGGAGGGGGGCGGGCCCTTTTCGGCGGTCGGGGCCATGGGTTTTATACGGCGGCTGACAAGGCTGTTTGGCTAAAGGGAGTGGGGCCCTCATGAGCGGTGAGGAAATATGGAAAGAATACGGGCGCACAAAAAGCGGCTCCCTAAGGAATCAGCTGGTGGTGTCATATCTCTGGCTGGTAAAACATCTCGCTGGAAGGCTGGCCATACGCCTTCCAGCCTTCATGGGACAGGAAGACCTGGAGAGTTGCGGGGTGTTCGGACTGTTGGAGGCTGTGGAAAAATTCGACCCGGATATGGGCATAGATTTTGAAACGTACGCATACCGGCGGGTCAGGGGATCAATGATCGATGAAATCCGGAAGGCCAACTGGTTGCCCAGGACATTGTGGCAGAAGCTGCAGGATCTGAAGTCGGCCAGGGACAGGCTGGAAAGGGAGGAAAAGCTCAGCGAGGCGGCCTTGGCCGGAGAGCTGGCATTATCCGTGCAGGATTTGAGGAAGCTGGAATCATATTACCACCGGGCCTTTGCCGTTTCACTGGATGAGAATCTGACGGCGCCGGACAGCAATGGATTCACGCTGGGGGACTTGGTACAGGATCCTGAAAGTCCCGACCCGTTGGAACTGGTGGAGGAGGAGGAGGGTAAAATGATTCTGGGTGAGGCCGTTAAATCCCTTCCGGAGAAGGAACGGCTGCTGTTGGCTCTGTATTACCAGGAGGGGATGACCCTGAGGGAGATAGGCCTGGTGCTGGAGGTTTCGGAGTCCCGGGTCTGTCAGCTGCACGGCAGGGCGATACAAAGGCTCAGGAAGATACTGGCGGAAAGGTATGGAAAGGGGGCAAGGCTATGATCAGGGGGATTTATACAGCGGCCACCGGGCTGGGAGTGCTGCAGGCCCGCATGGATACAGCCACCAATAACCTGGCCAATGTTTCCACCACTGGATTTAAACAGGACAAGGTGCAGACGGCTTCTTTCCCAGACCTCATACTGCAGGAAAAGGTCCGGGTGGGAGTGGGCGGATACCGGCCCGGCGGCTGGAGGGTGGTTGGACGCACCAATCAGGGCGCCATGGTCACCGGGGTTTTTACCGAACATGGCCCGGGGGTGCTCCGTGAGACGGACAGGGAAACCGATCTTGCGCTGTCAGGTGAGGGGTTTTTTGTCTTTGAGGCCGGCGGAGACGGAGGGGGTGTCCTTTACTCCAGGGACGGTGAGCTGCAAAGGGATGCCGAGGGCTTTCTGGTCAATTCCAGGGGGCACCGGATAGTGGGGGAGGACGGCCCGGTACAGGTGGGAAGGGACAGTTTTACAGTGAGTCCCGAAGGAGTGATCACCACCGCTGAAAACAGCCAGGTAAAACTACTGATTGTGGATTTTACCGACAAGTCCCGGCTGACAAAGGAGGGTAACGGCTATTTCAGCGCTCCCGCCGGTGGGGGCACACCCTCGGCGAAGCCGGGGGTTGCCCAGGGATTCCTGGAAAAATCCAATGTGGAGGTCGCCTCGGAAATCGTCAATATTATGGAAATAATGAGGTCCTACGAGGCCGGGCAGAAGCTGATGCAGGCCCATGACGGACTGCTGGACAGTGCCATAAACCGGGTGGGGACGGTGAGGTAAAATGATCAGATCCCTTTACAACAGCGCGTCCGGCATCAATGTGCAGCAGGCCCGCATGGACATCGGGGCGGGCAATATTGCCGGCGTTAACACGGACGGGTATAAAGGGGAAAAACCATCCTTTGCCGACCTGGTCTACGAAAAGATGTCGGATTCGGGAAGACCGGTGCCGGTTTCGGGGAAAAGACCATTGCACGGTTCCGGGTCCCGGGTGGTTGCGGTGGCCAGGGTTTTCCAGCAGGGCGTGCTCAGGGAAACGGGCAGGGAGGCGGACTTGGCCATCAGCGGCCGGGGTTTTTTCAAAGTGTCTTTGCCCGATGGAAGCATTGCCTATTCCAGGGATGGAAACTTCAGGCTGAATGCCGACAGAGAGCTGGTTACCCAGGAAGGCTACAGGTTGTACCCCGAAGTGACACTGCCCGAGGGGTACCGGGAAATGCTGGTGGATAAAAACGGCAAAATCAGGGTGAGTTCCGCCGACGGGACGGTGGCGGAACTGATGGACATCACCATATGTGATTTCCCGAATCCGTCGGCCCTTAGGTCTCTGGGCGGTAATTTATACCGGGCCGCCGCGGAGGCCGGAACCGAGGAGGAAGGGGTGCCCGGCCAGAACGGGCTGGGGGAGATTGTCCAAAAGAGTCTGGAATCCTCAAATGTCGACCTGGCTGTGGAAATGACCGGGTTGCTGGAGTCCCAGAGGGCATACCAACTTAATGCCAGGGCGCTGAGAATGGCCGATGAGATGTGGGGAATGGCCAATAATCTGCGCAAGTAATTGTTTTATTATCAATTTTTGCAATTCTCTCCTAGGGGGCAGAAGATGGAACCGGCGGCAAAGGAAAATGCTGAAATTCAGGTAGGTATAGCAGACTATAAAATCGCCAGAAATCCTGGCCGGTTGATTACGCTGGGGCTGGGGTCCTGTGTGGGGGTGAGCCTGTACGACCCTGTGGCCAGGGTGGGCGGGTTGCTGCATGTTATGCTTCCCGACAGCACCCAGTTCAACAATATCAATAAACCGGCGAAGTTCGCCGACCTGGGTATTCCCCTTCTGGTCAAAGAAATGCATTACTTGGGAGCGGTGGTCAGGAGGCTGCAGGCCAAGCTGGTGGGGGGTGCCCAGATGTTTTCGGGGCTGGATGACAAGATGACCCTAAATATAGGGTTGAGAAATACCGAAAAGTCCAGAGAGGTATTAAAAAAACTGGGGGTACCGGTAATGTCGGAAGAAGTGGGGGGAAACCGCGGCCGGACCATGATTTTGAACACTGTTACCGGTGAAGTGGTGATCAGGACGCTGGGCAACAAATTGAAGGTGATTTGAGATTGGACTTTGCAGAATTCAAGCAAAGAATGCTGATGTTCTACAGGCTGGACCTGAACGGTTACAAGGAAAATCAGCTGAAAAGACGTATCGAGGGGCTGATGACCAGACAAAGGGTCAACAGCTTTGCCGATCTGTTTCAGCTGCTGACGGGCAGCCGCACGGCCTATGAGGGGTTTTTGGATCATTTGACCATCAATGTCTCTGAATTTTTCAGGGACGCCCATAGATGGCATGAACTGGAGAAGAATATTTTGCCTGGCCTTTTGGAGAAAGGGACTGTAAAAATATGGAGCGCCGCCTGCTCCATAGGGGCCGAGCCATATTCCTTGGCTATCCTGCTGGACGAGTTGAGTCCTGGCCGGGGACACCGGCTGGACGCCACCGATATTGACAAAACAATTCTTGAAACGGCCCGGGCCGGCAGGTATAGCCCGGATGTCGTAAGGAATGTCGGCAGGGAGAGGTTGTCCAGGTATTTCACAGTTTCCGGCGGCGGCTACCTGATTAACGATCATATAAAAAGAAAAGTAAACTTCCGGCGGCATGACCTGCTGACGGAAGTTTATCCGGAAGGCTACAACCTTATAGTGTGCAGGAATGTTACCATATACTTCACCAGGGAAGCCCAGGACAAAATAAACAAAGGGTTTTCCCGGGCGCTGCAGCCCGGCGGTGTGTTGTTCATCGGGGGGAGCGAGATGATATTCAATCATCAGGTGCTGGGTCTGGAAAAGATACAGACCTGTTTTTACAGAAAGAAAAACAGTAAATGACGAGAGGATGATGGCAATGACTAAAATCCCGGAGCTGTCCGCCATGCATATGGACGCTTTGCGGGAAATAAGCAACATCGGTATGGGCAACGCCATTACGTCGCTGGCCCAGCTGGTCAACAGGCGCATAAACATGAGCGTGCCGCTGGCCACCTTCACGTCATTTGAGGATACGGTACAGATGGCCGGAGGGCCGGAGGAGCTGGTTTCCTGCGTCAGTGTAAGGCTCTCCGGAGATGTGCCGGGGCTGGTGCTGTTTGTTTTCAATTCCCAAAGCACGCTTAAGCTCATCGACATGCTGATGGGAATGGAACCGGGCACCGGTGTCGAAATGGACGAGATGGGCGAATCCGCCGTCAAGGAAGTGGGCAATGTGCTCACCGGATCCTTCGTCAGCGCATTGAGCAGCCTTACATCGCTCAGCATAAAATCCGCCGTGCCCATGTTTGCCTATGACATGCTGGGCGCCGTACTCACTTCCCTGATGGTGGCCAGCGGAAGAACCGAAGACCGGGTGCTGGTGCTTGAGACTAAATTGTTCCAGGATCAGGAGGAGGCCAATATAAGCGGACACTTCTTCATGTTTACGGAGCCGGGCGCCATCCAGAAACTTTTTGACGCCCTCGGTTTCGCGATGTCCTGATCAGTATGCAAGTATTAGGAGGGAGTAGTTTGGCTAAAAAAATCATGATTGTGGATGACGCCGCATTTATGCGCATGATGATCAAGAACATTCTTCTAAAGAACGGATACGAAGTAATCGGTGAAGCCGAAAATGGCAAACAGGCCGTCAACATGTATATGGATGGAAAGCCCGACCTGGTGACCATGGATATAACCATGCCGGAAATGGACGGCATAGAGGCGGTGAAGTCCATCAGGGCGACGGATCCCGGGGCCAATATAATCATGTGCAGCGCCATGGGCCAGCAGGCCATGGTTATGGACGCCATTCAGGCCGGGGCCAAGGACTTCATCGTCAAGCCCTTCCAGCAGGAAAGGCTTCTTCAGGCGGTGGAAAGGGCGCTGGCAAGGGGTAAATAAAGGCGCCGGCGGGTTTATTAATAAGATCCCGGGGAGTGTATGCCATTGCAAGAAATTTTGTCACAGAACGAGATAGACTCCCTTCTTGAGGCGCTGACTTCGGGAAGACTCGATGTAGAGGAGATAAAGCACACAGTTGCGCCTGCGCCCAGCAAGCCGTATGATTTCAGGCGGCCGAACAAGTTTTCCAAGGAACATTTGCGCAGTCTTGAAATGTTGCACCAGAATTTCTCCCGTCTTCTGGCCAGTTTTTTTTCAGGGTACCTGAGGGCTTCCATCAATGTTGAGGTGGCCTCGGTGGGGCAGATGATTTACGAGGAATTCATGCGCTCCATACCGAGCCCCACCGTACTGACCATATTTGAGTGCAGCCCCCTGGAGGGGGCGGCCATTATGGAAACAAACAGCCAAGTCATTTTTCCACTGATTGACCTGATGTTCGGGGGGCCGGGGACGGCCACGGACAAGGCCAGGGAACTGACGGACATAGAACTGACAGTGGTCAAAAGGCTCTACGGTCGTGTGCTGGAGCATCTGGCGTCGGCCTGGCAGGACCTGTACAGGATAGAACCTTCCATTGTGTCTATAGAGGCCAACCCTAGGATGCAGCAGATGTATTCGCCCAATGAGGTGGTGGCCCTGGTGACTTTCTCCGTTTCCATAGAGGAGGAGCCCCGGGGGCTGATGAATCTGTGCATTCCGTATATAGTGCTGGAACCGGTGATTCCCAACCTTTCCGTCAGGCAGCAGTTTTTAAGGCAGACGGGCGGCCCGAAGGAAGAGGACACGAGGTGGATTAAGCACTGGCTGGGTTTTTCCAGCGTCGCGGCGGAGGTTATACTGGGAGAAACACATATCACGGTCAGGGATTTTCTGCACTTGCAGAAGAATGACGTGCTTGTTCTTTCACGGCGCATCGACCAGGACCTGGAGTTATTCGTGGAAAACGAGTTGAAGTTTGGCGTTCAGGCCGGCAGGGTGGATAAAGGCCTGGCGGTCCAGGTGGTGTCCCTGATCGAGGGGGGCAAGGATAATGAATGAAGGCAAGATGCTGAGCCAGGCGGAAATAGACGCTTTGCTGGCGGGAACAAGCACAAAGGGCGGGGAAGTTATAAACGGCATGGAAGAATCGCCGGAATCCGCCCCGGAACTGCCGGCCGTAATTGAAGGCGACATGGCCTCTGTCCTGGACGATAGCGAAAGGGACGCCCTGGGCGAGATCGGGAACATTTCCATGGGGTCGGCGTCCACAACCCTTTCGGAACTTCTCCGGCAGAAGGTGGTTATTACCAGTCCCAAGGTGTCGGTGGTTTCGCAAAAGTATCTTTTCGACAGCTTCAATGTTCCCTATGTAGTGATCAAGGTGGACTTCAAATCCGGCCTGGACGGCATCAACGTGTTGGTAATCAAGCTCAAAGACGCCATGATCATGGCCAGTCTGATGATGGGCGGAGACGGGGAGGCGTCTTCCGGCGAAATAAGCGAAATTGAATTGAGCGCCGCCTCCGAGGCGATGAACCAGATGATTGGCACGGCTTCCACCTCCCTGTCCACGATGTTCGGGCGGACAATAAATATTTCACCTCCCGTCACCACTTTATTGGAAAAATCTGCAGGATATGATTTCGATTTTGGCGTTCAGGACGACAATGTGGTGGTTATTTCCTTTGATATGAAAATAGGAAACCTGGTTGATACCGAAATCATGCAGGTGCTGAGCATAGATACAGCCAAAAATGAGGCGGCGCTGCTTTGGGAAAATCTAATGGGCGCCCCGCCGCCGGCCGGATCCGGCATTGAAGAGCATGCCGCCGCCGGCGGGGCGGTGGAGGAGGAAGGCGGCCTGTGGTTTTCCAAGGAACGCCGGCCCAACGGGGAAAGCAATACTTTCCCGGGTGACCGGGGTCCGGCGGCCGATCTGTGGCCGGAGCCGGTCAGGGAAACTGCCGCGGCGGTCCCCCCGCCGGCTTTTAAGCCGTCCTTCGGGACCCCCGAATTGTCTTTTCCAGGCCTTGGTCCCGATGAACAGAAGAAACTGGAGCTGCTTCTGGAAGTTCCGCTGAAGGTCAGTGTGGTGCTGGGCCGTACCCGGAGGCCCATCAAGGAGGTCCTGAACCTCACGCCGGGGGCCATAGTGGAACTGAACTCCCTGGTGGACGAGCCGGTGGAAGTTCTTGTGAACGGAACCCTGGTGGCCAAGGGGGAGGTTGTGGTGGTCAACGAAAATTTCGGGGTGAGAATTGTCAATATTATCAGCCCCGAGGACAGGCTCAGGAAACTTAAGGAGAAATAACAACAGCCCTCTTGACGGGGGAAGAAATGCAATATAAGTCAATACAGGCTGTTTTCATGATGATAAATGACCAGTCCGGTAATCACCTTGGGATAAAAGTACGTACTCTTTTGCGGCATTTTTTCGCCGCCGGCGGCCACCCCGGTGACTTCCTCCACCAGGGTGGGGTTTAAAAAAAAGGCCAGCTGGTATTCTCCGCGGTCAACCGCCTGAAGCGCCCCCTCCTCCTCCCTGGTGTAGGTTATATGTTCCCCCCCCGCCAGCAGGTCTCCGCCTATACCCAGGTGTCTCTCAATCATCAGGCAGTGCAGTACGGAGACGTCCAGGCTCCGCCAGGCGGGCGATTTATCCCGGGGCATGACACTGTCCAGGGTATTTTCGTCTTTAAGCGAGGCCGAATA
The DNA here is from genome assembly GCA_037444185.1 of Peptococcaceae bacterium. Taxonomy (GTDB): domain Bacteria; phylum Bacillota; class Desulfotomaculia; order Desulfotomaculales; family Desulfocucumaceae; genus JAILZP01. Next base: position 4,147 of record JBBIMW010000008.1, on the reverse strand, counting down.
CAGCTCTCCGTTTCCTGTGTAAACTCCGAACATATGGCGGCGGGGATGCGGGCCCGCGGGGACCGATGCCCGGTCCGCCAGGAGGGCGAGAAAATCTTTAAAGTTGGACTGCTGCCTGTTCAAAGGGAATTCCTCCAGGGTGAAGCTCTCCCTTAGCCCCTTCGTCAGGGCGGCGACATTGCCCCGGTCCGCATTTTTGATTAGCCTGTGGGTGGGAAGTATGACCAGCCCCGGGTCGTGCAGATTGACCAGCACCATCATCACGTAGTCATATGGCGCATTGGCGGGCCCGCCGGCGGCCCGGCGCTCCGCCCGGTAGTTGAGGGCCGTTTCGTAGCGGTGGTGGCCGTCGGCGATAAAAATGCGCTTGTCATCAATGGTTCTCCGGATGGCGGTGATTGTCTTTTTGTCTTTGATTACCCACAGGCGGTGGGTTTCTCCGTTTTCATCAACCAGGGACACATCCGGGGGGCAATTGCCGGCTGAGGCCCGCAGGGCGCCCGTGACAGCCATTTCCGGGTCGTCATAAAGTCCGAATATGGGACTGAAATTTGCCCGGCAGGCGCGGGTCAGTTCCAGCCGGTCGGCCTTGTGCTTGGGCAGGGTCTCCTCATGGGGAAGCACCATCCCTTTTTCATATGGCTCCAGCTTCACCGCGCAGAAGAATCCCGTGCGGATCCTTTTCATACCGCCGGCGGTGAATTCCTGTTCGTACAGATAAAGCGCCGGTTCCTTTTCAGGCGCCAGCACCCCTTCCTCCAGCCAGGAGGCAAAATGGGAGGCGGCCCTGGTGTACCGGTTGCCGCCCGGGCCGTCGCCCTCCATCGCCTTACCGTATTCCAGCCTGATGATATTGCGGTGATGCCTCAGGTAATAACGCTCCTGGGCCTCCGGGCCGATCACGTCATACGGCGGTGTCACCACGCCGGCCAGGCTCCCTATCTTTTCCGCGCTGTAGCGTATACCTCTGAAAGGCATTATTGTGGCCATGGTATTTATTTTCCCCCCGTTGATTTTCGTCATCTCCAAATGAGTATTCACCCCGCCGAAGTATAAAACAATATTATTCTATCAGTTTTTTATTGTTTATTCCACTTTTACCCGGACTATCCGGCAATAAACATGGTGATTGGCAATTAATGCCATCGACATATTCATAATTGCTCCAAAGTATATATTTGGTAAGCAAGGCAATCAGGAGGCGAGTTTGTTTTGATCCGGCCGAACTGGCATATTTTAAACAGAAGGCGCTTTTTCCCGGTGGCCGTATTAACGGCGGCGGCATTGCTGGCGGTCTGGGGAGGGGCTTCCCTGCTTAGCGGACTGTCAATATCCGAAAAGGATTTGTTTAATAAAGCCTTCGCCAATACCATGGCCTGTCCGAGCTACCGGTACAGTGTCGAAGTCAGGCAGGGGGCCAGGGACACCGTCACCCTGGTGGAGGGGGCGAGGGCCGAGTTCAACAGGATTCACATCCGGGGTTCGATGCAAAAATCCCGGATGGAGTTTATTCAGATAGACGACACCACATATATGAAGGACCCGTGGTCGGACAGGTGGTTTACTCTGAAGGGTAACGCCCTGGTCCAGTCGGAGCTCTTCATTATGGAGTTCAACCCCATGGGGCTGTTAAAAATAAAGGATACCGGCGAGATAAAAAGGCTTGGCGGGGAAAAAGTGAACGGAAAAAAAACGGTGGTTCTGGAAATGCGGCCTGTTATAGCCAATCCCTTTTTGGAACAGAGATATACTGACTTTAAATATAAGGTTTGGGTGGACCCGGGGGAAAATCTGATCAGGCGTGCCCTGGTGCAGGCCCGCTTGCCCGGAGGGGCGGAAGGGATGGCGGTGGAGGTGAAATTCTGGGATTTCAACGGGAAGATAAACATAAATCCTCCGGAAAATTTTTTTTCACCGAAACATCAACTGCCGTAAATGATATATAATTTAGATGTAAAAAAGGACGGCAACCGTCACAGCGGCAATATGGAGGTGGGCGGGCAATGCATCCGGATATATTGGAGATACTGGTCAGCGAGGACCAGATAGCCCGTAGGGTGAAGGAACTGGGCGGGAGAATATCGGAAGATTACCGTGGAAATGAAATTCTGATGGTTGGAATTCTCAAAGGGGCCGTGGTTTTTATGGCCGACCTGATCAGGCATGTGACGGTGCCCGTCAGGATTGATTTTATGGCCGTTTCCAGTTACGGCAAGGCCAGTGAATCTTCCGGAGTGGTTCAGATATTGAAAGATTTGGACCAGAGCATCGGGGGCCGGCACGTGATAGTGGTGGAGGACATCGTGGATACCGGACTGACATTGAAGTACATGCTGGACAATCTCTCCACCAGGAGGCCCGCCAGTCTCAGAATATGCACCTTGCTGGACAAGCCGTCCCGCCGGAGAACCAGTGTCGCTCCGGACTACAACGGATTTGTCATACCGGACAGGTTCGTGGTGGGATACGGGCTGGATTACTGTGAGGATTACAGAAATTTGAGGGAAATCGCGGTGCTGAAGCCTGAAATATATGCAAAGGGCTGACGGGGGTATGACTGAAGTGACTGAAAAAGGGCGGGAAATGGTTGTTGTTTTGGATTTCGGCGGGCAGTACAGCCAACTGATCGCCAGGCGCATCAGGGAACTCAAGGTGTTTTGCGAAATGCTTCCCTATACCACTCCTCTGTCTGAAATATTGTCCAAGAACCCCAAGGGCATAGTGTTTTCAGGGGGTTCCTCCAGCGTGTACCAGGAAGGGGCACCCTCCTGCGATCCTGGAATATACCATCTGGGAATACCGATACTGGGGATATGTTACGGCATGCAGCTGATGGCGTCCCAGACGGGAGGGGCGGTGATCCGGGCCCGCCGCAGGGAGTATGGAAAAGCGGTGCTTGAGGTTGCCGTCCGGGACGAATTGTTTTGTTGCCTGGATCAAAACGAACAGTGCTGGATGAGCCATGGGGACAGGGTTGATTCACCGCCCCCCGGCTTCGTGGTGACAGCCCGCACCGATCAGGCGCCGGTGGCGGCCATGGCGGATCATCAAAGGAAGCTCTACGCTGTCCAGTTCCACCCCGAGGTGGTGCATACGCCGAAGGGACAGGATATTCTCAGACAATTCCTGTACAAGGTTTGCGGCTGTTCCGGGACCTGGGACATGGGATCCTTTATTGAAAGCTCTGTGGCGGAGATAAAGGCTGCCCTGGGAGAGGGCAGGGTATTGTGCGCCCTGAGCGGGGGAGTGGACTCTTCGGTGGCGGCGGTGCTGGTCAGCCGCGCCGCGGGGGACAGGCTTACCTGTGTTTTTGTCAATCACGGGCTGCTCAGGAAGGGGGAGGCCGAAAGTGTGGTCAACACCTTCCGGGAGGTCTTCAACATCAACCTGGTCTATGTGGACGCGTCGGACCGCTTCCTGGAGAAACTGGCCGGCGTCACAGACCCGGAAATGAAAAGAAAGATCATCGGGGAGGAATTTATCCGGGTGTTCGAAGAGGAGGCGGCCGGGCTGGGTGAAATTGAATTCCTGGCGCAGGGCACTCTTTACCCCGATGTGGTGGAAAGCGGAACGGCCACGGCGGCGGTGATCAAGTCCCACCACAATGTGGGGGGCCTGCCCGAAAAAATGAAGTTCAAGCTGGTGGAGCCCCTGCGGTGGCTTTTCAAGGACGAGGTCAGGGTGCTGGGCAAAGAGCTGGGAATGCCGGATAAAATAATTTGGAGGCAGCCCTTTCCAGGTCCCGGACTGGCCGTGCGCATTGTCGGAGAGGTTACCGGAGAAAAGCTGGCCCTGCTCAGGGAGGCTGATCATGTGGTTACGGAAGAAATCGAAAAGGCCGGGCTGGGCAGGGAGATTTGGCAGTACTTTGCGGTGCTGCCTGGGCTTCGCAGCGTAGGTGTCATGGGGGATGGCCGCACGTACTGGCAAACCGTCGCCATCCGGGCGGTGCACAGCCACGACGGCATGACCGCCGACTGGGTGAGGCTGCCCTTTGGGGTGCTGGAGAGAATATCCAGCCGGCTGGTTAATGAGGTCCGGGGGGTGAACCGGGTGGTCTACGATATAACCTCCAAGCCGCCGTCAACCATTGAGTGGGAGTGACAACATAAAGACCGGAAACCAGCTTAAATACTGGATTTCCGGT
>JBBIMW010000007.1:0-75956 GCA_037444185.1 Peptococcaceae bacterium | reverse complement strand
AATATAAAATTCCCATCCTTCCAGCTGCCTGTCCAGCAGTTCTGGTAAAAACTCATAGCCGAGGTCGAGCCAGAAACCTTCGGAGGAAGCCAGTTCCCTAAGTTCGGCAAAAACGTCAGGATCGATTATCCTCCCCGAAATACCCCCAAGCCTCTCCAGTATTCTGTCGGCCTGATACAGAACGCAGAACACATCCCTGTCCAAAAGAATATCCAGCCTGTCCACGGCATTTATTATACGGCTCTCCAGCGGTATTTCATTTCCGCTGAGGCCGCTTGGGTTCCTTCCTCTCCAGGAATCGTGGTGACACCTGATTATATGTCCCGCCGGCTTTAATATACTGATGTCCTTAATCATCCGGCACCCTTTTTCGGCGTGGGTGTGTGGATCCTCCACCTCCAGCTCTGCCAGCAGGTATTTTTCGCGAAGTGATACCGCCCCGATGTCGTGGATAATTGAAGATATGTAAATATTTTTCATCACATCATCGGGGAGCCCCATTTTTCTCGCCAGCCTGAGGGCCATAAAGGCGACGCGCCTGTGGTGACCTGAAAGACCTGAATAAGTAAAGTCAAGTGCTGTGGAAAGGGAATTGAAAATTTCCTTAAGGTCCATATTTTAATACTCCTTCAGCCCCGCACCGGCGGCCCGCCGTCACCTGGAAAGATCGCCGGCCGCTATCCTGCCGGCGGCGGCGCGCAAGGCCAGAATTGGCCGGATAATGTTACTTTGCACATAAATCACGGCAAAAACCGCCGCCAGCAGGTATATACCCAGTCCTGCGTAAATCAATGCCATGCTTCGCTTTATCGCCTCATTGCTGGCGTTTTCATACATCCCCGTAATTGCGTCAAATTTTGTCAATAGCTGAATGGATATTTCGTTGAGTTCGTTTACCTTTGTTTGGCCTGGTTCGCCCGGGTTAGCAGCCACGCCGGTATACGCAGGCTTCACCTTCTCCCAGTATTGAGCCGCCTCTTTGAGTCTGGCGTTTATCTCCGCGTTATTTACGGGCTTGACCTCCCTCGTCCTGCCGCTTACCGCCAGCTGCCCCCCGAACATAAGAGCGTGCAAGGACTTCTCAAATGTTTCTATTGTCTTTGCCTGCGCCTGTATGTGGGCGGCGTCCCTGCCCGCCAGATAAATCACAGTTTCCTTGGTCATCTTCTGGCTTAGCATACGTTGCCGTCCAGCCACATTTACCCTGACTGCGTCTTCCTGCTGCAGCCGGTTCATGTTTATCACCAGGTAAATCTGGGCGACTGTAATAGCAAGTAGTATTATCACAGGCGCCAACAGCTTCCATCTTATACTCAGCCCGGATGGATTACCCATAAATACACCCCTTTTACTGGTTTTAAAATCAAAGTTTAAAGCGCCCTGCCATTTCCTCAAGTTTTTGCGCCATGGCCGACAGGTTGGCGATGCTGCCGGCGGTCTCTTGCAAAGTGGCACTTTGTTCTTCAGTGGAGGCTGCAATATTCTGAACCGCCTCCGACACCTGGCCTGTCGCAGTGGCCACGTCACTAACCTGAGAATCCACCTCCATAACGCCCTTCAGTATTTCCTCAAATGCCGCCGCAGCTTGTTCGGTGACTTTCAATCCCTGACCGGCCTCACTGGCCGTACTTTGCATAAGCGACACTATCTCTCCGATATCGCCCCTGATGGCACCCACGAGGCTCCCGATTTCCCTGGCGGAAGCCGCAGATTGTTCGGCTAACCGGCGGACCTCATCCGCCACCACAGCAAAGCCCCGCCCCTGCTCTCCGGCTCTGGCAGCCTCAATTGCGGCGTTGAGGGCCAAAAGGTTGGTTTGATCCGCTATTCCTGATATAAGTTCAAGTATCTGGTCAATCTGCTCGGAGGTCACGGCGAATTTTTTGACTTTTTCAGCCGCCTGAAGAGTTGTGGTGTTTATAGCCCGGATCTGCCGTATTACCGAGTCCATGTTGCCCTTGCCGGCGTTGGCCAGTCCGGCCGCCCTGCCGGCGGTCGCCTTGACTATTTCCACGCGGCCCGCCACTTCATCCATGCTCGACGAGATTTGGACGGCGGAGCTGGCATTCTGTGTAGCTCCTTGGGATATCTGGTCGGCGATCAGGGAAAGCTGCTCCGCCATGTCCGATGCCTCGCGGGCCTTATCGCTCAGCTCTCCGATGAGTTGGCGAAGGTTGATCTGCATTTGATTGAAAGCGGTTGTCAGCTGGCCTATTTCGTCCTGGCGCATAAGCTTCAAACTCCTTTTTCTGTTTTTCCAACTTATTGAAAACATTTTATTTTTCATGCAATGATTATGAGTTTTTTAAACCGCTAAACAAAAAATACGACAAAAATATTGTTTTTCCTTCATATGGTTTTGCACACCACTTTATCAAAATGCCGGCATGGGATAAAATGAAAGCAGGCACCATAAACGATTACGCCAGATTCTGGCGGGACAGGGACTAGGGAAAGTGTTGCAAAATCTGTTCATACGACATCAAAAAGGTATAGCCGGATACGGCCGGAGGCCCGCAAAGCGCAGCAAGGCTTTAAGCAAAAGGCATACTGGTAGTGCGTTGGAGCGAAAAAGCCGCCGCCGCAACGCAGCAGATGGACTTTTTCAACAGCCTCCTAGACAACCTTGAGCTTTTGATCGCCGCATATGTTGCCCACTCACGAGGGTTTTGCCATCGGAGTCATTGAAAAAGAGGTGTAAAGTGAAGGATTCTTTATATCATGGAAGGACCCCCGAAGAAGGGGTGACCTTCGCCGGTCCGGGCATTATGGTCGGCATTAAACAAAGCGTACCCATTGCCGTAAGTGTCTTTGCCTACGGGCTGGTCTTCGGCGTGCTGGCCCGCCAGGCCGGTTTGAGTCTTGTGGAGTCCGTTTTGATGAGCGGAATGGTTTTTGCCGGGGCGTCCCAATTTGCCGCCCTGGCACTCTGGCAGTCCCCGCTGCCCGCCGTCTCCATCATAATTACCACCCTGGTCATAAATCTAAGGCACCTTCTGATGGGGGCGGCCCTGTTTCCCTGGTTCTCAAGGCTTCCCCCATCAAAGGCGTACGGTTCTCTTTTTTTTATGAACGATGAAAGCTGGGCCCTTACCATGGGCAGACTGGCCCAGGGGGACAGAAATGCGGCTTTTCTCTTAGGGAGCGGACTGATGGTGTTTGTATTCTGGATGACCGCCACAGTACTGGGCCGGACCCTTGGCAATATAATGCAGGATCCGTCCCGGTGGGGCCTTGACTTCGCCTTTACCGCGGTTTTTATCGCCCTTTTGGTGGGGCTGTGGAAGGGGAAATCAGACATTCTGCCGTGGATTGCTGCGGCGGCGGTGGCCCTGCCAGCCAGCCACTTTTTGCCGGGGAAATGGTACATTATACTGGGCGCCCTTGTGGGCAGCCTTGTGGGGGCAATGAAAAATGCAGATTGATATGGCTTCATTTCTGACCATAACGGGAATGGCCCTGGTTACTTATCTCACCAGGGCGTCCGGGCTGTTCATGATGAAGAGGGCCACCTTTTCGCCCCGGTTCAGCGCCTGGCTTAACTGCCTTCCAGGTACGGTGCTGATATCCATGGTGGCTCCCCCGGCGCTGAGCAGCGGCGCCGCAGAGGCCGGGGCGGCAGTGGCGACAGCGCTGGTGGCCTTTAAGACCAAAAGCATTCTGCCGTCAATGCTGGCGGGGATAGTGGCGGTGCTGCTTTTACGGGCGGTGGTTTAACAATGATGACTCACCTGTACAAGTACAGCAGCCCCGCCTGGGCCAGTCCAATCAGGAACCCCAGCACCCCGCCCAGCACTTCGATGTGCCTCAATTCCCTGGCGGCCACCGAAAGAACCATCCGTTCAATCCTGTCCGGGGAAAACCGGCTTATTTTGTCCTCCACCATGGACTGAAAGTTTATTCTAATCTTAATATCGGAGCTGAGGCGGTCAATCATGGCGCCCGTCACCAAAGGTATCTCCCGGCGGACCTGTTCGGTGATCACGTCGGAAACGGCCCTTTTCACCGAAAACGGCACGAAGGCGGGAAGCCTGTCCATAATCCTGGCCTTGACAGAAACGGCGGCGGCGGCGGAAATCCTCTCCATGCTTTCCCCGGACCTCAGAGCGCCAATCAGATCTTCCACCGAAATAAGATCCCTCTCCACCACCTGCCCTATGCTCCTGGCCAGGTCCGCCCGCCGCTTGGGGATTACTCCCTGAATGGTGTAACCGACCAGTCCGACCGGCCTGTGGGGTCTAAACATCAGTCTCACCGCCAGCCGGTTGGTAAGCCAGCCAATGGCGGCCCCGATGAGGGGCATACTCAGCAATTGAAATTCACTCAAGCCTTCCCGACCTCCCAGGGTATTTTACCAGCATTTCCGGGAAAAATGAATACTTGAAGACATAAAAAAGCCGCCCTGTAAGGCGGCAGTAGTCAGACCCCCACGCCGCCTGCGGCGGCACCATCAGAGGAACGAAAATGGGGTCTATCGAATTAATCCTTTAGCGGCTGGCGAAGCGAGGTCGATTTTACATTGGTGCCTTGAGCCCGTTAGTCAGACGGACCTCAGCGACCTGGTGCACCACAGAATGTTGCTCCCGTAAGGGAAGCACGCAGAATAACTTAAGTACCGGTTACCTAAGTTATTGAAATCCTCCCCCCGCGTACCCTCCGTCTTTGGCCTGGTAATTTTCGGGACACTCCCATCCCGGCCGGCCCATTCTGACTCCTGTCTCCTGACTCCTGTCTCCCGGCAGAATAAGGAATACAAAATGAGCTATAAATTCCTTGGGGCACAAAGTTCACAACCACGGCAAAGGCTTACCCTCTGGGGAAAAATGTTTTTGATGGTCTCCAGGGTGGCGGGGGGAACTTCTGCCCTTCCGGAGTGAAATACTATTTCCCGGGGAGCTATGGTAATCAGTGCGCTGATCAAAAGGTCCTCGTAGTTAATCTCACTTTCGGACAAATCCATAATAAACCCTTCCAGATAAGTGCTGTCGATTGCTCTGTACCGCCCGTCAAACAGCTTGAAAACACCGTTTGCCCTCATCACCACGTTAACCATGTCAGTGCGGGAGTCCTGGATGTCGACGAAATACTTCAGGAGTTGGATAAACTCCTTGTATTCCCTGTCCATGAGGAAATCGTCCACCGCCTTGTCCGCGGCTTCATGCAGATCTTTTATGTATTCTTTCAGCCTGAATCTGATGAATCCCTCAATCACGATCTGGTTGCAGGTATCCAAAAACTCCTTCAGCTTGGCCAGAATCATCCTTTTTTTTCTCATTACTATAATGGGGCTCCGGTCTCCGGCGTCCAGGTCCTCCAGATAGTGCAGCGCGTTCTGGAATATCGACCGCCTCTCTTCTTCGCTGAAATAGTAGTAATTCTCCCTGATGATGTCCCCCAGCATGGCCTTCTGCCATTTGCACATGATCAAATCTGAAAGCATCTCGGCTATATAGTGTCTAAACAATTCCATGGCGTCCTCTTCGCCTCTCCCGCCGTTTCCCCGGTCCGCCACACTGCAGGAAATGAATGTGTATTTTCCGGCCGGATTTTCTTTAATAATGCACTTCAGCCCGCGCCCCTCGAACCGCTTCAGCTCGTTGGACAGCCTGATTTTGATCAGATCCGTGTAATTGGCGGCCCCGATGAATATCTGTCCCACCCGCACCCTCACTCCCCATATAATGGTTTTTGCTTAAAAGCCAAAACCCGACGGCGCCTGCATCTCCGGAAAAGATAAACAAAACGGCGGCCTGCGCTGTGGTACATTATATGAACGGCCACAAACAGGTATACAAATATAATTTATTTGTAAAAGTATAAACAAAAAAAACAATACAAATGCCTTGAAATAATTCTTGCAAATTCCTATAACATGTAGTGGTGAGTTTTTTCAGGATTTTAAAATCAAACAATGAGCTATTTAAAAAGGAAAAAAATAAGGCTTGTAAAAATATATTAATGGCTAATATCAGTAATTAAAAACTATTGGAGTGATGAGGACGTGAATAACGCAATTGACACATCCGGATTCCTGAATACGGCCGTCGGCGCAGTGGTGTCGGCAGGCTTTACAATCAGGGACCGGTTGGGAGGACAATTCCTCACCAGTTGCAAATCCTGCCCGGCGGACCTTGTCACCGAGGTGGACAAACTCTCCCAGTCTGTTATCCTGGAGACCATAAGCAATGCCTTCCCGGATCACCGGCTGGTGGCCGAGGAAGATTTCTGCGGAGAGGAACTGGCGCTGGACCACCGGCCGGTCTGGTTCATAGACCCCCTGGACGGAACAACCAATTTTGTCTTCGGCCTCCCCCTGTGCGCCGTCACCATCGCCCTGGCCATAGAAGGCAAAGCCATTCTGGGGGTAACATACGACCCCTTCAGGGATGAGCTTTTCACCGCCACCAAGGGAGGGGGGGCACAACTAAACCGTAAGCCCGTCCGGGTGGACCGGGTCAGGGGAAGCATTGCCGGCAGTCTGTTGGTGACGGGCTTTCCAGCTTCCGAAGGGTTCAAAAATGAAATGCTGAGGGCCGATTTCAAAAAGCTGTTTTGCAAGGCTGCGGACATCAGGGCCCTTGGGTCGGCGGCCCTGGAACTGGCCTATGTAGCCTGCGGAAGACTTACCGGGTACTGGGAGGTATCTTTAAGCCCATGGGATGTGGCCGCTGGAATGATACTGGTGGAAGAAGCCGGAGGCAAAGTGAGCGGCCTGCGCGGGGAGGAATTGGAACTGGGAAGGTTTGTCTCGATTGTGGCCAGTAATGGTCTTATCCACGACGAGCTGGTGGAGGATCTGGGATACGGCGCCATATAGACGGGATGGGCCGGGCGGGATGGGAACCGGAATTCGGAACTCAGTGCTCAGAATGGGAAGGAGCGGTAATATAGTGAAAAAGGATAATGGAATTTACAGTTACGGCAATTTCATTCCCGGTGTGGACGAATCGGTTTTTGTGGCGCCGGGGGCGAGAATAGTGGGTAAGGTTGAAATAGGGCCGGAATCCAGCATCTGGTACAATACCGTGGTGCGCGGGGATGCGGACAGGGTGATTATCGGACGGGGCACCAATATTCAGGACAACTGCACCTTACACGCGGACCTCGGTTACCCCGTAATCGTCGGGGACAGGATTTCTGTAGGCCACAACTCGGTACTGCACGGTTGCGTTATCGGGGACGATGCATTGATCGGGATGGGGGCAATAATACTCAACGGGGCTAAAATAGGGGCCGGTGCGGTGGTGGGTGCCGGCTCCGTGGTGGCCCAGGGAATGGAGGTGCCCCCGGAACACCTGGCCATGGGGGTGCCGGCCAAGGTGATCAGACCAATCAGGAAAGATGAGGAAGATGGCTTCCGGTCCATGGCCGACAAGTACCGGCGCAGGTCCAGGTTCGTACTGGGGCTCGGGCCCACGCCGGACTGAAAAGTGCAGGACGCAGCCGCCGAAGGCGGCGTGGGGGTCTGCCATGAATATGATATTTATATGCCGGGGATCGCCACCTCGTCGCGGTCTAATCTGGTTCTGATGTGCTCCATTTGCTTGCGCAATTCCTTGTCCTCCCCCGCCGCCCTTTCGATTTGCCTGAGCAAATCTATTTCCCGGCGGATAACGGAGAATATATCCCCTTCCTGGAGATTGGTCATGGCCGTCAGTTCCTCGAAGGACGCACCATCATACCATGCGGAGGCCAGCGGGCCGGGCAGGTGCGACCACACACAGAGATGTTCGGGAACACCGCTGCGCAGCAGGGATCTCCTCAACACCTCCACCTCTTTCATGTTGTGTGGTCCCGGTTCAACGCTGTCGTCCCGGCCGGGAATATAGTCCACTCCGGCCAGAATGGCGGCCACCCGGGCCGGATGCGCGTCCCTGATAAAGCCGTTGAATACAAGCTCTGTAATCAGTATCTCCTGCACATGCAGGTGCAGCGCAAAAACGCCCCGGGGCAACAGATTCCGGCCCTCCACGTACGACAGGTCCTCCAGCAGGTCCCAAACACGGTTGAAATCTCTCTCGTAATCCCTGGCGTGATTGCCGAGCACCCTTATCCTCCGCTCCAGGGCCGCCTTTCTTTCCAGAAGGCTTAGCTGCTTTTTCCTGGCATCGCTGCAAGGCCTGTGATGGCATTTTTCCTGGGCGGTTTTCAATAAATTTCTGATTTCCTCCCTGCGGCCCCCGGCTCCCGGCCTGCCCCTTTTATTTTTCCTGGCCAGGGAACGGAGTTCCTTTCTCAACTTCACCCTCAACATGTAGCAAGCCGGAGTGTCCACCCGCCCGCAAAACACGTTTTTTATCCCGGCCAGTTTTTTTTCCAACAGGACCAGCTCGTCTTTGATCTCTCTGCCTTCCCTGCTGTTCTGGTATACCGCCAAGTTCTGCTCCAGAAAACGGTTGATTTCATCGTCGGTTTTCCAATGCAAAAGACTGAGCACTGTATTGGGGGATATGATCAGCCGTCCCCTGACGGGCTCAATCTCCTCCTCGCTGTAAAATCCCGTCTGCTCGGGGAAGCGGTGGTCAATCCTCACGTAAACCCTTCCCACCGGGTCGAATCCCCTTCTCCCGGCCCTGCCCGCCATCTGGAAAAACTCCCTGTTCAGCAGCCCTCTGAATTCCCGGCCGTCCCACTTTCTACAGGCGTCAAAGACCGTGCTGGCGGCCGGAAAATTGACTCCCACCGCAAAGGTCTCGGTGCAGAAGAGAACGTATATCAGCCTTGATTCATAGAGCCTTTCCACCAAGTCCTTGATGGCCGGGGGCAGGCCGGCGTGGTGATAGGCTATGCCCTGGGAAAGGAGCTGTTTCAGCCTGTTCCTCCTGGGACCAAACAGGCTGGGATGCAAGTCCTCGGCCTCCCGGATCATTTCCCCCACCCTGGCCTTCTCCGTACGGAGGAGAAAATCCCATTCCCTGCCCAGTTCATCGGCCAGAAGTTCTGTTTTGCCGCGTCCGAAGGCAAAATAAAGGGCCGGCAGGTGTTCAAAAATGGCGCCGATTACCTCCGAGCACGATGGACCCCCGCCGGTCACAGCCATATATGCTTCACCACTCTTTTCTCAGTCATGCGCCAGCTCCGCCCCGCCGACGGAATCCGCCCAACGTCCCCGCCGCCTTTCCAGACGCCGGCTGATATGTTCCCTGGCCTCCTCCATGTCCAGCAATCCACCCTCCGGGGAAATCCAGCTCAGTTCCAGCGGAACGGCCCGGCACCTCTCCTCGACCACCTTCACCGGCCGGCCTCTCACGTCGGCAATCCAGGAGGCCAGCTCGTGAACATTGGGCACCGTTGCCGACAGCCCGACGACTTTAATATGCGAAGGGGCGAATATTATGCTTTCCTCCCAGGCGGTGCCCCTTTCCCTGTCGTCCAGGTAGTGAAGCTCATCAAACACAACGTGGGTTGCCGCATCCAGCATTTCCGGGTCGGCAAAGCACCAGTTTCTAAATATTTCAGTGGTCATCACCAAAAGCGGGGCCCTCTCGTTTACAGATATATCGCCGGTAATCAGACCCACCATATCTTTGCCGAATCTGCCGGAGAAATCGCGGTATTTCTGGTTCGATAGGGCTTTGACGGGGGAGGTGTAGACTATGCTGCGCCCCCCGGCCAGCACCCTCTCAATCAGTATTTCGGCTATAAGGGTCTTTCCTGTTCCGGTGGGGGCCGCCACCAGAACATTGTGCCCCTCGGCCAGAAACTCAGCCGCCGTGTGCTGGAACGGGTCCAACCGTATAGGACCCTGAGGCTTCTCTTTTCCGGCGTGTTTCCTGGGGGGACGGCGTTTTCTCAGCTGGCGCCCATGTTTTTCCTGCGACACTGACAAGCAGCTTTTTTCTCCCTTCAGCGACGGGCATTCTTACACATTAAGATTATATACTATTTTACAATGAATGAATCAATAAAAATAAAAAATGCTTTGTGAAAAGCTATTTCCCGAGAAAAAAACAAAAACAGGAAAAAAAGGCCGAAAAGTTGTTTAAGAGTGATTTGGAAAAATTGTTTCAGGTTATATAATAATAAAAAGCCGTCCTTGCGGGCGACTGGAATACAGGAAACAAAACAAGGAATGCAGAATTAGTTGCAGCATAATTTTCCATACATAATTAAAGTCAGGAGGAGATGTCCGTTGAACCGGAACAACTGCCAGACCGATTACCGGGTAAACACCAGGGAAAACAGCCTCATCAGCATCGAAATCAAATGCTGCGGCCAGCACATAGGAGAAATCAGATTCAAGGACGGCGAGGAGAAGAAATGTCTGAGGTGCGGCATAAGACATCAATTGCGAATTGAACACAATCATTTCCACATATCCCAGTGTTCATCCGGGTAAAAGGTCCGGGCGCATCGGCGGCGCTGCCACATTCCGGATTTCGGCTACCAAAATATACGCCAACCTCCCGGTCGCCCACAGGGCGACCTTTTCACAGAACCTGCTTAAGTACCCTTAAAAAATTCCCTCCCAATATTTTTTGCACCTCCTCCCTGGAAAAACCGCTTTTTAAAAGCCCGCCGGCAACCAAGGGCAGCCGGGTGGAGTCGAAAATCTCCGGAATGGAATACTCCATACCGTCAAAGTCCGACCCGATGCCGATGCAGTCCACGCCTGCCAAATCCGCCAAGTGACGGGCATGATGCAGCCATGTCTCCAGGGAGGGTTTATTTCGATGCACGAAAGCGGGATAAAAGCACAGCCCCACCACTCCGCCGGCTGCAGCCAGGGCTTTAATCTGCCAGTCATGGAGATTCCTGGGGTGATCGCAAAGAGACCTGCAATTGGAATGGGAAGCAATCACAGGCTTTCCGGACTCTCTAAGGACATCCCGGAAGCCGTGCTCTGAAAGGTGTGAAACATCGACCACCATTCCCAGCCGGTTCATCTCTCTGACCACGGCCACTCCGAACCGGGTCAGGCCGCCGCCCGTTCCCGACTCCAATACGCCGTCCCCCAGTTCGTTCCTGCCATTCCAGGTCAGTGTCACACCCCGCACCCCCAGGCGGTGGAAGGCCCGCAAAACCTCAATTCTCCCGGCCAGGGCCTCACCCCCCTCCAGGGTGAGCAAGGCAGCCACTTTTTTCTGGGAAATGATCTTTTGTATGTCATCGTAGGTATATACCGGTTCGACCAGGCACGCGTTTTCAGCCATTTCCTCGTAAAAGAGGTCTATGATTTCGAGGGCCCGGGCCAGCGGGTCGGCACGGAATTCAGGGCCGATAAAGGCGGCAAAAAACTGCAGGTTGACACCGCCAAAAATCAAGCGGGGCAAGTCCACGTGCCCCGCTCCGCTTTTCTGCCCCAGCCGCCGGCCCTGTTTTACAAGCACCGTAAGCGTGTCGCAGTGGGCGTCCACCACCGCCGAAGTATAATGGATGTCATCATATTCATGGCCATGTTCCATATATTGCCCCCGGCACTAGACGGCCAGATGTCTTCTCCCATACGCCCCGGAGCTATTTTGGGGTTTGTGACGGACGGAGATTTGCTTTAACACTTTAACGCAGCATATAATTTCCTTTAATTTCCTTAACGAGAACAAACTTTCCCTGCCGGGCGAAACATAACAATGCCCGCTTTCACGGGCGCCACACTTTCTTTACCTGGGCTCAACGATGAGCTTGATGGCTGTTCTTTCCTCCCCGTCAATCATTATGTCGGTAAATGCCGGTATGCAAATAAGGTCGACCCCGCCGGGAGCCACAAACCCCCTGGCTATGGCCACGGCCTTGACCGCCTGGTTGAGGGCCCCGGCCCCTATTGCCTGAACTTCAGCGCTGCCCCGCTCCCTGATCACCCCGGCCAGGGCTCCTGCAACAGAATTTGGATTGGATTTTGCTGAAACTTTTAGCACATCCATTGTTGGCGCCTCCTTCTGCTCCGGCAGAAATATTGCTTACAAAACCTGTCTGTATGATTATATTCCATAAGTTTTTCTATAATTCCTCTAACGATCGGAATATTTTGTCCAGGCGGGGCCACCTCATTCATAATTCTGAATACGTTCGATAGTAACCGCTTGGAAAGACCCATCGTCGATCTCCAGCATCACTGCGTTGAACTGATATAGTCCGTCGGCCACCTCAAAACGCCTGGGTATCTGGGTGATGAATTTTTCTATAACCAGCTCCTTCTTCACTCCGATGACTGAGTTCACGGGACCGGTCATGCCCACATCGGTAATATAAGCTGTACCCCCGGGAAGTATCCTCTCGTCCGCCGTCTGCACATGGGTATGGGTGCCGCAGACGGCGGTCACCCGTCCGTCCAGGTACCAGCCCATGGCCATTTTCTCCGAGGAGGCCTCGGCGTGAAAGTCTACAACAATAATGTCCGCCCTGCCCCTGAGTTCATTTAGTAGCTCGTCCGCCTTTCTGAAAGGGCAGTCCAACTCCTGCATGAATATCCTTCCGGACAGATTGGCCACGCCCAGGTGAGGCCCCTTCCCCTTCCTGTATAGGCCCCATCCCCGGCCCGGGGCGCCCGGCGGATAATTGGCGGGCCGGATTATCCGGGATTCCTGGTTTATATAATTGCAAATCTCTTTTTGGTTCCATACGTGATTACCCATGGTGATTACGTCAACACCGCAGTTGAACATCTCCTGGGCCACTTCCCTGGTGATACCATTACCCCCGGCCGCATTTTCACCATTGGCGATCACCACATCTATGGACAGCTGGGTCACCAAACCCGGCAGATTCTGTTTGATCGCCCGACGTCCGGGCTTTCCCACAATGTCCCCGATTATCAGTAGCCGCAAGGAATCAGACCCCCACTATTTGTTGAATACCAGCACCCGGCCCTCTTCCCTGAAGGCAAAAAGCTGTTTGTCCCCGGTGCATCCCTTGACGCTTTCCAGCATGTGTTCTATTATCTCTTCCTGAATTAGAAGGTCTTCTTCGTAATACATGTCGTTTTCGTCCTGGACCAGGCAGTGCTCAAGACTCTGCCGCAACAGCGCCACAATCAGGGCTATTTCCTCCCTCACCAGTGTTTCCACATCCCTCTGTATTTCAATCATGGTAAAGCTGCCGCACTCCTGGCCGGTCACCAGGCCAAGCCTGGGGGCCTTGTTCCCCAGCCTGTTGAATACATCTATGCTGTCCAGCAACTGCCGGCCCAATGTTTCCATCTCTGCGGATTCGAAAACCCGGGAAGTTATAAAATTGAACTTCAAGACTTGTTGCTCCGGGTCAAAATTTATGGTAGAAACCTCCGGATACCGGACCAGTATGGATATTAAAAGCCCTACGCTGTCATTCAGCACCTTCCCCTGGTACATCAAACCCAAAACAGACATCCTCCCCGACTGTGACTGAACCCGCTGCTATGATAACTTTCTTTTTTTGCAGTCGTATTCCTGCCGGAACAGCCCGCGGACCGGCATAAAAAATATGGAACTCATCATACTGTCCCCATAAAAATCCAGGCGGCCCCTTTTTGTGGGCCGCCTGGATTTTTATTTGGCGTAATCCACCACCCGGGTTTCCCTGATCACCGTTACTTTTATCTGACCCGGGTAATCCAGATCACTCTCGATTTTCTTTGCTATTTCCCGAACCAGCCTGATGGCTCCCAAATCGTCGATCCGGTCCGGCTTGACCATTATCCTTATTTCCCGCCCGGCCTGGATGGCATAGGATTTTTCCACTCCGTCAAAGGCCGATGCAATCTCCTCCAGTTTCTGCAACCTGCGAATATAGTTCTCCAGAGTCTCCCTGCGGGCGCCGGGCCTGGCTGCCGAAATGGCGTCGGCCGCCTGGACCAGCACAGCCACAATGGTCCTGGGCTCCTCATCACCGTGGTGAGCTGCAATGGCGTGTATCACCTCGGAATTCTCCCGGTACTTTTTGGCCAGATCCACCCCTATGGCCACATGGGGCCCCTCCACCTCGTGATCCACAGCCTTGCCTATGTCGTGTAGAAGTCCGGCCCGTTTGGCCAACTGAACGTCCGCCCCCAGTTCCGCCGCCATCAGTCCCGCCAGGTGGGCAACCTCGGTGGAATGTTTCAACACGTTCTGTCCGTAGCTTGTCCTGAATCTGAGCCTGCCCAGAAGATTAACCAGTTCCGGGTGCAGCCCGTGCACTCCTGTTTCGAAGGTGGCCTGCTCTCCAGCCTCCCGGATCTGAATGTCCACTTCCTTTTTGGCTTTTTCAACCATTTCCTCGATCCTGGCCGGATGTATCCTGCCGTCCACGATGAGTTTTTCCAGGCTGATTCTGGCAATTTCCCTCCGGATGGGGTCGAATCCCGACAAAATGACGGCCTCGGGGGTGTCGTCGATAATCAGATCGATGCCGGTCAGGGTTTCGAATGCCCTTATGTTTCTTCCCTCCCGGCCTATAATCCGGCCCTTCATTTCATCACTGGGCAGTGGTATGACCGCCACCGTGGTTTCCGCCACATGGTCGGCGGCGCACCTTTGGATGGCCAGGGACATTATATCCCGGGCCCGTCTTTCTCCCTCCTCCTTGGCCCTGTCCTCGATGTCCTTGATCATCTTGGCGGCCTCGTGCTGGATTTCCTTTTCAACATCGGCCAGCAATATTTGGCGGGCATCCTCGGAGGTGAGTCCCGAAATCCTCTCCAGCTCAGCCACCTGCTTACTGTAGATCTGGCTGAGATCCTGTCTTATCCTGTCAATCTCGGATTCCTTCCTGTTCAGTATGTCTTCCTTTCTCTCAATGGCCTCGGTCTTCCTGTCCAGGCTTTCCTCCTTCTGCACCAGGCGGCGCTCCATCCTCTGAACTTCCGTTCGCCGCTCTTTGTTCTCCCTCTCCACCTCATTGCGGAGTTTCAGCACCTCTTCCTTGGCTTCCAGGAGGGCTTCCCTCTTCTTGGCCTCGGCCGCCTTCTCCGCATCTTCAATTATTTTTTTCGACTGGGCCTCGGCTGATGCTATTTTGGCCTCGGCAATCGACTTTCTCGCCAGATACCCAATCGCAAAAGAAACCAGTACTGCCAACAGGGTTATTAATATCACATAGTTTATCTGCACCTATTCACCTCCCTTTGGAGAAAGCATAATTTCCCATACATTAAAAAAACCGAGTCCACTCGGCAGAAAATAAAAAGTATCTACCCTAACTTGTCCGCAATGGGCGGGAGAAAACCATCGCCATTTTCAAGGTTTAACTCCTGCAAACAAGACAACTTCAGCCCATTGGCCGGGCCTGAAGTTTTTTTATCCTATTACGTTGGATATATTTTAAACCGGCAAGTAGTAGATATCCAATTCTATTTTCTCCCAATATATATTGTACAATTTTATGATGGAATTGTCAAGATCTTGGGAGGCTGATGTCATCCAGTTGTCATCTCCAAACCCGGATTACCGGCGCCGGCAATTGCCCGGTAAAGGGCGACCATTTACCAATCACGCCTCCCCCGTGTCTTCAGATCTGGATTGTCCGTCGGACCGCAGCTTGTAATGTTCCCTGATTCTGCGGTCGATATCGTTCAGCAGTTCCGGCCGCCCTTTCAGCATTTCTTTAACATTTTCCCTGCCCTGGCCGAGCCTCTCGTCCCCGTACGAATACCAGGCCCCGCTCTTATTTATTATATTCAGTTCCGCAGCCATATCCAACAATGCTCCCTCCCGGGAGACACCCGTTCCGTACATGATGTCGAAGTCCGCCTGCTTAAAAGGGGGGGCCACCTTGTTTTTGACCACCTTGACCCTGGTCCGGCTGCCCACCACGTCGTTGCCCTGCTTCAGTGACTCCAGCTTGCGCACCTCAAGCCGCACCGAGGCGTAAAACTTCAAGGCTCGTCCGCCCGGGGTGGTTTCCGGGTTCCCAAAAATCACTCCGACCTTTTCCCTCAATTGGTTGATAAAAATAACCACAGTCCTTGACTTGCTGGTGATTCCCGTCAGTTTCCGCAGGGCCTGGGACATCAGGCGGGCCTGCAGCCCGACATGGGAGTCCCCCATTTCCCCGTCGATTTCCGCCTTGGGCACCAGGGCGGCCACTGAATCAATCACCACAATGTCCACCGCGCCGCTACGCACCAGATGCTCGCATATTTCCAAGGCCTGCTCGCCGGTGTCCGGCTGCGCCACCAGCAGGTTGTCGATGTCCACCCCGATATTCTTGGCATAGTTGGGATCCAGGGCGTGCTCGGCATCGATGAAGGCGGCGATGCCCCCCATTCTCTGGGCCTCGGAAATTATATGCAGCGCCACGGTGGTCTTGCCGGAGGATTCCGGCCCGAATATTTCAATCACCCGGCCCCGCGGCACCCCGCCCAGGCCCAGGGCGACGTCCAGGGAAACGGCCCCCGTGGGGACGGTCTCGATATTAAGCCTGGCAGGAGCATCCCCCAGCTTCATGATGGCTCCCTTGCCGAACTGCCGCTCAATCTGCACCAGTGCCGTATCCAGGGCCTTTGTTCTGTCTATGGCTGCCATAGTATGGACCATACCCCCTCAAATCAGCTTGATTTTCCCTGAGCAATCGATTACCAATATTTTACCTTAAGGCGGGAGGCCAGTCCACTTGTTTTTAGACAATCTTTTCCGGTCATGGAGCATCACCCGGAATAAGCCATTTCAGCCGGTGGCGGCCTATCGTTTTTTGGCCGGCTCCACACTGATCTTTCTCCCCCTGATGACGGCCTGCCGATGCATTGTTCCAATTACGCAGCTGGCCCATTCCTCCGGCACCTCCACAAAAGTGAATTTGTCGTAAATCCTGATGTCTCCGATCAGATTGGCCGACATGCCGGTATCGTCGCACAACGCCCGGACCAAATCCTGGGGCCTGACATTCTCCGTGTGCCCAATGCTTATAAAAAGCCTCACCATCCCCGGCCCGGCCCCGGTATTTTCAAAGGCGGGGTCACCGGCCCCGTTATCCGGTGCGCTCTCCCCGGGGGCCCAAAGTATTTTCAAGGCCGCAGCAGCCACATCCACGGGGTCGTAGTCGTCCAGCAGGGGATCGATCATGTTCCTGTAGTAACCCAGTTTTCCCTCCTCAATTACCAGGCGGATTTTTTCCTTCAGGCTTTCTTTCTGCCCTTCGGCAACATCGGCTGAATCAGGCAACTTCTCCCGGCGGATCCTGGTCCCGGTTAGTTTTTCGATCAGCCGCAACTGGCTGTAATCCCTGGGAGCCACCAGGGATAAAGCGGTTCCAGACTTACCCGCCCTGCCGGTACGGCCGATGCGGTGCACGTAAAACTCCACATCCTGGGGCAAATCATAGTTTATCACGTGGGAAACATTTTCTATGTCCAGTCCCCGGGCCGCCACATCCGTGGCCACCAGCAGCTCCAGCTGGTTGTTTTTAAACCTTCGCATGACGTGGTTCCTCTGGTACTGACTCATGTCCCCGTGCAGCCCCGCCACATGATACGCCCGGGCCTCCAGTCTGGCCACCAGGTCGTCCACACCCTTCTTGGTGCGGCAAAATATGATGGCCTTGGCTACATCCAGGCTGTCCAGAAGCCTGGCCAGGGTTTCCACCTTGGACCGGTCCCTGGTTTCGTAATATACCTGGTCTATTTGCGGCACGGTGATGCTGCCCCGGCTAACGGTGATAAATTCCGGGTCCCTCATGTAACGGCGGGCGAGATCCTGCACCTCCGCGGGCATGGTGGCGGAAAAAAGCAGTGTCTGCCTGTTTTCCGGGGTGGCTTTTAATATAGCCTCCACATCCTCGATGAAACCCATGTCCAGCATCTCGTCGGCCTCGTCCAGCACCGCCATCCTGACCCCATCGAGGGACAGCGTTTTTCTTCTCAGGTGATCCAGGAGTCTTCCCGGCGTCCCGATGACCACGTGCACACCCTGTTTTATGGCCCGGACCTGCCTGTCGATGGACTGACCCCCGTAAACAGGCAGTGTCCTCACCCTCCGGTAGCGGCCGATGCGGGATATTTCCTCCGCCACCTGCACCGCCAGCTCCCTGGTGGGCGTTACCACCAGGGCTTGCACGTTTCCCCTGGTATTCACCTTTTCCACAATGGGTATGCCGAAGGCGGCGGTTTTCCCGGTGCCGGTCTGGGCCTGCCCGATGACGTCCTTTCCCTCGCCCAAAAGGGGCACAGCCATGGACTGAATCGGGGTTGGCTCCTCAAATCCCATTTCCTCCAGGGCCTGGGCTATTTTGCGGCTGATTTTGAGACTTCCGAAGACTACATATTCTATCGGCAAAATACAATTCTCCTTTGCAAGAATACTACAAGCATTTCCATGGCGGCGGCTGTGGCGGCGGACCTGATTTCAGAACGGCTCCCGTTCAGCCGCAGTTCTCTGCAAAATATCTCACCCCCCGGGCCCTCCAAGGCAATGTACACCAACCCCACCGGCTTGGCAGGGGTCCCTCCCCCGGGTCCCGCCACCCCCGTTGCGGCCAATCCTATATCGGTTCCAAAAATCTTTTTCGCCCCCGCAGCCATGGACCGGGCCACTTCCGCGCTAACCGCCCCGTATTCCGCCAGTTCCCCCCCCGGCACGGCCAGCAGTTTTTCCTTCACCCTGTTGTCATAAGCCACCACGCCTCCGGCAAAAAAAGCAGAACTGCCTGCCACGCCGGTTATCCCGGCGGCTATCATCCCGCCGGTGCAGGATTCGGCCAGCCCCAGGGAAAACCCCAGGCTTCTCAGTAGACCCCCCGCCAATTCCCATAAACCCTGGCCGTCAGCAGTGAAAACCATCTTTTCACCCCGGAAAATGTTAAATGAGGCAATCATTTATATTATAACAGAAAAACCGGCATGGAACAATAGTTCCATGCCGGGTCGACGGCAGGAACCAGCGGATTTGTTGTTGACAATTAATAAGGCTGTAAAAAACAATCCCTTGGAGTTTAGGGTGACTGGCTGAATGCACCCCTCCAGGAGACTGGCTTTACAGCCCACGTTTTTATTATGGCCCCTTTTCAGGGAAACTATGCGCACCTAGTGCTCCGGTCCAGAATATTTCTCAGCTGCCGGCCCGATATTTTTTCCTGCTCTAAAAGGAGATCCGCCACCTGGGCCAACTCCCCTCTTTTTAAGTCCAGATAAGCCTTCACCTTATCCTCCTGGACCTGCAGAATTTTTTTCTGGGTCCTGTAGCGAAAGCTCCTGGGCAGAGTTTCCGGATCGATTACCCCAAGGTCCGACATGCCGGAATTGATTATCTGATCGGCCGTTTTGGTGGCCTGCAGATAGTCGTTGCCAGCTCCCGTACTGCGCCCCCCCAACATCATTTCCTCGGCCGCCGCCCCTGCCAGCATGACAGCTATCTGGTTTTCCAGATAGTCCCTGGTATATAAGTAAGTGTCGTCCTCGGGGGTCTGCCTCATGTAACCCAATGCTTGACCCCTGGGGGCGATGGTCAGTGTGGACACCGATCCGTAGCGCAGATATTCACTAACAAAGGCGTGGCCTGCCTCGTGTATGGCCACCCTCCTCAATTCAGCCGGCGCCGGCCGCCTGTCCAGGCGGTCTCCCATCATCACCTTGTCCACCGCCTCGTGAAAGTGTCTGTGGTGAACCTGCTGCAGATTTTCACGCATGGCCAGAATGGCTGCCTCGTTGGCCAGGCTTTCCAGGTGGGCGCCGCTGAACCCGAAGGTTTCCCTGGCAATGGACTCCAGGTTGACGTCCCCGGCAAGGGGCTTGTTCCTGGTGTGAAGCTTTAATATCTCAAGCCTCCCCTCCCTGTCCGGCAGTTCCACCTTGACCAGGCGATCAAAACGCCCCGGCCGCAGCAGCGCGGGATCCAATATGTCCGCACGGTTTGTGGCCCCCACCAGCAGCACCCGCACCCTGTCGTCCACCTTCAGTCCGTCCATCTGTACCAAAAGCTCGTTCAAGGTCTGGTCGTACTCCAGATGGCTGGTTGTCTGCCCCCGCTTGCCGCCCAGTATTTCTATCTCGTCGATGAAAATTATGGAGTTGTTCCTGCCCATCCGCCGGGAGACCTCCCGGGCCTTCATAAACAGCTTTCTCACCCGCTGGGCCCCCACCCCGGCGTACATTTCGATAAACTCGCTGCCCGATGCCGCCACAAAGGCGGCGTCGGTGTAATTTGCGGCGGCCTTGGCCAAAAGGGTCTTTCCGGTTCCAGGGGGGCCGGTCAAAAGTATGCCCTTGAGGGGCCGGATTCCCAGTTTTTGTATGTCGCTGTGGTTTTTAACAAACTCCAGGGCTTCCTTCAGCTCCTTTATAGCCGTTACCTGCCCTCCTATATCGGAAAAAGACACGTCGTGCCCCGCCTGAATTCCCCCCCCATTGAAACTCCCGGCCAGCATACCCCTGGACCGGGCGATGAAATAAAGGGCCGTCCCGGCCCCAGCCAGAAAGAACAGTGGAAAAACGTCGTAACCCGCCGCAGCCAGAAAGATAACCGCGGCCAAGCCGATGCCGATGCCAATTTCTTTAATCAGGACGGACTCCCCCCTTCCACTCCGACTAAAATGTCACCAGTCATTTTATTGCGGGGTATGATGTCATACAGATAGTAACTGCCCCGAACAAGCTGAATGTAGAGACGGTCCTGGTCCATCAGAATCTTGGCGCTGGCCCCCTCCCGGGCCGCCCTCCGGGAGATGTACTCCTCCATTTCCAGGAAATTGCCCCTTTCCATGGCTTCAAAAGCGGCCAGCCGGCTATAGTGGTGCAAATCTTCCAAAGACTTGTCCCGTTCATCTTTTAATATAATTTTGAAGTTACGGCGCCCCACAATATCCTGCACCGACCGCTGCAGGGAATTGTACGTCTCCTGGAGGTTGTCCACCTTCCCCAATTTGACCTCCAGTTCCATCACCGGCCCCCGGTTGTTTATGCTGTATGCGGCAACATACTTGTTCTCTCCGAGGAACCTGGCCAGAGGACGTTCATAATTGAGCCTGCCATACAGCCACTGCGAACCCCAAAAGGCGGCCAGACCCAACACCAAGGCCAGAACCACTACGGGAACCCTTATTCCGTTCCACCGCATCCCGATCTTCCCCTCACCATATTTTTGCCGGGAATTGACAAGCCCGGACAAAGCATGTCTTCGGCCACAATCAGAAAAAGGTTGTGACAACATGTAATTATAGCATACCGGCAACAAATAATGGGCAGGTAATGGCTGTAAGGCCTGCCTGCCTTAGGCAGCGGGCAAAGGACCGTCAATAACCGTCTTTTTTAATAACAGACCAGCTGCGGTAGAAATAATCCCACCCGGACCACAGGGTGAAAAAAACCGCCACCGCCACCGACGAATACTGCAGCAATGGCGGCAGATTATTTATGAACAGCGCGACAATTGCCACTATCTGGGTTACCGTCTTCACCTTGCCAAGCCACCCGGCCGTTATAAGAATGCCCTCGGCCACCGCCAGGGCCCTTAAACCTGTCACCGCAAACTCCCGGCCGACGATAATCAATGTCACCCAGGACGGCAGGCGCTGAAGCTCTGTAAGCACAATCAGGGCGGCGGACACCAGCAGCTTGTCCGCCAGAGGATCCATGAGCTTGCCCAGGTTGGTGACCATCTTCCTTTTTCTGGCGATATATCCGTCCAGTCCATCGGTGCTGGCGGCCAAAATGAATATGGCCGCCGCGATGTAGTCCCCGTGCGGAATCCTCAGGGCAACCACGGCCACGAACACCGGAATGAGGAATATCCTCACCAGAGTAACCCGGTTGGGAAGGTTCAAGGCGTCAGCACCCCTCTCAGGCCATAGTGAAAAGCCCTGGTCACACGGACATTGACGAATTCCCCGCCCGTCGGCTTCCCGGACCCGCCGGAAAAAAGCACCGTCCCGTCAATTTCCGGGGCATCGCCCTCGGTCCTGCCCGAATATATATTGGCGCGGCCCGGCATTTTGCCATCCACCATTATCCGTACAACGGAGCCAATCATTTTCCGGTTGTTCTCCAGGGAAATATTCTTTTGCAGTGTCATCAGCCTGCTGTACCTGTCTTCCTTTACCCCGCCGGGAACGGCATCACCCATGGGCCAGGCCGGAGTACCCTCCTCCGGGCTGTATTTGAACAACCCCATCCTTTCAAATCGTGTTTCCTCCACGAACCGGCACAGTTCCCCAAACTGCGCCTCCCCTTCCCCCGGGAACCCCACCATGAAGGTGGTACGCAGGGTCAATCCCGGTATGGAGTCGCGCAAATCACCGATTAATCTCCTGATCTCCTTTGAGGTGCCGCGCCTGTTCATTCTTTTCAATATGTAGTCATTAATGTGTTGCAGGGGAATGTCGATGTACCGGCAGATGTTTCTCTCCTCCCGCAAGACCCGGATCAGGTCGGGGGTGATGCCGGCGGGATAACAGTACATCAGCCTGACCCAGGGCGCGCCCTTGTGCGCCAGCCGCTTTATCAGGTCCGCCAGGGACGGGCGGCGGTATATATCTATTCCATAGGCCGTGGTATCCTGAGCCACCAGTACGATCTCCCGGACACCCCTTTCAACCAGGCGCGCCACTTCGTTTTCCAAAACCTCCAGGGGCCGGCTGCGGTACTTCCCCCGTATCCCGGGGATTGCACAATAAGAACAGCGGTTGTTGCAACCATCGGCGATTTTGACGTAGGCCCAGTGTTCCGGTGTCGTCAGCAGCCGCGGCATTTCTTCATTATAGTGGAATTCCGGACTTCCCACCGCCTGGGGACGCCGGCCGGCCAGAGCCTTCTCCAGGAGGGGCACCACGGATCCTATCTCCCCCGGGCCGAGAATGCCGTCTATTTCGGGAATATCCGCCAGCAGTACGTCTTTGTATCGCTGTGCCAGGCAACCGGACACCAGCAGGCACTTCAGCCGCCCCCCCTCTTTCAGCCGGGCCGTTTCCAGTATGGCCTTCACAGCCTCTTCCTTGGCCGGAGCTATGAAGCCACAGGTATTGATCAGCATGACGTGGGCTTCCTGGGCGGATGGTGTTATTTCATACCCCGAGGACGCAAGAAGTCCCAGCATTATTTCTGTGTCAACCCGGTTTTTCGAACATCCCAGGCTGATGGCCCCCACCTTTATTGCCGAGTTCAATCTTCACACCCCTAACACTTTTTCCAACAATATTTTAATCTATAACCGGCTTCGACACCAAACAATAAAACACCCTGCGAAAAGCCGGGTGTCTATGCGCTATAAGAAGAATTGTGACGAAAAAAGCATTAAAAATGTTTTTACGCCCCCTTAATTAAGTTCCCTGCGTTCCCCCGTGGTAAGATAGATCACATTCTCGCCTATGTTGGTGGCGTGGTCTGCAATTCTTTCAATGTACCTGGACACATATAAAAGATAGGCCCCCTGAACCACAAATTCAGGGTTTTCAGCCATACAGCTGATGGCGTCCCTGAAAACGTGGGAAAATATAAAATCAACCTGGTCGTCCATGGAGCACATCTCCCTGGCCCTGTTCACATCCCTCTGCACGTATGCGTCAAGGCCCTCCTTGACCATTTGCCTCGCCAGCCGCGCCATGCGCGGTATCTCATGTATTGGGCGAATAGACATGGGGTGCCCGGAAAGGCACATGGTTGCCCTGGAGATATCCACCGCGTGGTCGGCCATCCTCTCAAGGCTGGTCAGTATTTTCAGCCCGGTTATGGCAACCCGCAAATCCTTTGCTATGGGCTGCTGGGTGGCAATCAGCTTGATGCACTTGTCTTCAATCTCAAGAAAAAGCTCGTCAATCCGCTCGTCGCCCATAATCACCGCGGCGGCGGCGGTGACGTCCTGGTTCATGAAGGCGTCCACCGAATCGTAAACAGCCTTCTCCACCAGACTCCCCATGCGCAATATGTCGTTTTGAATTTCTCGCAACGACTTTTCAAACAGATATCTACTCACGCAGCCCACACCCTCCGCAAAAATCATATAAAACATTTTACACTAAAAGCCACTGAATGGTTAATATTCTGCCGGTAAAAAAACAGAAAATTTACTGCCCATGCCCGGCCTGCTGCAAACCTCGATCCTGCCCCCGTGCACTTCCACAATATGCTTGACAATGGCCAGCCCCAATCCCGAACCTCCGTATTCCCTGGACCTCGCCTTGTCCACCCGGTACAGCCTTTCAAATATTCTGGGCAGACATTCTTCAGGAATCCCCACTCCTTTATCGGCCACCGAAAAATATACCTCCCCCCCGGTATGGAGTCCGCCGTCAACAACGACTTCGCCGTAATCCTGGCTGTACTTGATGGCATTATCCACCAGATTTATGATCACCCTGGTAATCATGTCCTCGTCTCCCACAAAAAGAGGAAAATCACCAGTAATCCTGGAAACGAGGCGTATTCCCCGATCCCAGGAAGCCCGGCTGAAGATGGCGAAGACCTTTTCCACCACTTCGCCGATTTTTACCTGGTCCCTGGCCGGGACCACTTTCCGGCTTTCAATGTTGGACAGCGAAAAGAGGTCGTCAATCAACCTTTTCATGCGGTCAGTCTCGGCATCGATTATACTTAAAAAGCGCCCGGCCGTGTCCTTTTCCTCCAGGGCCCCATCCAGCAGAGTCTCCAGGAAACCTTTGACGGAGGTGAGGGGTGTCCGCAGCTCATGGGATACATTGGCAATAAACTCCGCCCTCATCTGGTCGAGCTGCCTCTTTTCCGTAATGTCTCTGAGTACGGCCACCACCCCGCCACGGTCGGTGCCCATTAAAGGAGCGAAATGCACCCGGTATATTTTGGGGTCGGGGGTAAGCACCTGTATTTCCCTGTTCAGCTCCTTCTGGGTCTCCAGGGCGGCCTTGAGGTTACTCTCAAAATCGTAGTGCCGGATTACCCCCAATATATCCTTCCCCTTGCATGACTCCCCCGAAATGTTCAATGCCCTTTCCACAGCCGGGTTGACCAGAAGCACCCGCCTGTCGCCATCCACCGCCACCACGCCGTCCGCCATGCTGTTCAGCACGGCCCTCATACGATCCTTCTCTTCGGTTATTTCGCCGATGGTCTGCTTTAGTCTGCGGCCCAAAAAATTTATGTTCCTGGCCAGATCCCCAATCTCGTCGCTGGAATATATTCTGATTTCCTTGTCAAGGTTTCCACGGGCCATTTCCTTGGCCACACCGGATATCTCCGCCAAAGGGCCCATTACTTTCTTTAACGTGATCCATGAGAAAACGGCAGCGAAGGGCAGTGTAATCAACACCGCCCCCAGGGCGCGGAAACTGTCTCCGTGATATATACTCAGAACCGCATAAAAAACAAACACAAGCAAAAAATAGCCGGCCATGGGCCGCCAGCTTATTTTCCCGGCGAACTCCCCCAGTCTATCCAGCATACCGTTTGCCTCCCGGTCAGCCAGTTTTGAAACACCAAAGAAACCGCCAGGGCCGCATGATAGCAACCGCATCCCCGCGGATCACATCAATTTTACCACAGCCCCATTAAATCAGGACGGTTTTTCAGTTAAAAATATGTTACCGGACACACCCCCATGCCGCCCCTTCCCATTCTGTCATTTTCGGGACTGAATGGGTGGCTCGGGAGATTATCGCAAAAAAAAAGGTTCAGAAAAGAACCTTTTGGCTCAGCCTCCATGCTACACGCACCATCAGATGAATGTATCCTTCCATCCATTCTGAGTTCGAATTTTGAACAGCCTCCTGCTGTATCCGGCTATGCCTGCTTGATGTCGTATGGGTTTTGCAACACTCTCCGAGTTCTATCTGGAGCCCCTTCTCCCCTGCTGCCCCCTGGGATGGCGGCTTTCACGGTCCCTCCCGGGGAGGCCGCCAAATTCCTGGGCCTCCAGTTCACCCGGTTCCGGCGGTACGGCTTCTTTGCGGGAAAGCTTGAGACGGCCCTGGTTGTCATAGCCGGTGGCCTTAACCAGTATCGTG
Organism: Peptococcaceae bacterium; assembly: GCA_037444185.1. Lineage (GTDB taxonomy): Bacteria > Bacillota > Desulfotomaculia > Desulfotomaculales > Desulfocucumaceae > JAILZP01. Next base: position 50,165 of record JBBIMW010000007.1, on the reverse strand, counting down.
TCCCCCTCCCTGACCACATCCTCGGTCTTGGCCACCCGGTGGTGTGCCAGTTGCGATATGTGTACCAGCCCTTCCTTGCCCGGCATCCCCATCACACCGGGTATTATCTCAACAAAGCAGCCGAAGTCCATCACCCTTGTAACCCTGCCGCTATATATTTCTCCCACCTGGACTTCCCTGGTTATGCCTTCGATAATATCAAGCGCCCTTTTGCCGGCCTCCTGGTCCACAGCAGCGATATAAACCCGGCCGTCGTCCTCAATGTCTATTTCCGCGCCGGTCTCTTCTATTATTTTTTTGATGATCTTGCCGCCCGGCCCGATGACATCCCTGATCTTGTCCGGATCTATATTGGTGTGGATAATCCTGGGGGCGTAAGGAGACATTTCCTCCCTGGGGCCGGGTATAACGTCGGTCATTTTGCCCAGTATATGCATCCTGGCCTCATCGGCCTGGGTGACGGCCTGTTTAAGTATCCCGGGAGTAACCCCAGCCACCTTTATATCCATCTGCAGCGCCGTTATTCCCTTGGCTGTGCCGGCCACCTTGAAGTCCATGTCTCCCAGGTGATCTTCAATGCCTTGAATGTCAGTCAGCACGGCAATTTTATCCCCTTCCTTGATCAGTCCCATGGCCGCCCCGGCCACCGGCGCCTTTATCGGCACACCTGCGTCCATCAGCGCCAGACAACTGGCGCATACGCTTCCCATGGAGGTGGATCCGTTGGACTCCAGCACCTCGGAAACCACCCTGATGGTATAAGGAAAAGAATCTTCGGGCGGCATTACGGCTTCCAGGGCCCTTTCGGCCAGCGCCCCATGGCCTATCTCCCGGCGGCCCGGAGAGCGCATGGGTTTTGTTTCCCCGGTGCTGTACGGAGGGAAATTGTAGTGGTGCATAAACCTCTTTGTTTCCTCTATACCAAGGCCGTCGAGACGCTGCTCCTCGGATATGGCGCCCAGGGTGACCACTGAGAGCACCTGGGTCTGACCCCTGGTGAAAAGCCCGGAACCATGGGTCCTGGGAAGTACGCCCACTTCCACCGCAATGGGCCTGACCTCGGTGGTGCCACGTCCGTCTATACGCACTTTTTCGCTCAATATCAACCGACGCATAGCTTTCTTCTCGGCCGACTCCACCATCTCCACCACAGCCGGCATATGTTCCGGTAGAACCACGGCAAACTGGTTCACCAATTCTTCCTTCACCCGGTCCAAATAATCTTCCCTGGTCTTCTTGTCCATATTTTCATCAATACACCGCTTAACAGCGGCGGACATTTTTTCCAAGGCCACGGGAAACACCGCTTCCTCCACCTCGGGGGCAGGGACGGCTATATCCGGCACAGCCTTTCCCTGGCCAGTCCCATGACAAGGGCCTCTTCCCTGAACTTGTCAATAAAAGCCGCTATTTCTCCAACCTTGCGGTGTCCGAACTCGATTGCCTCCAGCACCGCATCCTGGGGAACCTCCATGGCGCCGGCTTCAACCATCATAACGGCCTCCGCAGTGCCCGCCACCACCAGATGCAGGTCACTGCCCTTACTCTTTCTCAAACCGGGGTTGATCACCGGTCTGCCATCCACCCTCCCCACAATGACTCCGCCGATGGGGCCGGCAAAGGGTATATCGCTGATGTGCAGTGCCGCGGAAGCCCCCACCATGGCGGCTATTTCCGGGGCGTTGTCCTGATCCACCGACAACACCGTGGCCACTACCTGCACCTCGTTTCTGAAGCCTTTGGGGAAAAGGGGCCTGATGGGCCGATCAATAAGCCTGCCCGACAATACGGCCTTTTCGCTGGGCCTGCCCTCCCTCTTTATGAATCCCCCCGGTATTTTGCCCACTGCGTACAACCTTTCTTCATAATCCACCGTAAGAGGGAAAAAGTCGATGCCCTCCCTTTTGTTTTTCGCCATGGTGGCGGTCACCATCACCACCGTGTCGCCATACCTGACCAGTACAGCGCCACTGGCCTGCCTGGCCAGGCGGCCGGTTTCCAGAATCATTCTGCGACCGGCTATTTCAATCTCTCTGGTTAATACTGAAGTTGCCAACATTAAGGTAGATCCTCCCAATGATTTATCAATTTTTAACAACCCATGGTTATTCTACATATTTCATAGTATTTCCTGCCATTGAAATTAAAAATACGCAAAAACCACTTCCGGAACAAAATCGCCCTGCGGGCGATTGGAATCCAGGAGCCAGAATCCAGAATTTAATGCATTCCTTTGAAGAAAAAGCTCCCTTTCGGGAGAGAGGCATTCGAAGGCGGTGGGCGGCCAAACTTAGATACCGGTTACCTAAGTTATCTGTCTCCTGACTCCTATATCCCGGCAGAATAAGGAATGCAGTATAAGCCACAAGATATGGAACACAGGGCATTGGGGCATGGTATCGAAAGGGAGAAGGGGTCGAAAGGGCGATATACCGGAGGCTGCTGCAGTCTCTTGCGATTGGCTGTCACGGATGCTAAAAGGAACCCAGAATTGATAAAAGCGGAAAAATTTCCGCTTTTATCATGGTTTATTTACGCAGTTCCAGTTTGTCAATCAAAGAGCGGTAACGCTCAAAATTGCGGCTCTTGAGATAATTCAGGAGCGCCCGTCTCTGCCCGACCATTTTCAGCAAGCCTCTTCTGGAGTGGTGGTCCTTTTTATGAACCTTCAGGTGTTCCGTAAGGGCCTGTATTCTCCTTGTCAGAATAGCTATCTGCACTTCCGGAGACCCGGTATCGGTTTCGTGAAGCTTGTGTCCCGTAATTACGGACTGCTTTTCTTCCTGAGTAAGGGCCATTTAATCACCTCCCATCACCGGATAATCGCTGCCGGCCAAGCAAACCGCAGGAGAACGAATTCCCTAGCAGGCAGTTCACGGGTTTTCATTTCCCGATAACAGTGATCACCAAGCGACCTCCCGGTATGTCCTTGGCCACTATATCGAACATGCGCCCCGACTTGGCAAAAAAACCCCTGAAGCGGGTGGCGGTCGGTATCCTTCCCGGTATGCCGCCGGCGGCGATGTTGATATCCTCAACGGTGATTTTCTGTTGACGCATGTCTTTCAGACGATTGAGCGCGTGTTCGGTTACAATCACCTTCATAGCCGGACCCCGATCAGCAACTGCCTGACTTTGCGGCCAGACTTTCCTCTTCCTGTTCCTGGGACAGGAAGGCATAAAGAGCGTCTTGAAACGCCACAATCCCGGGGTCCTTGATACTGGACCGGCTGTAAATAGTCTCCAGTTCTTTTTTCAGTTTCTGGAAGTCCTCACTGAGACAAATTAAGGCTATGTGATTAAGCCACTTTTTAATATCTTCTTCTGGAGCATCAAATTTGGGGGCTGACATTTACAACTCCCCTCACTCTGAAAACCCAGCGAGATACCTGTAAATCCCACTCCGAACCCACCCCTTTGGAGCGGCCGGTCCGGTGATCACAGTGAATCACGGCGGGCCTTACCGATAATTTTACCACAACAGCCGGCGCAAGTAAAATACATGGTGATATTTTCATTGTTCTAATCGCTGAAGGCGGCTCTGGCCCGGCTGATGTCCAGGCGTATCTGCTCCACCAACTCCCCCGGCGAAGAGAACCTTTTCTCTTCTCTCAGGCGCCCTGTCAGGAATACTTTTATCTGTTTTCCATATAAGTCTCCCTGGAAGTCCAGCAGGTGAACCTCCATCTCCGGGCGGCAGTTGAACCCGTTAAAAGTGGGCTTGATGCCAATATTGGCCACTCCCGGGTAGTTACCCCCGTCCACCTGAACTTTAACCGCGTATACTCCGTTGGCCGGCGCCATCACTCCTTCTTCCAACCGCAAGTTGGCAGTGGGGAACCCCAGGGTGCGCCCCCTTCTGTCGCCGGCCACCACCATCCCTTCCACAAAAGGATAATAGCCCAGAAGCTTTTTTGCCCCGGCCACGTCCCCGTCGGCCAGAAGGCCGCGGATCAATGTGCTGCTCACCGGCATCCCGTCCACGGTCACCGGCGGGATAACGAAAACCTTGAATCCATGCCTCCGCCCCCAATTCACCAAGGTTTCGGCCGTGCCCCGGCCTCCAAGGCCGAAGGTGTAGTTGTATCCAATAAAAACCGATCTGACACCCAGTTCCCTGAGCAAAATTCTTTCGACAAATTGGTCCGGGGTAAGGGATGCGAATTCCAGGGTGAAAGGCGCCAGGAGCAGGACATTCACCCCCAGGCGCCTGATTGTTTCTTCTTTTGCCTTTTGCGGCAAAAGCCTCGGGGGCGCCTTCCCGGTCAGCACCTCCAAAGGATGGGGGTGAAATGTAAACACCGTGGAAGTGCCTCCGATCATTCCGGCTTCTGCCACCAAGCCGGAAATCAGCCGCTGATGTCCTATATGAACACCGTCAAAATTGCCCAGGCCGGCGACAATATCACTGTGTTTATGTCTTAATCCCTGCCAGGTGCGATATATCTTCATCAGGCCCGCCAACCCCCAAAAGAAATGTAAAAACCTTGGCTCCAAGTTCTGACAGAATAATGAGCTATTTTCAGGCCAGCACTTTCTCCGGTTTGAACCTCAACCTTCCGTCACCGCCGGCCACCGCCACGGCCACCGCCATAACCCTGCCCCGGGCCGCAAGGGCAACCAGATTCCCCTCCCGGATTTCCCCGGTGATCCTCTTAACCCCCGGCGGGTGCAGGACAGCGCCGGAGCTGACCGCATTGGCCGCTCCTTCGTTTATTTCCACCACCGGCAGAAATGAAAGGACATCTTCCATGCCGCAGACAGCCTCCGTCAATACGCCACGCCGGGCGAGTTCCTCCAGCTCTTCCAGAGTGCCGGCCCCGTCCACCCGGTATTTACCCACTGCGGTGCGCAGCAAAAAACTCATATAGGCCCCGCATCCCACCATCTCCCCCATATCCTGACAAAGCGTCCTGATATAAGTTCCGGCGGAGCACCAGATGTCCATGATCGCCTTAGGCCTTTGACTACAAGCGTGCCACCGGATTATTTCGATACCGTAGATTTCCACCGTGCGGGCCTTGCGGTCAACCACCATCCCCCGGCGGGCCAGCTCATAAAGCCTTTTTCCCTTGTGCCGCACCGCCGACGTCATGGGAGGCACCTGGCTGACAAGACCCGTAAAGTGTGGCAGCACCCCGGCCACCAGCTCCCGGGAAAAGCCTGCCGGAATCCCGGTTTCTCGCAATTCCCCGAAGGAATCTCCAGTGCTGGAGATGGCGCCGAAGGTAACTTCCGCGCGGTATCGCTTGTCCCGGTCCAGGTACTCAATCAACCGGGTCGCCCGGCCCAGGCATACCAACAACACCCCGGCAGCTCCGGGATCAAGGGTCCCCGTATGTCCGGCCTTTTTTACCCCCGATAGCCGCCGCACATGGCGGACAACATCATGGGACGTCATCCCCGGAGGCTTTAATACGCTGATAACCCCGTCCATCTACGGCAACCTTTCTCCGGCAACGTGTACGGCCTCACGGACCACCGCGCCGACAACCTGTGCCATATCGCCCTGCAGAATACACCCGGAGGCCCTGGCATGTCCACCTCCACCCATTCTTGCGGCCAGCAGGTGCACATTAACCCAACTCTTTGAACGAAAGCTGACTTTATATTTTCCAGTATTTATTTCCAAAAAAAGGATGGCAACCTCCACGCCCCGGATGGTCCGTAAAAAGTTGACCAAACCATTGGTGTGTTCATTCCCGGCCGAAAATCTTCCCAGGAGGTCCCTGTCCACCACCACCCAGGCCACTTTCCCGCAGGTGCTTATGTTAAGCCTTTCCAGGGCGGCCCCCAGGACCTGGATTGTTTTGACGGGCTTTTCTTCATAAATAAGGCTATTGATCATGGCTGCGGGAACGCCGGCCTCCATCAGCCTGGCAACCCCCCGGAGCGTTTTGGGGGAGGTTTTTTCATATTGAAAGGAGCCGGTATCGGTCACAATGGCCACGTAAAGGCAAATGGCCACATCTCTGTTCAGCTCGGCCCCCATGATATCGATAAGATCCAGCAATATCTCGCCGGTGGCTGCGGCGTCTGAATCCAGATGGCAGTACCGGGTGAATCCCGCCGTATTATTGAGATGGTGGTCTATATTAACCGTTACCAGCCGCCTGTCCAAGTACCTCCTTAATTCCCCAAGGCGTTCCGGATCCGAACAGTCGAGCACCACGAAGGTGTCGGGATCGCCGTCGGCTTCACAGTCCGCACAAAACCTGTCCGACCCGGGCAAAAAGAGAAGGTCCCCGGGTACGGGGTCGGGACTGGCCATGGTGACCCTTTTGCCCATTTGCTCAAGCACCATCCCCAGTGCGGCCACCGAACCCAGACAGTCGCCGTCCGGAAAAATGTGCCCGCAAAGCAGGACTCTGGATGAATCCTTCAGAACGCTGGATATTTCAAACAGGCTATTCACCGGACTTTTCTCCCCCGGTGTCCTTGACCTCGCCCATAAGTTTGATCACCCTGGCTCCCCTCTCTATAGAGTCGTCCAGATAAAAAGAAATCTCCGGTGTATATTTCAGCCTGATTCTCTTGCCCAGCTCTGATCTTATATAGCCGGTGGCATTTTTCAAAGCGTCCCTTGTGGCTTTCCGCTGTTCTCCGCCGCCCAGCACGCTGGCGTATATCCGGGCATAGCGCAAATCCGGGGAGACATCCACCGTAGTGATGGTGACAAAACCAATGCGGGGATCCTTCAATTCGTCATGCAGCATGTCGGAGATTTCCTTTTTTATGGCTTCCGCCAATCTTCCCGGCCGGTGGGACAATTGTATCACCCCCTGGCGTCAAACTCTCATTCCGGCCTGCTCTGTGAGGCTGTACGGCTGCGGTTGACCGGCAAAATCAGGCCAATTCCCTCTTGATCTGTTCCGTGGTGAAAGCCTCCACAATGTCTCCCTCGTGAACGTCCTGGTAGTTTTCCAAGGTCAGGCCGCACTCGTAACCTTGCATAACCTCCTTGACGTCATCCTTGAATCGTCTCAGGGAGTCCACCCTGCCCTCGTAAACCACCACGCCGTCCCTGATCAGCCTCAACCCTGCGTCCCTGGTAATCTTGCCCTCCACCACATAACATCCGGCAATGGTACCCAGCTTTGAGGCTTTGAATATTTTACGGACTTCCACCCGGCCCAGAATGACCTCCCTGGTTTCCGGTTCCAGCAGTCCGCTCATGGCGGCCTTTATGTCGTCTATGGCATCATAAATCACCCTGTACAGGCGTATATCAACCTTCTCGCTTTCCGCCGCCCTGCGGGCATTTACATCCGGCCGCACATTAAAGCCGATGATGATGGCGTTTGAGGCAGAAGCCAGCATAATATCGGTTTCTGTAACGGAGCCGACCCCGCCGTGAATTATTTTAACCTTGACCTCATCGGTGGACAGCCTTTCCAGGGACTGGCGGATGGCTTCCACTGAACCCTGAACATCCGCCTTGACCACCAGGTGGAGCTCTTTTACCTGGCCCTCCTTGATGTGCTTGAACAAATCCTCAAGGGAGACGCGGGTGGTGCTGACTTTCAATTCTTCCTGTCTCTTCCTGACCAGGCGCTTGTCTATGATCTGCCTCATGGCCTTTTCATCCTTGACCACATAAAAAGCGTCCCCGGCCAGGGGTACCTCGTGGAATCCCAGCACCTCCACCGGAGTGGAGGGAAAGGCCTTCTTAATACGCCTGCCCTTGTCATCCATCATGGCCCTGACCCTGCCGAAGGCCGTACCGGCCACGATACCGTCCCCAATATTGAGGGTGCCGTTCTGCACCAGTACTGTGGCCACCGGACCCCGTCCCTTGTCCAGTTCGGCCTCAATAACGGTACCCCTGGCGGGTCTGCCGGGATTGGCCTTTAGTTCCGCCACCTCGGCCAACAGGAGGATATTCTCCAGCAGGTCTTCCAATCCCATTTTCACCTTGGCGCTTACGGGAACGCAAATTGTATCCCCGCCCCATTCCTCGGGGATCAGATTGTACTCGGTAAGCTGCTGCTTTACCTTTTCCGGGTTGGCCCCGGGCTTATCCATTTTATTTATGGCCACAACGATGGGAACACCCGCCGCCTTGGCGTGGTTTATGGCCTCCACTGTCTGAGGCATCACACCGTCTTCGGCGGAGACCACCAGCACTGCTATATCGGTGACCCGGGCGCCCCTGGCCCGCATGGCGGTGAAGGCCTCGTGGCCCGGTGTGTCCACAAAGGTTATTCTCTTATTATTGTGCTCAACCTGATACGCCCCGATATGCTGGGTTATGCCCCCGGCCTCGGTGGCGATCACGTTGGTCTCCCTTATGGCGTCCAACAGCGAAGTCTTTCCATGGTCAACGTGCCCCATCACAGTGACCACGCAAGGCCTCTCCATAAGGTTGCCGGGATCATCCTCGGTATACTGCTCCATCTGTGCCTCGGCATCCAGCTCGATCTTCACTTCCACCTCGAAGCCGTATTCGCCCGCCAGTATTACGGCAGTGTCCGAATCTATCTCCTGGTTGATGGTGGCCATTATGCCCATCAGCAATAATTTTTTGATCAGTTCAGCCGGGCTTTTCTTCATTTTTTCCGCCAGTTCCTGAACGGTTACGGTTTCACCGATCACCACCGGCTTCTTTTCCTGTTGTACAACAGGTCTCTGATCGTATCTCTGCTTTTGCTGAACCCCTTTCTTTTTGCCCGGCATCAAGCGCAGGTTGCGATCTTCAGAGTCCTCGCCAAACCTGGGTTTATCCTTGGCCTTGCCAAAACCCTTGGCCTGGGTCTGCTGGATCCTCGATCTGGATTTTTCCGAAGCCTTAATCTTGTCTATGCCCTTGGCCTGATCGGGTACCTTGGGCACCTTCAAAACAGCACCCGGCTTGGGCCTGATTTCCCCGGCAGGCGCCGGCCTCTGTCCCGGCCTGCCCCTGCCCGGGGCGGGCCTGCCGGCTGCGGAAGGGCCACCCGGACGGTCACCGCGGTCCCGCTCTTCCGTCCTGAAGGGTCTTGGACGGCTGTCCTCCGGCCTGGGCGAATCAACTTGCCTTGCCGGGCCCCTCTGCTGATACCCCCCACGGTCGGTCCCGGGTTTCCGGTCGCGGTCGAATCTCCTGTCACGGTCACCGGCGGGCCTTCCATTGAACGGGGGGCGGTCCCTGCCCGGAACAGGGCGCTGATCGCGCTGCTGCTGTTCCTGTCCGGTATGGGCGGCGGGCCGTGACCTGTCCGGATACTTGGGCCTCTCCTTGGCCACCGGCGTCTGTTCTGGTTCGACGGGCCTGACCTGAGGCCTTTCCGGCCTGTCCAAGTTAACCCTTTCGACTGGAGGCTGCGGGTGGATCACGGGCGGTGGCGCCTGTACCGGCGGATCAAACTGCGGCCTGGCCGCCGCAGGATGCCTCTGGGGCGGGGCAGGTAAAGGCGGCATAGTCTTTTTTGGCGGCATACTTCTGGCTGACCGATCTTCGAACCTTCTGTCCGGTGGCCGTGACGGCACCCGGTCCACCAGCCCCGGCCCCCGATCGTACCTGTAATCCCTTCTATCCTGCCTTTTCCTGTCATCTTGCGTCGGCGGCTGGACAGGTTTATCCTGGGGCTTGGGAGAATGTTTTTCAAGAGGCGTTGAAGCCGCCGGTATATTCCCGCCGGCTGGCTTTGCCGTGGAAGAATCCGTACGGTTCCCGGCCTGTTCCACATTGGCGCCCTGTTCCTTTTTTTTCTGGTAGTATTTCATGAACAACTCGATGTCCTTCTCCTCCAGGGTGCTCATGTGGGATTTCGGGTTTATTCCCATCTGGGCCATCCCTTTAATAATATCCTTGCTCTCTATGTTAAGTTCCCTGGCCAGTTCATGTACCCGTTTTTTTACCATAAATTCACCTCCTAGTATAAATCTCTAATTGCAGACACTGGAAGGAGAGGGTCCCAACTTCTCATTTCTCGCATGTCACTCCCCTTTCCAATATCCCGATGATACTCCGCGCGAAACCCTCATCGTTGATGGACACCACCGCCCGAAGAGGTTTGCCCAGCGCCCTGCCCAGATCATTCACAGCGCCGTACACGGCCAGAGGCGTCCCGGACTCCCGGGCCAGATGCCGGAAAACCTCTTTTGTTCTTTCGGAGGCGTCCCCGGCCAAAATTATCAGCCTGGCCTTCCTGCGGTCAATTGCGCAGCGGACTGCCGCATCGCCGCTGTCCGCGCATCCCGCCCTCCTGGCAAGACCAATCATGCTCAATACCTTATCCTGCATCAACTGTTCAGCCTCTGTGCCAATGTATCGTATACCTCCCTGGAAACCGGCCTCTCCAGCGCCCTTTCCAGCTTTTTTCCCCTCCCCGCTTTCTGCAGGCACTCCACGCGGGGGCATATATAGGCGCCCCGGCCAGATTTTTTGCCTGTGGGATCAATCTCAATACTGTCATCGGGGGTGCGAACTATCCTGATCAGTTCCTTTTTGGGCTTCATTTCCTGGCAGCCGACACACATCCTCTGCGGAATTTTTTTAACTCTGGGCACCTTCCCCACCTCCCGCCGACCGGATAACACGCCTTGCCGCGCGCCCCGCAGCAACCTCACTCAACATATTCTTCCTGCTGATAATAATCCCCGTAGCCTTCCTGCTGGTATATCTCCTCCATCTGGGACTCGCTTTTTATATCTATCTTCCAGTTTGTCAACTTTGCTGCCAGCCTGGCGTTCTGACCCTCCTTGCCGATGGCCAGGGACAGCTGATAGTCCGGCACAATGACCCGGGCCACCTTTTCCTCCTCCCAGACATCCACCGCCACCACCTTGGCCGGACTTAATGAGGCTGCCACAAATTTTGAAGGATCCGGGTTCCACTTGATAACATCTATTTTTTCCCCGTTCAACTCGTTAACAATGGTCTGCACCCGCATTCCCTTGGGACCTACGCAGGCTCCCACCGGATCCACGTTTTCATCCCTGGAGTACACGGCTATTTTCGATCTGTATCCGGCTTCCCGGGCCACCACCTTCAATTCCACCACCCCCTCATAAAGCTCCGGAACTTCCAGTTCGAACAACCTCTTCAAAAGTCCCGGATGGGTCCTGGAAATGATAATCTGGGGCGCCTTGTTGGTCTTTTTCACCTCTACGATGTAAGCCTTTATCCTGTTTCCCTGGCGATAATCCTCTCCGGGCATCTGCTCCAAAGGGGTCAGTATGGCCTCTGTTTTACCCAGCTCCACATACACATTCTTCTGCTCCACACGCTGGATGACTCCGGTGACAATGTCCCCCTCGCGGTTTGCGTACTCCTCGTAAATAATGTTCCGCTCGGCCTCCCGGATGCGCTGGACCACCACCTGCTTGGCGGTCTGGGCCGCTATCCGCCCGAAATTTCTCGGAGTAACCTCGTTTTCAACAATGTCACCCGGCTCATATCGCGGATCAATATTTCTTGCTTCAGAAACAGTAATCTCCAGTCTTGGATCGTGCACCTGGTCCACCACCGTGCGCTGGGAATACACCTTGAATTCTCCGGTATTCCGGTCGATAAGCACCCTTGCGTTCTGCAGGGACCCGAAATTCCTCTTGTAAGCCGAAAGCAGCGCGGCCTCAATGGCCTCCAGCAGCACCGGCACGGCAATTCCCTTTTCCTTCTCCAAATCATGAAGGGCCTCTAAAAAGTCGGTGTTCATCCCTTGACGCCTCCCAAACAAATCAGTGAAAAAACATCAATGCTCAATATGCAGCCTCGCCGACGCCACCTGTTCCAGGGGAACGGCCCTACTGCCGCCCTCCTCTTCGATAACCACGGCACCCCCCATAATTTCACCCAGCCTGCCGGTGAATTTTTTCCGCCCTTCCAGGGGGGTGTAGGTGGTCACCCTGACCATACGACCCCTGAAACGCTGGAAATCCGCCAGCTTTTTCAGGGGCCTTTCCATCCCCGGGGAAGATACCTCCAGATAATAGGTATGTGGTACAATGTCTTTCTCATCCAGGAGGGGGTCCAGTTTTTTGGAAACCATTTCGCAGTCGGCATGGCTGATTCCCCCCGGCTTGTCGATATACACCCGCAGTATCCACCTGCCGCCTTCCTTTAAAAATTCCACTTCCACCAGCTCCAGGCCCAGGTCCTCGATCACCGGCGCTGATATTTCCTCAACAACGGCGGCCACCTTGTTTCTTGCCACACCGCATTCTCCCTTTTGCCGGCCATCCGGCCATACATGTCTGATAAATTAAGCAGGCATCATGTCATAAGAGGAAAGAGTGGGAACTAAAACCCCACTCCTTCGAAAAAATCTGTGCCCCTGCCTGAAAACCATGATTAGTATACCACACCAAGCTGGCCTTGACAAGTGAAAAACCTGCAACATTTACATCTTCCGGGAAATTTTCAGCACCCCGCTCCATTGCCGGACAGCTTCCTTATAACATCGCTTCTATATCTATCATTCCCTTTTTTTATTGTTTTATTTAGTGTCCAGGCAATTTTCCACCATCCCACTGATCAGCCCCGCGGCTGCTTTAGCCGCGTCCGGCCTGCCTATCCGGACCGCCGCCCGGGACATTTCCCTCAGTCTCTCCGGATTTCGCAGACACGTTACAATCTTCTCCACCAGATCGGGGACACCGGACACCTCCACCGCCGCCCCCTCGGAGGTCAAAAACCGGCTGTTCCTTTCCTCCTGGCCCGGCAGTGGATCCAGTATGAACAGCGGCAATCCCTTGGCCAGGGCCTCGGCGCAGGAGAGGCCCCCCGCCTTGCTCACCATGATATCCGAAGCGGACATCAGTAAATAAATGCTGTCCACATAACCCAGCACGCATACCCGGTTCGGCAGGCCGGATGTCATTTGCGATATTTTTTCCTTTAAGTGAGCATTGTTGCCGGTCACTACAATAATCTGGCACGGGTCGCCGATGGCCCCCAGGGCGTATGCGGACTCTGCCAGAGGCCCCAGGCCAAGGCCCCCTCCCATGACGAGAATGGTGGGCAAACCCGGGTTCATACCGCAATGGGCCAACACCCCATCCCGGCTCTCCGGATTGGCGAAAACCGGATCAATGGGGATGCCGGTGACACATATCCTTTCCGGGGGGATGCCGTACCCGGCCAGGTCTGCGGCCAGTTTTTCCGCCCCCACCAAATACAGATCCACCTCCGGAAATACCCAGTACGGATGTATGATGAAATCCGTGACAACCCCCACTGTAAGGAGCCGCGGTTCCATGCGGGAACGTATGGCGGAAAGTACACCCAATGGGAAAGGATGTGTACAGATAACCGCCCCGGGATTGTACCGGCTGATAAAATCCAAAAGTCTCCCGGCTGAAAACCTGCTCAGCAGTTTGTTGAATTCGGCCTTGGCAAAGCCTGAAAGGGGCCGTCCCTTTTCCGAACGGCTGTACAGATAGCCGTAAACGGCCGGGGTGAATTTGAGCATCTCCATGTAGGCGCCCAATATCAGCCTTTCCAACAGGGGGCTGGTATACTTGAAAGTGTCCAGCACAATTGCCCCGCACCCCGGGTCCGCCTCCAGCAGCGCCGACCGGATGGCCGCAGCGGCCCGCATATGACCGGAACCGGCGCTGACGGACAGGATGACGAAATTTTTGCCGGCACCCGACATCAATCATTCCCCTGGTCATTACCCAATAATTGTACAACTTTGCCGGCCAGTTCTCCCTCCGGCACCGCCAGCACGCTCCCGTCCCGCCGCAGTCGCAGTTCCACCTCGCCGGAAGCCACTGCCTTTGACCCCACGGTCACACGAAGAGGGTATCCCACCAGATCCGCGTCCTTGAACTTGACACCGGGCCTTTCGTCCCTGTCATCCAGCACCGCCTCGACACCGGCGTCCAGCAGCGCCCGGTAAATCCTCCGGGCCATGCCGGCCTGTCCGCTATCCCTGGCACTCACCGGCACCACTATCACATGGAAGGGGGCAATGGCCGCCGGCCAGATAATTCCGTCCCCGTCGTGGTTCTGCTCTATGGCAGCGGCCATGGTTCTGGTTACCCCGATGCCGTAACAGCCCATCACAAAATGCTTTTCCCGGCCGTCCCGGTCCAGGAAGGTGGCGCCATGCACCTTGCTGTACTTTTCCCCCAATTTGAATACCTGCCCCACCTCTATGCCCCTGGCCTCCACCATAGGCCTTCCGCAGCCGGGACACGGATCCCCGGACTTAACCAGCCTTATGTCGGTCACCACATCCGGCTTAAATTCCCTTCCGGGCTTTACATTGATCAGGTGGCGATGATCCCGGTTGGCCCCGGACACTGCCCAGGGCAGTGCGTCAATCTCCTGGTCGGCCACTATCTTCACACCGGACAGTCCCACCGGACCGGCAAAACCCGCCTCAGCCCCGGTAATCCCGGCCACCGCCTCCGGGCCGGCCAGTTCCAGGCTAATCACATCCACCGCCTTTTTCAGCTTAATCTCGTTGACGTCCCGGTCCCCCCTCACCAGGGCCGCCACCGGCCCCTTTTCGGTTTCATAAACGAGGGTCTTGATTACATTTCTGGGAGAAACCCCAAAGAATGAGGCCACCTGTTCCACCGTCTTTACGCCGGGTGTCGGCACCTCCTTGACGGGGCCGGGTGGCTCACCACCCGCCGTCGGTTCCGGCGGGCTCACCGCCCTCTCGACATTTGCCGCATAACCGCAAGGCATGCCGGGACAATACACCACCAAGGCCTCCCCCGAGTCGGCCAGCACCATAAATTCGTGGGTGTCGCTACCTCCGATGGCCCCCGGGTCCGCCTCCACCGGCCTGAATCTCAGTCCGCAGCGCCTGAATACCCTGGTGTAGGCCTCGTACATTTTACGATAGCTGATATCCAGCCCTTCATGGTCCCGGTCGAAGGAATAAAGGTCCTTCATAATAAACTCCCTTCCCCGCATCAGGCCGAAACGGGGCCTTCTCTCGTCCCGGTACTTGAACTGAATCTGATACAGCAGCAGCGGAAGCTGCTTGTAGGAACCGACCTCCCCCCTCACTAGGGTGGTAATTATTTCCTCGTGGGTGGGGCCCAGGCAAAAGTCCCTGCCATGCCTGTCCTTCAAGCGGAACAGCTCGGCGCCGTACACGTCCCAGCGCCCCGACTCCTGCCATAGTTCGGCCGGCTGTATAATGGGCATCATTATCTCCTGCCCGCCCTGCCGGTCCATTTCCTCCCGTACAATGGCCTCTATTTTTTTAATCACCCGCCAGGCCAAAGGCATAAAGGTGTATACCCCGGCCGCCGCCTTCCTGATGTAGCCCGCCCGGACCATCAGCCGGTGGCTGATCACCTCGGCCTCGGCCGGTGTTTCCCGCAGGGTGGGCATTAAAAGCTGTGAGACCAACACAGCGCATTCTCCTCTCCGGTAGAAGACTCCTCATTAATAAGGCCGTAAACCTCCCGCACCAGTTCGTCCAGCAGGCGGTCCTCGGGAACTTTGCGCAGCACCCGGCCCTTACGGAAAATCAGCCCCTCTCCCCTGCCTCCCGCCATGCCGACGTCGGCATGGCGGGCCTCCCCGGGGCCGTTCACCACACAGCCCATGACGGCCACCTTCAAAGGTTTGTCCACCTGGGCCAGCAGTTCTTCCAGCCTGTTGGCCAGGGAGATGATGTCCACCTGGGTTCTGCCGCAGGTGGGGCACGAAATCAGTTCCACTCCCCGCCGCCTTAATCCCAGGGCCTTTAATATTTCCCAGCCCACCCCCACCTCGTGCAGCGGATGCCCGGTCAGGGACACTCTTATGGTGTCGCCTATTCCCATGGCCAGCAGTGTTCCGATGCCCACGGCCGACTTAATTGTCCCCCCACGCAGGGTGCCTGCTTCAGTCACACCCACGTGGAGGGGATAATTCGCCTTCCCGGCCATAAGACGGTACGCCTCTATGGTCAGGGGCACATCGGAGGCCTTCAGGGAGATCTTTATTTCCCTGAAGTTCAACTCCTCCAGCATATTAATATGGCGCAGGGCGCTTTCCACCATGGCCCCGGCGGTGGGGCCGCCGTGTTTCTCCAGCAGATCCCTTTCCAGGGACCCGGCGTTGACCCCTATTCTAATGGGAATCTGCCTTTCCCTGCAGGCATCCACCACCAGCCCCACCTTTTCCTGGCCCCCGATGTTGCCCGGATTTATTCTCAGGCCGTCCACACCGGCCTTCACAGCCTCAAGGGCCAGGCGGTAATCAAAATGTATGTCCGCAATCAGGGGGATGCTTATCCTCTCCTTTATGGCCCCCAAGGCTCCGGCCGCTTCCATGTCCGGAACCGCCACCCTCACTATTTCACATCCCGCCGCCGCCAATCCGTTTATTTGCGCCGCCGTGGCAGCCGCGTCCCGGGTGTCTGTGTTGGTCATGGACTGCACCGATACCGGCGCCCCTCCTCCCACCGGCACACTGCCCACCATGACGGGACGGGTTGTCAGCCTGTGCATTTTAAAATACCCCTTTATTCTACATGATGAGATGCAGTATATCGTTATAGGTTATAACCACGATCAGCAGTATCAACAACCCGAATCCCACCATATGGATGAAATTCTCCCGCCTGGGCTCCACCGGCCTGCCGCGGATTTTCTCCAGCAATAAAAACATTATCCGGCTGCCGTCCAGGGCCGGTATCGGAAACAGGTTGAACAGCCCCAGACTTATGGACAGAAACGCCGAAAGGCTCATCAGGTTGATGAACCAGCTGGTGCTTTGCACCGCCTCGTTAATGGTGGCCACGATACGCACCGGCCCGCCCAGCTCCAGGGGCACCTGGCGGGTAATCCCCCGGCCGAGATACTCCAGTATCTTGTAAGTTAACATGGCCGTGTACTTCCCGCCCGAGACCAGGGCCTCCAAAGGTCCGGCCTTCTTGGGTGCGGGCTGGATGCCTATTTTACCCAGCCCCCGGTCATCCCGGTAAGGGGTTACTTTAAAGGTCAGACTGTCCCCGCCCCGCTCCACCACCATATTCAATTGGCGTTCCGGACTGGCGGCCACCGTTTTGCTGAGCTGCTCCCAAGTATCCACCTTTTTTCCGTCAATCTCCACAATCACGTCCCCGGGCCGGATGCCGGCCGCTTCGGCGGGCCTGCCCGGCAGCAGCTCCTGCACCCTGTTGGTGGGCATGTCGGGCATCCCGTAAAACATAAAGATCACGGCCAACAGCATTATAGCCAAGACAAAATTCATAACCGGCCCGGCGATAATGACACTAATCCTCTGTCCGACGGTTTTCCTGTTAAAGCCCCTTTCTTCATCAGCATCCTTCTCCTCGTCGGGATCCATGCCGGCCATGCGGACAAATCCTCCCAGCGGAAAAGCCCTGAGACTGTATGTAGTCTCTCCCCGGGGGAGGGACAGCAGTTTGGGACCGAATCCCAGGCTGAATTCCTGCACCTTGATGCCCACCAGCTTGGCCACCATAAAATGTCCAAGCTCGTGAAAGAATATCAGGAGTCCGAAAACAATCACAGAGGCCAGGAAAGTGTCCATTAAATCACCTTTTTTATATTAACGTTCATGTTTTTTCAATAGCTACACATACTTTTCCACCAGCCGGCGGGCCTCCTCCCGGGCCCGCCGGCCGGCCTCCAGAATGTCTTCCAAATCCGGCCGGTGAATGACATTGTGGCCGCCAAGCACACTTTCCACAACCCGGTGGATGGCTAAAAAACTGATTTTTCCGCCCAAGAAACATTCCACGGCCACCTCGTTGGCGGCATTCATCACCGCCGGCGCCGTGCCGCCGCACCTGCCCGCCTGGTAAGCCAGGCCCAGCAGAGGAAAGCGTCCGGAGTCCACCGCCTCGAAGGTCAATTCCTTCAGCCTGCACCAGTCCGGCCCGGCCGGCCCGGCCGGAAGCCTCCGGGGGTAGGTGAGGGCGTACTGGATGGGCAGCTTCATGTCCGGCAGTCCCAGCTGGGCCAGCACAGAGCCGTCCACAAACTCCACCATGGAATGGATTATACTCTGGGGGTGCACCACAACCCTGATCCTGTCATAATCCAAGCCGAACAGCCACCGGGCTTCTATGACCTCCAGACCCTTGTTCATCATCGTGGCGGAATCCACAGTAATTTTGGGCCCCATGCTCCAGTTCGGGTGGGCCAGGGCCATAGACACCGTAACCCGGCCGAGATCTTCCGGCTTTACACGGAAGGGTCCCCCCGAAGCGGTCAGGATGATGCTGCCAACCTCTTCCGGCCGGGTTCCCTGCAGGCACTGCCACACCGCCGAGTGCTCGCTGTCCACCGGCAGTATTTTCACTCCGTGCCTTTCCGCCAGATCCATCACCAAAAAGCCGGCCGCCACCAATGTTTCCTTGTTGGCCAGGGCAATGTCCTTGCCCGCCTTGATGGCTTCCACCGTGGGCACCAGGCCGGAGGCGCCGGTCACCGCCGTAATTACCAGGCCCGCCTCCGGGCAGGTGGCCACGGCCGACATTCCTTCCGGCCCCCAAAGGATCTCCGGGCCCGCCGGGCCCAATTCCCAGGACAGATCCCTGGCATCGTCCCGGGAATGGACCGAAACCACCCGGGGCCTGTATTTTATAATCTGCTCCCGGAGGACTTTTATATTCCGGCCGGCGGAAAGCCCCTCTACGGAAAACCGCCCCTTCAGCATGTCCACCACTTCCAGGGCCTGGCGCCCTATGGACCCGGTGCTTCCCAATATTGAAAGACCCTTTGTCAAAAAACACCCTCACTTCTCATGTCTTACTGCCTTATAGATGGCCTGCACCGCAATCAGCAGCACCGGCCCGAAAATCAGTCCCGCCACTCCGATAACCTTCAGTCCAATGTACATGGCCGCCAGCACCGCCAGGGGGTGCAGCCCCAGGTTGGCGGCCACCACCCTCGCCTCCAGCACCTGCCTGACTATCCAGATAAACAGCAGCAGAATCAGCAGTTTGATGCCCAAGGCCACATTTCCCGTAATAAAACTCCATACGGCCCAAGGTATGATTAACGTGGCCGGACCCAGCACCGGAATCATATCCAGTATTCCAATCAGGACACCCACCGTAAGGGCGTATTTTGCCCCGATTATATATAATCCCACAATGGCCTGCACAGTGGTAAGGGACACCAGCACCGTCTGGGCCCGCACATAGCTGAGAAAGGCGTGGGCTATTTCTCTGACTATGCCCAGGCTCTTTTCGCCCCATGGGCCCGGTATGAGGTTGACCCAGAAACCGACAATCAATCTGCGGTCACGGCTGAAAAAATAAGTGGCGATAAATACAACAATGATGCCCAGCACGGCCCCCGGCAGCGCCGAGGCGAAATTGACGATGAAATGGGCAAGGGAGGCGGCCAGGTCGGAAAGGGTGCCGCTGATGGTGCCCAGGCTTTCACTGATGCGCCCGGTTACTTCCCTGGGCAGACTGAAATACAGTATCTTGCTGCGCTCAAAGGTGTGGACGATGAATTCCTGAACCGGCTTAACGTATTTGGGAAGAGAAACGGACAGATCCACCAGCTCCCTGGCCAGCCTGAAGACCGCCAGCACCAGCAGAAGTCCCAGGGCGCTGAAAAAAGTAAGCATGGTGAGACCCACCGCCAGGGGGCGGCTAATCCGGGCCCTGGCCATGACCCACACTATCACGGGCTCCATCAGCAGGGCCAGTAGCCCGGCGACAATAAACGGCAGCGTTATGACAAACAGCTTGCCGGCAACCACAACTATTTCCGGCACAAAATATACCGCCGAAAAATATACCAGTATCAAGGAAGCCGCCACCAGGGCAATAATTTGTATATATCTGTTCATGAGTAAATCATCCGCCAAATGCCAGAATTGAATAATAAGCGGCCGGCGCGGCAAACAACAGGCTGTCAAAACGGTCCAGCACCCCGCCGTGTCCGGGAATCACACCGCCGGCATCCTTTATGCCCGCAGTCCTTTTCAAACTCGACTCAAAAAGATCTCCCAAAAGCCCGGAAATGCCGATAATGAGACCCAACAACACTGTCAGGGACAGCGGCAGCACAGGATTAAAGGCGTAAACCACAACAGCCGCTGTTACACTGCCCACCAGCCCGCCCAGGGCGCCCTCCAGGGTTTTCCCGGGGCTAAGTAATGGGGCCAGCTTAATTCTTCCCAATTTCTTACCGACAAGGTACGCCATGGTATCCCCTGTCCAGGTGCAGGCCAGCAGGAACAATATCCAAAGGCCCCCCCCGTCCAATGTCCTGATCAGATAAAAATAAACCAACAGTCCCACGTAAAGTGTTCCGGCCAGGGCTGCGGCCACATCCCCCGGAGTGACGCAGGGATGCCGGAAAACCCCTATAAGCAGCATCATCAATACCACCGGGGTGACGGCCGCCCCGAAGGCCCCCGCCCCGCCCAGGTGGGCGCTTGACGCCAAGGCCAGAACTCCGGCCATCATGGCCGCCAGGGGGGGCTTGGAGTTCATTCTGACGAACAATTTGCTCCACTCAATGACAGCCAGCAACATAATCAGTACTGTCAAAACAAAGTGCGCCCACCCGCCGTGCCAGACCGCCAGGAGCAGCAGCGGGACACCTGCCGCGGCACTCAATAACCTTTTACGGAACAAAAAATTTTCACCAGCCCACTACTCTTTTAATCCCCCATACCTGCGATGGCGCCTTTGATAATCCACCAGGGCCTGCAACAGGTGAATTCTCTTAAAATCCGGCCACATAAGGTCGGTCAGCCAAAATTCGGTATATGCCAGCTGCCACAATAAAAAATTGCTCACCCTGTAGTCTCCGGAGGGACGGATCAATAAATCCGGGTCGGGCTGCCCGGCGGTGTACAGATGCCGGGCAATGACCTCCTGGTCTATTTCATCCGGAGAAAGTTCATTTCCAACCACTTTGGCTGAAATCTTCCTGACTGCATCCACCAGCTCGGTCCTTCCGCCATAATTCAGGGCTATGTTTAGATTAAGCCCCCGGCAGTCCCCGGTTCTTTCGCAGGCCACCGACACAGCCCTGCGGGCATGGGCGGGCAGCTCCTCTATCCTGCCGATGGCCCTTATCTTAACGTTGTTGGCACATAATTCCTCTATTTCTTTATGCAGGTACTCAACCAGCAGATCCATCAGGACGTCAATCTCTTCCTGGGGCCGCTTCCAATTTTCCGTCGAAAAGGCATACACCGTAAGCACCTTCAGCCCCACATCGGAGCTGGCCCTGACCACATCCCGGAGAGAATCCACCCCCGCCCTGTGCCCCAAGGACCTGGGCATTCCTCTGCGCCGGGCCCACCTGCCATTACCGTCCATTATTATGGCCACGTGACGCGGCATACGTGCGGGGTCGATCCTGGCCCTCAATGCCTCCTCATTTGTGTTTGCCTCTGTATTTGCCTCCTTTTCGGAATATCTGCGCATCAGATTGACAAAATTCTTTATCACCAGGCCAACCCCCAAAGCGCCGAGCAGCTTGATTACATGGCCGGCAACGGCTTTACAATTCACCTGAAAGAGTTACCGATCCACAATCATTATATTATAGAAAAGTCAATAATAAATATATTTCTCATCTTATACCAGAAACCCCCTCCGGAAGCGGGGGGGGTGGAGTGTCTTATTCTTCAACAATGGCTCCGGCAGGACGGGAATCAATACAGGCGCCGCCGCTTTCGCAGGCCAGACATTCATCGGTGATGCGGCAGGCCATTTGCACATCTCCTTTCATCCCTCCGCAGATTCCCGGGC
This sequence comes from Peptococcaceae bacterium, assembly GCA_037444185.1. Classification (GTDB taxonomy): domain Bacteria; phylum Bacillota; class Desulfotomaculia; order Desulfotomaculales; family Desulfocucumaceae; genus JAILZP01. The sequence continues at coordinate 28,527 of JBBIMW010000007.1, read as the reverse complement.
AACAGTGACAATACCGGTTCCACCCCTCAATATAAAGCGCAGCACCCTTTCACTCCCAGTACCCCCGGGCCGTAGCCGGGGCGGTCCGGTGCGCAGCACCTCAACCTTAATCCCGGCCTTTTCCAGCGCCAGCAAAGCCTCATCCAAAGGAAGGGCCAGTATTTCCTTCTCCAAGGCCCCGGTCAAACCTGCATAATCTCCTGTTCTTTATTTGCGGTAATCTGATCGATTTCCTTTATGTACTTGTCTGTAAGCTTCTGCACCTCATCCTGGCTCCGGCGCAGCTCGTCCTCAGGCAACTCACCTTTCTTTTCCCTGGCCTTGAGCACCTCGTTGGCGTCCCGGCGCACATTGCGGACAGCCACCCGGCCTTCTTCCGCCTTCTTTCTGATCACCTTCACCAGTTCCTGGCGCCTCTCCTGGGTGAGTTGGGGAACGGAGAGCCGGATTACCGTTCCGTCGCTGGCGGGATTAATCCCGAGGTCCGATTTAAGTATGGCCCTCTCTATTTCGGGGATGGTGGATTTGTCCCAGGGCTGGATGACCAGAAGCCTTGCCTCCGGTACCGATATATTGGCCATCTGGCTCACCGGGGTCGGGGCGCCATAGTAGTTTACACTGATCTTGTCCAGTAAAGCCGGGGTGGCACGGCCCGCCCGCAGAGAAGAAAACTCCCTTTTAACCACTTCCACGGTTTTCTTCATATTGGCTTCCGCTTCAGAAATAATCTCCTTAGCCAATCAATTCACCCCCAACGTATGTTCCAACAGATTCTCCCATAATCGCCTTTAAAATGTTTCCCTGGTCATTCAGGTTAAAAACAATCAGAGGGATTTTATTGTCCATGCACAGGGATGTGGCCGTAGCATCCATCACCGCCAGCCCTTTGTTCAGCAATTCAATATACGTCAGACTGTCAAACTTTTTGGCGTCATGGTTCTTCATGGGGTCGCTGTCATAAACACCGTTTACGCGCTTGGCCATCAGAATCACTTCGGCCTCTATCTCGGCGGCCCTCAACGCCGCTGTGGTATCCGTGGAAAAGTACGGATTTCCCGTACCGGCGGCAAATATGACCACCCTTCTCTTTTCCATGTGCCGGATCGCCCTCCGCCTTATGTAAGGTTCAGCCACAGCCCTCATCTCTATGGCTGTCTGAACCCGGGAATCCACCCCCTGCTTTTGCAGTCCGTCCTGGAGGGCCAAGGCGTTAATCACCGTGGCCAGCATGCCCATATAATCGGCCGTCGCCCTGTCCATTCCCTTGGCGCTGCCGGCCACCCCCCGCCATATATTCCCCCCCCCCACCACAATGGCCATCTGAACATTCAATTCGGCAATTTCTTCTATCTGATTGGATATGGAACTGACCACATCGGGGTCTATGCCATACCCCAGATTCCCGGCCAGGGCCTCGCCGCTTAATTTCAACACAACCCGGCGATATTTGGGAGTCCTCATTCAACAACCTCCCGCCACGTCTCTCTAATTCTACAGTTGCCGGAATATTTCCTTCAGCCTAACAGATCTTCGTGGCGGCGGCCACTTCTGCGGCGAAATCGTTTTGACGCTTTTGCAGGCCCTCCCCCAATTCATACCTTACAAACCTGCGCACGGATATGTTTTCCCCGATTTTGGCGATGCTTTCCGTTATCAGCTGCTGCACGGATATATCGGGGTTCTTGATAAAGGGTTGCTCCAGCAGGCAGACCTCCTTGAAAAACTTTTCAATCCGGCCCTCCACCATACGCTGTATTATCTTATCCGGCTTGCCTTCATTGGCTGCCTGGGCCGTCAATATTTCCTTCTCCCTGGCGATTACTTCCCCGGGCACTTCCTCCCGCCGCACGTATTCCGGCCTGGAAGCCGCCACCTGCATGGCTATGTCCCGAACCAAAGCCTTGAATTCGTCGGTTTTGGCCACGAAGTCGGTTTCACAATTGACCTCCACCAACACCCCGATGCGCCCACCGCCATGAATATACGACTCCACCAGACCATCCGCTGTAATCCTGCCGGCCTTTTTGGCCGCTGCGGCCAATCCCTTCTCCCTGAGAAAGTCCACGGCCTTTTCCAGATCCCCGTTGTTTTCAGCCAGGGCCTTTTTGCAATCCATCATCCCGGCCCCGGTTCTTTCGCGGAGCTCTTTCACCAGAGCCGCGCTAATTTCCGCCATTATAAATCCCCCTTGTATATTCAATTAATCATGACATCACAGACAATATGTATTATCTCCCAAAAAAAGACCAGCCAAACCAAAGCCCGGCGCAGGCGGCACCGCACGGGGGAATGAAATCCGGAATCACCATTAAAAAGCGGGGGCGCTCTCAGCCGCCGATCGCGGGCCTCCGGCCGCAAGCTCCGCTGATATCCGACCCAATGTCAAATGTCAGCCAACCGGCGTCCGACGACCAACCACCAACCACCGACCAAGCGCCCCCACCCGGCAAATCACGGTTACTGCTGTTCCTCCACCTGTTCCCCCTGACCGTACTGCTCTCCCTGTTTACCTTCCAGCACCGCCTCAGCCATTTTGCTGGTGAGAAGCCTGACCGCCCTGATGGCGTCGTCGTTGCCCGGTATTACATAGTCAACTTCATCAGGATCACAGTTGGTATCCACGATTGCCACGATAGGAATGCCCAGCTTGCGGGCTTCCGCCACAGCAATCCTCTCCTTGCGGGGGTCGATGATAAAAAGGGCGGCGGGAAGGCGGCGCATATCCTTAATGCCACCCAGGAACTTGGTCAGCCGGTCTTTTTCATGCAGCAGCTCGGCCACTTCCTTCTTGGGCAGAAGGTTCATCCTGCCGCCGGCCTCCATCCGCTCCAGTTCGTGCAACCTTTCAATGCGGCGGCGTATGGTCTGGAAATTGGTCAACATTCCCCCCAACCAGCGCTGATTTACGTAAAACATGCCGCACTTTTCAGCTTCTTCCCTGACCGCTTCCTGGGCCTGCTTCTTGGTCCCCACGAAGAGTATGGTCTCGCCGCCGGCGGACAAAGACTTGACAAAATCGTAAGCCTCATCCACCTTACGCACCGTCTTCTGCAAATCGATGATATAAATACCGTTGCGGTCGGTAAATATATAAGGCGCCATCTTGGGGTTCCACCTTCTGGTCTGGTGTCCGAAGTGAACCCCCGCTTCCAGGAGTTGCTTCATTGAGATAACAGCCATTGGTACACCTCCTTCCCGACTGGTTTTACATCCTCCGCCGCCATCATCTCCGGCAAAGCCCCGCCCGGGGCACCCTCGCCCGGAATCCGGCGGCGTGCGTAGTTCATGCCAGGTTGTATTCTAACATAAATATGCATCCTTTGGCAAGGCGGACCTGGGGGGCTGTGAACAAATTCGATTTCATCGCCTAATAGCTGAAAAAAGTATCGCTTTTCTTGTTCGCCAGGGGCTGCCGCCCCTTCGACGGACGCTGCGCGTCCTGAGCACCCCGCAATCGTAAGGGGGCGCACCCCCTTACAAACCCCCATGCATAGAAAACTTATCCACAAGTAATAATGCAAGCAAAGTTTCCTATACATTAGAAAAATCTCCCTTTCGGGAGAACGGGACCTTGGGATATGGTATCGAAGGGGAGAAGGGGTCAGAAGGGCAATATACCGGAAACGAAAACTTAGGTACCGGTTACCTAAGTTTTTTCATTCTGGATTCCGGATTCCAACAGAATAAGCATTGCAGGATAAGGAGGCCGTATCCGGCTTTACCTGCATGCAACACTCTCCTAATGCTGCTTCATCCTGTCCAGTTCTTCCAGCAGTCTGTCGTTGAGCACCCTGATGTAGGTGCCCTTCATACCCAGGGACTTGGACTCTATAACCCCCGCGCTTTCAAACTTGCGCAGGGCGTTCACTATCACGCTCCTGGTAATGCCCACCCGATCGGCTATCTTGCTGGCCACCAACAGGCCTTCATCACCCTCCAGCTGTTTGAAGATGTGCTGAACGGCATCCAGCTCGGAATATGACAGTGTACCCAGGGCAATCTGCACCGCCGCCCGCTTGCGGGCCTCTTCCTCCATACGCCCGGCCCTGGCCCTCAGTATCTCCATGCCCACCACGGTGGCGCCGTATTCAGCCAGTATCAAATCCTCATCGGTGAAGTACTGATCAAATTTGGCCAGCACCAGGGTGCCCAGGCGGGATCCCGCGCCCACTATGGGCACCACTGTGGTGACCTTGTTACTGAACCTGCATTTTTTTTCGTGACAGAAAACACAAACATTGTCAGTCTGACAGAAATTGGCATTTGTTTCGCTCATGCGCAGCAGGCTTTCATTATAATCCTCAGGAAACCCTTCGGGAGACTCCACTATGTCCCTCATTATCTCACACGTAAAACCCTTCAGGTACTGGTGGCCCAATGTCTTACCCCGCCTGTCTGTGATATATACGCTGCAGCCTATATTATCGCTGAGAATGGCTGCTATTTCCTTGTAATCCACGGGATACCCGGCAGATTTCTGAAGCAACTTGTTTATTGAGCGTGTCTTCTCCAGCAAGTCCCTCAATTGAAAAACAGCTCCCTCCTCAAAGTATATAACGGCTCAGGTCCTCGTTTTTAGCCACTTCGTCCAGCTTGCCGGCAACATAGTCCCGGTCGATGACAATATTCTTTTCTTTCATTACAGGGGCGTCAAAAGACAAATCCTCCAAAAGCTTTTCCATTATTGTGTGAAGCCTTCTGGCGCCTATATTTTCCGTCTGCCCATTAACAGTATAAGCTATTTTGGCTATTTCGACAAGGGAATTTTGTGAAAATTCCACATTCATGCCCTCTGTGGCCAATAGAGCGGTGTACTGCTTGATCAGGGAATTCTGGGGCTCTGTCAAAATCTGCAGAAAATCCTCCTCGTTGAGACTGTCCAGCTCCACCCTGATGGGAAAGCGCCCCTGCAACTCGGGTATCAGGTCCGACGGCTTCGACATGTGGAATGCTCCGGCGGCTACAAACAGCACGTGATCTGTTTTTACCGGACCGTATTTTGTAACCACCGTGGACCCCTCCACGATGGGCAGTATATCGCGCTGCACCCCGCCCCGGGAAACATCCGGACCGGATAACCCGTCCCTCACCGCTATTTTGTCTATTTCGTCAAGAAAGATAATACCGCTCTCCTCAGCCCTCCTCACCGCCTCGGAGGTAACCTCGTCCATGTCGATAAGTTTCTGGGCCTCTTGCTGGATCAGTATCTTGCGGGCGTCGGCAACGGTGACTCTTCTTCTTTTCTTTTTCTTGGGGAAAAGGTTGCCCAGCATATCCTGAATGTTGATGCCCATTTCCTCCACGCCGGCCCCCGAAAAAACCTCCAGCATGGGGGTGGAGCTTTCCTCCACCTCAATTTCCAAATACTCGCTCTCCAGTTCTCCGCGGACCAGCTTTTCCCGCAGGCTTTCCCTTTCAAACTCGACCCTGCGGGCAAGCTGGTCGCCTTCACGGTGGGCCTGGCCATCCTGCTGCTTGGCGCCCCCAAAAATCAGTTCCAGCGGATTTTTAAGGTGGATATCGTGCCTGGGCAGGGGGGCCATAATTTCAATAATTCTGTCATCGGCCATCTTCTTTGCCCTTTCTTCAACTTTGGCCATCTTTTCGGACCGCACCATGCGTATCGAGGTCTCCACCAGTTCCCGCACCATGCTTTCCACATCCCGTCCAACGTAGCCCACCTCGGTAAATTTGGTGGCCTCCACCTTGACAAAGGGGGCCTTCACCAATCTGGCCAGACGGCGGGCTATTTCGGTTTTGCCCACTCCGGTGGGGCCAATCATCAATATATTCTTTGGCACCACTTCATCCTTCAGGTCTGCGGAGAGCATTGTTCTCCGGTAGCGGTTTCTCAATGCTATGGCCACTGCCTTCTTGGCCTTTTTCTGGCCCACAATGTATTTGTCAAGCTCTGCCACAATTTCATGGGGAGTAAGGCTTTCCATAATATAGCAACCTCCCGGGTTTTTTAATTAAAATGGAGCTGCAGATTCAGTGTATCCGGGCAAGAGGGCATAATGTTCACAGTTCTTCCACCGTTATTTCGGTGTTCGTGTAAACACATATTTCCGCCGCAATACCCAGAGATTTGGCGGCAATGTCGGCCGCCGTCAACCCGGTGTGCCCGGCCAGGGCCCTGGCGGCCGCCAGGGCGTAAGCTCCGCCGGACCCTATGGCCACTATGCCGTCGTCCGGCTCGATTACCTCCCCCCCGCCTGAAAGAACCAGCAGGTTTTGCCTGTCGGCCACCACCAAAAGCGCTTCCAGCCGCCTCAAAACCCTGTCCATGCGCCAGTCTTTGGCCAGCTCCACGGCTGCCCGCTGCAAATTGCCCCGGTATGCCTCCAGTTTACCCTCGAATTTTTCAAAAAGCGTGAAGGCGTCAGCCACAGAACCGGCAAATCCCGCCAGCACCGCCCCGTTATGCAGCCGGCGGAGTTTCCTGGCCCTGTGCTTCAGCACGGTGTTCTGCCCGAAGGTGACCTGGCCGTCCCCGGCCATGGCCACCGACCCGCCCTTTTTTACCGCCACAATAGTGGTAGAATGAAACATCGGACTCTTCCTTTCGTAAATGGAATTAAATTCTTTCATTAACCGGCTATTTGTTGTCATCTATTTTAACCCTCGGGTGGCATTTTAAATATATCTCTTTCAGGCGATCCCTGGTCAGGTGAGTATAAATCTGAGTGGTGGAGAGGTTTTTATGCCCCAATATCTCCTGTACCACCCTTAGGTCGGCGCCCCCGTCCAGCATGTGGGTGGCAAAGGTGTGCCGCATGGTGTGGGGACTTACATTGTGCTGCATGCCCAGTCTGCCGGCATACTTTTTAACTATTTTTCTGACCCCCCGGTCGGTAATCCGGCCTCCCCTGCAATTTATAAACACCGCCCTTTCCCCATCGTCCCGGATCAGTCTGGGCCTGGCGGTTTCCAGATACAGGAACAGCGCCTCCACCGCATACCTCCCCAAAGGGGCCACCCGCTCCCTGGCCCCCTTGCCCATCACGAGCAGCTCACCGCCGGAAAGGCTTATATTCTCAACATTCAGGCCGACCAACTCCCCCACCCGTATGCCAGAAGAGTACAGCGTCTCCAGCAACGCCCGGTCCCTCAATGCCAACGGGTCTCCGCCGCCGGGCGACTCCACCAGGGCGGCGCACTGGTCCTTGAACAGAAAATGGGGGAGTTTCTTCCCGCGCTTGAGAGAAGTCAGCCCTTTCAAAGGATTCTTATCCACCAGCCCCTCCCGCCCCAGATAGCGGTAAAAGGACCTCCAGGCCGCAAGACGCCTGGATATGGAGCTCTTGGCCATACCGCTGTAAAAAAGGTCTCCCAGGTAAGACCTCATCAGGCTGACATTCAAGTCCTCCGGACTCAATAGAGAATCCTTTTTGCCCAGAGCGCCGGCAAAAAAATCCACCCCGTGAAAAAGATCGCGGCGGTAGCTGAACACGGTGTGGGTTGAATAATTCCTTTCCACATCCAGGTAGTGGATGAAGCTGTCAATATAATAATACATGACCCGCCCCTTCCCTCCCCATACATTACGGTGGCAGCCGGGTTGCTTACGGTTTGGAAGCCGGCAAATCACTGCTTTTTATAAACTCTTCCAACACCTTGAGGGCCCTTTCCGCAATCATGGCATTCCTTATTCTCCGTTCCCGCACGGAGTTTTCCAGAGGCGGAAAAAGGCCGAAGGTAATGTTCATGGGCTGAAAGTTGCCGGGGTCGGCGGCGGTGATGTACCTGGCCAGGGCCCCGTGGGCGGTTTCCCGGGGAAACACCAACGGCTTTCCGCCAACCTGCAGGAGCCCGGCATTGATCCCCGCCACCAGCCCCGATGACGCCGATTCCACGTATCCCTCCACTCCGGTGATTTGTCCCGCAAAAAAAAGACCCGGCCTGACCCCGCTCTGGTAAGTCGCCTCCAGTAGCCGCGGTGAGTTTATGTATGTATTGCGGTGCATCACCCCGTACCGGATAATCTCCGCCTTTTCCAGCCCCGGAATCATTCTGAACACCCTTTTTTGCTCACTCCACTTAAGATGGGTCTGGAACCCCACCATATTGTACAGTGTGCCGGCGGCGTTGTCCCGCCTCAGCTGTACCACTGCGTAAGGCCTTCTACCGGTGGCCGGGTCCGTCAGCCCCACCGGCTTCAGCGGGCCGTAGCGCATGGTGTCTTCTCCCCGGACGGCCAATACTTCGATGGGCATACACCCTTCAAAATTTATTTCCTTTTCAAATTCCTTCCTTGGCGCCCTCTCGGCACCGGCCAGTTCCTCCCGGAATCTCAGGTATTCCTCTCTGTTCATCGGGCAGTTCAGATAATGTCCCTCTCCTTTGCCGTAACGGGAAGAAAAAAAAGCCTTGTCCATATCGATGGATTCAAATGTCACCACAGGGGCCACGGCGTCGTAAAAATAAAGATATCCATGGCCCGTAAACTCCTCAATGGACCTCGCCATGGAGCGGGATGTGAGGGGACCGGTGGCCAGGACCACTATTCCATCCCTTGGAATCGACTTCAACTCCTGCCTCACCACCTCCACCAGGGGGTTTTTTTCCAGTGCCCCGGTAACGGCAAAAGAAAAAAGCTCCCTGTCCACCGCCAGTGCCCCTCCCGCCGGAACGCGGTGGATGTCGGCGCACGATATGATCAGGGAACCCATCCGGCGCATTTCCTCTTTCAGCAGGCCCACGGCGTTTTCCAAGGAAGCGGCCCGGAATGAGTTGCTGCAGACAAGTTCGGCAAATCCTCCGGTTTTATGTGCGGGAGTCGTGCTTACGGGCCTCATTTCGAATAACTTTACCCTTACTCCCAGCCTGGTCAGCTGCCAAGCCGCCTCCGCACCGGCCAGCCCGGCGCCGACGACCGTAACGCAATCCAATTCAAATCACCTCCCGGCTGCTATTTTGCCGCCGGATCCGCCCCGGTCCGCCCCTTTCCCGCTTCCGGCCACGGCCCCGCCCCCGGCCTTCCTTCTGCCTTTGGCGGTTTCCTTCCCGGCAGCCGGCGCGGCTTTTTCTTTTTTCACTTTTTTTCCGCTGCCTTCAGTCAAAGACAAACAATTGGAGGAAACACACCTGATTTGCTCTTTGCCCCTGATTCTTTTGTATACAGTAAGTCCACCGCACTCCGGGCATTTCTCCGGGCTGGGCCGGTCCCAAACGGTGAACTGGCACTCCGGATAACGGCTGCAGCCGTAAAAAACACGGCCCTTTTTACTTCTTCTCTGCACCAGCTCTCCCGGGCAATGGGGGCATAGGACCCCGGTGGCTTCCAGCACAGGCTTGGTATAGCGGCACTGGGGAAAACCGGGACAGGCCAGAAATTTACCGTAGCGGCCCATCTTCACCACAAGGTTCCGGCTGCAGTTCTCACAGACTTCGTTGGTAACCTCGGGATCAACCTCCACGTGACCTATCTCCTTTTCAGCCCTGGTCATGGTCTCCTTAAAGGGTGCGTAAAAATCCCCCAGCACACCACTCCAGAGCAATTCGCCCTCCTCTATATGGTCAAGCTTTTCCTCCATGGCGGCGGTAAACTCCACGTCAATTATGTCCCTGAAATACTCTTTGAGCAAGTTCACCACCACCACCCCCAGTTCGGTGGGCGCGAACTGCTTCTTTTCCTTGACCACATACCCCCTTTTCTGAATGGTTTCCACTATTGGGGCGTAGGTGCTGGGCCTGCCGATCCCGTTCTCCTCCAGGGCCTTGATCAGGGTGGCGTCGGTATATCTGGGCGGTGGCTGGGTGAAGTGCTGCTTGGGAACCAGGGATTTTTTCTCCAGCCGATCCCCCTCGTCAAGTTCCGGCAGAACCCTGTTGTCCTCATTCTCCTGGCCGTCATCCCCGGATTCCGTGTAAACCCTCATGAAGCCGGGAAATTTAACTATTGACCCGGTGCTCCGGAAAATACACGGCCCGGCCTCAATCTCAACGGTGGTGGTGTCAATCACGGCGGGGCTCATCTGGCTGGCCACGTAACGGTCCCAGATCAACTTATAGAGTTTGTACTGGTCGTTTGTCAGAAACACTTTGATGGAATCGGGATCCTTCTCCAGCGAGGTGGGCCTGACAGCCTCGTGGGCATCCTGGGCCCTTCCCCCGGGTGCCGCCTGTTTTTTCCTGCCCGAGGCGTACTCCCTGCCGTAGCGGGCGCTTATGTACAGTACCGCCTCCTGCCGGGCGGAGTCGGACACCCTGGTGGAATCCGTCCTGATATACGTCACCAGCCCCGACGGCCCTTCCTTGCCCAATTCAATGCCCTCATACAGCTGCTGGGCCACCATCATGGTCCTTTTGGCCGCGAAATTCAGTTTCCGGTAGGCCTCCTGCTGAAGGCTGCTGGTAATAAAGGGAGCCGGAGGCTGACGCAGCTTTTCCCTGCGTGTGACCTTGGCCACCCGGTAGCCCTTGCCCCTCAGTTCTCCAAGTATTTCTTTCAGCCTGGCCTCGTCGGGAATTTCAGCCTTCCGGTCCCCTATCTTGTGCAGCCTGGCCTCAAAGGGCCCTTCCCCCGGCCTGGCCAGTATGGCCATCAGCGTCCAGTATTCCTCTGAAACAAAAGACCGTATTTCCTCTTCACGATCGCAGATCAGACGCACCGCCACCGATTGTACACGCCCCGCACTCAGGCCCTTCTTTACCTTTTTCCAGAGCAGGGGGCTGAGATTATAACCCACCAGGCGGTCCAGTATCCGCCTGGCCTGCTGGGCGTACACCCGGTTGTAGTCGATGGGTCTTGGGTTCTGGACGGCGTTTTTTATGGCGTTTTTTGTTATTTCATTAAATTCGATCCGGCATTTATCCTGCGGATCAATATCCAGCAAGTGCAGGAGATGCCATGCTATGGCCTCCCCCTCCCGGTCGGGGTCCGATGCCAGAAGAACCCGGTCGGCCTTTTTCACCGCCGTCTTGAGTTCCTTGATCACGTCTCCCTTGCCCCTGATGGCTATGTACTTCGGCTCAAAACCCCTTTCCGGGTCCACGCCGAACTGGCTCTTCGGCAAATCCCTGAGGTGGCCCATGGAAGCCTTTACGAAAAATTTATTGCCGAGAAATTTGCCTATACTTTTCGCCTTGGCGGGAGATTCCACAATTACCAGTGTTTTACCCAAAAACCACACCTCTTGATTCGCTGATACTAAAATTAAAATCTGTCCGGACATCCGCTATTATAAGCAAAAAAAATTATTTGAAACCTCCGTGAGATGTTTAAAACCTCCTACAACAACCTGCGGCCGGCGGCTATGTACAGTCTGCCGGGCAGCTGCCGCACGAATCCCCTCATCTCGAGGAAGGTCAGGGCCGCCAGTATATTCTGGGCGGGCAGTCCCGACCGCTCCACCAGTTCGTCCAGCATCACCGGCTCAGCCGATATTAATTTATAGACGGCATCCTCGCCGGGGCTTAAGGACGGCGCCGGCGCATCCCGGCCGTCGTCCCGGAACAACCGCGAAAGCCCCAGCTCCTCCAGCACATCCCCGGCGTCCTCCACCAGCCTTGCCCCCTGGCGAATCAGCCGGTTGGTACCGCGGCTCTGTTCGGAAGTTATATTGCCCGGCACGGCCATCACGTCACGGCCCTGGTCCAGGGCACAGTCCGCGGTTATGAGGGCGCCGCTCCTGGCGGCGGCTTCCACCACCACCACGCCCCTGGACATTCCGCTGATAATCCGGTTCCTGACAGGGAAATGCCATGCCTCGGGCCTCTCCTGCAATGGAAATTCACTGACAACGGCTCCGGACGACACTATTTCCTCCATCAGCCCGGCGTTTTCCCCGGGATAGACCACATCCACCCCGCAACCCAATACGGCGACAGTCCTCCCACCGGCTGCCAGGGCCCCCCTGTGGGCGGCGGTGTCTATTCCCCTGGCCATGCCGCTGATCACCGTCATCCCGGACCCGGCCAAATCCCGGGCCAATTTTGCAGCCACAGTCAACCCGTACCTGGTGGCCTTGCGGGAGCCCACCACCGCCACCGAATGGCCGCCGTCACCGGCGATTCTTCCTCTGACAAAAAGCCCCGGCGGAGGGTCGGGAATATTTTTCAGCAACTCCGGGTACTCAAAGCCACCGTGGTGCACAAAGGAAATCCCCTTTTTTTCCAGCAGGTCATTCAATGCCTCGGGATTCACACCCCTGCGCCGGAGCGACAGTTCCCTGGCCCCCTCGGGGGTAAACCCCCCAAGGGCCACCAGATGTTTTTCAGCGGCCTTCCAGGCATACTCCGCCGAACCGAAGCTATCAATCAGGTGCCAGACCCTTTTGGCCGCCCCCGGCAGAATAAACTGCCAACAAAGTAAATATTCCCTTTCGTTCAGCTCGACTCACTTCCCGGCAACATCTTCCAATGCATAAAAATGGACATTCGGGAATCGGCCGGGGTTTTCCTGCCCTGAGTGAAAAAAATATGCTGATACCACCATAATATTTTCATAATATCCCGGACAGCACTCTGTTTCCTTTCTCCCGGCAGAATAAGGAGTGCAGTATGAACCATAGAATCAGGAGACAGGAGACAGAATTTAATGCATTCCTTTGAAGAAAAAACTCCCTTTCGGGAGAACAGAGCATTGGAGTAAGCCGTCGGCCATGTAACTTATAACTTAGGTACCGGTTACCTAAGTTATTAAAATCCCTCCCACGTACGCTCCGTCATTGGCTTGATAATTTTCAGGGCACTCCCATCCCGGCCAACCCATTTTGTCTTCTGCCTTCTGGCTCCCGACAGGATAAGGAATGCAATATAATTCCCGGTTACTTGTTTAAACAGCTTATTTTCCATTCCCGCCCGGCATATACATATCCCTCAGCATAAAATGTATTTCCTCAAAGTCGGTGGTCATGGAACCGACGCCGGTCCTGAAATTGTTCATGGCCGATGCCATCCTCTCCATAATGCGCCTGACCATTTCTATTTTCTTGCCGGCTTCCGGATCCATCCCCAATACCAATAGAATGAGAATTAGAAATAAAATATACGGGTTGGCCCCGTAAGTCATTTAACGCTCCCCCCTTTATGAAGACGCTTCAAGGTTTCCTCCCTGCCATATTATGCCGGTGATTGCCGGGAGGTGCCAAACAAAGAATGTCCGGAAGCCGGAAATGCTCATTACTTAAAATACATAAATGTAATATTATGGATGTCTATTCAATAGAATTACATTAATCTTAGGAACAGGCATATCTTCACGCAGACCCAGGAGGCTGTACGCAACACTCTCCCGGCTGAGGTGGTTTTTGTGGATACGTCGCTGCTGGTACTCCTGGTTTTACTTGTCATAGCCATTATTGGCCGGTCAAATCTGGTGGCCATGGCCAGCTGCATACTTATGGCCATAAAATTTTCCGGACTTGATGCCTATTTATTGCCATTGTTGGAAAAAAAGGGGATAAAACTGGGGCTGCTGGTGTTGATGATATACATACTTCTACCCCTTGCCAGGGGACAAGTAAACATCCGGGAGGTAAAATACAGTTTTTCCACCTTGCCCGGGCTGTTCGCCCTGGCCGGGGGTGCCCTGGCCACCCACCTGAACAATGAGGGGCTTAAATTAATGAAAGCCATGCCCGAAATTATCTTTGGCATGACCATCGGCACCATACTGGGAACGGTGTTCTTCAGGGGCATCCCCTGCGGGCCGGTGATGGCGGCGGCGGTAACAGCGATATTGCTGGAAATATACAGCCTGTTTTAACCGGCGGCCTGCCGCCGGCCTCCAGATATTTGTTCATGCTGCGTCCGGCACCCGGCGCCCGGGCCGGGCCGGATCAATGCCGGCCCCGGGAAGGACAGGCTCTCCACCGGGCTCGCCGCCATTTTCACCTCATTGTCCTTAAGAATCCACCCGGCATGCAAGATCCTCCATCAACTTGGGACTGTGCAACTGCGGTGTTATCCTATGTCGCCCCGGATGCTCAATTCCATCCCACCTCAATTACGTCCCCGTCCTTGATGGGATCAACATAGCTGGCATTGCATCCGTTCAGCAGGAGTTTTATCCTGCCCCCGGAGAAGCCGCCGGCCATATCCACGCTGACGTGTTTGAATATGTCCAGAAATATATAATCCGGCTTGCCGGACAGCCGTATTTTCCTGCCGTTGACGGTCACCTCGACGGCTTCTTCCCGGGCTGCGCCCTGGACATTGACGCCACCGGCCGGATCAGTTCTTAAGAATTCCACACTGTCCCCGCCGCCCAGGACGTAATCCCCCGACACCTTCCGGCCGTTCACCAGCGCTTCGAAGCCGGCCGGGTCCATGCCCCTGGCCCCGGCCAAGTGTCCGACATTAACCACGGGCCTTATTTCCACCCGGTCCCCTTCGGCGATTTCAGAGTGCGGTCCGGCTGGCCTCCCGTTGATAAAGCACCGGGGCCCCACTTTCTCCAGCCGGCCGCTGATACGCAGAGTTACTTCCGGAAATTCCCCCAGGAAGTCTCCGATTACGGCCCTGGCGTCTTCTCCCCTCCGGGCCTTCTCGATAACCAGCGCATCGCCGTCGGACAGAATGGTTTTGAGGTTGGCCGGTTCCCCGTTCAAAATCACCCGGGCGGCCTTACACAGCCCCCCGTAAACCACCTTCCTTTCCCCATTCAGCACAAACCGCAGATCACGCCCGTTTTTACCCACCAGATCCCCCGGATTGTATTCGATCAGCCCCAGGGCATCGAACACCGTCAGCTCCCTGGAATGAAACAGCCTGTAATCCTTCCCGTTTATGTTTATGGCAATGAAGTTGTGCCCGACGTTTTCCATTGCCACCCTGGCTATGCCCACCACCGTTACCCCTTCGGGACCGCTTATTTCCAAATCGCCACCCTGCAGGCCCGGTATGGAACTCCTGTCCCGCAATCCCACCCTGTCCGGGGGAAGATTCAATTTCCCGGCCACCCTATCGGTGAAGGTGGGCACCTGTCCGCCGCCTCCAACGCAAAAAACCGCCTTCGGAGGCTTGTTTCCATTGAGCATCAGTATCTCTTCGGTTACTCTCCCGGTCAGGCTTTCCAGCACCGGATCCAGTATTTCCAGCGCCCCGGCCGGGCTAATGGTCCTCTCAACGCCCATTATGTCCCTGAAGGTTATTTCCTTTCCCTTCACCAATTCCCTTTTAATACTCTCCGCCGTATTAAAATCAGCCAGGCATCCCTGGGCCAGGGCCTCGGTGATCTCATCCCCCGCCAGGGGCACCATTCCGTAAGCCACAATGGCGCCGTCCCTGGTGATGGCAATGTCCGACGTACCGGCCCCGATATCCAATAGAGCAATGTTTAAAAGCCTGTATGAATCCGGTATAATGGCCTTTGAGGCCGCAATGGGCTCCAGGGTGAGGCTGGCCGGCTCCAGGCCGACCCTCCCCAGCACGGCATACAGGCTGTTGACCACCGAATTGGGCAGAAATGTGGCCAGCACCTCCACCCCCGCCCTTTTGCCCGTATGGCCCGCCAGGCTGGTTATGGAGTAACCGTTCAGGTAGTAGTTCACCACTGTATAGCCGACACAAAAGTATTCTTCTTCCCCGCCGCCCGCCCCCTCCTCCTGCAGCTGGCGGTGGGCCTCCCTGACGGCGTCCATCTCCAATCCCCGGCAAATTACAGGATCTATCTCTATGTCGTCCCCTATTTCCTGGTCCATCCGGACAAACCTGGTCTTCAACGACCTTCCTGCGGCGGCAATGGCCACCCTGCCCAGCTTGAAGCCCATCTTATCCTCCAGGTCGCCTTTAACCTTTTTAACTGCCTGGGCCACTCTGAAAATGTCGTGGATCTGACCGTCAAAAACGGCCCTGCTTTCATGTTCAGTCATGCTCTGGGCCAGGACCCTCAGATTTTTGCCCTCCATCCCGGCCACAATGCCGATCACAGTCCTGGTGCCAATGTCCAGGGCAAAAATGAGGCCCTCAGAAAGCGGGAGTGCGCTGCTTCCTGAATTATTGCCTGCGCCGTTCAAAGACATGGGAACACTCCCTTTGGTTTTAAAATATCAAGTCTAAAATTCGCCATAAAGACACAATTACCTTTTTGTGTCGAAAAGACAGAGGGCATCCCCCTCCGGGGATGCCGAAAAAACTCAAAGCCGGCTTGATTTATTTCGAAAGGGCTTTTTCCACTTTGTCCAGATGATCGTACATGGCCTGGCGGGCCCCGGCCTTATCCCCGCGCTTTATGGCCTCGTAAATAATCCGGTGCTCCCTTAAAAGCCTTTGGGGAGTGCCCGGCGTCCGGTACAGCTGCTCCCTGGAAACCTTCAAAGCCGTTTTCATTGTCCCGGAAATTGTTTGCATCAGCTTAACGAGGAGGGAATTGCCCGTGGCCTCCGCCACTGCGTAGTGAAACTGCAAATCGGCCTCGTCCCCGAGATTTCCCGAATCCAGATCCGCCTCCATTAAAGCCAGGGCCGCCTCCATGTTCACCAGATCCCTGCCGACCTGCCTCAAAGCGGCGAGTCCCGCCCCCTCAACCTCCAGTATCTTCCTCAACTCCAGGAGCTCTTTGACAGTGTCCTTCTCCGTCATCAATATAAGTGTCAGGGTTTCCAAAAATGAGTCGGTGCTGGTCCGGCGGATGAAAGTCCCCTCCCCGGGCCTGATTTCTATAATGCCCATGGCTTCCAAGGATCTAAAGGCCTCCCTCACGGCCGACCGGCCCACCTTCATCTGCACGGCCATGTCCCGTTCCGCCACCAGTTTGTCCCCCGGACTGAGTTCCCCTCTGCAGATTTTGTCTTTAATCTGATCGACAATTTCCTCGTATATTTTTTTGGTCTTAATCGGCTTGAACTCCATCAGCCATCTCTCACCGGCCCAGTTTCAAAGTATATAAAACATTCGTCATAGACCACAGCGCCGCCTGTATAACTTAGGTGCCCGGCGCCGAAGTTATTGCGCCACTTCCTTACCCATTCCAGGTTCTGAGTGCTGAATTCTGACAGAATAAGGAATGCAGCTTCTAAAGTGTCACTGCAGCCCGCCGTCAATCAGCTTGTCCGGGTTGAGTATCAGATTGGGGTCCAAAGCCCTTTTAATAGCCGCATTCACTTTCAGCTGCACCGGATCCATGAACCTGGCCATGGCCTTTTTCCGCTTCGCCCCTATTCCGTGCTCCCCCGACAGCCTGCCGCCATAAGCATATGTGACCTTGTACATTTCCTCCAGCACTTTTTCCTTAATTTGTTGCCAGGAAGCTTCGTCCATGTCTTCTTTCAGTATTGTGGCGTGTATGTTGCCGTCACCGGCGTGACCGAAGCACGGAATCCTGACGGAGTATTTTCGTGATATTTTTATGATTTCATCCAGTACCTCGGGTATGGTGCTCACCGGCACCACAATATCCTCCATGCAGTACACCGGACTCGTCACCCGCAGGGACTCGGCCAGGCATCGCCTGGCTTTCCATATCTTTTCCCGGCTGGATACGTTGTCTCCTACAAACACCTCAATACCGCCATTTTCAAGACAGATTCCGCCGATGGTTTCATAGTCCTCTTCCAGACGGGACCCGGTGGATGCTTCCACCTCGATTATTATGTAGGCCCCGGCGTCCCCATGCGGAAGTTTTCTGTCAAGGTAGAACTCCGCCGACTTAATGCACAGGCTGTCCATAAATTCGATGGAGGTGGGTATTATTCCTCCGCTGGTCATTATTTTTGGAACAGTTCCGATTGCCATCCGCATTTCCGTAAAGGGCACCAGCAGCACCGCATTGTGCAGGGGGCGTGGCATCAGCTTCAGAAAAATTTTTGTAATCACACCCAGCGTCCCCTCGGAACCAACCATCAGATGAACAAGATCATACCCTGTAACGTCTTTGACGCATTTGCCGCCCAGGCTGGCGATCTCTCCCGTCGGCAGCACCACCTCCAGCCCGTAAATGTGCCGCGAGGTGGTACCGTACTTCACCGCTTTGTTTCCGCCGGCGTTGGTGGCGACATTGCCCCCGATAAAAGAGCTCTCGGCGCTGCAGGGATCCCCCGCATATAAAAAACCCTCCTCCTGGGCCCGCCTCTGTATCTCACCGGTAGTAACCCCGGGTTCCACCACCATAAATAGATTCTCCCGGTCTATCTCCAGAATGCGGTTCATATTCTCCAGGGAAAGAACAATGCCACCAAGCATGGGCGCCGCCCCCGCCGCCAGACCGGTGCCGGCGCCCCTCGGAGTCACAGGAATAATTTCCCTGTTGGCCAGTTTGATTATTTCCGCCACCTGACCGGAATTTTCAGGCTTTACCACCACTTCCGGCATATGCTTCCACTCGGCCTCGGGAACCTCGTCGCCGGCATACACCTCCAACTTTTCACAATCCGTCACAACATTGTTATGACCGGTGATCTCCTTCAGCCTGGCTATAATATCTTCGCTCACCTTGTTGTAGTACACCCGGACTCCCTCCCTGTACTTTGATTTTTTTAACGGCTTCTATCAACCGGACACCACTTTCGTGAAGGCCGGATGGTCTGACTACTCCCTTACCATTTCTTCTCTAGTTGACTTTTTCCCTTATACACGGAAGGCTGCCAGCTTGCCCACCGGTTTATGGCCATTGCAAAAGAATAAATACAGGTATAAAATAACGAGTAAATCTACGGTCTGACCATTATACCGCATTGCTCCATCCACTATCTTTAAAAGGGAGGAATTATAATGCCCACGCTAAAGCTGCCCTTCGGCCATGGATTTATGGAGGTGGAGATTCCCGCACAAAATCTGGCGGGGATTCTTGAGTCCCGGGCCCATTCCTACGCAACGGAGAAGGGCCAGGATGAAATTGTAAACGATGCCCTCGATCATCCCATCGAATCCCCCGGACTGGAGGGGCTGGCAGCCGGAAAAAACAGTGTGGTGGTAATTACCAGCGATCACACCCGGCCGCTTCCCAGCCGGATCACCATTCCCGCCATCCTTCAGAGGCTAAGGAAAGGCAATCCGGACGCCGACATATCCATCCTGCTGGCCACTGCATTCCACCGTCCCACCACCAGAGAGGAGATGGTATATAAATTCGGAGAAAACATAGTCCGGGAAGAAAAAATAATCAACCATGACTGCCGGGATCAATCCAACCTCGTCTTTAAAGGCCTTCTCCCTTCCGGGGCGGAGCTGTGGCTGAACCGGACGGCGCTGGAGGCAGACTTGCTCGTTGCCGAAGGCTTTATCGAGCCGCACTTTTTTGCCGGTTATTCGGGAGGGCGAAAAAGCATATTGCCGGGCATAGCCGGGGAGAAAACCGTCCTCACCAATCACTGCTCTAGGTTCATCGCCAGCGAAAAGTGCCGCACCGGCATTTTGCAGGGCAATCCCATGCACGAGGATATGCTTGCCGCCACTTCGCGCTCAGGCCTTAAATTTATTCTAAACACCGTCATTGACGCAGAAAAGAAGATCATCAGCGCCTTCGCCGGCCACCCCGTCAAGGCCCACGAGGAGGGCTGCGGATTTGTGGAGGGCTTGGCCAGGGTGGGCCCGGCGCCCGCCGATATAGTGGTCACCACCAACGGCGGTTATCCTCTGGATCAAAATATTTACCAATCCGTTAAAGGAATGACGGCGGCGGAGGCCACCGCCAAAGAGGGGGCGGTGATCATAGTGGTGGCGGCCTGCAACGACGGTCACGGCGGAGAATCATTCTACAGAACTTTCCTGGAAGCCGCAGACGCCCGGGAGGTCATGGACAAAATAATGTCCACCCCCATGGAAAAGACCATCCCGGATCAGTGGGAATCTCAAATATTGGCCCGTATATTGATCAACCACCAGGTTATCATGGTAACAGACCGGTGCAATCCGGATCTCGTGACCGGCATGAAAATGATGCATGCCGCCACCTTTATGGAGGCGCTGCGAAAGGCGTTCAAAATAAAGGGGCCGGACGCGAAAATCACCGTTATCCCCGACGGTGTTTCTGTAATAGTGGGGTAACCGGCGCGGAACCGGGGCCCGGTTCCGCGGCAATCCTCCCCCCTCACTTGAAAATTCCTTTTTCCACATGATCCAGGTGGGCGTACATAAACTGCCTCGACTCCCTGTCGTTGCCCTGCCTGATGGCCTCAAATATCCGTATGTGCTCCTTCAGCAGCCGCTGGGGAGTTCCCGGCGTCATGTACAGCTCCTCTCTGGCCTTTTTCAGCACCTGCCGCATGGTATCCCCGATGGTATCCATGAGCCTTATTATAAGCGAATTGTGCGTGGCCCCGGCAATGGAGTAATGAAACAGCCAGTCCGCCTCTTCGCCCAGGCTGCCGGCCTCTATGTCGCTTTTCATCTTCTTCAAGGCCTGCCTCATACATTCCAGATCTTCCGCCGTATGCCGGAGCGAAGCCAGACCTGCGGATTCGACCTCCAGAATTTTTCTAAGCTCCAGCAGCTCTCTGGTGATGTCTTTATCCATCATGCCGGCCATGGCCAGCACCTCGGTCAGAGATTCAGTGCCTCCCCCCTTGACAAAGGTACCCTCACCGTGCCTTATCTCCACGATCCCCCTGGCCTCCAGTGCCCGGAAAGCTTCCCTCACGGCGGACCGGCCCACCTTCAGCTGATCGGCCAGCTCCCTCTCGGATATCAATTTGTCGCTGGGATTGAGCACTCCTTCGGCAATCAGATTTTTGACCTGCTCCATTATTTCCTCGTACACTTTTTTCGTCCTGATTGGCTTGAAATTCAACTTCACCTCACCCCTAACTGTTCACGGCCGCTATTTCATCATGCCCGGCAGCCAAGTAATGAGCTTGGGGAATAAGGCCAGCAGGCCGACACCCAGAGCCTGCAGCAATATAAAGGGAACCACGCCGCGGTAAATGTGGCTGGTGGTGACCTCCGGCGGCGCTATCCCCTTGAGGTAGAATATGGCATAGGCGAAGGGCGGCGTCAGGAAGGAGGTCTGCATCACCACGATGAACATCATGGCGAACCACAGAGGGTCGTACCCCAGCGCAGCGGCTATGGGCGTAAACAGCGGCACGGCGATCATCAGCACGCCTATCCAGTCAATGAACATGCCCATAAAAAACACAATGGAAAACATAACCACAAGAATGCCCCAGTCGGGAAGAGGCAGCCCCAACACCAGGTTTTTCACCACATCGCCGCCTCCCTGGTTAACAAAAATGGCGGTGAAGAAGCCGGCGCCGATCAGCACCAGATAAATCATGCAGCTGATGGTCATAGTCCTGTAAACCGCTTCCTTGAGGGCATCCAAGCTGAGCTGCCTGTATGCCGCGGCCATCAGCATGGCGGCCAGGCACCCCACCCCTGCCGCCTCGGTGGGAGCAGCCACACCAAAGAATATGGACCCCAGCACCACCAGGATCAGCAGCCCCACCGGCAGGATGGACGTGGAAAAAAGATAGAGCTTTCTGCCCGGCGGTATCTTCAAATCAGGATGGTCGGGAGACATGGCCGGGCCCATGGATGGATTGAACAGGCAGCGAATCAGCACATAGGTCAAAAACATCCCGGCCAGCAGAAGGCCCGGGATAAAGGCCGCCATGAACAGCTTTCCCACCGATATTCCGGCCAGGGGGCCGTATATCAAGATCATTACGCTGGGCGGAATCAGTATGCCCAGGGTTCCCCCGGCGCATATGGACCCCGTGGCCATGGGTATGTCGTATTTATATCTGAGCATTGAAGGAAGCGCCAGGAGCCCCATGGTCACCACCGAGGCCCCTACAACTCCGGTGGCGGCGGCAAATACCGTGCAGGTGAACAGTGTGGCCAGGGCCAGTCCTCCTGGCAGCCTGCCTAGTATGATGTAAGTGGCGTCGTAAAGCCTCCCGGCCAGTCCGGATTTTTCGATAATCACTCCCATAAACACGAACATGGGAATGGCCAACAATATGTAGTCGCTCATCACCCCGAATATGCGGAGCATGAACAGATTCACCACCTGGGGGCCGACGAAGATAAGTCCGAAGACGGTGGCCAGGCCGCCCAGAACGAAGGCCACGGGGTATCCCAACACAATAAAGAATATAAGGGATCCCAGCATCAGGAAGGTAAACATTTCAATACTGATGGTCACGGCCTCTCACCTCCGGTTATCAACACCACCAGATCCCGGATGAATTCGGCGATCCCCTGTAACAAAAGCATTACTATGCCAAGGGCAATCCAGGTCTTGAAAGGATATATTATGGGCTGCCAGGTGCCCACCCAGCTTTTCTCCTGGCATCCCCAGGAAAAAAGAATGTGGGGAACCATGGACTTGACCATCAACCCCCACAACGGGAAGAACAGCAAGAGGGCGAATATTACGTACAGAAGCGCCTGCACCCTGGGGGAAAAACGGTTGTAGATTATATCAATGGATACGTGTCCCTTCATTTTTAGAGTGTACGCCATGCCCAGTATTATGGCCATGCTGCCCAGAAAGTAGCTTATATCATAGCTCCACTGTGTGGGGCTTCTGAAAAGATAGCGGGCCGTCACTTCGTAGCTCATGGTCAGAACAAGCGCCAGCAACGCCCAGGAAAATATCCTGGCTATTTTCTCGTTAATGCTGTCAATCGCCCTTAGCGCCAACTTCAAAGTAGCCAAATAACACCTTCACTCCCTTCGGATACCGCTCATTGCCGGGCGGCTGTGGAGCAAGACCGGAAAAAGCCTTGCTCCACAGCGGAGCGCTGCTACTCCACCCTGATGGGCATAATGAATTTCTCGTATTCAATGTAGTCCTTGCGGAAATCCTTCATGGATGTCCAGATCTCGGCAAATATGCCGCCCCTTTCCTTGGCCCTGTCGTCCAGCAGTTTGTACGTATCATTCTTGAGTTTCTTCTGCATCTCCGGGTCCACCGTCAGCTGCTGCACTCCCTTGGACTTGAATTCCTTGGTGGCCGCCACGCTGTCTTTGAAGTCCCTGCACCATGCCCACATGGTCACTGATCTGGCGGTGGACTCCACCAACGCCTTCAGGTCGTCCGGAAGCTGATTCCACTGGTCCTTGTTTATTCCCATGTAGAACAGCACACTGGGCTGGTGCATGCCGGGACCGGTCATGTATTTGGCCACCTCGTGGAATCCCAGCACTTTGTCGTTGACGGGGGTGCTGAACTCGGTGGCGTCCAGTATGCCCCTCTCCAGGGCCGGATAGAGCTCCGCCGCCGGCAGGCTGGTCACGGAAACTCCGTTATTGCGCAATATCTCGCCCCACCAGCCCACGGTGCGGTACTTGAGGCCCTTCCAATCATCCAGTTTGCTTACCGGCTTCTTGGCCCAGGCCAGGACCTCGGGGTGGGATATGCCCAGCGGAATCACCTTGATGTTGTATCCCGCCTGGTCGTACATCTTCTGCCACAGCTGCAGCCCGCCGCCCTCATACACCCATGTCAGATGCATGAATGGCTCCATGGTCATGGGCACCGACGAGAAAAACGGTGCTGCGGGCATCTTGCCAATCCAGTAGCCGGAAAATGTGTGATATCCGTCAATAGTCTTGGTGTTGGCGGCGTCAAGCACCTCGGGGGCCCCCACAATGGCGCCCGCCGGGTACACTTCGACCTTCATCCTTCCGCCGCTGGCTGTATTAAGTATTTTGGCGAACTCCACCGGCATCTTGTGGATCATGATGGAGTCGGGCCAGGTGGTGGCTATCTTCCAGGTGTACACCTTCTGGGACGCCCCGCCTCCAGCCCCCTTGCCGTCACCTCCGGCCTTGTTGGCGGTGGCGCAGCCGCTTGCCGCAGCCGCCACAAAAATCAGCACCAGTGCGATTACCAGCATCTTGCCTCTTTTCAGCACTTTTCAAGCCTCCTTTTATTTTTGGAAATACAAAGTGTTTGTCCGTAAGCCTTCATTTCACCTCCCGGATGCTTTTTGATTCTGCCATACTATCGGCCAAAACCCGAACCAAGTGTTGGGCCCCGGTTTTTTCCCCATTTTCGGCCATTAGGCCGCCCCGCAGGTGCAAAAGGCAGCCCGGGCACCCGGTGACCACCAATTGAGATTCCGTCCGGCCGATGCTTTCAATCTTCTTCTTCAAAATAGGCAGTGACAGGCCGGGAAATTTAACCGCGTAAGACCCCCCCAAGCCGCAGCAATTGTCGGCGCCGGCCATCTCCACCAGTTCCATTCCCGCCATTTTCAACAGCTCCCGGGGTTCCATGAAAACATTGAGGTTTCTTTTGAGGTGACAGGGATCATGGTAGGTGGCTTTAAGGCCGGCCGACCGCAAACACAATCCTGGGGCCAGGCTGTATATAAATTCGGTGATATCACGCACCTTGGCCGCGATCTTCAAAGCCTCCCGCCCCTCCGGGCCGGGACCGGTGAGTTCCGGGTACATGCTCTTCAAGGAATGGGTGCAGGTGGGACAAGGGGTGACAATATAATCGATCTCCCCGCCGGCAAGGGCGGATATATTCCGGGCGGCCGCATCCCTCATCGCATTTGGCATCCCTGCCTGGTATGCCGGGAATCCGCAGCAGGTCTGACCTTCAGCAAATACCACGGAAAAACCCAGGTGACGCAACACCTCCTCCATTGCCAGGCCTATTTCCGGATAGACAAAGTCCGTCAGGCAGCCGGCAAATATCCCCACCCTGGGACCCTTTGACTCTTTTGACCCTGCTGACTGAATATTCAACCGCTCCTTAATCAAATCGCGGAAGGGCTGTTCAGCTATGGCGGGGAGTTTTCTCCCCTCCTGCAGTCCCGAAAGGAAAAAGGGCAGGTGCCTTATGATCCCTTCCCCGCCCAGCAGCGGCCTCTGAACCAGTGAGGCCGCCCGCAGCAGTCCGTGGAAAATCTTCCGGTTGGGCAACACCTTTTCAAACAATAACCTCTGGATAAAGGGGAGGCCCTTCTTTTCAACCATCCTGGCCCGCAATTCACTGTTTAACCGTGGAAGATCTATTTTCCCCGGACAAACCTCCCTGCATCTCTCGCAGCCCAGGCACAGAGACTGAAGATCACCGGCCTTTTCACTGCTGTTCAAGAACGCTGTGAGCACCGTGCCGATGACGCCGGTGTAGACTTCGCCGAACACATGACCTCCCACCACTTGGTAAACCGGGCATACATTAAGGCACGAACCGCAGCGGATACACTGAAAGGCCTCCCTGAACACGGGGTCCCGCCTCATATCCCTCCGGCCGTTGTCCAGGATAACAATATGCATTTCCTTTTTCAAAGGGCCCCCGTCCGGGCCGGGCGCCGCCGCCGGGCCCGTGATCATGGTGACATAGCTGGTGGCGGACTGTCCGGTGGCGCTTCTGGGCAGAGCCTCCAGTATGGGCAGCATGTCTTCAAACCGCTCCACAATTTTTTCCATACCCATAACCACCACGTGTATGGGGGGCAGGGTGGTCACCAGCCTGCCGTTCCCCTCATTAGTGCATATCACCACTGTACCCGTTTCGGCCACGGCGATGTTGGCGCCGGTGATCCCCATGCCGGCGGACAGAAATTTCGGCCGGAGCTTTTCCCTGACCAACTTCACCATTGACGGAATATCCGGATCCACCGGTGTTCCCATTTCTCTTGAAATTACTTCCGCCACTTCATACCGGGTCATATGTATAGCCGGCATAACCATATGGGAAGGCTTCTGTCCGGCAAGCTGAAGAATCCATTCGCCAAGATCGGTTTCGGTCACCTCTATTCCTTTGCCGGTCAGGCAGTCGTTAAGGTGTATTTCTTCGGTGGCCATTGACTTTGCCTTGACAATGGACTTGACGCCGCGATCCAGGGCCAGGTCCAGTATATATTTATTGGCGTCGCCGGCCCCGGCCGCGCGAAAAACCGAAATGCCCAGCCCGCGGGAGTTTTCCGAAAACCTGTCCACCAGTTCATCCATTTTTTCCGCCGTTCGCCTTTTAACCGCCGAGATCTCTTTTCTCAACAGCTCGAAGTCCTTATTGCCATAGGCGGCGCCCCTGGCCTTCAGATAATCATTGCCGAACCTGCCGAGAGATTCGCAAAGATTCCGGTTGTTGAGCGCCTTTTCAATATCACGCTTCAGATCTTGAGTACCCATCTCCGGAACCCTCCTCAACCGTCCACAAAAATGATGTGCAATGCACCGGGACCGTGCACTCCGATGGTTAGAACCCGTTCGATATCGGCGGTCCTGCTGGGCCCGGTAATAAATGCCATATATGCGGGAATCCTGTCCCTGTATCTCCTGAGGGCTTCATCCGCGGATTCGACCAGATTGGCCGTGGATACCAAGGCTATGTGGACCGGAGGCAGCATCGAAACCAGTCTTTTATCAATGTCCGTGGCGTCCTGAACAATGGCGCCGGTTTCAGAAACGGCCAGATCGACCTCGCTCACCCCCGCATCGGCCTCCACGGCGTGGCGGATCAGTTCCGTCGTGAACACGGCAAGGCCATTGCCGCTCCCGGAGAAAAACCCATCCAGCATGGGGGAGGGGGCGACGGCTATCTTTTTTGCCCCGGATTCTTTTATTATTCCTCCGGCCAGCCCCTCCGCCCCGGCCCTGTCCCGCGCCCGGTAAACACGGGCGGAGACTGATTCCGCCTTCTGCCTGAAGGCCTCGTACAACACATCAATATAATCTCCTGTTGCCGTCAAATCCATATCACTCCGTTATCCATTCAGTTGACGTCTCATCACTTGATGGTCTGACCATCAAATCATCATATATTCTAAAATTCTATATTATCTGATTTTAATTTTCAATAGGAAAAATTAATTTAATTCTTATAATTTGTTCATGTCACAATTAGTCCAAATATTCCCGTCAACAGGGCATAAATAAAGCATGGTATGGAGTTCCTGCTTTTCTGACAACATGGTCCAAAAAATTTATTGTGCTATGACCCTGGAATTGATGTCGCCGACGGACCGGCACCCCGTCAGAATCATTGCCTGCCTGAGCTCGGCGGCCATTTTTTCCAGTATGAATTTAACCCCACCGGCCCCGGCCCCGAAGGCTCCCACCACCATGGGACGGCCCACCAGCACGGCATCCGCCCCCAGGGCCAGCAATTTCAAGACATCAATCCCGGAACGGACCCCCCCGTCGGCCAGTATGGCAATGGAGCCTTTCAGTTCGGCGGCTATGCGCGGAAGCACGTCAGCGGCACCGGGGGTGTGGTCCAGTATCCTGCCCCCGTGGTTGGACACCACGATGGCGGCGGCGCCGGCCCGGGCGGCCGCCTTACCTTCGTCCACGGTCATGACGCCCTTTACGATAAAGGGCAGTCTGGTGGCCGAAACCAGTTCCTTAAGTTCATCCTCCGTTTTGGGGCCCACCGGCTGGCCGTGCTGGGCCATAATCACCAGGCCGGCGCCGTCCACATCCACGCCCACCGCCAGGGAACCGGCCTTTTCGGCCCTGGCCATTCTTTCCTTAATGCCCCCCCCGGCCCTGGGCTTGATTATGGCGATGCCGTCCCCTTTTTCTCCGGCAATAGCCTCCAGGCCCGAATCAAAAAAGCCCGGGTCCCCTCCATCCCCGCACATGCCGAAAGTGCCGGCCATCCGGGCGCCCCCGATCACGGCGCCGATGAACTCCCTTTCGGTCATTTTGCCGCCCATGTTATAGGATGCCCCGGTCATGGGGGCCGCCAGTATGGGAAAAGATATGCCGCGCCCGAAAATTACGGTGCCGGTGTCCGGAGACACAGCTCCGTGCAGAGTCCTCAGATTGACCTTGTACCTGTCCAGGGCCTGCAGATTGGCCCTGAAGGACGACCCCGTGCCGATTCCGCCCATGCCGGGCACCTCGCCGGCGCAGGCCCGGCCTTCACATACCGGGCATACCCTGCAGTATCCCTCAAGATTCTCCCTGGCCTTTTGTCTGATTTCTTTCCAGTTCATTTTTATACCTCCTTGCCCATTTACCACCTGGAGAATGTTGCAAAATTCATTTATACGACACCAAACAGACATAGCCTGATACAGCCGGAGGCTCTGCAAGGCGCGGCAAGGGTTTGAGCGGAGGCGCACTTGGTGGTGCGTTGGAGCGAAAAAGCCGTAGCCGCAACGCAGCAGATGGACTTTTTCAACGGCCTCCTAGCCGAGAACCTTGACAACATGCAGGCCGGTGTTATCCCATAAGGCTATTTCAGAATCTGTTCCCGGCGGACATCCGTCCCTTCCGGCAACAACCCTCACCCTGGGAAAAACAGACCGCCCCCTGGGCGTGTCCAAAGCTACCGCCACCATGCCGTTGCTCAACTCCACCACCGTACCGGTGGGATAGGCGGCTATATTGTGCAAAAAAGCCTTCACCACGCTGTCGCAAAACCAGTAGTTGCCCGTGGCGGCGCACAACTCATAGGCTTCATGGGCGGAATAAGGGCGCCGGTAAACCCTGTTGGCCGTAAGAGCGTCGAATTTGTCCGCTATGGCCGCTATCTGGGCGTATATATGAAAACCGGCGCCTCCGATCCCCAGCGGGTAACCAGTTCCGTCGAGACTTTCATGGTGCTGATAGGCGACGAGGGCGTGGGATTCATCCAGGCAGCCCGCGGACATGATCATCCGGTAGCCGAGGGTATAGTCGTCCCGGGTCCTGATGTCCACCAGGCCGTACATCAGATTATCATTC
>JBBIMW010000006.1:0-90744 GCA_037444185.1 Peptococcaceae bacterium | reverse complement strand
GGGAGCCAACTGATAGGTCTTACCTAAAGTTGTTATGCCAGGGCCTACTCTACTATGTAATTAAAGAAAAAAAGGAAAAAGCCGGTCTGATCCAGTATTATTTTTTAGTGCGATGACAAACGGATGACAAACGGGGGTTTGATCATGACAGAATTGAAAGAGAGACTCCGGGTGCCGGTGGAGAGACTGCGGCGCCACTGCAGACCGGAAGAACTGGGGTGTGAAACCACCGGGGAGGTACAGCCCCTGAAGGACTTCATCGGCCAGGAAAGGGCCGTCAGGGCGATGCATTTTGGTGTCACCATGCGGGCCCCCGGATACAATGTTTATGTGGCCGGTCCTCCTGGAACCGGCAAAAGTACTTATATAAACGATATATTGATGCTGGAGGCTGCCGGTGGAAAGGTGCCGGAAGACTGGTGCTACCTGCATAATTTTTCCAATCCGGATCAGCCCAGGGCAGTGCCTATGTCGCCGGGTTCGGGCAAGGGATTGCAAAAAGATATTGAGGACTTGGTAAAGGAACTGCGGAAGGCCATTCCCAAGGCCTTTGAAGGGGAGGATTACGAGCAGAAGAAAGCCGCCATTATGCAGGGGTTGGAGCAGGGAATTGAAAAATCCATCAACGGGCTGAAGCGGGAAGCTGCCGAGGCAGGATTTCTTTTGAAGCAGGGGCCGAACGGGTTTTACTTCAATCCCGTCAAGGAAGGGAAAAAACTGTCGGTGGACGAGTATGAGGCTTTGCCCAGAGATGTTCAGGAGGAAATGGAAAAGCAGGGGAGGATGTTCCAGCAGAAGCTGGAGGATATACTTGTATTCACCCGTCAGCTGGAAAGGGAGACCAAGCAGAACATTGCCGACCTTGACAGACAGATTGTGCTGGTGGCTGCCGGCCCGCTGGTTAAGAGGTTGCAGGAGAAATACGGGGAATACCCAGGGGTGCTGGAGTACCTGCAGGGGATACTGGACGACGTGGCCAGAAATCTGGAATTGATGAAGCAATCTTCAGCGGGGATGGCAATAAGCTGCGACGGCCAGAATCTGTTCGACCGTTACCGGGTGAACCTTTTTGTCAATAACATGGAGACCCGCGGCGCACCGGTGATTTTTGAAAATAGTCCCAACTATTATAACTTGTTCGGGAAGATAGAGTACAACACCCAGATGGGTACCCTGAGCACCGACCACACCATGATTAAGTCCGGGGCCATTCACAGGGCCAACGGTGGATTTCTCGTCCTGCAGGCCAGGGATGTTCTCACTGATCCCGGGGTTTGGGACACCCTGAAAAGGGCTCTTAAAAACAGGGTGTGTGTGGTGGAGAACATTGGTGAGCAGTACCGCATGGTCCCCACGGTGTCTCTCAGGCCGGAGCCGATTCCCCTCAACTTAAAGGTGATACTGGTGGGCAGTTATCAAATATACAGGTTGCTGTATGCCCTGGACGAGGATTTTCAGAAGTTTTTCAAGGTGAAGGTGGACTTTGACACCGAGATGCCCCGGACGCCGGAAAACCTGGCCCATTATGCCGATTTCGTGGGGGCGGTGTGTGCCAGGGAAAATCTCAGGCATTTCGATAAAACGGGGCTGGCCGAGCTGATAGAATACGGGTCCCGTCTGGCGGGAAACCAGAACAAGCTTTCCACCAGGTTTAACGAGGTTATTGAAGTAGTATATGAGGCTGCTGCCTGGGCCGAGATTGAAAACTCACCCCTGGTGGGGTCGGCCCACGTCAGAAAGGCAATAGGTGAAAAAATATATCGTTCCAACAGAATAGAGGAAAAGATGCAGGAACTGATGCTCCGGGACTTCATCATGGTGGACACCGACGGTGAGGTGGTGGGGCAAATAAATGGCCTGTCTGTGATTGATTTGGGGGATTATTCCTTCGGCCGGCCCTCCAGAATCACCGCCAGCACCTTTATGGGCCAGGAAGGTGTGGTGAACATAGAGAGGGAATCCCACATGAGTGGAAGCGTCCATACCAAGGGGGTCCTCACTCTGGTGGGATATTTGGGCGAAAAGTTTGCCCAGGATAAACCCCTGCGCTTGTCCGCCAGGATTACATTCGAGCAGCTGTATGAAGGTGTAGACGGTGACAGTGCTTCCAGCGCGGAGCTGTATTGCATACTTTCCAGCCTTTCCGGGCTGCCCGTCCTACAGAGTCTGGCGGTGACAGGTTCGGTGAACCAAAAAGGTGAGATACAGCCCATTGGGGGAGTTACCGAGAAGATTGAGGGTTTTTTCAACCTGTGCCGGGAAAGGGGACTGAACGGCCGTCAGGGGGTTATTATACCGGTCCAGAATATCGACAACCTGATGCTTGACCATGAGGTGAGCCGGGCTGTGGCCGAGGGCAAATTCCACATTTATGCCGTTTCCACCGTGGGGGAGGGCATAGAGCTGCTTACAGGGGTGCCGGCCGGGGTGCCGGACGAAAGCGGCCGGTACCCTGAGGGAACGGTGTTCGGCAGGGTGGACAGCAGGCTGGCGGCCTATGCCAGAGGTATGAAAGACTTTGGCGCCACCGGGGGCGGCGGTGCTGGAGGAACCCTCGACTCCAGCTGCTACCGGGGCCGGGAGTAAAAAATGCAACTTCATCGCCCGGTACCCGGATCAGGGTGCAGCCGTTATAAAAAAAGTCCGGGGTTTGTATGTCCCCGGTATTTGGAGGAAACAATTCAGTGAGCGACCTATACCATAATATTCCTGGAAAAGTAATGTTGCACAATAAATACTGCATAAAAATTTTGTTGTTTTACCGCGTTTGAACGGGGGATCATGGAAACTCCGGCATTAGTATCAAATAAATCGCAAGGGCTTAAAATATTAGCAGGATGCTCAAATTTTGAGGTGATTGTTTTGGTCGACAGACAGGTGCTCAAGGAAATCCTGGAAATTGCCCTGGGTGGCGGTGGTGATTTTGCCGATATTTTTATCGAACGCAAGAAAGTGACCGGCATTGGCTGTGAGGGAGGCAAAATCGAGAGGGTGCACTCCGGCCTGGATGTTGGCGCCGGGATCAGGGTGTTGGCGGGTGATTCTACGGCCTATGCTTATACCAACGATCTTACCCGCCGTGGCCTGGCCCGGGCGGCGGAGGTGGTAAGCCACGCCGCCCGGGGAAAAAAGAAGGAATACAATATTGATTTGAGGGAGATCAAACCCCTGGTGGAATTTGACTTCGGGTTGCGTCCGGATTATGTTAAGACCGAGAGCAAGGTGGGTGCCGTGGAGTCGGCGGACCGGGCCGCCAGGGCGGTAAGCCCGGAATATGTGAAGCAGGTCATAGCGGGATACGGGGATATAATCCAGAATGTAACCATAGCCAACAGCAGGGGCGACTATGTGGAAGACGAGCGCATCAGGACGCGGCTGATGGTTCAGGTGGTGGCCGCCATGGGGGAAACTATCCAGACGGGGTATGAAGCTGTGGGAAGCATGTCCGGGTTCGACCTGCTGGAACGGAGCAGGCCTGAAGATTTGGCTGAGGCTGCGGCGTCCCGGGCGGTGGAGATGTTGAAGGCCAGACCCGCTCCTTCGGGCAAGATGCCTGTGGTGATGGCCGGTGAGGCCGGGGGAACCATGGTTCACGAGGCTTGCGGGCACGGCCTGGAAGCGGACTTGGCGCAGAAGGGTTTGTCGGTGTACGCCGGCAGGAAGGGGCAGATGGTGGCCGCAGGGTCGGTGACGGTGGTGGATGACGCCACCCTCATGGACAGGTACGGCTCTTACAGTTTTGATGATGAGGGTGTGCCGTCCAGAGAGGTGACCTTGATTAAGAACGGTATTTTGGAGGATTTTCTCTATGACCGGCTGACGGCTTTCAAGGACGGGATAGAGTCAAACGGGCACGGCAGGAGGGAGTCGTATCAGCACAAACCCATTCCCCGCATGGGGAACACCTATATCGCACCGGGCAAGGAGGATCCTGAGCGGCTGATCAGGGAGGCCGGGCATGGGGTGCTGGTGACCAAGATGGGGGGCGGACAGGTGAACACCACCACAGGGGATTTTGTCTTCGATGTGGCCGAGGGGTTTTTAATACTGGACGGTGAGAAAGGCCCCATGATCAGGGGGGCGACGTTGACCGGCAACGGCCCCGAGGTTTTAAAGAGCATTAAAATGGTCGGGAATGATTTGGGGTATACCATCGGAACCTGTGGCAAGGACGGGCAGGGGGTGCCGGTTGGCGACGCCCAGCCCAGCATGTGGATAGAAAACATTGTGGTGGGGGGAACCGTGCAGTCCAGGGGGAATGGCAGAATCAGGAGAGTATAGCACCCGTCACATATTAATCTCCACTATATCCCGGTCTTGCAGCACATAGTCTTTTGGCACCGGCTGGCCGTCAAATCTGGCGGATCCCCACACCCGGGCATATTTTAATCTGCTGGCCAGGTCCTTGTGAATTTTTTGGGCCAGGTCCAGTACCGTGGAACCCCGCCTGATGACGAAGGGAGCCTTCATGTCCGGATCCCTGCCGGGTATTTTGCTGTATATCCTGATAATATTCAGGGTTTTAAACAGTATGGTTTTCAGTTCTTCCAGATTTTCGCCGGTCAGGGCGGAGACGGTAAAAAGCCTTATTCCGCCCGGGCCGAGCTCCTTGATTATTTCTATTTTTTCCTTGCTTCCGGGCCGGTCCACGCGGTTCCCAAGCAGCAGCACCCGTTCCCGGGGTATGTTTCTCGCTCCGGGAACGGTTTCCTCCCTGACCACTCTCTTTCTAAAAAGGAAGTTGACGCTTTCATTGGTTTGATCCAGACATTCGTCCGAGGAGGCGTCAAAAACCACCATGATTGCATCGGCGCCCAAAAGCGCCCCCGAAATTCCAGGGGGAGACATGTCGGCGGTGATGGGCGGCAGGTCCACCATTTGAATCAGAACGTCTTCGTACGGTATCATGCCGCTTGCCGGAAGAGTGGTGGTGAAAGGGTAATCCGCCACCTTGACGCCGGCTCTGGTAAGGGCGTTCAGCAGAGACGATTTTCCCGTGTTGGGAAAGCCGAAGAGAACCACCTGTCCCGCACCCTGCTTTTCGATGTGGAATGGGTCAAACCTCCTGGCTGTTCCCTTCTTGCTGCTTTCCTCCCTGAGTCTGGACAGCCTCTTTTTAAGTTCGGCCTGGAGTTTTTCAGTTCCTTTGTGTTTTGGTATGACTGCCAGCATTTCTTCCAGGGCGGAGATCTTTTCCTCCGGGGTGGACGCTTTTTTATAGTTTTCCTCGGCGGCGTGGTATTGCGGTGTTAAATTGGCAGGCATAAGAGATTCACCCGCTTATATTATACCAGAATTAATCAAAGGGGGTGTTTATATAAACAATAAGACGGATATATTTTGATTTTATCCAGGACCGGACACGGGGCAACCGGATGTATGCGCTGCTTTAAAAAGAAGGAAGGTTGAATTATTTATCGAATAATAGAATGGATAATAAACAGCTTTTTTGTCGAAATAAGCGTTATTTGGCTTAAGTCAGCCATAAACCAAACAGTAAAATGGTCTCCCAGGGGTGCAAAATGTCCGAGTTTGTACTGGTGGTGGTTCTGGCCAATCTGGTAATGCTGGCTTTAATGTACATGATCAGACATATCATCTCCATAAAAGT
Source organism: Peptococcaceae bacterium (assembly GCA_037444185.1). Taxonomy (GTDB): domain Bacteria; phylum Bacillota; class Desulfotomaculia; order Desulfotomaculales; family Desulfocucumaceae; genus JAILZP01. The sequence goes on along the minus strand of JBBIMW010000006.1, from coordinate 85,133 downwards.
GCCGGTTCTTTTGATGGCTGCGGCGATATCCATCCTGCTCTGCATACTCTATCCCTTTATGGTTGCCAAACTGACCTATCCCCGGGTGATGTATTATTACGCAGTACTGGTGCTGGCCGGGGCCGCGTTGCTTTACATGATTGAAAGCACACTTTCAGAACGGGAGGATTATAAGCGGGAATATTCCGGCACAGTACCCGGCGGTGAAGGGGAGGACGCCGCGGGGGTTGCTGCCGGCGAACCGGCGGAGGCGGGCATGGCGGACTCTTTCCGGGCCGGGGATCATGAAAACTGGCCGGGAATCCCAACCGACGCGGACAGGCTCCATGACGGCGGAAATGGTGCTCCGGAAGATGGTTTGGGCGAAACATTGAAAACGGTAGAAAACGACTGCGGTGAGCCGGCAGTGCTTGAAACGGCAAAGGGGTCTGCATGCAAGCCTGTGGAAATTGCGACGGGGACCGGCGGAATCCCGGAATGTGTGAAGACAGCCGCTTTCCGGCAAGAGGATCCGGACATCAATGAGCTTGTGAATATCGCTTTTGAACGTCTCGGTTCCGGAGACAGGGCCGGTGCGGCGGAACACTTTTTTAACGCCCTCAGGCTAAACCCGCCGCAGAAGCTGGCAGTCAGACTGTGCATTGAGATAAGTTCTATTTACATGGCCGAAGGGCGCACCAAACAGGCCCTGGCCGTAATGGAAATGCTCCTGGATGCCTGGGGCTCCGCACTTGACGAGAATGATTTGGTAAGGATAAAAACAATAATAATCCAGTTAAGGAGAGAGGCGCCATGAAGAAAACTCAACAGATAATTGGTTTGCCGGTAATCGAGGTATCCACCGGAAGCCAGCTGGGCACGGTGTCGGGGATTGTGGTGAATCCCGACCAGGGGGCCCTGGAGTGCCTGTTGCTGGAGAGAGAAAGGTGGTACGGCGAGATGCGGGCGCTACCCTTCGGTGCGGTGCTTGGAGTCGGTGAATTTGCCGTTACTGTGATCAGTGGCAGTGATGTATTTCCGGTAAGCGCGAAAAAGGAACTGATATCAATGCTGGAAAGGGATGTCCCGCTGATAAAGGCCGGTGTCATGACCAGGTCAGGTAAGCTCGTGGGCGCGGTGCGGGAGTATTATGTAGACCATCAGTCTGGAAAAATCAAGGGCTGCCAAGTGACTGTGGAGAGCGGGGATGAGTTTATAGTCCCCGGTGATAAGGTGATGACGTATGGGTCCAGGTTCATTATTATAGAGGATGGGTACAATGATTATTTGATTAAAGAACTGCCAGGCGCCGCTGGAAAAGAAGTCTTTGGGGCTGCTGCGGAGCCGGAGGCCGCCGGAAGAAGTACGGCCTCCGAAGACCCGGTGGACCTTTTTGAGGCCAGGCAGCGCCAGTATCTGTCGGGCAAAAAAGCCACCCGGAGAATCACCGGGACCGGCGGCCAGGTCATCGTTGAAGAGGGCGGAGTGATCACCGAGGAAATAATCGAAAAGGCTTTGGCCATGGACAAGTACATAGAGCTGACCATGAATGTCACCGACTGATTAAATAAAGTAAATTCAAAAGCAGTGATATTTGTTGTTCAAAAAAATAACCGCCCTTTCAGCCATAATAATAATTCAGACAGTCTTGGCAATATTGATGGGAGGGGCCTTTTTAAGCAGGGCTTCCGCCGGCAAGATACTGCCAGGGATTAGTGCTGCCGGTATTTACCTGGGGGGGATGTCTCCCGGCGAGGCTGAAGAAATACTCAGGGATAAGTACCGCGATGCGGGAAGTGGTGTGCTTATTCTTGAGGGCTGGGGCCGGCGGTGGGAAATTCCCATGAAGGACATCGGGGCCGTTTATGACTACCGGGAATGTGTAAATAATGCATATTCCGTGGGACGTGCCGGTTCACTGGCAAAGCGGGTTTCTGAACTGCTGGGAAACAAAACGGAGAATGTTTCAGTTCCCCTGCCGGTGAGATTTGACCGCGATGCTTTGCAAACGCTACTGGCCGGAATAGGTGGCGAATATGCAAAGGAGCCCGTTAATGCCCGGCTGGTGCTGGAAAACAAGGAGATAAGAGTGATCCCCTGCGAAGAGGGAATGGAGATGGATATTCAGGAAACCATGAGACGGGTGACGGGTTTGCAGGCAGGAATGGTTTTTGTGGTGAGTATAGCCGCACAATCCGCCATACCCCGGATCAGGGACGGGGACATCTTCGGTCTGACTGATGTACTGGGGGAGTGTGTCACTCTGTTTGATGCCGCTTCCGAAGGAAGGGCTGCGAACATCGCCAGGGCGGCGGGCCTGATTGACGGCCTTCTGTTGGAACCGGGCGATACTTTTTCATTTAACAGCGCAATATCACCGGCGGATCACCGGGGAGGCTTCCGCAAGGCTCCGATGATTGCGGACGGGCGGATGGTGGAAGATTACGGCGGTGGCGTCTGTCAGGTTGCCACCACCCTTTACGGATCGGTTCTTCTTTCGGGACTGGAAATAGTGGAGCGTCATCCGCACTCCAGGCCTGTCAAATACGTGCCTCCTGGATTGGACGCCACTGTGGCTGAGGGTTTGGCGGATTTCAGATTCAGAAATAATCTGGACCGGCCGGTATACATCATGTCGTCGGGTGACGCCGATGGAGGAAGCGTGCGGGTTGCTGTTATCGGCAGGAAAAGTGGAAAGGCGGCGTATATAATAACCACCGAATCAAAAACCATCTCGCCCGGCATGGTGATTAGAAGCAATCCGGGATTGAGGGCGGGGGAGTCGGCGGTGGCAGCCCATGGTAGTCCCGGGTTCGAGGTTTCGGTATACCGCATTTCCGTCATTGAAGGGACAGAAGGGGAGAGAGAACTGATTTCCCACGACTTCTATCCTCCTGAGCCAAGGGTGATTGAAATAGGTATTTCGTCCGGCGGCTGATGCTGGCGGCCTGAATTCTGGATTCTGCCGCCGGCCGGTGCTGTTTTTTCACTCAATAATGGACTGCTGATACAGCATGTCTTCAAAACTTTTTACATAGGCGTCCGACACTTTTGCGCCCACCCTCACCATTAGCATGTTTGCCGGGTGTTCCAGTATTTCGGGGTCGTCTGTGCGGCGCTTTTTAAAATGTACGCTGCCGAACAGCTTGGCCAGCATTCTTTGGTAGTTCCACACATCCAGGCCGCTGTCCTTCAGATCCCAGTGCCAGAAAAACTCGGTGGTAATTATAATGTATTCTTCCATTACGGTATTGCTGAAGGCCGCTTTCAGCAGCTGTGTGCCCAGGCCAAAGCGTTTGAATGTGCTGCTGACTTCTATGGCGCCCAGTTCCAGGATCCGGGGGTGCTTGCTCCACCTGGAGAACTGGCTGGGATAATGGAAAGCCACGTATCCCACAATGAATTGATTGTTTCTGGCAATATACACTATACCTTCCGGAGAACCGGCTATAATGCACAATGCCTCCAGTTGCCTTTCGGGCATGCGGAAATTAGTCAGTTTTTCATCCATTTTCAGGGCTTCCAGATATCCTTTGCCTACCGGGCCTTCAATTTGCACCTGCCCGCGGGGGGTGTTTATTTCAACATGTTTTGTATTGTTTGCTGAAATCATTATACACCACCATAAAAAAGTTTGAGAAACCGGGTTGAAATTTTATTTATGATATTGCCACCGGTTACAAAATTATTCTGAAACTGATACAATAAATCCTTCTTTGCCCGTATTAATTTTTTTGAGTTTTTATTTTTGATGCGCCCCAACCTCATTGAGCTCTTTTTTTGCTTCCCTGAAAAATGTGATGCGTTAGACCGTGGCTTTTAAGTTGGTTATTTGATAAAATCAGTGTGTTGATAATAGCGGGACTGAATAAATATTTTTAACTACTGGCAAATGGGGTGTCGGAGGGTGGACGGGTATATAATTAAGGAAACCGTAATCAGGTGGCTTCCACTGAACCTGGCGGCCTTCACCCTGGTTTTTGTCCCGGGCGTGCCCGGTTGGGTGGCGTGCTTGGTATTGCTGATTACCGGCGCCACCACCACGCTGCACCTGATCAGCTACTTGCAAAAGGGCGGAAAGATGTGCGTACTGGAGGACCACCCCCTGGACCCCGCCCTTCGTATTGCCAGCGAGACGCTGCCGTATTTGCGCCGGGGGTTGAACGAGGATACCGCCTCCAAAACCGTTGAAATTATAAATGCCATAGCCGATGTGGCGGCGGTGGCCATAACCGACCGGGAAAAGGTGCTGGCCTACATCGGGGTCGGATCCGATCACCACAAGCCCGGCGGCCCGATAATGACCGACGCCACCAGAACTGTTGTCAGCACCGGTGAGCTGATGGTGGTAAAGAACCGCTACGGCTTAATCTGCCCGGTGGAGGACTGTCCTCTGGAATCGGCCGTGATTGCACCGCTGAAATGCAAGGGGGAGGTGGCCGGCACGGTTAAGTTGTATCAGGTGAAGCAGGGGGATGTGCGGCCCGCCGATGTAAAGCTGGCCGAAGGTGTCGCTCAAATATTGGGACTGCAAATGGAGCTGGCGGAGCTGGACCGGCAGGCGCAGCTGGTCACCAAGGCGGAACTGGATGCTCTGCAGGCCCAGATCAACCCTCACTTTCTTTTCAATACGCTGAATACCATCATCATGTTCAGCCGCACCAACCCTGAAACCGCCCGCAGGCTTCTGATCCGCCTGGCTTCTTTTTTCAGGTACGCATTGAAGAGGCATGGACATTTCAATTCCATCAAAGATGAGATCGAGTATCTGAACACTTACCTGATACTTGAAAAAGCGCGCTTCCGGGATAAACTCAAGATTATCCGGGACATTGACGAAACCCTCTTCGACTATCAGGTGCCGGTCCTCACCATCCAGCCGCTGGTGGAAAACGCCATAAAACACGGCATCTTACCCAAGCAGGGACAGGGTACCGTGTGGATCAGGGCTTTTTTGGAAGAGGAGGAGGAGATTATTTTTGAAATAAAGGACAACGGTGTGGGCATACCTCCGGAGAGAAGGCCGGACATTCTGAGATTGGGCTACGGTTCAGGCAACGGGGTGGGGCTTTTCAACGTGCACGAGAGGCTGAAGGGGCTTTTTGGAGAGGAATACGGCCTCCGGATCGAAAGCGCCCCCGGCGAAGGGACTTCAGTTTTCGTCAGGATACCTCTGATATGCAAACCAGCCAAAGAGGAGGGAATCGTATGAAGCTCAAGGCACTGATAGTCGATGACGAATATCCGGCGAGGCAGGAATTGAGGTATGCATTGAGCAACTTTGACAATATTGAGATTGTGGGGGAGGCCACCAACGCCCAGGAAGCTTTGGCGCTGATCAGGGCCTTGGATTACCAGGTGCTGTTTTTGGATATATCCATGCCGGGTATGTCCGGCCTTGAACTGGGGATGGCCATCAACGAACTTCCCAGGCAGCCGCACATTATTTTTGTCACCGCCTTTGATGAGTATGCAGTTCAGGCCTTTGAGGTGAACGCAGTGGACTATTTGTTGAAGCCTGTGGAACCGGGCAGGCTGAAAAAGGCCGTGGACAAGGTGGTAAAAATCACCCAGGAGGTGTCTTCCGCCGAACCCCCCGCGCCGGGTTCCGACGTGCCGGAAGTTGAGTCCCGACCCGGGCCTCCCCAGCAGGGACAGATGAAGATCGACCGCATACCGGCGGAAAAACAGGGGAAAACTGTTCTGGTGGCCGAGTCGGATATTTTTTATGCCTTCACAGAGCAGGATTATATCTATATCAAGACGCACTCGGAGAAGTTATTCACCAGATTCACCCTAAAGGAACTGGAAGCCAGACTCAGTCCTTCGATGTTTTTCAGGACTCACCGGTGCTATCTGGTGAACCTGCACAAGGTAAAGGAGATCGTGCCATTTTTTAACGGCACATACAACCTGGTGGTGGAAGACAAAGAAAACAGCGAAGTGCCGGTGAGCCGGGCCCAGGCAAAGAAACTAAGGAGAATTTTGGGCTTTTGACTATTAATTGCCGGCTCTATGCATAAAAAATGGGGATTCTGTCCAAAATAATTAAAAATAAGCAGGGGTGTCCAATTTGCATTCGGTCTGGGAAATGACTAGTGACTTAAAAATCTGGGCCATGTTGGGCGACGTTGATCGGGGTATTGATGGAGATATATCCAGGCTCATGTTCATAGAGATCTTCAGCAGGGTCAAAAGGCTGGAAGAGGAGAACCTGGCCTTGAGGGTTCTTCTGATGGAAGAGAATCTGGTGGAAAATAAGCAGTATGAGATTATACTGGGGGCGGTAAGGGATTTTCTAAAGCAAAAGGACCGTGAGAAGGCGGCGGAAAGTGATTTTTTCGCCGGTTCGGGGGTTCCGTTCAGGGAATGGGTGAATTTTAAGCTCACCGGACAGTTTTCGGCCGAAAGCGCTTTATAATTAGGATTGATTTTCGATAATCCCGGTAATGTGCCGGACCTGCCGCAGCAGGTTTTTTATTTTATATGGAGAATTTTGTATAGGCGGTGAGCTGAAATTATTTTACCGGAGGGTGGTATGCGGGTAAGAGGTGTGGGGACTGATATCATTGAGATAGATCGCATTAAAAAGGTGGCCTGGAAAAGGGGCCGCAAGTTTGTGGAGAGGGTGTTCACAAAGGGTGAATTGAATTTTTGCATGGAAAGGGATGACCCTTTTCCATGCCTGGCGGCCAGGTTTGCCGCCAAGGAGGCGGTGTTCAAGGCTTTGGGGTCCGGCCTCGGCGGATTGGGCTGGAAGGACGTGGAGGTGGTCCGCAGGGGAAAGTGCCCGCCTGAGATATTGATGCACGGCAGGGCCCGGGAGTTGGCCGGCAGGGCGGGAATCGACCGGGTGCTGATTAGTGTCAGCCATGACAAAGGGAGGGCGATTGCCTTCGCCATAGCCCTGGGAGAGTGCTGCAGGAATTGTTCGGACGGATAGAACATATGTAACTATGCATGGCTTTAAAAGGAGATGTGTCGCCGTGAAGGTTGTGACCGCCCAGGAAATGAGGGATATTGACCGGAAGGCCATGACAGACTTTAAAATACCGGGCGTGGTGTTGATGGAAAACGCCGGCATTCAGGTGGTGAGGGCCGTGCTGGAAAAACTGCCTTTTGTGCAGGGCAGGACGGTCACCATATTCGCCGGAAGGGGAAACAACGGGGGAGACGGGCTGGTGGCCGCCAGGCACCTGTTCAATATGGGGGCCGACGTGAAGGTGCTGATGTTGGGGAACTCTGAGAAAATCGCCGGGGATGCCGCCCTGAATCTGGAGATATGGAAAAGGATGGGGCAAAAAGTATATAGCGTGACCCGGATGGACGATATCAACGCAGTGAGGTTGTTCTTGGCAAAGACCGATATTGTTGTCGACGCCATCTATGGAACCGGTTTCAAGGGTGTGGTAAAAGATTACGCCGGGCGTGTTATCGATGCCGTTAATGCTTGTGACAGGCCGGTTATATCGGTGGACATACCGTCGGGACTGGAGGCCGACACCGGCAGGGTCAACGGCCCCTGCATCATGGCCGGCCTGACGGTGACCTTTGGCCTGCCCAAGGTGGGGCTTTTGCTGGAGCCCGGGGCAAGTTGCGCCGGAGAGTTGATGGTGGCGGATATTTCCCTGCCCGCCTCCCTTTTGAAAGACAATCAAATAAAATGTAACATGATTGATGAAAACATGGTCAGGGGCTGGCTTCCCTTCAGAACCACTTCCTCCCACAAGGGTGATTACGGCCGGGTGCTGGTTGTGGGCGGATCCCTGGGGATGGCCGGGGCGGCCTGTCTGACTGCGGAGGCTGTGATCCGGGCCGGCGCCGGTCTGGTGACACTGGCGGTTCCCGAGGGGATATATAATCCGGTGGCGTCAAAGCTTACCGAGGTAATGGTGGTGACCGTTCCCCAGACACTGGAGGGGACGCCGGCAAAGGAGGCCCTGCCGGTCATCGGCGATATGCTGGAGAGGGCTGAGGTTCTGGCCATTGGGCCGGGGCTGTCTACGAACCCGGAAACCACCGAACTGGTCCGGGCGATTGTTGCCCGGTCAAACAGGCCCGTTGTTCTGGATGCCGACGGACTGAACGCCTTTGTGGGGCATACGGACCTGCTGAGCAAGGCAAGAAAGCCGCTGGTAATTACCCCGCACCCCGGGGAAATGTCCCGCCTGGCCGGTATGTCCACCGAAGCGGTGCAGCAGGACAGGCTGCAGCAGGCCCGGCGTTGGGCTTCGGCCTGGGGGGCGGTGCTGGTTTTAAAGGGCGCCAAAACCATTGTGGCTTCCCCGGATGGAACGACCTACATTAATACCACCGGGAATCCGGGCATGGCCACCGGAGGCAGCGGGGATGTGTTGACGGGGATAGTTGCCGGGCTGTTGGCCCAGGGGATGGATCCGGCTGAAGCAGCCGCAGCGGGGGCCTATCTGCACGGGGCGGCGGGAGACGCGGCGGCAAGGGAAAAGGGCATGATGGGCCTTGTCGCCGGTGACATTCTGACGGCCCTGCCGGGAGTGACCAAACTGATTCAAGGTCAGGAACCGAATATTGTATGGAGGTTGCCATGATGGACCTGCCGGTTTGGGCGGAGGTGGATCTCGGCGCCCTTGCTCATAACATAAGGGAAATTCGCAGACAGTCATGCCCCCGGGCGGAAGTGATGGCCGTGGTCAAGGCCAACGCATACGGACACGGCGCCATCGAGGTGTCGAAGGCGGCCCTGGTCGGCGGGGCCGCCCGGCTTGCCGTGGCCAGGGCCGCAGAGGGGGTGGAGCTTCGCAGGGCGGGTATTGCGGCGCCCATTTTGATTCTCGGGTACACACCGGCCGGCATGATCCGGGACGTTGCCGAATATGGTCTGGAACAGACGGTTTACAGCGTCGAGTACGCACGGATGGTGAACGACAGGGCCGCCGGGCTCGGTGTGAGGATTCCGGTCCACATCAAAATTGACACCGGCATGGGGAGAATAGGGATTCTGGCTGGAGCCGGCACGGCGGTGGAGGATGTAAAGGCCGTGGCCGGCCTGAAGCATCTTTATGCGGTGGGGATATTCAGCCATTTTGCCACCGCCGACAGCGCCGACAAATCATTTGCCCGGCGTCAGTGGGATAGTTTTGTAAAATTATTGAACGGCCTCAAGGGGGAGGGACTGGAATTTCCGCTACGGCACTGCGCCAACAGCGCCGCCATTATTGATTTGCCGGAAACCCACCTGAATCTTGTCAGAGCCGGGATTATGCTGTACGGTCTTTATCCCTCCGGGGAGGTGGAAAGGCGGAAAATAGGGCTGAAACCCGTCATGTCCCTCAAGACCAGGATAATTCAGGTGAAAGGAGTTCCACCCGGGTATCCGGTAAGCTACGGGTGCACTTACATCACCGAAAGGGACACTGTCATCGCCACCATTCCCGTGGGATATGCCGACGGGTACTCCAGGCGGCTGTCCTCTAAGGGCGAGGTTTTGGTCAGGGGCAGGCGGGCTCCGGTGGCGGGCAGGGTTTGCATGGATCAGTGCATGATTGATGTGGGGGACGTTCCGGGTGTCGCTCCCGGGGACGAGGTAATACTTTTCGGGAGGCAGGGGGATGTGACGCTGCCCGTGGAGGAAGTGGCCGGGTGGATGGGGACCATTAATTACGAGGTGGTCTGCCTGGTGGGGGCCAGGGTGCCCAGAATCTACCTTGAAAACAGCCCGCCCAGTGTCCTCTGTGGCGACCATGGGCACAATCGTTGACGTTGTCCGCAGCATGGGGAAAGAATAAAACACCGAAGGAGATAGTATGCATATGGAGAGGATATGGGCCCCGTGGAGAACTGTATACATCGGCAAGGATCATGGGTCAAACTGTATATTTTGCGAAAAACTGGAGTCGAATCGGGACATGGAGAACCATGTTTTGTACCGGGGGGATAAAACCTTTGTGATGCTTAACCTCTACCCTTATAACAACGGGCACCTCCTGATAGCGCCGAAGAGGCACGCAGGTGACATCACCGATCTGGAAAAGGGTGAATTACTGGAACTGGGGCTGGTCACCCAGAAAATGACGGGTCTTCTGAGATCAACATTCAATCCCGAAGGTTTCAACATCGGGGTGAATTTGGGGAAAATAGCCGGCGCTGGAGTGCCCGGCCACTTTCACATACATATTGTCCCCCGCTGGGGAGGGGACACCAACTTTATGCCGGTGATCGGAGACGTCAGGGTGATTTCAGAGGGGTTGGACCTGACCTATAAAAAACTGGCCGAGGCTATGGAAAAGTCGCCTCCCTGGTAAAACTTCCGGATTTGCAGTGAAGGCCGTCATATGACGGCTTTTTTTAATGTATTAGGAAATTGTGCTTTCACAGGTTTTGTGGATAAATTAAATAAGGTTCCTTTTATTCTGGATTCTGACTCCTGGATTCTGGATTCCAGTCGCCCGAAGGGCGAATTTGTTCTCGTGCAAATATTCTGTTGACATCATTATGTAAAAGGGTTAAATTTAGCACAGCTAACAATTTAGCAGGTTAAACATTTAAGATGGGGAGAATGCCGGTGGATAATAAAACATCCAAAGGAAAAAAATGGGTCAGACCTGTGATGGCGCTGGCATTGTTGTTAATATTCGCGCTGCTGGTGGCCATACGTTTTAATAATAAAAAAATTGACAGCGGGGCGTTTCAGGAAAGGCTGCAGCCGGTGGAGGCGGCCAGCGTGATAAGCCGGCCCTTCGGTGAAGAGTTAAGATTGGCCGGCACGGTGGTTCCCTTTGCCGAGGCGAAGCTGGCCCCCAGGGTTATGGGCAGGGTGAGTTCTGTTAATGTCAGCGTCGGCCAGAGGGTGGAGCATGGTCAGATAATGCTTACCATTGATCAAGCCGACTATTTATCCGCCCTGAAGCAGGCCGAGGCCAATCTGGCCATGGCCGAGGCCAACTCTATACAGATGGAGAGCGGCTACGAAAACGCGGTGATTAATTACCAGCGCATGGAGGAGCTTTTCAGGCAGGGGGCGGTGTCCAAAAGCCAGCTGGAGACCGCCAAAAGTCAGCTGGCGGCGGCTGAAAGCGGATACAAGGCAAACCGGGCCCAGATAGCCCAGTGCCGGGCAATGCTGGAAAAGGCCCGCACCGACTACATAAACACTGAGATAAAGGCGCCCTTTCCCGGAGTGGTGGCCAGGCGCATGGTGGAGACTGGGGAAATGGTTTCACAGCAATCTCCTGTTTTTATATTGATTCAGGATGACCCGCTGCTGGTGAAAGTGCATTTGCCCGAAAACTTGGTCGTTAAGGTGGGGCTAAACCAGCAGGTGGAGGTTTTTGTGCCCGCAGCGGCAAAAATTTTTAAAGGAACGGTAAATACCATAGCGCCCCTGGCTGACCCGGTGACCAGGGCCTTCGCCGCAGAGATCAAGCTGGTTGAAAACAGCCGGGAAGTGATGCCCGGCATGGTGGCCGACCTGATCTTCAGGGTAAAGCAAGTGGAAAGCGCCCTGGTGGTTCCTTCGGATGCGCTGCTGGAGGAAGACAGCGGTCCCGGGCTGTTCGTGGTGGAAGACGGCGTGGCCCTGCACCGGAAGGTGACCACCGGCATCACCGGAGGGGGATACACCCAGGTGCTTTCCGGTGTCCGGCAGGGAGAGACAGTGGTTGTGCGGGGTAATCATCTGCTGGTTGACGGGATGAAAGTGAGGGTGGAGGGAACGGTGAAGGAAAACTCCGGCCGGGGGGGTGAGGGCAGGTGAGGATTGTCAATTTTTCGGTTGACCGCCCGGTGGCCATAACCATGTTGATTTTGGCGCTGGTGTTGGTGGGGATGGTATCCCTGCCCAGGCTCAGGGTGGACCTTTATCCGGACATGAATTTGCCCTTTGTATTGGTTACCGCAGACTACGAGGGGGCTTCTCCGGCGGAGGTGGAAAATCTGGTCACCAGGCCGCTGGAATCGGTTCTCTCCACGGCGGGCAATGTACAGGAGATTTTCTCCTGGTCGGAGCCGGGTGTTTCCAGGATAGGCATCAGGCTCAACTGGGGATCTGATATGGATCAGGCGGCCCTGGACATAAGGGATAAGGTGGACATGGTCAGGGGCTTTCTGCCCTCCGATGTGAAAACCCCCAGAATATATAAAATGGACCCAAACAGTATGCCTATTATGTCCTTCACCCTTTCGGGATCAGACCTGTCGGAAATGAAAAGGATTGCCAAGGACGTGGTCCAGCCGAGGCTGGAAAGGCTTGAGGGAGTGGCATCGGTCTATGTGACGGGGGGCCGGGAAAAGGAAATAAAGGTGGTGCTCAACCACTCCAGACTACAGGCGTACGGTCTGACAGCGGGACAGGTGGCCCAGGCCGTTGGTTCCGAAAACCTTTCGGGAACGGCTGGCAGCACGGTCAGGGGATCCAGTGAACTGGACATAAGAATCATTGGGGACTATAAGAAGGCCGGCGATCTGGAAAATATAACGGTGGGCTTGCCCGGCGGCGGTGCGGTGCGCCTGGGGGACCTGGCGGAAATTAAGAGCGACTTTAAAAAGACCACCCAGATAAGCTACGTGAACGGAAAGCCTTCAGTAGGCCTAATGGTAATGAAGGAAACCGGAAGCAACACCGTTCAGGTGGCCAACCGGGTGCAGAAGGCCGTGGCCGCCATTCAGCCGGAACTTCCCCAGGGCGCAAAACTGGATACCATCATGGATTCCTCCAGGTTCATCAAGAATTCGATATACAATGTAGTGGAGCACGCCGTGCTGGGCGGGCTGCTGGCGGTGGTGGTTCTCTATCTGTTTCTCAGGAGCTTTCGCAGTACCGTCGTGGTGGCGCTGGTAATTCCCATTTCAGTAATTGCCACCTTCAGCATGATGTATTTCGGGGGGCAGACCATAAATATGCTGTCTTTGGGAGGCCTGGCCCTGGGACTGGGCTCCCTGGTGGACTTTTCGGTGGTGGTGCTGGAAAGTATATACCGGTACAGGCAGAACGGCCATGGTATAATCGAGGCGGCCAGACTGGGAACCGCCGAGGTGGGCAACGCGGTGACGGCTTCGGCGGCCACCCAGGTGGTGGTTTTTATGCCCATAGTGTTTGTGCAGGGACTGGCCGGTATACTCTTCGGACCCATGGCCCTGACGGTAAGCTTCTCCCATTTGGCCGCTCTTTTTGCTGCCCTGACCCTGGTGCCTATGATTACCACCAGGATGATGAAGGTCAACATTGCAGACTATGATGCAGTCACCGGGGATCTTCGGGGCCGCGGCCGTCTTCTGAACACACTGCACATGCCGGCGGAGAAGTTCGGGAAATATTATATGGGCTTCACCGGCAAGTACTCCAGGCTGCTGAACTGGTCCCTGGGACACCGTAAAACGGTGGTGCTTACCTCCGCCGGACTTTTCGCGGGCTCCTGTGTTCTGTTGTTTGCAGTGGTGGGCACGGAGTTTGTGCCCCGGATGGACCAGGGGCAAATAACGGTGACCGTGGAAGCCCCGTCGGGCTCCCAACTGGCGGAAACCGGCAGAATTGTGGGCAGGGTGGAGGAAATAGCCTCCTCCATTCCGGCCACAGACACGATCTTTTCCAGTGTGGGCAGTGGCGGGTATTTTGCTATAATGGGCGGCGGCACGCCCAATCTGGCCAATGTTCAGATCAAGCTAAAGCCCTTGGCGGAAAGGGATGTTTCCACCATACAGGTGGTGGAAGAGCTCAGGGATCAGCTAAACCGGGTTCCCGGCGCCAAGTTCACCGTTCAGGAGTCGGGCGACGGCAACACTCACGGCGGGGGGGCCCCCATCAGTGTCAGGATCAGGGGGGACGACCTGCTGGTACTGAAAGAACTGGGGAATTTGGTGGCCAAGGAGGTCAGGACTGTTCCGGGCACCCGCAATGTCACCAGCAGTCTTGAGGACGCGCGGCCGGAGCTGCAAGTGGTGATTGATCGCCAGAGGGCGGGACAGTACGGAGTGACCGTGGGACAGGCTCTTGGCGCGGTGAGGACCGCCTTTGACGGTCAGGTGGTCACCAGGGTGAAAACCGGCAGGGATGAAATAAATGTAAGGCTGTTGTACCCGGAGGATTACCGGCTTAACATCAATAATCTGGCCAACACCATGATCAACTCTGCCTCCGGGGCCAGGGTGGCGCTGCGGGATGTGGCCTCCATAGAGATTAAGGATGCCCCCATCAGCATCACCAGATATAATCAGGCCAGACTGGTGGAAGTGACCACGGAACTGGTGGGGCGTGATCTTGGCAGTGTGAACAGTGATATTCAAAAAAAGCTGGACGCCATAAAACTTCCGGCGGGGTATTCCATGGAGTTGGGCGGGCAGGCCAAGGACATGGTGGAGTCCTTCGGGGACATGGGCTTGGCCGTTATATTGGCCATCGTGCTGGTATACATGGTAATGGCGGCCCAATTTGAATCGCTATTTTATCCTTTTGTAATAATGTTTTCCGTCCCGCCCACCATTATTGGAGTGGCTTTGGGACTATTGGTGACTGGTCACCACTTGAGCGTGCCGGCGCTGATCGGTTATGTCATGCTGGTGGGTATCGTGGTCAACAACGCCATAGTGTTGGTGGATTACGTCAACACACTCAGAAAGCGGGGCCTTGGCCGTGATGAAGCCCTGCGTGAGGCCGGCCCGGTGAGGCTTCGCCCGATATTGATGACCACCCTTTCCACGGTGTTGGCCCTGTTGCCCCTTGCCTTCGGCAGCGGCGAGGGATCGGAGGGACAGGCCCCGCTGGCGGTGGTGGTGGCCTTCGGGCTGACTTTTTCCACCATGGTGACGTTGGTTCTGATACCTGTTGTCTATACCATTTTTGACGATATGGGGCGGAATATTGCGGGAAGAATGTCCCTCTGGTCAGGCAAGGCCGGAGTTGCGGCAAAATAACAATAAAGCAGTCAAAACTCGAATACCCGGGTTCAGCACCCGGGTATTGTCGTCGGCGGGCAGTCATGGGGCTTTAAAATGATCATCTGCGACACTCAAACCCTATTATCTCTTTAACTCTGGACACCCTGGCCTGTATGTCGCCCTGTACCACCGTGTAAGGCACATTCATTATGTCCAGGAAATTCTTAATCTTTTTATCCACCATCACGGCAAATTCTTCGTCTTGATAGCGAACACCGTCCTTGGTCAGGGAGAATTCTCTGGGGACGTAAAATATCCGGTAGCCCGGGAGATCCTGCATGGCCCACTGGTACAGCTTCATCAGGCTGTATACCTCTTTGGGGTTTTTGTAATCACAGGTTAAAAGCCCGTAGACATAATTTAGGATAGTGGCGTTGTCGCAAAAAAGAATCTCGCAGTGTTTAAATTCCGCTTCCCTCTGCTTCTGGCCCTCGTAGAGGAGGAACTGTTCGAAAATGCTACTGGGAACACCGTAATTGACTATGTAGGACCGGGCGAACTCGAGACACACGTCTGAGATATAGCCGGCCAGGCTGTATTCCACATCCAGCTGCTTGACCAGGGTGGTTTTTCCCGTTCCGGGGCCCCCGATGACGGCGATTTTTTTCTGACCCATCCAATCACACCTTTGCATATAATGTTAGAGATTTACGGCCGCTTCACCTTTTAACAATGAGAGATTGCGCAGAATTTGTATTTTTCGGCACAAACTTTTCATATTTTATGGCTGTTTTAGCAGGATTAAATCTGAGTACGCGGAATTACTCATATTAAGTATAACATGCCAGAGGGGTGTGCAATGGTGGCTGTTAGAAAAGACGACATGATAGATGAAATAAATGTCAAGGCTGGAACTCTGGACTGGTATACCAAAAACAAAAAACTGCTGGATAAATCCGTACCCGAAGTGGTTATTATAGAAAAGACGGTGGGCGACTCCTTTTTTAAACTTGTGCGGAACGAAAAGTTTCAGTTGGTTTTTACCCATCAGACACCAGCGGGCAGGAGGGTTGCCAGTGGCGAAATCGAAAGGGTGGACTACTTTGACGGCATACGTATACAGCTGACATGGAATCCCGAGGAAAGTTTTATGAAGATAGCCGACACCACCCTTGAACAAAACTATTTTATCGTCAAGGCCGAAGAAGTCTAGGCGGACTTTTTCAAAAGCCCCCCAGTTCCTCTAATTTTTCCTGTGTGGGAACACCGGTGACAGGATCCCAGCCTCTTATCCGGTAGTATTCCTGCAGGACGGATTTAACCTCCCCCGGATCCAGCGGTTTTCTCTCACGGTAGAATCTGGGCGGGTAGTCCGACTGTTCCGGCTTCTCCCCGTGTTTTATATTGAACAGCTTGATGGTGTTCCAAATGCGCTCCCCCGCCCTGGACAGGTCCCCGGCAGTGATGTTTAAGCCCGTAAGGGCCTCCAGCAGCCTTGAGAAGAGGGAGGGTCCCACGGTGTGAAGAACAGGGGGCCTGATGCACATGCCCAGGGCATTGTATATGGAAATCAAATCTTCCGACCATTTGGACATGACGGGTATGGAAACATCCCTGGTGACCGGGTCGAAGGCAGCCTTTTTCAGGTGCTCCGGCATGTCTAGGCGGCTGTATACAGGGTCCGGAAAGTCAAACTTTTCCGTGCGGTACGGAACGGGGTTTTCATTGTGCCTTAGGTTTTCCACAGGGTTCCTGGTACGCAGGTGGTCACCGCCCCGGATATTGGTCAGATAGCCGAAGGTCCAGGTAGACCACCTCCCCCTGGGGTCGGCCAGAAAGAATTCCAGTCCTTTGACATGTGCGGCGAGATCCCCGGCTCCGGGAAAACAGGCCGAGGCCCTGGCTGTTCCTTCGGCCAGCACGTCTCCGATGCCCCGCCGGTTGGCGATCATCTCCAGCAGTTTGAAAGTGCCCTCCTCGTCTCCCCAAGTCAGTTCAAAACCCAGATGTTTTTTTGTGATTATGCCTCTCTGATACATTTCCATGGCAAAGGCCACACAGGCGGCGGCGGAGACCATATCCAGTCCGAGACGCTGGCATGAACCGCAGAGGGCCGCAATGGCCGGCAGTCCCTGAATGTCGCAGCCGGCTCCGAAACCTATCACCGGCGTGACTTCCATATCCTTTATCTCCAGTCCTGCATAGGGGCCCTCTCTAACCTTCACCCAGTGGGCGCAGGCGATGGGGCAGGCCTGGCAGGAAACACCGCGCTCGCTCAATTCCGCAAGCCGTTTGCGACTTCTGGTTTCCATCCAGTTTTCCGGCCTTCCCGTCTGAAAGTTTCGTCCCGGAAGACTGTCGAACTCGTAGTAGGGTATACTGGCCAGCATGGTGCCGAATTTTTTGAAAGCCTCGTAGAAAGGGGAACCGTAAATGGCCCTGCGGGTGTCTTCCAGCGCCCCGTTATAATCTTTCGGGCTGGCCACCCGTACCGGCCCGGTCCCCCTGACCGCAACGGCCTTCAGGTTTTTGCCGCCCATTACCGCCCCCAGGCCGGTACGGGCCCATGCGTCATAGGGACCGTTTTCGATGCTGGCATAGCGGACCTTGTTTTCTCCTGCCGGGCCTATTGCCGCCGCCTGAATCTCAGGGTCTCCGTGTCTTTCCCGAATCGCCCCGATGGTGTCCCAGGCGTCCTTTCCCCAGAGGTGTTTTGCGTCAAGTATGCGTACTCCGCCATCATTTATCATTATGTAAACCGGGCTCCGGGACTTGCCCCTGATTATCAAAGAGTCGTACCCGGCGTATTTTAGCTCTCCGCCCCAGTAATTGCCGGAATTGGCGGTGCCGAACAGGCCGGTGGCCGGGGACAGGGCCGAGGCTTCGGTTCTGCAGGCTGTGGGGACACTGGTGCCCACCAGGGGGCCGGTGCTGAACATCAGAATGTTGCCGGGTCCCAGGGGATCGGTGCCGGCTTTTATTTCCCGGTACAACAAGCTGGCGTTAAAGCCCAGCCCGCCGAGGTAGTTCCGTATCAGTTCTTCTGTCAGATTCTCCCGCCGGATGCTGCCGCTGGTCAAATCAACTTCCAGAATGCCGCCGGCATAACCCCAGTATTCCATAAACTGCCTTCGGGCCGGTTTGTGACACGGCCGCCCCGGCTTGCACCTCCCCGATATCCATCACGAAAATCCTACAAGTCAATCTCCTTCAGTGCTCCCGAGGGGCACGAACGGGCGCACGATCCGCATCCACGGCAGGAGGAGGAAAAGGTTATATCGAAGACTCCCTCGAAATCTTTTTTTTGTAGTCTTACGTGCGCCATGGAGGGCCTGAATGCGCCCATGTGGCGCAAGGAGCATGCCAGGGAGCAGGTGGAGCAGCCGAGGCACAGCCGGGGCTTTATAATAATTTCCTTGGCCATTTTTTCACCTTTGAAAATTTTTATTATATTATTCTTCATTTTTTTTGAAATACCTTTATAACATACAGGAACTGACCGGTTGATGTGGAATAAAAGTTAAGACCGTTGAACTTGAAGATTATTGGCCTGATGAGACTGTTTTTATTAATTGTCGGCAAAGGTAATAATAAAAATGCACAATTTATATTTTATAACTGTAGAAAGAAAAGGCATTTTATGGCTGAAAGATGGAGGCGGTTCCTTTGTTGAAGCTCCCAAAACTTTCAATAGGGGATTTGACACCCACATATCCCATCATACAGGGAGGGATGGCCGTGAGGATTTCAACGTCCTCACTGGCGGCGGCGGTGGCGGAGGCCGGCGGTATCGGGGTCATCGGGGCCACCGGCATGGATCTGGAAGAAATGCGCATGGAGATAAGGGAGTCCAAAAAGCTTACCAGTGGCATAGTGGGTGTGAACATAATGTTTGCCATCAGGGAATTTGCCGATATGGTAAAAGCCGCCATAGAGGAAAAAGTGGACACTATATTTACCGGCGCCGGCTTCTCCCGGGACGTATTCAAATGGGGCAAGGAGGCCGGGGTACCCATTGTCTCCATAGTTTCATCGGCCAGGCTGGCTGCCTTGGCGGAGAAATTCGGGGCGGCGGCGGTGGTGGTGGAGGGCGCCGAAGCCGGCGGGCACCTTGGCACCGACAGGCCGCTGTTTGAAATACTTCCCGCCATAAGGGAGGCGGTCAGGATCCCCCTGCTTGCGGCCGGCGGGATAGTCAACGGGGAGGGCATCGCCAAGGCATTGAAGTTGGGGGCCGATGGAGTCCAGATGGCCACCAGATTTGTTCTCAGCAAGGAATGCAGTGTTTCAGAATCATTCAAGAAAATGTATCTCGGAGCAAGGCCCGAGGATGTCACTGTCATACCGAGCCCGGTGGGCATGCCCGGCAGAGCGCTGAAAAATACTTTTGTGTCCAGGCTTCTTTCAGGCGAGGCACCCGCCCCCCAGGAGTGCGACGCTTGTTTGAAGCAGTGCAGCGGGCAGTATTGCATTTTGAGCGCACTGGAAAAATCCAGGACGGGTGAGGTGGACGAGGGAGTGGTTTTTGTGGGTCAGAATGTGTACCAAATAAAGGAAATACTCTCCGTAAAGGAAATATTCAACAATCTTTTTTATGAGCTGAAAGAGAGGATAAAGCCTTACCGCTAAATTATATGTTAATCTAAGGAGCGGCCCATGACCATTGCCAGCATCGAGTACCCGACTTTGGACGAAGTCGAAAAAATTATTTTAAGGGAAGCCGGTTCGACGGTGCATTATCCCAAAAACCACGTTATTTTCGCTGCGGGGGATATTGCGGACAGGGTTTTTCTTATTGAAAGCGGTTGGGTTAAAATATACAGGCTATCTTTGGACGGCCGCCGGGCAACGGTGGGCAGCATAAGAAGTCCGGGGGAGATCATGGGGCTCGCGGAAACCCTTTGGGGCGGGGAAAGGACCTGCTTTGCCGGGGCGATAAGTAATGTAAGTCTGGTCATTATCAGAAAAAACAAGTTCGAAGAGCTTCTTTCCAGGCATCCTGTCCTGGCGTTAAAAGTGGCGAAGTTTCTGGGGGCCAGGATGAGGGAAGCCGAGGCCATCATCCACGAGATGATGTGTTGGCAGGCCCCCGGCAGGCTGGCAATGATGCTTTTGAAGATGGGGGAACGATGCGGGGAGGAATACAAAAGAGGTGTAAAGATAAACCTTCAACTTACCCATGAGGAATTGGCCAATATGGTAGGCACCTCCAGACAGACAGTAACATCCCTCCTTAACACATTCAAGATGGAGAAAGGTATTGACTACGAGGGGCGGGGAATCATGATCCTGAACCCGGACAAACTGACCAGGTGGATAACCTGATTATCCTTCCTAGGTTTTGATGCTGTGGGTGCTTTCAGACAGCGCCCTGGGTGTGCATTCGGGGCAGATTATTTTACGGTGCCCCTGCCCGAAGCGTCCCCTGATGTTGGTGTTTATGAGGTCAAGGTGCTTTACCGTGGCGAAGGTCTGCCCGCATACCCGGCACTCCACCATTTCCAGCCGGCTCATCAGTGTGCCGCACATGCGCATTTCACGGTATTTTTCCCCGTCTTCCATGGTTATGGCCCCGGTGGGGCAGTTGACATAACAGGTGCCGCAGCCTATGCAGTTTTCTTCCGACTGCTTGAAGTCCGCCCCTTTTTCGCCTTCGACATAACCCAGCCGGATGGCGTTCACCTTGAGGCGAGTACGGCAGTTGTCCACGCATCGGCCGCAGGAGATACAGATGTCGCAGCGCAGGCACCGGCGGGCCTCCGCTGCGGCGGCTTCCTCGCTGATGGTCCGGGTTATTTCATCAAAGGTGTTCTTTTTTTCCGGCAGGTAAAGCCGGTGATAATCCACCAGGCTGGGTTGTGCTTTTTCCGAGCTGGTCACCGGAATAATGGTTTTGCTCCTTCTTTTTTCCTTATTAACGTCAACCAGCAGTATTTTGCCCCTCAAGTAAGCGTCGATGCCGGCGGCGGCACGCTTTCCGGCGGCGATGGCCATGATTACGGTGGCCGGCCCGGTCACCGTGTCCCCGCCGGAAAAGACACCGGGCTGTGAAGTTTCCATAGTCAGGGGGTTCTTGACCATAATCCGTTTTTGGGCTGCGTCCACCAGGGTGATGAACAGCTTTCCTTTAATGTAAGTGAGAAGGGGCTGCTGGCCGGTGGCGAATATGATCACATCGGTGTGTATTTTGAATTCCGAGTTCTCCACCGGTACGGGCCGGAGGCGTCCGCTCCGATCCGGATGGCTGGGTTCGTTGCGGATGCAGTGGATGTGCTGTACCTTGCCACCTTCTCCTCCCACATTGATGGGGGAAACCAGATAATTGAGCTCAACCCCTTCTCTTTCGGCGTCCTCGACTTCTTCCCGCAGGGCCGGCATTTCCTCCCGGGTGCGGCGGTATAAAATGCTGACTTTATCCGCTCCCAGGCGAAGGGATACCCTTGCCGCATCAATGGCTACGTTTCCGCCCCCCACCACCGCCACTTTTTTGCCGTTCAAGTCGATCTTTTCGGTTTCCGCTTCATTCAGCAGGAACTTGTTAACTGTTCTGAGGAAGCTTACTCCGTCGTATACACCTTTGAACTTGTCCAGGTCGGGGATTTTGGGCCTGGAGCCCTCCCAGGCCCCGGAGCTTAAAAAAACTGCGGCATATCCCTCTTTTTTCAGCGCATCTATGTCGTAGTTGCCGGAAATGGGTGTGTTGAGCTTTATTTCCACGCCCAGATCTTTTATATAGCCGATTTCGTCCCGGATTACTTTCCGTGGGAGCCTGTATGGGGGGATACCGTAGGTCAGCATGCCTCCCGGCTCGGACATGGCTTCAAATATGGTCACCCCATAGCCTTTTCTGGCCAGCAGAAACGCTGCCGAAAGTCCCGCGGGCCCGGAGCCCACTATGGCGATCTTTTCTTTATGTTCTTTTTCCGGCGGGGAGGGGGGGTTTCCGCCGGTCATATCCACCTTGTCGTAGGCAAATCTTTTCAGGGCGCATATGGCAATGGGCTTGTCCACTAGGCTTCTTCTGCATTCCTTTTCGCAAGGGCGCTCACAAACCCGTCCCAGGACGCCGGGCAAGGGAACATCTTCCCTGATCAGTTCCAGGGCCTCTTCATAACGGCCCTCTCCCACCAGAGCCACGTAATTGGGTACATCTATGCCCGCCGGGCAGGCCGCCTGGCAGGGGGCAATCACCAGCTGAGGACACCGGGAGGCTGGGCATAGTCTTTTTTCTATGTGGGCTAAAAAATCCCCCATGTTGTCACGCAAAATGGAGATGACATTTTCGGCCACGGGCCTGCCCCGGTCGCAGTTGCAGGAATTCATTACGTCACCGGCCAGAAGGCCGATGGTCTCAATAATGTCCGGTTCCCGGGGGGCCTCCCCCTTCCTGACCGGCTCCAGCAGCTTAAGAATACTGTTGAACATGCGCCGGCAAAGGCTGCAACATTCTCCTTCCTCTAAAAAGGAGCATATGATATCTACGGTGTTATTTAACGCACAGCCGGTTTCGGACATAAATCCACCTCTTTATCTGATGGTCCTTCCCGAATAGATCTCCCTGGCGAATCTTACGCGCTTGGTGTCCGGCATGCGGTCCACCGTGTCGAAGGCCAGGCAGCCGGTGGGACAGGCTGTGACGCATGCGGGTTTGCGTCCGGAGCTGATGCGGCCCTTGCAGTAGTCGCATTTTACTGCCACATCTTTTTTCGTGTCCCACTGGGGGGCACTCCAGGGACATGCTATGATGCAGCTTTTGCAGCCTACGCAGAGATTATCGTCGATAAATATGATGCCGTCCCCGGTTCGCTTCTGTATGGCGCCGCTGGGGCAGGCCGCCATGCACCAGGGTTTTTCGCAGTGGAAGCAGGACATGAACACATAAGCTGCCCTGGGCCTGCCATCGGTTTTTTCCGGTCCCACCTCAATGATTTGATTTGGTTTGGGCCCCACGCCGAGGCCTTTGTTTATCTTGCACTGCACCTGACAGGCGCGGCAGGAAATGCATTTTTTGTCGTCATGAAACAGATAGTAATGGCTCATACATATTCCTCCATCTCAGGATATGGGCTTGACTTTAACGTACACATGCTGTAAAGCGGGGCTTCCTCCCACCATGTCCGTCACGTTTTCCTGCAGTGCGGTGTCGCTGGCGCCTTTTTTGTAGCACCTGGTCAGGGCGGGCACCCGGCGGCCGAATCCGTGCAGCATAAATACGGCCTCAGGGTGGATGAGGTCCGTGACGAAGGCGCGAATGGTTTCCGTTCCGCGGCTGGAGGACACTTTCACCATCCCTCCGTTTGTGACGCCGATTTTTTTGGCTTCTTTGGAATTGATCCACAGCAGGTTTTCAGGCACCAGCTCATTCAGCAGGGGGTTGTTCTGTGTTGAAACGTGGGTGTGGGCAACATTCCGGCCGATCATCAGGCGGAAAGATCCTTCCTCCGGTGGAGTGACCGGATCATAGGGCAGAAATGATGGTATGCCGTTATTCTCGAAAAGGTTGGATACAAATTCGATTTTACCGGACGGTGTTTTGAATTTCAGACCCTCGTTCCTGTCCCAGTATATGGCGTCCTTGCTCAGGTATACCACACCACCGGCATCGAAATCTCCGATGGAAATTCCGGTGCCCTCAAGCTGATACGCCCAGAGATCTTCAAGTGATTTGTAGGGGAAGTGTTGTCCCACGCCCAGTCTGTCTGCCAGCAGTTTCATTATTTCCCAGCCCGGCTTGGTGTCGTACCGGGGTGATACTGCGGGCCTGCGCATGACGAGACTGGGCTTCAGTCCGCCGGCCTCCTGTATGGAGTCGCCCCGCTCCAGGTATGTGGATTCCGGCAGGATGACGTCGGCCATCCAGGCGGTTTCACTGAACTGAATATCGATGGCCACCAGAAGGTCCAGTTTATTGAAGGCCCGTTTGTTGTTTTCATAGTCGGGTATGGACAGCACTGGATCGTGGCGCCAGACCAGCAGGGCCTTGACGGGGTACGGGTTTTCCGACAGGATGATGTTTGGAAGCATCTGAACAACTCCATGGGCCGGGTCCGGGGTGGGGAATCTTGATGTGCCCACCCCGTCGCACCGTTCGTCGGCAACTTTTGGCAGTTCCTGGTCCAGCAGTTTTCGCAGATTCCTTTTGCCTGCGTCCCCGGCGCCTTTTTTGACGAATATGCCGCCGGGGGCCTCGAAGTTGCCCATCAGGGCGTTCAGCATAATCAGGGACCTTCTGAAATAGACTTCGTTTTTATAGTTGGCGCAGCGGTAGCCATAGTGGAAAACCACCGAGGGCTTCGCCTCGCTGGCCTCCCTGGCCAGAGAGATTATTTCACTGGCCGGAATGCCGGTTTCCTGCTCCGCCCACTTCGGGGAATAGGGCTCGACAAAACTTTTCAACGCCTTGAAGCCCGTTACCCAGCGGTTGACAAATTCCTTGTCGTATAGACCTTCCTTTGTGATGACGTGCATTAGGGCGTAATTCAGGGCAAGGTCGGTCCCCGGACGGATCATGAGGTATTTGTGGGACCTGATGGCGGTCACGGTAACTCTGGGGTCGATGTAGACCAGTTTAGTACCTTTGTCCATGGCCCGGGTCAGCTGCTTTACCATCTTGAGTTCAATGGACTCGAACAGGTTGCGGCCATAGGCCACAATATAATTTGTCCTGCCGACGTCGATGCCTATATTACCGTCAGGGTAACCTGTCATTGAGCGGAAGGCGGTATTGAGGGAACCCTTACAACAGGAATCGTGGGTGAAATAATTGGGGGAGCCCAGGGCCCTCATAAACGTTTTACTAATGTGGGAGTTGAGGTGGGCCCTTTCGGTCAGGGCTATGCTGCGCCCGCCGTGCCGGTCCTTTATGTCTTTAATCCTTTGGGCGATATAGTCCAGAGCCTCGTCCCAGGTGGTCTCGCGCCAATGCCCCGATCCCCTGGGGCCGGTTCTGATCAGCGGGCTTTTCAGTCTTTCGTCATCGTTCAAAAGGCAGACACCGGCCGCCCCTTTGGGGCAGATGCTGCCTTCAATACCCGCCACCTGGGGGTTGCCCTCGATCAATTTAACATCGTCGTTTTTGACCAGCACTTTGATTGGACACCTTACGGTACACATCAGGCAAATACTGTAGACTTCCCGCATAAAAAACAATCCCTCCCGCCACACAGATGTAATCCATAAAAAATATTTATCTTTAAGATAATCTAGTATTATAAAAAATATCAGATAACTGACGTGAACAATGTCGCTTCTATGACAATTTTGCTGTCTCCTTTCAGACAAGTCAATGTCAAAAAGATGACAAATGAATGGTCGCCCGGCTGACATTGACAAGCCTGGTTTTCTGGTACGGTAAAAATAAGTTGAATTGTTTCAGTTTATCAATCTTTTGGAAGGGGGTTGATTTTACAGATATTCTCCACAGGCATGGCGGGTATGGTAATTTAAAAAAGAGAGGTGAAAACCCGGTACAGTCTATTTCATCCGGGAATCCGTCCTTCCGGAGGGATCCGGGCGGTGGGCCTGCGGACCGGGGACAGTTTTGTTCAGGAAAAACATTTTTTTTAAATTGTCATTATTAATTCTGGTTTTGCTCTTGACCAGTCTTGTGTTCGGAAGCCTGGCGGCGGGCTCCACCACCGGGGCCAAGGCTGCGGCGGTGGGCAGCAGCCTTGGACTGGAAGGCAAGCTGGGCGCGGCCATAGCCAAGGCCCCGGCGGGAACCGGGCCGGGTCAGATCGATCCCAACGCACCCAGGGGCTTTTTGGGTATTCCCGGGGCGCCTGGGATTAACCCCGTTTTGGCATTTCTTTGGGCCATCTGGGTGGGCTGGATTTTTTCCACTGTGGGGGCCTTCGGAGGTATCATGGCCGGAGTCGGCCACATGACCGTCTATGGTCTGGGGGACTATACCAAGGCCTTCAGAAAGACGGCTCCGGAGTTGAACAAGGTTCTCACAGACTGCATCCGCATGTCCAACCAGTGGCTGGTGGGGCTTTCCGCCACCATCAGCAGCCTTAACTATCTCAAGGCCAAGCGTCTGGCCTGGCCCCTGGGCCTGGCCCTGGGCGCCGGGTCATTGTTCGGCGCAGTGGTGATCCCCATACTGACCGGTGGTAAAATTTCTTTCAGCGCTTACCAGGGTTGGTTCGGCGTAGCAGTGTTCGTGGTGGGCGGCTTCCTGCTGTACGAGACCACCCCCAGGGGCCGGGAAAGCAAAAAGGCGGCCAAGGCTGCGGCCCAGGCCTTTGAAAAGAGCGTTAAAGAAAAAGACTCAGTCCAGTCGGAGGGAATCAAGGTAACCAAGTGGGGTATAAACAGAATCGAGTTTTCCTTCTTTGGATCGGGGTTCGGCTTCAGCCCCATTTTGGCCTTTATCGGAGGCGTGGTTATAGCGGCCATATCATCCTTCCTGGGAGTGGGCGGAGGATTCCTGTACGTTCCTTACCTGACCTCCCTGGTGGGACTGCCCATGTTCGTGGTGGCCGGCACATCGGCCCTGGCGGTTCTTGCCAGTATGGTAACCAGTATCGCCTCCTATCTAAAGTTCACCGGCGCCGCTGTGGACTGGATGCTTATAGGCACCCAGCTGGTGGGTATATTCATCGGCTCCATGATCGGTCCGCGCACTCAGAAATATATTCCCGACATATGGCTGAAGCGTCTTTTTGTTCTGTTGGCATTATATGTAGGCCTGGCTTATTTCAGCAGGGGCTTTTTCGGGCAGTCATGGGTGCCGCTATAATGGTTCATGGTCTTCGGGACGGGGTCGGCGGGTGCTTGAAAACGCCGGCCCCCGGTGGACAATACATGCAAGCGGGGTGGGACTGAGTGGACTGGTGGGTCTTGCTGGACGGGTTGTTGATCCAGCTGTATGGTATAACGGGCTGGGCAGTGCCCGACTATTTCATCGGCACGTTTTTACTGGCCATAATAACCGTGGTCATAGGAGACTTTACCACGTCACTGGTATTCCGGGTCAACCGGGGCCATTATTCCAGGTTAAACAGCCGTCTCGCCGAATTGAACGAGATGTCAATGGTGGCTCTGCGCTTGAAAGAAAAAACCAATTATAAGGTGGTGAACCGGGAGGCCAACGATACTTTCGGGCTTTTGTTTTTCGGTATGTTTGGGCTTTCGGCGGCCTACCTGTGGCCGGCTTTCTTTGCCTTGGCCTGGATGCATACCAGGTTCAGCGGCATTGAGTTTCCACTGCTGATGATTGATTGGGCCGGCGGGTATTTTTTCACTTTTCTGGTCAGCTATCTGCTGTCCAGAATGGTTTTCGCCGTCTTGAAGCCGCGGCTGCCATACTTCAGGTTTCAGAACTCAGACCCCTGACTCCCGCGCCACACGGTTGTCGTTTTCATAAACGAAAAAAACCGGCGGCTGATAGAGCCGCCGGCGAAATAGGTAACTGCGTTCTATCCCTCGCTGGACTCGTATCGATCCTTGAGGCCCGCCACTACGCCGGGGTCAGCCAGGGTGGTGGTGTCCCCCAGGGCGCGCCCTTCGGCTATGTCCCTTAGCAGGCGGCGCATAATTTTACCGCTCCTGGTCTTGGGCAGTTCGGCGGTGAAATATAAATCGTCGGGCCTGGCCAGGGCGCCTATTTTCTTGGCTACATGGGACTTTACCTCGGTTTTCAACTCCTCCGTAACATCTATGCCCTCCTTCAGGGTGACGAAGGCCGCCACCGCCTGGCCTTTCAATTCGTGGCTCTTGCCTATCACCGCGGCCTCAGCCACCGCCGGGTGATCCACCAGGGCGCTTTCTATTTCCATGGTCCCCAATCGGTGACCGCTGACGTTTATCACGTCGTCCACCCGGCCCATAATCCAGAAATAGCCGTCGCTGTCCCACTTCGCCCCGTCACCGGTAAAATACGTATTTTCGAACTTGCTGAAATACTGCTGCACGTAGCGGTCGGGATCGCCATACACAGTGCGGAGCATGGCCGGCCAGGGGGATTTGATCACCAGATACCCCCCCGATCCCTTTGTCAACGGAGTGCCGGAGGGGCTCCATATTTCAGCGTCCACGCCGGGGAAGGGCACAGTGGCGGATCCAGGCTTGGTGGGAGTGACTCCGGGGAGGGGAGAGATCAGAATCATCCCGGTTTCGGTTTGCCACCATGTATCTACGATGGGGCACCTTTCCCCTCCAATATGCTTGTAATACCACATCCAGGCTTCCGGGTTGATGGGTTCGCCCACGGAGCCCAGTAACCGCAGGGTGGACAGATCCCTTTTCTCCGGCCATTCCGTTCCCCACTTCATAAAGGCCCGGATGGCGGTGGGGGCGGTGTACAGTATGTTAACCCCGAATTTTTCTATAATGGCCCAGAAACGGTCCCTGGCCGGCCAGTCCGGGCTGCCTTCATACATCACGCTGGTGCAGCCGTTGGCCAGCGGGCCGTATATAATATAGCTGTGCCCGGTGACCCAGCCGATGTCGGCGGTGCACCAGAATATGTCGTCGTCCTTGATGTCGAAGATATAATGATGGGTGGCGGCCACTCCGGTGAGATAGCCACCGGTGGTGTGCAGTACCCCCTTGGGCTTCCCTGTGGACCCGCTGGTGTACAGAATGAACAGGGGGTCTTCGGCGTCCATGTGTTCCGGCTCGCAGCCGATGGGGGCGTCCTGAATCAAGTCATGGTACCAGAAGTCCCGTCCCTCTACAAAATCAATATCCTGGCCGGTGCGCCTGATCAGCAGCACCTTTTCCACTGAGGGGCATTTCGTCAGTGCGTCGTCACAGTTTTTCTTCAGCGGAACGATGCCTCCCCTGCGCCAGCCGCCATCTGCCGTGACAAGCAATTTCGCCTGGCAGTCATTGATCCGGTCGGCCAGCGATTCGGAGCTGAACCCTCCGAAAACCACGCTGTGCGGGGCCCCTATCCGGGCGCAGGCCAGCATGGTGATGGGCAGTTCAGGGATCATCCCCAGATAGATGGTGACCCGGTCGCCGCGCTGGATTCCCATCTTTTTAAGCATATTGGCACATTTGGTGACTTCCCGGTACAGATCCTGGTAGGTGAGTATGCGGTCGTCACCGGGCTCCCCCTCCCATATTAGTGCCGCCTTCGTTTTCCGCCATGTTTTGAGGTGGCGGTCAATGCAGTTGTAGGAGACATTCAGTTTTCCATTGATGAACCACTTGGCGAAGGGGGGGGTCCACTCCAGCACCTTGTCCCATTCCCGGTACCAATCAAGCCGACCGGCCATCCTGGCCCAAAACCCCTCCCTGTCTTCCCCGGCCAATTCGTACAGGCTGTTGTCCTTAACATTGGCTTGGGCGGTAAACGCCGGCGGCGGATAAAAAACCCGGTCCTCCTGAAGCAGAGCTTCCAGCGCGCCTTCGTGCTGAGACATGCGATAACCTCCTTAAGGATTGATTTTCCTATCTAATGACTTCGTCACCCATAGATGTTTCGCATTGAAAAACACTGTTTCACACATATAGGTTAACCTATTGGCGACAGAAAGTTAAGATATTTCAGGCAAAAGGCAAAAATTAATGGTTAGCATGACGCTGGAGCAGCTTTAACGGTTGCCAGCGCTCACCCCGTCTTAAAAAATGGATTGACGGTATTCCCGGCCGGGATTTGCGGCCGTAGAAAAAATAGCCAGGAATTAAACCCTGGCTATGGCGGCAGCATTTTTTCCTGCATTTGCGATTTATTCGGCCCCCACCCCAAGGTAGGTCCTGGTGCGCATGGCGTCGTATTTTTCTTCGGATTCCTTTTCCGGCGCCATCATCGACACTACGTAGGCCGTGATGAAAGCTAGTGGCATGGAGATGATGGCGGGATTGGCCAGCGGGAAAATGGCCTTGGGGTTTTTCAAGATGGTCACCCATACCGTGGGGCTGAGTATTATCAGTATTATGGCCGAGGCGGCTCCCACAACGATGGAGGCAATGGCTCCGGGGGTGGTGAGCCTCTTCCAGACAATGGACAGGAATATGGCCGGGAAGTTGGCGCTGCAGGCCACGGCGAAAACCAGTCCCACCAGGAAGGCCACGTTCTGGCCCTTGAAGACGATGCCCAGCAGTATTGACAGGGCGCCGATGATCAACGTGCACGCCCGGGCCACCCGCACCTGCTCAGCTTCAGTGGCCTTGCCGCCCTTTACGACATTGGTGTACAGGTCATGGGCCAGTGCGCTGGCGCCGGCTAGGGTGAGTCCCGCCACCACCGCCAGAATGGTGGCGAAGGCCACGGCGCTGATGAAGCCCAGGAAGGCCGGCCCGCCGATGAATTCAGCCAGCAGCGGCGCGGCCATGTTGCCGCCCCTGTCGATCTTGGCGATCATTTCCCTGCCCACCAGCACTGCGGAACTGAAGCCCACGATGGGGATCATGAGGTAGAAATATCCGATGCAGCCTGTGGCCCAGGCGATGGACTTGCGGGCCTCTTTGGCGTCGGGTACGGTGTAGAACCGCATCAGAATGTGCGGCAGCCCCAGCACGCCGAACATCAGGGCCAGGCCCAGAGAAATGGTGTCAATGGGATTTTTAACCAGTCCGCCGGGAAGCAGTGCGGCCCCCCCGTACTTTGCCGCGACGGCGGAGTACAGCTTTACCGGGTTGAAGGAAAAGTGTGCCATGGCAATGATCATCATTATGGTGACGCCGCCTATCAGCAGGCCGGCTTTGATGATTTGCACCCAGGTGGTGGCGATCATTCCGCCGAACAGCACATATGTGATCATTACCGCGCCGACGATCATTACCGCTGTCTCGTAGGGAAACCCGAACAGTAATTTGATTAAAGTGCCCGAGCCCACCATTTGAGGTATTAAATAAAACAGAACCACGACAATACCGGCCGAGGCGACGGTAATCCGAATCGGGCGGTTTTTCAGGCGGTATGCCACCACGTCGCCGAAGGTGTATTTGCCCAGGTTGCGCACCTGCTCGGCAATCAGAAAGAGCATAATCGGCCAGCCCACCAGCCACCCGGTTGCGAAGATCATGCCGTCAAAGCCGCTGAGGGCCACCAAGCCGGCAATGCCCAGGAAGGACGCGGCGCTCATGTAATCCCCGGCCAGGGCTACGCCGTTCTGAAAGCCTGTAATCTGCCGGGCTGCGGCGTAGAATTCCGTGGTGGTTTTCGTCTTTTTGGCCGCCAGGTAAGTGATGTAGAGTGTGAAGGAAATGAATACAAGGAAAAATATGATCGCCAGGAAAGTAGGTTGACCGACGGTGGTTTGCATATAAATTTAACCCCCCTTATTTTTAGGCTGGACAAGACAAGGTTTCGGCGGACTAACCCACTCTCTGGATTTTTTTGACCAGATCCACGACATTGTTGTCGTAGTTTTTATTTGCCCACAAAACGTATATCAGGGTCAGGATAAAGGTGGCCACGATCACCAGCATGCCCATGATGACGGCAAGGGTGGTGACGGTCCCTATTTTGATGGCCATGGTGGGCTTGGCGTAAGCGACCATGAGGATGAAGCCATAATAAGCTATAAACTGCAAAATGGTTAAAACAATCGCCACCTGCCAGCGGCTTCGGATCAGGTTTCTGAATTCCTGGGACCCTTCTATTTCTTTTATGCTGGCCATTATTTAATCCCCCTTTTACCTCTTTCAATCAATAAATCAATCAGCCAGAAACCTTTTTGGTTTTTCCCGGCCGGTTGTTTTTATGCCATGGGCGACACCCCCGTTCGGCTGTTTTTGTCCGACCATGTTTCGCATAAAAAAACATCGTTCTGTTATTTCGGACTACTGTTATTTATACATTAAATAAAATTGAATGTTAATAAATTTCAGTCTAATTGCCGTAAATTAAATCTGTTTTGCATTATTGCAGGGTTCAACTGCGGCCTCCGGCGACCCCAGACTCTCAGGCGGGCGGACTACTCCATGGTGATCTCTGATACCGGCAGACCCAATTCCCAGGATTTCAGTACTCTTCTCATCAACTTGCCGCTTCTGGTGCGGGGCAGGACCGGGCAGATCTGTATTTCATCAGGCACCAGGTGTGGGGCCAGACTGGTTTTGATGAATTCACTTATATCCTGTTTCAGCTCCGCCGACCAGGAGTAATTGTTGTTTAAAACGATGAACGCCTTGATTATTTCGCCCTTTATCGGGTCCGGCTTGCCGATGACCCCGGCCTCGTTCACGGCCGGATGCTCAGCCAGCTTGCTTTCAATCTCGAAGGGGCCCACTCTTTCGCTTTCGACCTTGATGACATCGTCGATACGCCCCTGGAACCAAAAATAGCCGTCCCGATCCCTGTACGCCAGGTCCCCGGTAAGATACCAGGGTGACAGACGGAAGTATTCATTGTATTTGTCTCTGTCTTTCCATATATCCCTCATCATTGCGGGCCATCCTGACTTAATGGCCAGCTGTCCCATTTCCAGGGGGGGGAGCTCTTCGCCGCGCTCGTTTATCACTGCGGCATGAATACCCGGGATAGGTTTTCCCATGGAACCCGGTTTTACCGGCAGGCAGGAAAAATTGGCAATCATCAGGGCCCCTGTTTCGGTCATCCACCAGCTGTCATAGACCGGCATGTTGAATACGCTCAGGCTCCAACGGTTGACTATGGGGTTTAATGGCTCCCCGACACTCAATATTTTCCTCAAAGACTTCAGGTTGTAATGGTGCAGCTTGCCGGCACCTGCCGACATCAGCATTCTCAGGCTCGTGGGAGTGGTGTACCAGATGGTTATTCTATTTTTTTCCAGCAGGCTGTACCATCTGTCGGCGTCAAAAGGCCCGCCGTAGGTTATCGAGGTTGCTCCATTCAAGAGGGGTGCCCAGACCCCGTACGATATCCCCGTTACCCAGCCCGGGTCGGCGGTGCACCAGTATGTGTCACGATCTTTAAGATCCAGCACCCAGCGGCCGGTTTGGTAGTATTGCGGGGCGCCCCCGTGAACGTGGACCACTCCCTTGGGATTGCCGGTCGACCCCGATGTATATAAAAGGAGCATGGGATCCTCCCGGCTCATCCATTCCGTGGCGGGGTTCCCGTCAGAAGACGCCAGCAGGTTATGCCAACTCCACTCACTGTTCCGGTCATCCACCAGTATCACCCTGCGCAGGGACGGGACCACCTCCCTGGGAATTCGCTGCCGCAAAGGGGAAGCGGTGATTATGCATGAAGGTTCACTATCCAGGAGAAAATTCTTTATGGCGTCACCCATGTATTTAGTGTGCAGGGGGACGGCTATGGCCCCTGTCTTTACCGTTCCAAGAAGACTTATGTAAAACTCCGGTCCCGCCGGCAACAACAGCACAACCCTTTCGCCCCTGCGGATGCCCATGGATTTTAGCGCGTTGGCAAACTTGTTGGTGAGATTTTGCAGGTCTTTGAAAGTGTATTGTTCTCTGCCGACGTCATTTACGCTGATCAGGGCCACCCGGTCGCCCCTGCCCTCCGCAACGTGACGATCAACGCAGGCATGGGCTATATTCACCGGTTCGCCTTGTCTCCACCCGAGATCCTTTTCCGCATATTCCCACCGGAAAGTGGCATAGGCCGAGTCATAGTCGTTAAGGTTGCTTTTATTGTTTGCAGCGGAGCCTTGGGGATGTCTGTTTTTCACCTGCGCACAACTCCTTTGAATTGAGAATCTAAATATTTATTGACCGCACTGCGGCCGTCAGCCCGGTTCCTTGCGGGCGTATCCGCCGCGGTAGCCCATCTGGTTTGATATGGAGGTGCATGTTTCTTTCAATACAGTGACCAGCCTGTATATCCTTTCTAGGGAGAGCCTGGTGCTTGGCCCCGTGATGCTCAGGGCCGCAATGACCTTGCCGGTATGGTTGTACACCGGCGCAGCCATGGCCCTGACCCCTTCCACCAGTTCCTCCGCGTTGATGGCGAAACCCTGGGAGCGGACCTTTTCCAGGTGGTGGATCATGTGGTTGGGGTCCGTGATGGTGTTTATTGTAAACTGCCGCATATCTACATTTTTTAGTATGCTGATGGCATTCTCCACGGGGAGGTGGGCCAGCAAGGCCTTGCCTTCGGCCGTGCAGTGTACGGGTCCCCTCAGTCCCAGGTTGACTGTAATTGCCTCCGGGGAGTGGTCCCGCTCCACGAAGAGAACCTCGCCGTTGTCCAGGATCGCCAGCTGAACCGTCTCCCTGGATATTTCAACCAGCTCCACCATATATGGAAGGGCCACCTTGCGGAAGTCCAGGCTGTTTAGCGCCTCCATTCCCAGATATATTATTCTGTTGCCCAGCCTGTAGCGATCGGTGACGGGATCCTTCTCAGCGAAGCCGTATGCCTGGAGGGTTGATATAAGCCTGTGCACGGTGCTTTTATGCAGGCCCAGCAGCTGTCCCAGTTCTGTACAGCCGTATCCCTGGGTTTTTTGTCCAAGGGCTTCCAGTATGGATAAAGCCCTTTCCACCGAATGCACCGGGTTTTCCAGGGAGTGTTCAGCCATCTGCGGGCCTCCTCTTATTTCAAAGCGATTGTCTGTGCAGCTTAAATATAACTTCTCCAATGCGCAGCGGCAAAGATTTTTCTCCAAACAGTCGGTTTCGGAAGCCAAAACGTTGTTTTAAGCACTTGACTTATATAAAATAATAAAATAAGAACAAATTAGCCCTTCAGGCAACTGGAATCCAGAATCCAGGAGCCAGAATCAAGAATAAAAGGAGCCTTATTTAATTTATCCACAAAATTTATGAAAGCATAATTTTCTATACATTAATAAAGCCGCCCTGCCGAGCGGCGGAACTCAGAACTCCGAAAGGGCGGCTTGCGGGTGGGGTGTTATGTCATGAATTGCCGGGATGAAAAAGATGATATAGTGTACCGGGGGGAGTTTTTGCGCCTGCCCAGGGGAGGCGTGATAAAAACGGGTTCAGGGGAAGAAATATTCGTGCCGGAAATATGGGTGCGGAGGCTTGGCATTAAGGGCGGAGACCTGATGTCGGCGGTACCCCTGGGGAAACTGGGGGATTCAGTGCTTTACGAGTTTTCCGTGGAGGAGCGCCGGGAACCGGAGGAGGAATCGGAAAGGGTTTCGGTGGTGGGTCCGCTGATTTGCCATGGCGGAGTATGGATGATATACAGCGAGAAGGATGGAGAACTGATCAGCCTAAGACCCGCCGAGGTCAGGGGCATGCGCCTGGAAGAGGGCGATCTGGTGGAAGTGGGGTATATGAAGGGGGATTTTTCCGGGGCCAGGATTGCATGGAAGTTTGACGAGGCTGGACTGCCGGACCGCACGGTCCCTGTCCGGAGACGCGCCCTGGAAGAGTCCGGGGAGAGATCCAGACTGGATGTCGGTGATCCGCTGCTGGCCGACCGTACGGTTTTGGTGGTGGGGGCGGACCTGTACAAGGAATCCTTCAAGAAAATGTTCGAGAGAAGGGGGGCCAGGTTCCTTTGGGAGTCCGGTTTCCAGGGAGGTTCCGGCAAGACGGTGGAGTCCAAGGTTCGCCAGGCCGACGTGGTGGTGATGGTGACGGAGATGATGTCCCACCGCATGCCGGCCGTCGAGGCGATGTGCAGCAAATTCAGAAAGCCTTATGTATATGCCCCCTCCAAGGGATCCACCGGGGCAATAAGGCAGTGTCAGAAAGCTTTGGGCGGCAGGAGGCCGACGGGGCTGGACAATTGAAAACTCCAGCTGTGTTGCGGCGCTGTCTTCATGTGCTGTATTCCTTCGATTCACACATCTGTTTTGCCCAAAAGATCTCAAGGCCGTTATAAACCACTCCCCCGGACACACTCACTTTGATGATGGGATTCTCAAATCCACTGGCAGTATTGGGGCTTGTTTTTCTGTCCAGGGAAGGGTGGCCGTATTGTGCTGTTTTCTTCGAGCTCACCGGTGGATCCCTCCTTGCAAGGAAACATCTATGCAACTAATTCTAAAAGAAGAAAATTAAGATTTTATTAAACAAATATAAAAAGTAAATTATTTTTTGCATTGGCTACCAGGTCTTTGGCAGAATATTTCTGGGTTTTCACCGTCCCTCCGGCAAAAGATAAATAAAGAGACATTAAATGCTTTTCCGGACAGGATGTGGCGGTAAAAATGGCGGACTTGGTATTCCGGACGGTTTTAATATATTTTGTGGTGCTGCTGGTGGTCAGGCTGATGGGCAAAAGGGAAATAGGACAGCTGTCTCCCTTTGATTTCGTGGTGGCCATAATTGTGGCCGAGATAGCCGCCATACCAATGCAGTCTACGGCCGAACCACTGTGGCATTCCATGGTTCCCCTGGGGATATTGGCTTTACTGGAAATCTGTCTTAGCTATGCAGCCCTGCACAGCCGCAAACTAAGGGTTTTTTTAGACGGAAGACCCCAGTTGGTTATTGATGGCGGCCGCATTTTAAAAGAAGAGATGAGGAGGGCCCGGTACAATCTGGACGATTTACTGGGCCAGTTGAGGGAAAAGGGTTACCCCAGGCCCGAGGATGTGGAGGTGGCGGTGCTGGAGACCTCGGGGAGGCTCAGTGTAATCCCCAAATCGTCCAGGAGGCCGGTAACACCCAGTGATTTGGGACTTGCCGCGCCCTATGAGGGGTTGCCCGCGGTGCTGATTATGGACGGGGATGTTTTTAAAGAGTGCCTTGACCGCCACGGGCTGGACATCGCTTGGCTGGAACGGAAACTGGCCGAAAAGGGGCTGCAGCCGCAGAAAGTTTTTCTGGCCGTACTGGAAAGGGACGGCACCATACTGATCAACGGGGACAGTGCCATGCAATAATATTTTTAACAAAAAAGGAAAAAGTCAATAAAAAAAGAATAAAAGGACAAAAGAATGAATAATGCAACAATGAGCCTTTTCAGGTGATTCAATTGATGCAGGTGGACCGGAAACAGCAAATAATAATTATTGTTTTGGCCGCAGTCCTTCTTTTTACAGCCGGGTACAGAGTTTCCCGCTGGTATGGGGAGCAAAGCCCCAGTCCCGGGAAGGGTGCGGAAATCGTACAGTCCGGCGGCGCCGAAGGCGCAAGGGAAGTAGTGGTGCACGTGGCGGGGGCGGTGGAGAGGCCAGGAGTGTACAGGTTTTCCAGGGAGATGCGGGTGGCGGACGCCCTGGAAAGGGCGGTCCCCCTTGCCCTGGCTGATGTTCAGGGTCTCAACCTGGCGGCTCCGCTAAAGGACGGGCAGAAAATAGTGGTTCCTGTTAAGCAGGAAAGCCTTCAGGCCCCTGGGCCGGCATCCCAGCCGGGCACTGCGTCTCAACCCGGGTTGGCGCCCCAGCCGGCAAAAACAACCCCCAGGGTCAATATAAACCGGGCCGGCCGGGTGGAGCTGGAAACCCTGCCCGGTGTGGGGCCGGGATTGGCCCAGCGTATAATTAACCACAGGGAAAGCAAAGGCCTTTTTATGTCCGAAGAGGACATAAAAAATGTACCGGGCATCGGGGAGAAACTGTACGATCAAATAAAAGATTTTATTACTGTGAACTAAGCAGGGTTGGAATAACTTAGGTACCAATAACTTAGGTACCGGGTACCTAAGTTATTAACCTGCGGCTGGGGTTTATTTCATCATTCCGGGCAGCCAGGTAATCAGTTTCGGGAAGGCTGCCAGAAGAAAAACGCCTATCCACTGCAAAATAATAAATGGAACAATTCCCCGGTAGATATGACCGGTGGTGACTTCCGGCGGCGCGATGCCCTTGAGGTAGAAAATGGCGTAGGCGAAGGGCGGCGTCAGGAAGGAAGTCTGCATGACCACGATGAACATCATGGCGAACCACAGCGGGTCGTATCCCAGGGCGGCGGCTATGGGGGTGAACAGCGGCACGGCGATCATCAGCACGCCGATCCAGTCGATGAATGCCCCCATTATGAACACAATGGCGAACATCACCACGAGAATTCCCCAGTTGGGAAGAGGCAGCCCCAGCACCAGATTTTTCACCACATCGCCGCCTCCCTGGTTGATGAATATGGCGGTGAAGAAACCGGCCCCGATTAGCACCAGGTAGATCATGCAGCTGATGGTCATGGTCCTGTATATTGTTTCCTTGAGGGCGCTCAGATTGAACTGCCTGTATGCTATGGCCAGCAGCATGGCGGCCAGGCACCCCACCCCGGCCGCCTCGGTGGGGGCCGCCACTCCGAAGAATATGGATCCCAGCACGGTCAGTATAAGCAGGGCTACGGGCAGTACGGAGGTGGAGAAGAGATAGAGCTTCCTGCCAAGCGGTATGTTCAGATCCGGGTGATCCGCCGGCATCGCCGGCCCGTCCGCAGGATTTACCAGGCAGCGGATGAAAACATAGGCCAGAAAAAGCCCGGCCAGCAGAAGGCCCGGGATGAAGGCCGCCATGAAAAGCTTGCCCACCGAGATCCCGGCCAAAGGTCCGTATATCAGTATCATCACGCTGGGCGGGATGAGGATGCCCAGGGTTCCCCCGGCGCAGATGGAGCCGGTGGCCATGGGTATGTTGTATTTGTATCTGAGCATTGAAGGAAGGGCCAGGAGCCCCATGGTCACCACCGAGGCCCCGACGACTCCGGTGGCGGCGGCGAAGATGGTGCAGGTGACCAGTGTGGCGATGGCCAGGCCGCCCCTTACCCTGCCCATGATCACGAATGTGGCGTCGTACAGCCGGCCGGCCAGCCCGGATTTCTCTATGACCACCCCCATAAAGACGAACAGGGGAATGGCCAGCAGTATATAGTCACTCATTACTCCGAAGATGCGCAGCATGAAAAGGTTTACCACCTGGGGCCCCACGAAGATAAGTCCGAAGATGGTGGCCAAGCCGCCCAGCACAAAAGCCACGGGGTAGCCCAGGACAATCAGGGCAATCAGGGATCCCAGCATCATGAAGGTGAAAAGCTCAATGCTGATGGTCACGGTCTTTCACCCCCGGTTATAAGTACCACCAAGTCCCGGATGAATTCAGCTATTCCCTGCAGCAGCAGCATGGCGGCCCCCAGAGTGACCCAGGTTTTGAAGGGGTAGATTATGGGCTGCCAGGAGCCCACCCAGCTCTTTTCCTGTGCCGCCCAAGAAAACAGCATATGGGGGATCATTGCGCCAACCATCAGCCCCCATAGCGGGAAAAAGAGCATTAGGGCGAAAATAACGTACAGCAGCGCCCTGACCCTGGGGGGAAATCTATTGTAAATAATGTCGATGTTGACGTGCCCCTTTATCTTCAGTGTGTAGGCCATCCCCAGCATCAGCGCCAGACTGCCCAGGAAATAGCTGAGGTCGTAGCTCCAAAGGGTCGGGGAACTGAAGACATAGCGGGCTATTACCTCGTAAGTCATGGTTAAGACCAGCGCCAGCATCGCCCAGGCCGATATTCTGGCCACTTTCTCGTTGAATCTGTCTATGGCGCTCAGTAATATTTTGAGTGTACTCAAAGGAATATCAATCCCCTCCGAAAAAAGTGCCCGTCCGGGTATACGGGCCGGGATGAAGCCTGATTTCGGGCTTCATCCCTTTGCCTTAAATGCTATTTAATTCTGGTGGGTATCATGAAGTCTTCGTATTCGATGAATTTCTGGCGGTAGCTCTTCATTGACGTCCAGGTTTCAGCAAAGATTCCGCCTTCTTTTTTAGCCTTTTCATCCAGCAGCTTTATTGTTTCTTCGTATAGTTTCTTCTGCACCGCCGGGTCCGCCTTCACCCGCTTGATGCCTTTTTTGTCGAAGGAATCCAGGGCTTCTATGCTTTCCTGCAGGTCCTTTGTCCAGCTCCAAAGGGTTACGGAACGGGCGGTGGATTCCAGCAGCAACTGCAGATCCGGGGGCAGCTCGTCCCACTTTTTCTTGTTGATGCCGATACTGAACATGCTTGCAGGCTGGTGCATGCCGGGCCCGCTGACGTACTTGGTCACCTCCTGAAAGGCCAATACCTTGTTTACGCTGGGGGTGCTGAATTCGGCGGCGTCAATGATGCCTCTCTCCAGGCCGGGGTAGACCTCTGCGCCGGGCACGCTGGTGACGGCCACACCTACGCTGCGCAGTATTTCGCCCCACCAGCCCACGGTGCGGTATTTCAGACCTTTGAAGTCATCAAATTTTTCCATGGGCTTGTTGGACACCGCCAGCTGCTCGGGGTGGGTCATGCCCAGGGGCAAAAGCTTTACGTTATAGCCGGCCTGATCATACATTTTTTGCATAAGCTTCAGTCCCCCGCCCTCGTACATCCAGGCCAGGTGCATGAAGGGTTCCATATACATGGGCACCGACGCGAAGAAGGGGGAGGCGGGCATTTTGCCTATCCAGTAGCCCGGCCAGTCGTGGTATCCGTCGATGGTCCCGGCCTTGGTGGCGTCCAGCACCTCGGGGGCGCCCACAATGGCCCCGGCCGGATGCACTTCAACCTTCAAGCGGCCGCCGCTGGTTTCATTGACTATTCTGGCCCACTCCACAGGCATCTTGTGGATTAGAATGGAGTCCGGCCAGGTGGTGGCTATCTTCAGTGTGTACACCTTCTGGGGGGTGGCGGCCGATTTTCCGTCCCCCGGCTTGGACGAGGTGGTGCTGGCGCAGCCTCCTGCCAGCGCCGCCACCGCCAAGACCATCACCAGGGCCAATGTCAACCACTTTTTGTTCTTGAACATTTTTTTCCTCCTTTGAACATTTTTATCATTTAAAATTTAATTATGTTTTTATCTCACCCCCCGATTGCTTTTTTGCGCTGCTTGTTTCAATCACGGAAATACCCTTCTTTCATTGTCTTCATGTCCGGTGAAAGTGATGGCGCGAAATCCATCCGGGACAATATGTCTCTTTTCAAATCAATGCCGGGAGCAATTTCCACCAGCTCCACCCCGTCCGGGCCAAGCCTGAAAACGGCCCGCTCGGTTATATACAGCACTTTTTGGCCTACGCTGCCGGCGTATCGCCCGCTAAAGGTCACTTGCCCCACGGAGGCCACAAGTTTCTTGTTGGTCCCTTCCCGCAGAATGGATAGCCTGCCTTCCCTAGCCGAAGTTTCAAGCCCCCCGGCCGTGAATGTGCCGCAGAATACCAGTTTTTTGGCGTTCTGGCTGATGTTTATGAAGCCCCCGCACCCCACCAGCCTGGGTCCGTATTTGCTGACATTGACATTGCCCTGGGAGTCCATCTCCGCCATGCCCAAAAAAGCCGTGTCTATGCCGCCCCCATCGTAAAAATCGAACTGGCTGGGCTGATCCACAACACACTCCGGGTTGGTGGCGGCGCCGAAACTCAGCCCTCCGGAGGGAATGCCCCCGATGGGGCCGCACTCCAGGGTCAGGGTCATGTAATCGGACTTGTTTTCCTCGGTGGCCACCGCCCCGATCAGTTCCGGGATGCCTATGCCCAGGTTTACCACCGAATCCGGCTCCAGCTCCTCCAGCGCCCGCCGGCAAATAATTTTTCTCTCGTCCAGGGGAAGCTTCTGAATGGCGGAGAGAGGGGCTTTTATTTCTCCGGAATAGGCCGGGTTGTATTGCTCGGAAAAAGTTTGCAGGTGTTTTTCGGGGGGGGCCGGAACTACATAGTCCACTAAAATGCCCGGAACCTTCACCGTCTGTGGGTGAAGGCTGCCGGATCTGACCAGCCGCTCCACCTGGGCTATTACTATGCCTTTGCAATTTTTGACGGCCTGGGCGATGGGCAGGGCTTCCAGGGTGACGGCTTCCTTTTCCATTGAAATATTGCCCTTTTCGTCGGCCGAGGTTCCCCGGATAAATGCCACATTGATGGGGAATGCCTTGTAAAAAAGCTGCTCCCGGCCATTCAGGCTAATCAGCTCCACCAGGTTTTCGGTGGTCACACCGTTGACTTTGCCCCCTTCCAGACGGGGGTCGACAAAGGTGTACAGGCCGACATGGGTTACAGTGCCCACCTTTCCGGCGGCGATGTCCCGGAACAGGTGGCATATGACTCCCTGGGGAAGATTGTATCCCTCAATTTTTCCGGCCATGGCCATGGCGCCCAGCTTGGGGGCAAGGCCCCAGTGGCCGCCGATGACCCGCTTCAGAAGGCCTGCGTGGGCCAAGTGATTCATGCCCCGGTCCTTTCCGTCGCCCTGCCCGGCGGCGTATACCAAGGTAAGACCCCGGGGCCGCCCCGTCTCCAGAAACCTTTCCTCCAGGGCGGCCGTCAGGGCCTCCGGGTGCCCGCAGCCCACAAAACCGTTGACGGCCAGAGTGGCGCCGTCGGGAATTTTTTCAACCGCCTCCCGTGCTGATAACACTTTTACGGACACAAAAAAACCACCTCTTCGATAAAATGGGAAAATTGCGAATATTGTTATTGCATTTTTTGTGCCAAACAAAAAAACCGCCCCTGGGGGCGGCTGGAATACAGGTATAATCTCCTGACCGTAATAAGCCGTCCGGGGCCGGCCGCGTTCATCCGGAATTCCGGAAGAGCTATCCTAAGGGCAATGTTCTGATGTAATTAAAGAACAATTCCGGTATTCCGGAAGATTTCCGACGTTCCGGAATACCGGCTATATATTATGCCGGGCAATCTTTTCATAAAAAGTGGATTTGCTAAGCCTCAACATTCTGGCGGCAGACAGCTTGTTTCCACCGGCAATGTCCAGGGCCCTTAAAATAATATTTTTTTCGAATGTTTCCAGTGCCTCCTTGAGGGGCCCCAGATTCTTTTCACCGTCCGCCGGATGGCCTTTGACCAGATAATAGGGCAGGTGGGCCGCGGTGACGGTGTCCCCGTCCATTATATTAAGGGCCCTCTCCAGAGCATTTTCCAGTTCCCGGATGTTTCCCGGCCAGCGGTGCCGGTGAAGCAAAGCCATGGCATCGCTGGAAATTCTCTTTTTACCGCAGCCCAGCTGACGGGAAAGTTTATCCAGAAAAAATTCCGCCAGGCAGTCAATATCCTCTTTCCTTTCCCTTAGCGGAGGCAATTCCATGGTTACCACGTTCAGCCTGTAAAAAAGATCTTCCCGGAATTTGTCTAATCTGACCATTTCCT
Organism: Peptococcaceae bacterium; assembly: GCA_037444185.1. Taxonomy (GTDB): domain Bacteria; phylum Bacillota; class Desulfotomaculia; order Desulfotomaculales; family Desulfocucumaceae; genus JAILZP01. The sequence continues at coordinate 42,410 of JBBIMW010000006.1, read as the reverse complement.
CCAGATCCCTGTTGGTTGCCGCGATAACCCGCACATCTACTTTTTTGGGGCTGTTTCCGCCTATCCGTTCGATCTCCTTTTCCTGAAGCACCCGCAGTATTTTCGCCTGCATATTCAAGGGCATGTCCCCTATTTCATCAAGGAATATGGTTCCGCCGTCGGCCAGCTCGAATTTGCCCATTTTGCCGCCCTTTTTGGCGCCGGTGAAGGATCCTTCCAGATAGCCAAAAAGCTCGCTTTCCAAAAGATTCTCCGGCAGTGCGGCGCAGTTGACCCGGACAAAGGGGCCGAGGCAGCGCGGGCTGGCATTGTGGATGGCGTGGGCCACCAGTTCTTTGCCGGTGCCGCTTTCACCCAGTATGAGCACGGTGGAAGAACTTTTGGCCACTTTCAGGGCGACGGTTTTAAGTCTTTCAATCTGGGGGCTTTGGCCCACTATGCTGTCAATACAGTATTTGGTCCCCTGGTGTTTCTTCAGCTCACCCTTGTAGTACTCCAGCTGGTGTTGCAGCTGGGCCACTTTTACGGCCAGAGTCTTCAGCTGGCTGACGTCCCGGAACATCACCTTCCCCACCGCGCATACAACTTTTCCGTTTCTAATGATGGGAATGCGCATGCAGATCATATCGTTGCCCCTGATCCTCTGGACCTGATCCAGTTCGGGAACGCCGGTTCTGACCACTATATGCATGCGGGTGTTTTCTATTACGTCCCTTACATCTTTGCCGATGACATCTTCCCTCCTGACTCCCAGGAATTCTGCGTAGGTCTGGCTCAACATGGTGATTTTGCACTGATTGTCCACCACCACAATTCCCTCGTAGGTGTTCTCAAGTATGGTTTCCAGCAGCTCACGGTCGTTGCGCTCGCTGGCCAATTCGTCGACGGCCTGTTTCAGCTCGGTGATGTCCTGCAGTATAGCCACGGCCCCGACAACATTTCCTTCCTGGATCACGGGTGTGCGGTTGCTGATGTATGTTTTTTCCCCGATGGTGGTTTGCCTTCCGATTTGAGGCATGCCGTCCCTTACCACTTCGATGAGGCCTGTGGTGGGGATTATTTCCACGATAGGCCTGCCCATCAGTTCCCCGGACTGCATTCCCAAAACTTTTTCCATGGCCTGGTTGATTGTGACAATGCGGCCTTCCCGGTCAACCTCGATGATGGCGTTATAGGTGGCGTCCAGCATGGTCTTGAGGCGGTTGATAATATTATCGTATTTTGCCAGGGTGGAGTCCGGGGGGATGACGCCGGCGGTCCGTCCTTCTTCTTCCGTGGCCAGCAGGTAGCGGCCATCGCCGCCCTTCGCTTTTCCCAGTGTCTCAAAAGGACTTACAGTATGAAATTTTTCAGCCCGGACTTCCACCGGAACGTCTGGGCCGCAACAGCCCGCGGCGTAATCCAGCAGCTGTTTGGGGCCGAAAACACCGGTGGGGCGATCCTCTTCATCCACCACCACCAGATACTCGCACTTCTCCCGGTGCATTTGCCGGACCGCATCCTTTATTTTCGTTTTATAGGCAACCTTTGAGGCGAAAGACATAATTTCTTTGATCAGCATGGTAAAATCACTCCGGTGGGGCTGTAATTGCGAATTGATATTATATAGCTTATCACCCGGTCAAATAAAAGTATAGTGTCTATGGACGGCTGCGCTTTTATGGAACTGAAAGGAAATATTAGAGACTATGGAGAATGGTATTAAAATTAGTAAATTAATGGCGCATCACCGGAGGTAAGGACGAATTGAAATCCCGTCCCCTGGTTTATATAACCCTGGCCTTCGCGGTGGGAATAGCCCTTTCGGGCACGCTGGACCCTCCGCCGCCGGCCTGTTTTATCTCCGCACTGGCGGCCACGGTGCTGACGGCGGTTATTTTTTTTATTTTTAAGCGGGACGTGTTCTTTGCCCTGCTGGTGGTTTTTTTTCTGTTGGGCGCCGCTCTGGAGTCGCCGGGCCGGGTGAGTCCGGGTCACCCGGCGGAAAGGTTCCTGGGGCTGATGGTGACGTTGGAGGGTTACGTCTGCAGGGATCCCGACGTGAGAGGGGACGGTACTGTTTACGAAATAGAGGTGGAAAAAGTTTTTTACGGGGGCGGATTGTTCAACACCGGAGGACGGGTGCTGTTGCGCATTCCGGGCCGGAAGACGGACTTTGGTTACGGGGACGCCGTCAGGGTGGAAGGGAGGCCTTATCTTCCCGCCGCCCCGGGCAATCCGGGCCAGTTTAACTACGGCAAATACCTGTCCTCCAGGGGTATATGGGCCCTGATTAACGTAAAAGAAAGGGAAAGTGTCGAGAAGATAGCCTCCGGACGGGGAAATCCCTTGGCTGGTGCTGCCCTCAGGGCCAAGCAGAGGCTTGTGGAGGTTGCCGGGGCCACCCTGGACCCGGCCCATGCCGCTCTGGTCAACGGCATTGTTTTCGGCAGCAGGGGGGATATAGACCGGGACACCAGGGAGGTTTTCAACGAGGCCGGGGTTGTGCACATATTGTCGGTGAGCGGACTGCATGTGGGTCTGGTGGCAGCCGGGGTGATGGGCCTGCTGGGGCTGGCGGGGCTGCAACGGTTCAGCTTCCCGGTGTTGACAGCGGTATTGATTGCCTATACCTACATCACCGGGATGGGACCGGCGGTGACCAGGGCCGCGCTGATGGCCTGGATCTACCTCCTGGGGAATCGTCTGGGCCGGGAAAGGGACTGGCCCACCACCCTGGCGGCGCCGGCATTAATAATTCTGGCCTTTTCCCCGGGGTCGCTGTTTGAGCCTGGCTTTCAGCTCTCCTTCGGGGCCACCTGGGGGATATTGCATGTGGGCCGTGCAATTGATAAGGGGCTGGAGTCCGCAGGCATTGCCAGGCCCTGGGTCAGGGGATGCCTCTCGGTTACCCTGGGGGCCCAGGCCGGAATCTTGCCCCTGGTGGCCTACTACTACAATTTGTTTTCTCTGGTTTCGGTTCCTGCCAATCTTCTGGCGGTACCCCTGGTGGGGCTGATCTTGCCCCTGGGAATGCTGGCGGCCCTGGGGGGCTTGCTGCATTTGAAGATTGCCCTGGTGATCAATTTTGCCACGGAAGCCCTGCTGGACTTGATGTTGTTGGTGGTAAACCTGGTGCACAGCCTTCCGGGGGGGGTCTATTATATTGTCGCTCCGCCGGCTGCGGCCACGGCGCTGTGGTATGTTTCCCTGGCCTTGCTGGCCCGGGAAAGGGGGCCGGGGGAAAAACCACCTTTCCTTTTGCGGAAGGTCATGGCCGGACTTCTGGTTCTTTCCCTGGCCGTGCCCATATGGGGGGCCGTGGTGCAGGGGGGCGGGGAGTTGCGGGTGCACGTGCTGGATGTGGGCCAGGGAGACAGCATACTGATCCGTTTTCCCAACGGAAAAAATATGCTGGTGGACGCCGGGGGGTGGAAGGAAGAGTTCAGGGAGGGGCGGGGCGCCGGAGAAGTGGTGGCTTCCTATCTCAGGCGGCTGGGGATAAAGGAGCTGGACGCCCTGGTCCTGACCCATCCCCACGAAGACCACGCCGCCGGGGCGGGATACCTGATGGGCCGTTTTAAAATTGGGGCGGTTCTGATTTCCCCGGCGGGGCTGGGGGAAGATTCCCTGGAGCCGCTGGATCCGGCCTACAGAAGGATCTTGGGCCGGTTTAAAGAAATGAAAGTCCCGGTAAGGGAGGTTTATTCCGGAGAGATGATCGCTTTGGATCAGCGGGTACAGGTGGAGGTGCTGGGGCCCGGGCCGGATATTTTGATTGGTACCGGATCGGATCTGAACAACAATTCGGTGGTGCTGTCCGTAAGATATGGGGAAAAATCCTTTCTGCTCACCGGTGATATTGAAATTGAAGGGCAGGCCAGGCTGTTGGAAAGGGGCGCCGGACTCAGGCACAGTGTTCTCAAGGCGCCTCACCACGGGAGCAGGTATTTGCTGCCGGAATTCGTCGGCCGGGTGCAGCCGGAGGTGTCTGTGGTGTCGGTGGGCAGGAATTCCTTCGGCCAGCCGGATCCCACCGCCCTTTCCCTTTTGTCGGCGGGCGGCAGGCCGGTTTATCGCACCGACCGGGACGGGCTGGTGATGTTCAGTTGTGACGGGAGGAAAATCAGGGTTGCCGTAACCGGCAAGTGATTTGGCAGGGCAGAAATTTTGACATCATTGTGCAGGTTTGTAAAGGAACGGCCAATATTTTGCAGAATTCTATACCTGAAAAACAGGCCGGCCGTGGTGCCGCGGACTATGGATGGAGAGAAAGGAGAAGGTCATGGGAGAAGGTGTTTTCAAACAAAGAAACGGAATGGTGGCCGTGGACATTGTGGCCGCCTGCGGCGTTTTGACCCCCGGACAGCTGTCCGGGCTGGCCAGGATGGCGGAGGAATGCGGGGTGTTCAGGCTGAAGCTGACCTCCCGCCAGACCCTGGTGGCGGTTTTGGGCGGGGACGGTGTGGACAAACTGGTGGGATCCCTCCCGGAGCTGGGCCTGAAAGTGTCACCATACGGCAATGTGGTCAGGGCGGTGAAGGCCTGTGCCGGAAACAGCGCCCTTTGCCCCCGGTCCATCGGGGAGGCGCTGGATCTGGGGATCGAGATACAGGAAAGATACATGGGCCTGGCGGTGCCTAAGGATTTTAAAATAGCCGTGGCCGGCTGTCCGCGGGGATGTACCGACCCTTATTGTGCCGACCTGGGAGTGGTGGCGTCGGGGCGGGATGTGTTCGATGTGGCCATAGGGGGTTACGGGGGAAGTTCCAGGCCGCTGCACGGAGTGGTAATCGCCCGGCGGGCGGCAAAAGAGGATGTGTTCTTTTTGATCGGCCATGTGCTGGATCGATTTAAGGCGTTGGGTGAGCCGGGGGAAAAACTGGGGCGGGCCATAGCGCGGCTGGGGCTGGATCCATTTTCGCCGGACCGGCCGGTGAAGGGGGATGAGGTTAAGCCCCCCGAGGATTTCACTAAATTTCTGGAAACATAATGCAAGGGGGATGATTTTGTGAGAACAGCTTTACCCGGGGGAGTAGACCTGGAAAAGATTATTTCCCGGCTGAATAATATTTGCCAGCACTGTGATTATCAGGGTACGCCCGATTGCAAGGAGCCGGCCTGTCTGGTGGGCTTTTCCCGGAAGGTGGCGGCCTATGCCGGTCAAAGGGGCCTGCTGGACATACCGGGGGCCCACGGACTGGTGCCCAAGGGGGATTTCAAGCCGTACTACCCCGAGGTGGTGGCTCCTGTTTTGGCCGAGACATGCCGGCAGTGCAAAGAATGCCGGGATAACCACAACCCTGACTGCGTGGTGGCCCTGGTGCGGACCAGCATGGAGAATACAATTCTCAGCGAGAACATAAATTATCCCGGCAGTGTGTTTATGTACCTGGCCATGGTCAAGGGAAAGAACCCCGAATTGGCCGCCCTGCTGGGGGAGGAACTGAGAAAGAAGTAATGCTTGGTTGCGGGCAGGAGCCGGCCCTTTTATCAGCTACTTTTTGTTTAGCATTTTTTCCAGGCGCTGGACGGACTGCTCGGAGCGGTACTCCAGATCCAGCAGATGGTTGGGGATGTTGGTTATGTATGCGTTGATATTGACCGGGGAGTCGGGGTTTTTGTACCTGTGATCCAGATCCCGGCGGATATCGTTGAGGTATTTGAGTGCCAGCTTTTCCCTTTCCCTGCAGATGTTGATAAAATTCACCAGCTCGGCCTTGGCTTTTTCATCTGTCAACACCTCCGCGTAGCCGCTGATTTGGGCCAGTTTTTTCTTGCTGTCCTCAATCTTTCTCATGTTGTCGTTGATTTGGGTCAACAGTGCGGAATTATCCTGCATATTTTTAATGTCGAAAAAGGTCACCATGGACTGTTGATAGCCGGTGACCAGAGTTTTGACATTCTGGTTCAGGGCCGGGTTTTTGCTGCTGCAGCCTGACGCCGCCAGCAGCGCTGTGATCAGCAGTATTGTAACTGCCAAGTGTTTTTTGAGCATAGCCGGTCCTCCAATTGTTTCACCTATTGGGCGCTGTACAGTATGTTCCTGGAAACGGATGATTTTTTGCCCCATTTGTTGACGGCGGCAACGGTGACGGAGTTGACCCCCTCCGCCAGCGTGATGGTGCCGCTGAAAATTCCGTTTTGCAGGTTTATATCTGTTTTAACGTCGTTTACATATAGCACCAGCACCGTATCGGTGTCTGTGATGCCGCTTATGGTGACCTGTTTGCTCCTGGTTTCTTCCGGCACAATCACCTGCAGCCTCGGGTCGGCCGGGTTGAAGGCCACCTTTTTCTCCACCACGGCGGTGCCCCCGTCTCTATTGGTGGAGGTGACTTTAATGCTGTTTTCCCCCTCTTTGAGCTGCACCGTGGATGTAAAGCCGCCTTCCCGATCGGGCCTGGCCACGGTGGAGTTGACGTATACAACACAGCCCTTTTCGGTTTGTCCTGATATGACCAGGCTCTCACTGTCCGACCGCTCCGGGGATATAACCGTGAGCCTTGGAGGCGGTGGCCTGCGCTCTATGTTAAATATCCTGGTGTCCTCTATTTTTTCCTTGCCCAGGGTGACCACCTTTATTTCGTTTTTTCCCACTTGAAGACTGAAGGGGAATGCGAAATCGCCGGCCGGGCTTAAGGCCGCCTCCCGGCCGTTAATGAATATTTTGCCGCCGGGCCTGGTTTTGCCCTTTATTTCAATGGTATCGGCCGCCACCAGATCGGGCAGGGGCAGTATGACGGTGACTGGCCGGGAATCCTTTCCGCCGGCCGCCGCCGCATCTTTTCCGGCCGCCGCCGGGGCCGGGGGCGCGGTGTTTTTGGCGGACTGGGCTTCATTGGGGGGAGGTGCGGTGACGCCTATTTTCGCACCCTCTTCCTGTCCGCAGCCCGCCAGGGCAATGACGGCCATGAAAAGCCAAATAACGGTGAGGCGCCTAGTTTTCATTTAATCACCCGCTTGATACAGTTATAACGGATGCTCATACTGTATACCTCGTTCTGTCTCCTGTGTTCCAGCCGCTCTGCGGGCGGCTTTTTTAATGTATAGGAAATTATGCTTTCACAGGTTTTGTGGATAAATTAAATAAGGTTCCTTTTATTCTGGATTCTGACTCCTGGATTCTGGACTCCAGTCGCCCGAAGGGCGAATTTGTTCTTTAATGTTTCGGTAAAAAACGGCAAATTCCTTCAAAATATGTTAAATAAATTATCAAATTGTGGCCGGATTGTGCCGTCAGTCTGAAAAATTTGTTTTTCCCGGTGCGGGTGCGGCAACAGCTAATGCAGGAAAAAGAATTGTTTGCGGCGAAAATATGCAAAAATCCAAAGGCAAGGAGGTTCTTTGCAGTGGCCAGTATCTTACGTGTCAACACGGCAACCGGAAAAATCAATTACGAGGAAGTTCCGGAAAAATACGCCGCTTTGGGCGGAAGGGCCCTGACCTCTCAGATGGTATCGGACGAAGTGCCCGCCACCTGCGATCCGCTGGGGCCGCTGAACAAGCTGGTCATCGCACCCGGACTGCTCTCCGGCACCAGTGCCCCCTCTTCCGGGCGCCTCTCGGTGGGTGGCAAAAGCCCCCTGACAGGCACTATAAAAGAGGCAAACGCTGGAGGGATAACCTCCCAGAAGCTGGCCAGCCTGGGTGTCAAAGCCGTTGTATTGGAAGGAATGCCCGGCGACAGCGGCTGGATCGGGGTTAAAATAACCTCCGGCGGCGCGGAAATATTTGACGCCGGAGACTTGGCCGGCAAGGGCACCTACGAGGTCACCGCCATCTGCAGGGAGCGCTACGGGCAAAAGGCGGCTGTGATCACCATCGGCCCCGCCGGAGAAATGAAGCTCCTGGCCGCCGGTGTGGCCAACAACGACAGCGATGGCAACAGCAGCCGCTACGCCGGGAGGGGGGGCCTGGGGGCGGTGATGGGATCCAAGAAGGTCAAGGCCATTGTGGTGGACAGTCCCGGCACCTTTGACGCCCCCGTCAAGGATCAGGAAAAATTCAAGGATGCGGCCAAAAAATTTGCCAAGATACTGATGGATAATCCCATCACCGGGAAGGGACTCCCGGCATACGGCACCAACGTATTGATGAACATAATCAATGAGGCCGGCACACTGCCCACCAGGAACTTCCGCTTCGGCAGGTTTGACCGGGCCGGCGAGGTTTCCGGCGAGAAGCTGGCTGAAGTGGCCGTCGCCCGGGGCGGTAAGGCGACCCACGCCTGCCATCCCGGCTGTGTAATGCGCTGTTCCAATGTGTATCCCATGCCGGACGGCAAGGTCTGTGCCCCCGTGGAGTACGAGACCGCCTGGGCCTTCGGTCCGAATCTGGAGATAGGGGACCTGGATGTGGTGGCCAGGCTCAATTACATCTGCAACGATGTGGGGCTGGACACCATAGAAACCGGCTGCACCCTGGGCGTGTTGATGGAGGCAGGACTGATTCCCTTCGGAGACGGAGAGGCCGCCATCGCCGCCCTGGAGGAAGTGGGCAGGGGCACTCCTTTGGGCCGCATCATCGGCTGCGGCGCCCTGCTGGCCGGCAAGGCTTACGGGGTGACCAGGATTCCGGCGGTGAAGGGCCAGGGCATTCCGGCATACGATCCCAGATCCTGCAAGGGCAACGGTGTAACCTACGCCACTTCTCCCATGGGGGCAGACCACACCGCCGGCTATGCAGTGACCGCCAATATACTCAGCGTGGGGGGACAGGTCAACCCGCTGTTGCCGGACGGACAGGCCGAACTTTCCCGGAATCTGCAGATAGCCACCGCCGCCGTGGACTCCACCGGGCTGTGCCTGTTTGTGGCCTTTCCGGTGTTGGACAATCCCGAGGGACTGCCCGCCATTATTGACATGATCAACGCCCAGTACGGTGTCAGCCTCACCGCCGCCGACGTGATGGCCCTGGGCCGGAACATACTTAAGGTGGAGAGGGAGTTTAACCTGAGGGCGGGTTTCACCGGCGCCGGCGACCGCCTGCCGGAGTTTTTCCAGACCGAGGAACTGCCGCCGCACAATACCAGGTTCGACGTGTCGGACGAACAGCTGGACAGCGTTTTCAATTTTTAATCGCCGCAGCCGGCGGGCGCCTTGGGGAGTGCTGTAAAACTCGTTTATGCGACATCAAACAGGCATAGCCGGGTACAGCCTCCCAGGCGCCCGCCGGAATAATAACGGCGCCTGCCGACCGGGGGTGAATGAGTGATACTGGAAGTAAGGGTTTTCGGCGGACTGGAAAAATCAATCCCTGGGGCGACCTTCGGCAAGCCCTTGGCGGTGGAAGCTCCGGAGGGCGTTAATACAAGGGGGCTTTTAAAAATGCTCAACATACCCGAGGAGCAGGTATTTACTATTCTTGTCAACGGCATTCATTCAGGCATGGATCGACCACTAAAGGCCGGGGACCGGGTGTCCTTTTTCCCTCCCGTGGGGGGAGGTTGAAAATGTCGGCATTTTCCGCTTTCAGGCCCGGTTGCAAGGTTTGGCTGGAGAAAGAAGGCGCCGTGTTCGGAGAGGGGCTGTACAGCCTTTTGCTGCGAATCGGCCGGACCGGTTCCATAGCCGGGGCCGCCTCCGAAATGGGGATGTCATACCGGGCGGCTTGGGGAAAAATACGGCTGGCAGAAAAAAGGCTGAACATAAAGCTGGTCAGCACCAGGGTGGGGGGGGATGCCGGAGGCGGGACCGGTCTCACCGGGGAGGCCAGGGCACTGCTGGTCAAATACCAGAAACTGCGGGACGCCGCCCGGGATATGGTTCTCCACCTGTACGAAAATTTGTAAATAATTATAATTTTTTATGCCACCGATATGTTATGATAAGCATATTGAATCTGGCCGTGGGCCGGTCCGGCCGGGGAACCTGGAAAGGGGTATTGTTATGCAGGATTTTTACCAAAGGGAAATAAATTATCTGCGCGTATCCGTGACCGATCGCTGCAACCTGAGATGCATTTACTGCATGCCCGGGGGCGGCGTAAACTTGGTTCCCCACCTGGAAATACTGAGAAATGAGGAGATAGTGAAACTGATCAGGGCGGCTGCCCTGGCGGGGATTAAAAAAGTAAGGCTTACCGGCGGTGAGCCCCTGGTCCGCAAAGGAATACCGGATCTGGTGGCTGCCATTGGAGCGGTGCCGGGGATAGACGATATCGCCCTCACCACCAACGGCCTGCTGCTGTCTGCATTGGGCGGCGAATTAAAGGAGGCCGGGCTGCGTAGGGTAAATATCAGCCTGGATACTTTGGATCCCGGTTTGTTTAGATTTATCACCGGAGGCGGGGATCTGGAGCAGGCCTGGAAGGGGGTGGAGGCGGCCCTGGATTTGGGTTTGCACCCGGTAAAACTGAACACGGTGGTGATGAAGGGCTTTAATGACCACGAAATCAATGATTTGGCCGCCCTGACCCTGAATTTTCCCCTGCACGCGCGTTTCATCGAGCTGATGCCGGTGGGGGCCTCCGGCGGCTGGATCATGGACAGGCATATGCCGGCCCCGGAGATCAGAAAAACAATCGAGACTGGCCTGGGGGGCCTGCTGGAGGCCCGCAGGCCCGACGGGAGCGGCCCGGCAAAGTATTACAGGCTTTCCGGCGCCCCCGGGACCATCGGCTTTATCAGCGCCGTAAGCGATCACTTTTGCCACAGCTGCAACCGGCTGAGGCTGACCGCCGAGGGCATGATCAGGCCGTGCCTGCACAGCGGCCGGGAGATCGACGTCAAAACACCCCTGCGCCGGGGGGCCGATATGTCCGAACTGACCGCACTGTTCTGGCAGGCCGCCGGGAAAAAGCCGGGCCGTCACAGTATTAATGAGGGCAGGAGCGGCGGGAAAAGAATTATGTCGCAAATCGGAGGCTGAGACTGTTGAAAACAACCGGAGGCGATTTGACCCATTTCGACTCCCGGGGCAGGGCCAGGATGGTGGATGTAAGCGACAAGGAAGAGACCTCCAGGGAGGCGGTGGCCAGGGCTGAAGTATTGATGAGGCCGGAAACCCTGGAAGCGATCAGGACTGGCGGGGCCGCAAAGGGGGATGTGCTGGGGGTGGCCAGGGTGGCTGGAATAATGGCGGCCAAGGAGACCGGCAGTCTCATCCCCATGGCCCACCCCATCGGGCTGACCGGGGCGGGCGTGAACTTCCTGCTGCGGTTCCCCGGCACGGTACTGATTGAGTCCCGGGTGCGCACCACCGGCAGGACCGGGGTGGAGATGGAGGCGCTGACGGCCGTCGCTGTGGCGGCCCTCACCATTTACGACATGTGCAAGTCCATGGACCGGGGCATGGTTATAAACAATATCCGCCTGGTGGAAAAGACCGGTGGCAAGAGCGGCATTTATACAAGGGAAGGTGAGGAGCCGTGGGTAGAATAGTGGCTGTCTGCACTAGCCCCCGGAAGGGTATGCGGAAGAAGAACGCAGGCCGGGGCGTGCTGGTGGAGGAACAGGGCCTGGAGGGTGACGCCCACGCCGGCGGCTGGCACCGGCAGGTCAGCCTGCTGGCCGTGGAGAGCATAGGCAAGATGAGGGATATGGGCCTGGATGTGGGGCCCGGGGATTTTGCCGAGAACCTCACCACCGAGGGCGTTGATTTGGTGGGCCTGCCCCTGGGCGCAAGGCTCAGGGTAGGCCCTGAATCCCTGCTGGAGGTCACCCAGATCGGCAAGGAGTGTCATGACCGGTGCGCCATATACCACCAGGCCGGAGACTGTGTGATGCCCAGGGAGGGTATTTTTGCCAGGGTAATAAGGGGCGGGCCGGTGCGGGAGGGCGACCCTATTGTTCTGGAGCGGTGATACTGCCGCCGCAGGCGGCAATAACTTAGGTACCCGGTACCAAGTGGGGGTGTGTATGTGCTTACCAGGGAACAGGAGGAGAGGTACAGGCGTAACATTCTGCTGGCCGGATTTGGAATGGAGGGGCAGGCCAGGCTTTTAAAATCCGCCGTGCTGCTGGTGGGGGCGGGCGGGCTGGGCTCGCCGGCCGCTTTTTATCTGGCCGCCGCCGGAGTGGGCAGGATCGATCTTCTGGACGGAGACCGGGTTGAGGTGTCAAACCTGCAGAGGCAGATACTGCACGGCACACCGGACCTGGGAAGGTACAAGGCCGAGTCCGGCAGGGACAAACTTATTCACATGAACCCGGAACTGAGGGTTGGCGCCGACCTGCGGCGGCTGAACGGGGAAAACGCCCTTCAGATTATTTCTCAGTATGATCTGGTGATTGATTGCACGGATAATTTTGAGACCCGGTTTATATTGAACGACGCCTGCGTCAAGCTGGGCAGACCCTTTGTTTACGGAGGGGTGCTGGCCTATATCGGCCAAGTGATGTTCGTAATGCCGGGCAAGGGGCCGTGTTTCAGGTGCCTCTACCGTGGCGAGCCCCGGAGCGGGGTTCCGGACTGTTCCACCCTGGGGGTGCTGGGATCGGTGCCGGGAGTAATCGGCGCCCTGCAGGCCTGCGAGGCGGTGAAATACCTGTTGGGGTTGGGGGAATTGCTGCTGGGGAGGCTTTTGACCTACGACGCCCTGACCGCCTCTTTCATGGAGGCGGGTCTGGAAAGGGATCCGGCGTGTCCTTCCTGCGGAAATGGGGGGTGAGTTGAAATATGTCTGTAAAAGGCGGAAAAAAGGTGGAGGTGCGGGGGTTTTCCTTCATCAAGGAGTTGTTTGACCGCAAAGGTTTGCCCTTTCCCTTTTATGTAGATCTGGAGGAAGAATGCACCGCCATGGAATTGGCCGTAAGGCTGGGGGTGCCCCAGGACGGGATCGAGACCGTTTTTGTCAATGGGGTTGCCGGCCGTACGGACCGGATTGTGCGGCCGGGAGACCGGATAGCCTTCGTACCCCCGGGAACACCGGGCCCCTACAGGGTAATACTGGGTATTGTCAGTGCCGCAGGGGGGGGTGCGAAATAAAGTGTTGCTGCATGTGGTGAGCCGGTCCCCGGAGGATACTTTCCGGATTGGCAAGGCCCTGGGCGGTCTGGCCGGTCCGGGTGATCTGTACAACCTCAATGGAGAACTGGGAAGCGGCAAAACCGTTTTTGCCAGGGGTGTGGCGGCGGGACTGGGCATCGCGGGCAGGGTGGCTAGCCCCACCTTTACCCTGATTAACGAATACCAGGGCAGGATTCCCTTTTGCCACATGGATGTGTACAGGCTGGGCGGGCCGGAGGAAATGGCCGATCTGGGATACGAAGAATATTTTTACGGTCCGGGGGTCACATTGGTGGAGTGGGGAGATCTGGTGGCCGGTGTTTTGCCCGGGGAAAGGATGGACATAAACATTTCGCGCAGCGGGGGAGATGACCGGGAGATTGTATTTGTTCCCAATGGTGAGAGATACCGGCGGCTGCTGGAGGAGTTGAACGGGATTGTACGTGCTGGGGATTGAGTCTGCCACCCCGGTGGCAGGTGTGGCGGTGATGCACAGGGAGAGGGTGCTGGCCGAACGCATGGTTAATAACAGGAGGACCCATTCCGGTCATCTCCTGCCCATGATTAAGGCAGTCATCGAAGAGGCCGGCTTAAGTCCCGCGGATGTGGGCGGAATAGCCGTGTCCTCGGGTCCCGGGTCCTTTACCGGGATCAGGATAGGCATGACTACCGCCAAAACCCTGGCCCAGGTCTGGGGGGTGTCCATAGTGGGGGTGAATACCCTGGATGCCCTGGCCCATCCCCTGGCCGGGTTGGCAAATCTGATCTGCCCGGTGCTGAACGCCAGAAAAAACGAGGTATATACAGCCGTGTATGACGGTGCGGACGGGAACCTGAAAATACTTGCCGGCCCCGTGGCCCTTAATCCCTGGGACTTGGCCTCACTGCTCCGCAGGTGGCCTGACAGGGGGGTTGTCTTCCTGGGGGATGGGGTGGAGGAATATGGGAACAGTTTTGTTGAACTGCTGGGGGTCAGAGTGTTTTTCGCTCCGGTGGCCATTAGGATTTCCAAGGGGTCATCGGTGGCCGATCTGGGCCGGATTAAGCTGGAAAGGGGCGAGGGGGCGGACCCCTTGAAACTTTTACCTGACTATGTACGCCTGCCGGAGGCTGAGACAAAATGGCGACTGAATCATCCATAGGCGGCCGGGGGTATGCGCTTAGACTGCGGTTTTCGTTAATGCTTCCGGAACACCTGGAACAGGTGCTGGCCATAGAGAGGGAAAGCTTTCCCATCCCCTGGTCACGACAGGCCTTTATGTTCGAGGTTGAGGAAAACGACCTGGCTTTTTATATTGTCGCCCTGGCCAATAAAAGAGTGGTGGGTTACGCCGGTATGTGGGCGGTGCTGGATGAAGCCCATATTACCAATGTGGCGGTGCATCCGGATTTCAGGGGCAGGGGCGTCGGGCGGGCGCTGATCATGGAGTTGCTGGCCAGGGCGGCGGTGTCCGGGGCGGCGATGGTTACTCTGGAGGTAAGGGTTTCCAACCATATTGCCAGGAATCTCTACAGGTCCGCTGGGTTCGCGGACAGGGGCCTGCGGCGGGGGTATTACTCGGACAATGGCGAGGATGCATTGATCATGGGGCTGAAATTATACCCGGCCAACGGTGACGGATCCGGGGGACCACGGTTCCCTGCAAACCGTCCTTTTATACATTTTTTCGGGAGGGATGGATTTTGAGCCGTACTGTAAAAAATCTTCTCAGACTGGCGGGGCTGGGACTGATTATATTCGGCCTGTTGGCCGGACTGCCCCAGGAATGGACCATAGCCTCGGTGGTGGCCGGCTTCCTGGCACTGATCGCCGGGGGGGGAGGCGGGTGAGCGGTGCGATAGGGGGATTGTTCAATCCCTAACGGTGAAAAGCCCTACCAGGGCCGCGGGGTGTTTTCGTCCACCACCACGAAGGTGTAGCCCCGGGACTTAAAAAGGTCGATAACTTCCGGCAGGGCCCCGGCGGTGGCCTCCCTGTTCTGGATATAGGCGGCCAGCGGACTGCCGGGCCTTGCCTCGGCGGTGGCCAGCTGGGTTCCGTCGTGCATCAGTATTATCGGCGTCAGGTTCAGCCGTTCCACCTTTTCCAGCCCGGACAATATGTTGTTGTAAACCTGGGTACTGGTGGTGCCCCTGGGGTCGCTGTCCATGGCGGTTATGTTCCAGCCCACAGAAATGTAACCCCTCTCCTTGAGTTTGGCGGCAAAATGCTTGTCCAGCTTATCCGGGCCGCCGGGCGCCCTGAACAGCATGGCCGGCCTGCCGGTGTATTTCATGATTATTTGGTTGTTTTTGTCCAGATCGGCTAAAAAGGCCTCCGGTGATTTGTATATGGCATTATAGTCATGACTGAAGGTGTGGTTGGCCACGCCGTGCCCGCCGGCCAGTGTGCGCTGCAGTACGCCTGGGTTCAGCAGTACATTTTCCCCCACCACGAAGAAGGTGGCCTTTACTTTTTTAGATTGCAGTATGTCCAGTATTCTTTCGGTGTAGTGGGAATTGGGCCCGTCGTCGAAGGTGAGATAAGCCACCTTTGTGTTCCGGGGCTGTTTTTCCGGCTCCATGGCCGGAGGTTCCGGCCCGGGACCGGGGACCGGGAAATCTTCGGGCGCAGGTGTTTGATGTTTTATATCAACTGACTTGTCAGCCGGCTGGAAATTATACCACGCTTCGGCGCTGCCGCCGGCCGGGCCGTTTTCCCCCTGCCCGGCGCATCCCGAAAGTGTCGTCAAAAGGCTTAATATCAATGATATGATAACTGTTGCTGTTATTTTGGAAGCCTTCATGACTATGCCCCTTTGTTGCTGTCCGCGGATTCCGGATTCCAGCCGCCCGTCAGGGCGATTTTGTTCTTATCAATATAATAATGCATTCTTAATAAAAAGAAGGCGACAAATGTTTATATAAATAAAAAAATAGCAAACAATAAAAAAAACCGCTCCGGAGGATAATCCGATGTTGAATGAAGATAAGAGAAAAATAGCCGTGGTGGGGGCCGGGTCGGTGGGATCGGCCTCGGCGTACGCCCTGATGATCAGCGGGCTGGCAAGTGAGCTGGTGCTGGTGGACACCGACAGGGACAAGGCCGAAGGTGAGGCCATGGACTTGGCCCACGGGGCCTCCTTCGTTAGCCCCGTGAAAATATATGCCGGGGATTATGGAGAATGTTACGACGCCGATATTATAGTTTTTTGCGCCGGGGCCGGCCAGAAGCCCGGGGAAACCAGGCTGGACCTGATAAATAAAAACCTCGGGGTGCTGCAGGAGGCTCTGCCGGGAATAATCAACCCCGAAGGGGATTCAGTATTGATTATGGTGTCGAATCCGGTGGATATTCTCACATATGCCGCCTTGAAAATCACTGGTTTGCCTCCCGGGCGGGTGCTGGGGTCCGGGACTGTGCTTGACAGTTCCCGGTTCCGCTACCTGATCGGGGAAAAGTGCCGGGTGGAGGCCAGGAATATACACGCCTATGTGGTGGGGGAGCACGGAGACAGCGAGGTTCCACTCTGGAGCCTGGCCAATATCGCCGGTGTCGGGGTGGAGGATTTCTGCCGTACGCACGGTGTTTCCGGACTGGACAGGGAGGACATTTCCCGCCGGGTCAGGCGGGCAGGATACGAAATAATAGAGCGCAAGGGCGCCACTTGTTACGCCATAGGTCTGGCGGTGAGAAGAATATGTGAAAGCATCCTCCGGGACGAGAACTCCATTCTCACGGTGTCCGGACTGATGGACGGTGAGTACGGGCTGCGGGAAGTATGTCTTAGCCTTCCCGCCTTGGTGAACCGCACCGGGAGGGTGAGGACATTGGCCGTTCCCATGTCCGGGGAGGAGGAGGCGGCCTTCAGACGATCCGCCGGCATACTGAAAGAGGCCATGGAAAGGGCCGGTTTTGCAGGCCAGGCTCATGTGCCGCCATCTGTTGAGCGGTTCCGGGGCACTGGTTCCGGGGGGGCGGAGACAGTGTTCCACTGACGTGGAATGCCGCATTTAAAAAATATTTTATTATTGTTATTGAAGTATTCATAAAAAAAGTATAAAATTATAATGTATTAGACATATCTGTAAAAGAACGGTCGGGATTCCTACAAGTTAATTCTCCCACAGCCGGTACCACGAAGGTATTGCCCTGTACAAGGGGTGCTTCCGTGGTTTTTTGTTTTTCGCAAAAGGGTGTAAAAGCAATGGAAAAAGTCCTGGTGGCATTTTCTTCTCCGGCAAAGCAGCTTTCAAGGGCCTCCTTCATTGTAACAGGAACCGCGGGCGCTATGTTCCCGCGGTTCCGGAATATTTTTTAATGAAAGGATGACGGACGGTGCATATTCAGCAGCGGATTGAGAATTACTGGCAGGGAAGTGCTTCACGCTACAATGATCACATCTGGAGGGAGATGGATAGCTTTAAAAAAGACGCCTGGGCGACCCTCATCAATGAGCACCGGCCTCCCGGCAAACCGCTGGCGGTCTTGGACATCGGCACAGGTCCCGGTTTTTTTGCCATGCTATTGTCCGGTATGGGGCATAGGATCACCGCCATCGACTGCGCCGGTGGCATGCTGGCAAAAGCGAGAGATAACGTGCTAAAGGCCGGTTTTGAGGTGGAGTTTCACCAGATGGATTCCCATAACCTGGATTTTTCCGATGGGACATTTGATTTAATTATCTGCAGGAATCTTACCTGGGTCCTCAGGGAACCTCAGCAAGCGTACCGGGATTGGCACAGGGTGCTGAAGTCCGGCGGCAGGCTTCTGATATTTGACGCCAACTGGCACTTGCGGCTGTTTGACCCCGAAATGGACAGGTTGTACCGGGAGGATCTGGAACGGGCCCAAAAACTTGGGATACCGGATCCTCACGCCGACGTCAACAGGGAGGAGAGCGACGACATTGCCCGGCAGCTTTATCTAAGCGGCCGCCGCCGCCCGCAGTGGGACGCCGCAGCCCTGGCCGATACCGGCTTTTGCAGGATTTTTATAGATACGGACATCACTGAAAAGGTATGGGACGAAAATGATAAGGTGCTTTACAGATCGACGCCCATGTTCATGGTGGCGGCTGAAAAGAGAGGCAATACTTAAAAATAACACCGTCTAGCTGCGTATATATTTGTCCATGTGCACGGTTTGTTGTCCGTTTTTCTCATCAAGCCTTATCGTGAAGTTTTGGGCCAGCCAGAAATCAAGGGCTCCGGGCAGATATCTGTGAGTGTGCAGATAAATCACTTCGTACCCCCTGCTTTGACAGAATATCTGCGCCTCCTTAACCAGCATAGATCCAACTCCCTTCCTGCGATGGATTTTTGCCACATAGCACTTTTCCATTTCAGCGGTGGTTTTTGTATCGTAAAAGCCCTTCAGGGCGGCAATGCGGCCGTCGTAGCGGCATATCCCTATCGTCCCGGCGATTTCGTTGTCTTTGTCAAAGGCGGCCAGGAAAATGCAGTCCTCAGGGATTATATAGAATTTCTCCATGTTCAGTATTCTGGAATGTGCTGCCGGGCTGACTTCATGGTTGTAAACCTGCCTCATCATGTCCAGCACAAACTTTGCGACCGGTTGTATTTCCTCTCTGAGGACCTCCCTGACGGTCAATGTGCATTTTGCGGTCAAAGTCATCACCTCCATGCATTTGTCCGAAGTCCAGCGGCAGGCTGGAGCCTCTACAATACCCTGAAACAGGCCACGCGGTGTTTGTTATTTATCGCCCTTAGGAGTGGTGTCTCCCCATAGCATGATTTGACGGCGGCGGTACACCTGGGTACGTAGCTGCAGCCGGCTGAAGCGGTGGAGACGTCTATTTCGTCAAATTTATACTCCAGAGGCGCGCGCCGACCGGGGCGGGGGTGGAGCACCGAGGACATCAGCTTTATGGCGTAGGGGTGCCGCAGGCTGTCAATCAGATGTGGGTCGTCGATATACTCCACTATCCTGCCCAGGTACATTACCGCAATGCAGTCAGAAATATAGCAGACCGCCTCTATGTCGTGGGAAATAAATATATAGGACAGTTTGAAATCTTCTTTCAGGTCCGCTAGCAAATTCAGCACCTGGGCCTGCACCGAGATGTCCAGGCTGCTCACCGCCTCGTCCAAAATGATCAGTCCCGGCCTCAAAGCGATGGCCCTGGCGATGCATACCCTCTGCAGCTGTCCGCCGCTGAATTGGTGCGGATATTTCCGGGAGTCCCAGGGGGAGAGTCCCACCTTGCTCAACAACTCCTCCGCCATTTCCTTTTCTTCTGCGGGCGTCATTCTGTGATAGTTTTTCAGCGGCTCGGCAATGATGGCGCCGGCGGTGTGCATTGGGTTCACCGATCCGCAGCAGTCCTGGAAGACTGCCTGCAGGTTCCTGCGCAGTTCCTTGCGGTCCGCCGGGGGCGCAGTGTGAATGTTGTGCCCCCGGAAAACCACTTCCCCCCCGTCCGGTTTCTCCAGTCCCAAAACAAGCCTGCCCAACGTACTTTTGCCACAGCCGCTTTCACCCACCAGCCCCAGGCAGCGGCCCTCCCCCAGGGACAGGGAAACACCCGCCACCGCTTCTGTCATCCTGTTTCTTCCCCAGAGCCTGTTTCCTGCTGAATACCTCCTGGATACGTTTCTCAGATCAAGCAAGCCCCTTCAGCGCCTTTCTCCTGCCCGTGCCATAAATGGCGCATCTCACCAGATGCCCATTCGAAAAAATTGCGGGTTCCATTTCGTAATTGAGACACGCCCTTTCCGTCCCGGGGCATCTTTCGAAAAAGGGGCAGGTTTTATCCAGATTTATGAGGGAAGGTGGTTGACCCCCGATGGGGTTTATTCTTTTCTTTTTCAATCCCGGACGGGAGGCCATCAGTGCCCGGGTGTAGGGGTGGCGCGGGCTGTTGAACAACTCGACGGCGGTCGCCATTTCCACAATATAACCGCAGTACATCACCGCCACCTCGTCGGCCAGCCGGGCGATCACCCCAAGGTCGTGAGATACCAGCAGTACACCCGTGTTGTGTTCTTTTATAAGAATAGCTATTTGTCCCAGAATCTGCAGCCTGAGGGTGGCGTCCAGAGAGGTGGTGGGCTCGTCGGCCAGCAGCACCGGCGGACTCATTGACATGGCGATGGCGATCATCGCCCTTTGCAGCATCCCTCCGCTCAATTGAAAGGGATATTGATCCATAATCCGCCCCGGGTTGGGAAGGCCGGCCCGTCGCAGGTACCCGATGGCGGTTTGTCTGGCCTCTTTCTCCGAAGCCGGGAGGTGGCTTTTTATGGTTTCAGTAAAATGACGCCCTACGGTCACCAAGGGATTGAAGGCGTTCATCGGATTCTGCAGTATAATGGCCATTTCTCTGCCGCGAAGGGTTCTCATCTCCCGGGGGGACAGACTTAGCAAGTCTTTTCCGTTCAGTTCCACTTTTCCGGTTACTTCTATGCCCTGACCCTTCATCAGTCCCATCAGGGACAAACAGGTGACGGTCTTGCCGCAGCCGCTTTCACCCACCAGTCCCAGCACCTTTCCGGCGTTGATTTGAAAGCTGACGCCGTTCAGCGCCCGGACCACCCCTCCGGGCACGTTTATACTAACTCGCAAATTGTCAACTTTAAGCAGAGGTTTGTTTTCCAAAACCGTTTTCCCCCCATATCTCCCTCGGGTCCAGGGCGTCCCTCAGGGCGTCCCCCAGTAAATTGAAGGCCGTCACCACCATCAGTATCATCAGGCCGGGATAAACCATCAGAGAGGGATTGCTCCTTAAAAATTGCCTGCCGTCATTGAGCATGGCCCCCCACTCCGGGGTGGGGGGCTGTATGCCGAGCCCCAGGAAGGAAAATCCTGAGATATGCAGTATTACCCAACCCATATCCAGGGTGGAAAGGACAATAATCTGGGAGAGTATATTCGGCAGAATGTGCCTGGCCACAATAACCGGACCGCTTGCGCCGGAAATCCTTGCCGAGAGCACGAAGCCGCTTTCCTTAAGACCGAGCACCATTCCCCGGATTATCCTGGCATACCAGGCCCACTGCACCGACACCATGGCCATCATCATATTGAACAGCCCGGGCCCCAGCATACCGATGATGGCCAGGGCGAGGACAAGGCTGGGAAAGGCCAGAAGCATATCACAGATGCGCATGAGCAGGCCGTCCAGAAGTCCCCCCCTGAATCCCGACAAGGCGCCGATGACTATGCTGGCGGCAATGGTCAGGAACATTACCAGAAAGGCTGTGCCCAGCGATATTCTCGCTCCGTGCATCAGCCGGGAAAGTATGCACCGTCCCAGGTGATCGGCGCCCAAGGGAAATTCCGGGCCGGGCCCGCTCAGTTTCTTTCCCAGGTCCACCAGATTGGGGTCGTTGGGTGCCAGAAAAGGGGCCAGCGCACCCCCGAGGGTTAAGGCCAGCACGACGAAAAGGCAGGCCGCCGTCAGTTTTCGCCCGGCCAGTTTGATTACGACCGCTTTGACTGTCATCAGCGGCCACCTCCCAGCCTGATCCGCGGGTCCAGAAAACGGTAGGCTATGTCCACCGCCAGGTTGCACGCCACGAAAATTAAAGCCATGATCAGTGCGTAGCATTGAATCACCGGGTAGTCCCTGTTGAAAATCGACGATACGCAGAGCATTCCCATGCCGGGCCAGGCGAAAATATTCTCCACGATGACGGTGCCCGCCAGCATGTGGCCGGCGCTCATGCCGAAAGCCGTCACCACCGGGAGCAGCGCATTTTTCAATACATGCCTCCCCAGCACCAGCCTCTCCCGCAATCCCCTCGCCCTGGTGTAAAGAACGAAATTGGACCCGAGGCTGTCCAGCATACTGGTCCTTAAAAGCCTTGTGTAAGTTGCGGCGTAGGACATGGCCAGGGTGACGGCGGGGAGCGCCAGGTGTGCCGCGGTTCCCCTGCCGAGAACCGGCAGCAAGTCCAGTTTCAATGAAAAGAGATACATCAGCATGAATCCCAGCCAGAAATTCGGCACCGAGGCCCCCAGAAAAGCCAGCACCCGGCTGAGCTGGTCGAAAACACCGTCCTTGTACAGTGCGGCCAGAATGCCCGCGGGAAGGCTTATCAGCAGTACCAGCGCCATGGAGGCCAAAGTAAGTTGAAGGGTGGCCGGAAAGCACCTCATGATTTCGGCCAAAACCGGCTCCCTGGTTGCAAAGGATAATCCGAAGTCCAGTTGCAAAGCTTTATGCAACCAGTCCAGATATTGTATGTGCAGGGGCCTGTCCAGTCCCAGGTCGGCCCGGACGGCGGCCACCATTTCCGGGGTGGGAGGGACCTGGGAAAGCCTGAGATAAACCTCGGCCGGGTCGCAGGGCACCAGGCGGACCAGGAAAAAAGCAATCGCAGAAATGCCCAGCAGTACGGGTACCAGGCCGGCCAGGCGCATGATAATGTACCATTTCATGGAAGTCCTCGCATCAAGGTTATGTGCTCAGTTTTTTTCTATGCCATGCAGCAGGATTTCGTTGGCCTGGGGCGAGAAACTGAATCCGCTTACATTTTTGTGGTATACGGCCATATTCGTCTGGTATGAGACGGGCAGGTACACGGCTTGCTCATGCAGGGTGCCCAGGATATATGCGTAGAGTTCACGCCGGGTCTTTTCATCGGTGGACAGCAGCACTTCCCCGATCTTCCTGTCAATTTCCGCCTTCATGGGCAGCCCGGACTGGGCCTGGTAGTCTGCGTGGGAAGGCACGCGCATGGAGGATACCAGCGAGTGGGGATCGTATGGTGCGCCCCAGGTATCGTTGAATACCAGGTGGAATTTGCCGTCTTTCTGTCTTTGGCTGTGGGACTGGGACTCCTCTCCCACCAGCTTCAGGCTTACGCCAATTTTCTTAAGATCGCCCTGCATGACTTCGGCCACGGCCTTCTGAATGACGTTGGTGCTTTCAAAACAGAGCTCCAGTTCCAGGGGGACGCCGTCCTTCTCCCTGACGTCCTTTCCCGCCACCAATTTCCAGCCGGCTTCGTCCAGCAGCGCCCCGGCCTTTTCAACGCTATATTCCAGAGGCTTCAGGCCCAGGTCGCAATAGGGAAAATTGGGAGAAAAAAGGGTGTCGGCCTTTTTTTCGGTACCGGAGAAGACCCCGTCGATGACTGCCTGTTTGTTGAAACCGTGCTGCAGGGCCTGCCGCACTTTAAGCTCCCTGGTGGGCCCGCGGTTGGAATTAATGGCCAGGGTTCTGGTTGACATGGGGCCGGAAATCATTGTGCCGTACTTGCCTGAAGATTTGAGCCGGTTGAAGGAATCGATGCTGAACAAGCCGCTGCCGATAATAAGATCGATTTCACCCTTTTCAAAGGCCAGCACCCTGCTTTCACCATCGGGGATTATTTTGACCGTGACCTTCTCCAGTTTGGGTTTGGTGCCCCAATAGTGATCATTTCTGCTGAATACGGCGAATTCACCTTTTTTGTATTCGCTCAAAACCCAGGGTCCCGTGCCGATGGGCTTCTTTATCCCCTCGGAAGTCTTTCCGCTGTCCGGGAAACCCGCAGGCCCCAGGAACCTGAGCGGACGGATCAGGGCCAGCTCCTGCAGGGCCGGATAATAAGCGTTTTTAAAAACAACCTTCAAAGTGTGGTCATCCACCGCTTCAGTTTCCTTTATCTGATTAATCAGCTCAAGCCATTTGTGCCTTTGGGCGTTGGCCAGCACGGCGTCGAAATTTTTCTTGGCCACCCTGGCGTCGAAGGAGGACCCGTCGGAAAATTTCACTCCTTTGCGCAATTTGAAAGTGTATTCCTTGCCGTCCTGCGAAATGACCCAGCTTTCCGCCAGCCACGGCTCGATTTTACCCCCTTCGGCGTATTTGACCAGGGGTTCGTACACCATCGCCTGGGCGAAAAATTGGGAGGGGGAATACAGGTGGGGGTTCAGGTCGCCGATATCCTTGCTCCATGAGAATGTAAGGGATTTTGCCTTCGCGGTGTCCCCCGCCTGTTTGTCTTTTCCGCAGCCGGCGGTAAAGACTAGAAGAGCACACAATAAAAAAGCCATTGCTGTGATTTTTAATTTGCGCACTATACCTTCACACTCCTCGTATTATAATACTTGTCGCCCGCTGCCGTCCCTGTTCCCCGCCGGTCAATACTGCGGCACCCCTCCTTAATAACCAGCGGCCGCCAGATTCAGGGCGCTCAAATAAAAAAACCACGAACAGAACCCTGGAACCCAGGCAAAACCTTCATGGTTTCATTTTATTATTTATGAAATTAAAATTTTTGGCAAGTATGCTTTTATAATGCATTATAATTTTATATAAATCCTCCGAATGATGTCAATAGCCGGCAATTATTTTTTTCTTGCAATTGATCGCCAATGGAGATATAATATTTTTTACAGTGTTGTCAGAAGGGTGCCCGTAGCTCAGGGGATAGAGCGCCGGCCTCCGGAGCCGGAAGCGCAGGTTCGATTCCTGCCGGGCGCACCAGTAAAATGCCCGCGAAGCCGCTAAAATCAAGGGTTTGCGGGCATTAATATTTTACGGAGGCCGGGCCGGTGGTTCCGAAGGAACCCTTATTTCATGTATTTCATGCGGGTTTCCGGTTCTGTTCAGACTGAAATTCAGACCGGGGTCATGCCCGTCACTCCATGTAAAGCCTCCTTATGCCGCCAAATGATGAAGAAGCCATCTCCTTGATAGCATTACCAAGAGATGGCTTTTCTGTCTTTATCGTCAATATTCCTGATTTTTCCTCATATTAAGGGCGCCTGAATTCTTGCAAATTATTCTAGAAGAATAAGTTTAGAATTGTGAGGCTTTTTGAAGCTAAATCGGACAAAAGGCCGGTTTTTCCCAAGCCATCGGGCGTTTTATTGCTTGCTGAGCCATCGGGCATTTGGGTGGTGCGCCCGGCAGGTATCCGGTTTGGGGTGGGATTGTGCGGCGACTGCCGGGCGTCTTTGTTGCTGGATCTCCGTAAACTTGAATTTCTACTTCTCTATTTCTTTTCCTTTCATTTCACAGTAAATGCCGTTTCCCGTCATGCCGGTTTTAAAACAAATATTGTCAGACTTGCATTGGGCTCTGCTGCGATCTCCGGATTTCCACCGGTTAATCAGGTCTGGCTCCCTGATAAAGGGGCGGCTCATGGAGATATATTCCGCAACCCCGTCTTTCACCAAACCTTCGGCTATCTCAAAGGATCGTATGCCGCCGACCAGTATTAAGGGAATGCCGACGGCGGATTTAAACTGACGGGCCTCTTCCCTGAAATAGGCTTCCTCTTCCTTGGTCTTTATCCCAAAACGGCTTGGAGACATTTTGCCGCCTGTTAGCAGGCCACCGCTCAGCTCAATTGCGTCAAGTCCCGCATCGGCCAGAATACGTCCGGCCTGAAGGGAGTCTTCCAATCTCAGCCCTTTCTCCACAAAATCACCACAGTTCAGTTTGATTAATACCGGATAGTCTTGACCTACGGCTTCCCGGACGGCCCTGTACACCTCAATATGGATTCTGGATCGATTTTGGATATCTCCGCCATATTCATCCCGGCGCCGGTTAAAGACCGGGGAGAGGAACTGGCTGAGCAGATACCCGTGGGCGGAGTGAATTTGAACCCCGTCGAAACCGGCGGTTTTTGCCCTCCGCGCCCCGTCGGCAAAGGCGGTGACCAATTCCCGCATATCCTGAACCGTTAATTCACGACGGGGAGTTTTGTTTTCTTCACTGCTGGAAACAACCAGGGGCGTCAGGCCGGTAAGTTTTTCGGACGCAAATATTCCGGCATGGGAAAGTTGCGCTACGATTTTGCATCCACGGTCATGAACAGCCGCTGTCATTTCCTGAAGCCCGGAAATAAGATCATCCTTATAGATGCCAAGTTGCCAGGGTCCCGCCTGCCCCTCGGGGCGTATGTATGCGTGGCCGCTTATTATCAAGCCCACGCCACCTTTGGCCAGTTCCGTCATAGTTGATATGAGTCTTGGGGTGACGGCGCCCTCGTCGGTTGCCATTCCCTCCCAAGTCGCCGACCGGACAAAGCGATTGGATAGCGCCATGCCGTTAATTTCTGTGCGCTCAAACATTTTGCTCATTTTCATCCCCCCGTTTAATATTTTAGATAACGTTGTTCAGTTACATTACAGATTACCCAGAATTAACGGTGTTCCTCTTTTTTGTCAATAAATTTACAGGTATCTCATTCCCCTCGGCGCGACAGGCGCTTGGATTGGAGATGACCAGAAAGGAATTTTTTGTTGATGTTTAATGATAATAATATTATTATATAATTAATAGTTAATGAAGATTGTCATTTTCAAGGGATTCTCAAGATGGGGGGTTGTGTTTCATGACCAGGACGGTTGCAGGGAGACTTTCTTTTCTTGACCGGTATTTGACTTTGTGGATTTTTCTGGCCATGGCCGTGGGGGTGGGAGCAGGCTACATATACCCGCAGATTGCCGGCTTTTGGGGCAAGTTTCAGGTGGGCGCCACAAATATACCCATTGCCGTCGGTCTTATATTGATGATGTATCCCCCCCCTGGCCAAGGTGCGCTATGAGGAACTGCCCACAGTTTTCAGGGACAGGAAGCTCTTAACCCTGTCCCTTGTCCAAAACTGGATCGTTGGTCCCATGGTCATGTTCGTGCTGGCGGTCTGGCTTTTGCGCGACAAGCCGGATTTAATGGCCGGAGTCATTTTGGTGGGACTGGCCCGCTGCATCGCCATGGTGCTGGTGTGGAACGACCTGGCCGGCGGAAATCCGGAGTATGTAGCCGGACTGGTGGCCTTCAACGCCATATTCCAGGTGCTCACCTATTCCATATACGCCTACTTGTTTCTTGCCGTCATCCCGGCCTGGATTGGCCTTGAAAGCGTGTTAATCAATGTGTCGATGGCTGAAATAGCCAAGACCGTATTTATCTTCCTGGGAATTCCCTTTATTGCCGGTTACATCACCCGGGCGGCGCTGGTCAGATCCAGGGGGCGCCACTGGTATGAGAGTGTTTTCATTCCCAGGATCGGCAAGATCACACTTGTCGCCCTGCTGTTCACCATACTGGTGATGTTCTCCCTGAAGGGGGAAGTGATTGTAACTCTGCCCCTGGACGTAATCAGGGTGGCCATTCCCCTGACCATATATTTTGTTTTCATGTGGATTACCACTTTTTACATAGGCAAGTGGATCGGGGCCGATTACGGGAGAACGACCACCATTGCCTTCACTGCCGCCAGCAATGATTTTGAGCTGGCCATCGCCGTGGCCGTGGCGGTCTTCGGGATTCATTCGGCCCAGGCCTTCGCCACGGTTGTCGGACCTTTGGTGGAGGTGCCGGTGCTGATCGGCCTGGTGAACGTGGCACTGTATTTCAAGCGGAAGTACTTCAGCCGGGAATATTGTCCGAAAGGAGGGGGTCATCCGTGAAAATGGCTGTGATCTCCGACATACACAGCAACTTGCATTCTTTGGAGGCGGTTTTAAAAGACATTGAAAACAGGGGAATATCAAAGGTGTATTGCACGGGGGACCTGGTGGGGTACGGGCCCCGGCCGGACGAAGTGATAGAACTGATTAAGAGAAACAGGATACCAACAGTGATGGGCAATTATGACGACGCCATAGGCAACCTGAGATTTGTTTGCGGTTGCGATTACAAGGACGAAAAGGCCTCTTTGCTGGGTGAAAGATCCATCGCCTGGACAAAGGAAAACACCTCCGAAACAAGCAAGCGGTGGCTTGGGGAATTGCCCGGTGAAATCAGACTTTCCGTTTCCGGCCTTGGAATACTTTTTGTGCACGGCAGCCCCAGGGCACTGAACGAGTACTTGTATGAGAACACGGCGGAGGAGTATTTAAATGAACTGATGGCTGAAAAGGACACCGATGTCCTGGTGTGCGGGCACACTCACCTCCCATATGTCAAAAGGGTGGGGAAGGGTTGCGTCGTCAACGCCGGCAGCGCCGGGAAACCCAAACACGGCAACCCCGATGTCAGTTATGTAATTATTGAAATCGCCGGAGACGAGGGGCTGCTGGCTGAGATTATAGAAGTGCCGTACAAATACGAAGAAACCGCCCGGGAGATTGAAAATTCAGGTCTGCCCGGCGAATTTGCCCAGATCATCAGAACCGGGCGCGGGTGATTTTATCCCGGACTTTTATGCAAAAATAACTTTACATGCCCACGGATTGCTGATACAATAATAATTAATGAATGGCCGGGAGCCATTTCGAAAACGGCAGAGTGACACTGAGACAATATATTCCGTGGTATTTATTTTAACAATCAAGACCATGAAGGTCCTGCGGCGGTGAGCCGTCAACCTCATGGTCTTTTTTAATCTTACCGACAAAGGCTACTAACCTCCTGAACCCGCCCCTGACGATTTTTCGACCGGAAGAGGCGGGGGCGTACCCTCTTTCTAAAGCCGGCATGTGTGATGGGCTCCACCATGCCGGTTTTTTTTCCGTCTGCCGAAAACGCCGGCGGCAGACATGTAAAAAGCGAAAGTGGAGATATAATATAACCGGAAAAGGATATTATAAGGCGATTATTGAATGGTTTTATGCCGGGGATGAATGCTGCGATGTTGTGCGTGAGATTGCGGGGGGCGTTGTTAAGAATTCTAAAATTGCGGCAGGAAAGATAAGGGGCAGATAGAATAATAAATATAAAGGGTGTTTAAGCGAAGGGATTTAAAAAATTGATATTGGGCGGGAGTGCGGGGGAATGGCCAACGGTGGGCAATTTATTTGGAATTGCTATGTTGGGCAGGTTCTCGCACTCCTTGCCCGGCCAGGAGCAAGGGAGACGGCCAGAATGGACATTCTTGCAAGAGAGTGTTCATGCTGTGTCTTTTTTTTATCAATAAAAGGGCACGGGGGGTGTAGCGCGGGATGATCAGTAAAATAATGTTCAACAAAAAAATCGGAGCGGCAATTCGCCGGGTGGAGGATTTGGAAGAAGCGGTGCGCCATCCCAATGTAAACGGCATTTTTCTTTTGGGAGGAGATATCAACCTGCTGCCCACAATGTTGAAAAAAACCCGGGAAGCTGACAAGAGGTTACTGGTGCACATTGATCTCATAGAGGGCATCGGCAAGGACCGGGCAGGTGTCTGCCTGCTTAAAAGGATGGGGGTGTCCTGCATTATCACAACGAAGTCAAGTCTTGTCAGATCCGCTCTGGACGAAGGTGTTATGGTGATTCAGCGATTATTCATGGTGGATTCGGAATCTCTGAAAACTGGCATAAAGGTGGCGGTGAACGTCAGGCCCGATGCTGTGGAAATATTGCCTGCCACCGTTCCCAAATATGTTGTTGAAGATTTGAAGAAAGCGCTTGCATTACCTGTGCTGGCAGGAGGATTGCTCAAATCCGAGGCTGATGTCAGAGAGGCGCTTGGCAAGGGAATAGATGCCGTCACAACTAGCCGAAGGCATCTCTGGAAAATGGAATATTAAAAATTTTTCAAAAAAAGTATTGAAATAAATATTATTTGGGTTATAATTACCTTAAGTATATATTTCATATCAAACTTGATAAAGGGTTTGGAGTACGGAGATAAACCCCTGACGGGCAATTTTTTGTTAGTTGCTTCATATGGGGTTTTTGTCGTTATTCCTGCCGGGCCAGGAGTAAGGGAGACGGCCAGCATGCACATTTCTGCCGGGATGCACATGTAGGCCGTTATTTTATTGAAAAGGGGGTTTTAATGAAGGGGAAATAAAACGGCTGACCGTCTGACTTATTGAAGTGAACCGCATTTTTATCAATAGTTTTGAGGGGGGAAGAAATGTTGCCTTTCGTTGGTGAAATAATAGGGACCATGCTCTTGATAATTTTGGGCGATGGTGTTGTGGCGGGCGTTCTTTTAAACAGATCCAAATCACAAAATGGAGGCTGGATTGTTATCACTGCAGCGTGGGGGTTGGCTGTTGCAGTTGCCGTATACGCAGTGGGCAGTATAAGCGGAGCCCATTTAAACCCGGCGGTGACTTTAGGGCTTGCGTCAATTGGCAAGTTTCCCTGGAATGATGTGCCTTTGTACATTGCCGGCCAATTTATAGGCGCTTTTTTAGGGGCGGTGATTGTATGGCTGCATTATCTGCCGCACTGGGCCCAAACTGAAGACAAAGGACTAAAACTGGCTGTTTTTTGCACAGGACCTGCCATCCGGAATACAGGCGCGAATTTAATCAGCGAGATAATAGGCACATTCATGCTGGTGCTGGGTGTACTGGCGATTACGGCCAATAAGCTTGCCGCCGGATTTGCCCCTTTACTGGTGGGGTTGCTGGTTGTCAGCATCGGTCTGTCACTTGGCGGCACAACCGGCTATGCCATTAATCCAGCCCGTGACCTGGGTCCCAGGATTGCCCACTTTGTGCTTCCAATAGCTGGAAAGGGCGATTCGGACTGGGGGTATGCCTGGATTCCGGTGATCGGTCCTGTTATCGGCGGTGTTTTAGGGGCGTTTTTCTATAGAATGTTTTTTCTGGCTTGAATGAACGGAAATTATAATAAAATCACGAGGTGAATGTTTTTATGGCAAAGAAATTTGTCTTGGCGCTGGATCAAGGCACCACAAGCTGCAGAGCGATACTTTTCGATAAGGGTGGCAATATCGTGGGGGTGGCGCAAAAGGAATTCACTCAGATATATCCCAGGGCCGGTTGGGTTGAGCATGACGCGGAGGAGATTTGGAGTACCCAGTATGGCGTGATAGCGGAGGTGGTGGCAAAAACCGGCATTAATCCTGATGAAATAGCCGCCATAGGGATAACAAACCAGAGGGAGACCACTGTGATTTGGGATAAGGATACGGGAAAGCCGGTGTATAATGCCATTGTGTGGCAGTGCCGCCGCACTGCCGGTATTTGTGATGAATTGAAGTCAAGGGGACTTGAGGAAGTTTTCCGTACAAAAACCGGCTTGGTGGTGGATGCATACTTCTCCGGCACAAAGGTCAAGTGGATAATGGACAATGTGCCTGGAGTGCGTGAAAAGGCGGAGGGCGGGCAGTTGCTTTTTGGCAACATGGACACATGGCTGATTTGGAAGCTGACGGGTGGAAAAGTGCATGTTACGGACTACTCCAATGCCTCCCGCACGCTCATGTACAATATACGGGAATTGTGCTGGGATGGGGAGATTCTTGATGTTTTGGGCGTTCCGGCAAACATGCTTCCGCTGGTTCGTTCCTCCAGCGAGGTATACGGGACCACCTCCCCCGAAAACTTTCTGGGCTATGAGGTTCCAATCTCCGGGGCAGCGGGCGACCAGCAGGCTGCGTTGTTTGGTCAGGGGTGCTACCGGCCCGGGATGGCAAAAAACACTTACGGCACCGGCTGCTTTATGTTGATGAACACCGGCGACAGGTTGTATGAATCCAAGAATGGGCTGCTGACTACCATTGCCTGGGGTATGGATGAAAAGGTGGAATATGCCCTGGAGGGCAGTATTTTCATAGCCGGCGCCGCCGTTCAGTGGTTGAGGGATGGCCTCAAGGTATTGGATACGACCCCGGACTCCGAGTATTTTGCCGGTAAAGTTGAAGGCGCCGATGGCGTATATTTTGTTCCCGCCTTTGTGGGACTGGGTGCCCCATACTGGGACATGCGGGCAAGGGGGGCCATAGTTGGACTCACCAGGGGTACCACAAAGGAACATATTATAAGGGCGGCATTGGATTCCCTGGCGTATCAGACCAAGGATGTTCTCGGGGCTATGGAGGCCGATTCTGGTATCAAGTTGCAGGCCTTGAAAGTGGATGGAGGAGCTGTTGCCAATAACCTGTTGATGCAATTCCAGGCCGATGTCCTCGGCGTGCCGGTTGAAAGGCCCAGGATCATTGAAACCACGGCCCTGGGGGCGGCTTATCTGGCGGGACTCGCAGTAGGCTTCTGGAACAGCAAGGATGAACTGGCCTATACCTGGCAGCTGGACCGCAGATTTGAAAGTATGATGGATGGGGGAAAAAGGGACAGATTATACGGCGGTTGGAAGCGGGCGGTTAAGCGGGCCATGGATTGGGCCGCCGACGAATAGGCCGATTAATTTTGATAATGGGCTTGAGACTTGGAGAAGCCACACAATATCGGGAGAAGATCCTGTTATTGTGTGGCTCTCTCGCTCCCGGTGCGCAGCCGGTGGAAAATGATTGCATCGGAGGTCGGGAAATGGCAATTTTTGACACTCAGGTGGTGGTAATCGGCGGCGGCGCCACCGGTACAGGAATCCTCCGCGATCTGTCCCTCAGGGGGATAAAAGGCATATTGGTGGAACAGTGTGATTTGGCTCACGGCACCAGTTCCCGTTTCCACGGACTGTTGCACAGCGGCGCCCGCTATGCCGTCAAAGACCCGGAAGCTGCCCGGGAATGCCTGGAGGAGAATATGATACTACGCCGGATAGCTCCAAATTGTGTGGAAAATACCGGCGGGTTTTTCATACAGTTGCCCGGTGATGACCCGGGTTATGCGGACAAGTGGATAGCAGCCTGTACGGAGGTTGGTATCGAGATCGAAGAAGCCGATGTGCGAAATCTGTTAAAATGTAGTCCTGCGCTGAACAAGCGCATAATCAGGGCTTTTAAGGTTATGGACCGTACAGTGGACGGTTTCCGGCTAATCCGGGCCAATGTTAATGCCGCCCGTCGGCGCGGTGGGAGAGTCATGACTTATTCCAGGGTTACCGCCATTCATCAAAGTGGAGGCAGTGTCACCGGAGTGGAATTGACCAATATGCTTACCGGGGAAAAAAGTCTGATTGGGTGCCAAATGGCAGTTAATGCTTCAGGACCCTGGATCGGCGAGGTGGCGGCCCTGGTCGGGCTGGAAGTGAATGTGATCAAGGACAAAGGCACTTTGATCGCTTTTAATCACCGGTTGACCAATCAAGTTCTAAACCGCCTGCGGCCGCCGGGGGACGGAGACATATTCGTGCCCCACGGCGCCATCACTATTTTGGGCACAACTTCCATTGCGGTTGATGATCCCGGCGATACCCGGCCCGAATGCCGGGAAGTTTTGGATCTGATTGAAATCGGTAGGCAAATGGTTCCGGAGTTGGAAAAATGCCGACTAATCAGGGCTTTTGCCGGAGTACGGCCCCTGTACCAGCAAACAACAGCAGTCAGCGGGAGGTTGGTTAGCAGAAACTTTGCCCTGTTGGACCACCGGCAACTGGATGGACTGGACGGACTTATCAGCATTGTGGGCGGGAAGTTCAGTACTTTTCGTCTAATGGCGGAAAGGACAGTGGATTTGGTGGCCCGGCGGCTGGGGGTCAATGCACCATGCCGGACGGCGCGGGAACCCCTGACCAACCCTGTGCCGAAGGGTGCGCTAAAGCGGGGCATAAAGGTCCTCGGCCTGTCCGTGGCGCAAAGGGCAGCGAAGAGACTTGGTGACGATTTTGCCGAGGTGGTGCGGCAAGCCGGGCATGATCCGCAAAAGCGCCGGATATTTTGCGAATGCGAACTGGTAAGCTTGGGAGAAATCGAGCATGTGGCCCGGGATGGAGACTGCTTCACCCTTGGAGATGTCCGCCGGAAGACCAGAATGGGCATGGGAACCTGCCAGGGAACCTTTTGCTGCTACCGTACACTGGGGGCTTTAAGCAAGTATCCTCGATTTGTCGTTGGTGACCGATTATTTCTGACCGATTTTTTGCGAAATCGTTGGAAAGGAATCACTCCGGTATTATGGGGCCAACAATTGCGTGAGGCCCAGCTGTCCTTAGGGATATATTTCACTATATTCGGTTTGGAGAGAATGAAATGATGTGTAGAGATTTTGACTTAGCAATAATTGGAGCCGGCCTCTCCGGACTGATTGCAGCCGCCAAAGCAGCCGAAATGGGAAAAAAAGTGTTGCTGCTGGCCAAAGGTATGGGGGTGGTGGAGCTTTCCACGGGCTGTATCGACCTATGGGGCTATTGCTTGGAGCAACCGGAAGAGGTTTGCCGGCGGCCCGTGGATGAGATAGCCAGAATGGTGGGAATTAACCGGGAACACCCATATGCGAAGGTGCAGGATGTTTTGGAAGAAAGTATGCGCTTTTTCCAGCGTGTATGTTCCGACAATGGCTGCCATTACCTTGAAAACAAGGGCGATAACTGGTTGTTGCCCACCGCCTTTGGCACAGTTCGCCCGACATATCTTGTCCCGGCCAGTATGGCGGTGCGTTCTCTATTTAAGGCAAAGAGCGTGCTGGTGGTAGGTTTTAAAGAACTGAAGGATTTTTACCCGGAGATGCTGGTGAGAAACTTGAAAAAAAGCGGTGAGTTTGATCCCGGCTGTCATATGAAGACAGCTATAACCGGCGTCGGCGGGGGGGAACTGACTCCGAATGCTTTGGCCAGCCGCCTGGAACAACCGGATATATTGACCGGTGTGATCAGCCGGGTAAGGAACTTTTTGTCACCCGGCAGTCTTGTGTTGTTCCCGCCGGTGCTGGGGGACCGCAGGGACACGGGTGTAGCCTTGAAATTGGCCCGGGGCCTGGAGTGCCCGGTATACGAGGTGTCCAATATACCGCCTGCACTGCCCGGTCAGCGGCTGCTGAAGACACTGCTGCACTATCTTAAGGTTATAGGAGTGGAGGTGATCATGGGGTGCAAGGCAACCGGGGCGGAGATTTCCGGCGGACACTGTCTGCGGCTGGATGCTGAGGGGGCCGGCGGTTCAATTAAAATACGGTCCCGGGCCTTTGTGTTGGCCACCGGTTCTTTCCTGGGAGGCGGCCTGGAGGCCAGACCGGGATATGCTTGTGAAACGGTTTTCAACCTGCCGGTCAAAGCCATTGAAGGAAATTGGTGGGACAAAGATTTTTTTAATAAGGACGGGCATCCCTTCAGCAAGTTCGGCATCGTTGTAAATGACCGCCTGCAGCCGGTGGACGGCGTGGGAAGGGTGCTGGTGGAGAATCTGATGGTGGTCGGCGCCAGTCTGGCGGGCTGTAACTATCCGGTTGAAAAATGCGGCGGCGGGGTGGCGGTGGCCACGGGATACAAGGCCGGCAAGCTGGCTGGGGAGGTGGGCCGGTGAGTTGCGCCAATCTGTTTGGGCTGGATAACTGTGTGAAATGCACCATTTGTGTGTCCCACTGTCCTGTGGCGCGGGTTTCGGACAAATTTGCCGGACCCAAACAGTACGGCCCTGATCTGGAGCGTTTCAGGCTGGAGGAAGCCGGGGCCGTATGCCCATCGGTGACCTATTGCACAAATTGCAAAAACTGCGATGTAGCCTGTCCCTCCGGCGTCAATGTTTCGGCCATGATCTGCAGGGCCAAGGGAGAGCTGGTGGGACGGCATGGGGCCGCCTGGAGGGACAGGCTAATGGCCAGGGTGGATTTGCTGGGCAAGTATAGCCGTCTATCTCCGGCCCTTATTAATTGGTGCGCCGGAAACAGCCCCATTAGATGGCTGGTTGAAAAAACATTCGGCGTAAGCAAGGAAATGACTTTGCCCCGCTATGCCGGACAGACATTCTATGACCTGTTTTCTTATAAGAAAAAAACCGGTGGGAATGTGTCCGGTGAACGTATTGTTGTATATTATCCCGGATGTTATGTGAATTACCACAACCCCGGGGTGGGCATGGCACTGGTGGAAGTCATGGTCAGAAACGGCATCCGGGTATTGGTGGAGAAATTCAACTGCTGCGGACTGCCTTTAATTTCCAACGGATTTCTGTCCGAAGCTCAAAAATATGCCCGGAAGAACATTCAGCAATTGAGGAGCCACCTTGACCGCGACTACCGGATAATTACGTCCTGCCCCAGCTGCAGCCTGACTCTCCGGCGGGAATACAGGGAGGTTTTAGGCCTTGTGGATGCCGGCCGTTTGAGCAGTTATGTCCAGGATGCCTTCGAATATCTGTGGTGTATGTCCCGGCAGGGTGAGTTGGACACAAGTTTTAAATCAGTGCCTCTGCGGGCGGGTTACCATCTGCCGTGTCATCTTAAGGCAGGTGGATATGGTGTGCCTTCCAGGGAAATACTGGGGCTCATTCCAGGGTTGCGGGTGCACGATCTGGATGCCGGGTGCTGCGGGCTTTCCGGGAGCTGTGGATTCAAACGGGAAAAATACGCTAACAGTATGGCGATAGGCTGGGATTTGTTCAGGTCCATCAAGGAGATGGATACAAAACAAGTAATTACCGAGTGTGGTATCTGTCAGTTGCAAATTCAGCACGGGGCCGGAGTGACGGTATATCACCCGGTCCAGGTGCTGGCCGAGGCTTTCGGCCTCGGCGGTTATATCCGGAATTATTAAATATCAATTCCCAAAGACGGGGCGGGAGGAAATGCCAGGGCCTGGATGTAATATGAAAACTCATTTATATTAATTTGGCAGGGGGATGATGGAATGCCCAGGGCACAGGTGAACGGCGCCGAAATTTACTATGAATTGAAAGGCCGGGGATTTCCCCTGGTGATGATCATGGGACTGGGGGCAAATATCGACTGGTGGCCTTCCAAACTGCTGGATAAACTGGCAGGCCACTACCAGGTTTTGGTTTTTGACAACCGGGGGGCCGGTAGAAGCGATGTGACAGAAGAGTCGTACAGTATAGAGATGTTCGCCCGGGACACGGTGGAGCTGATGGACTGGACAGGGATGGAAAGGGCCCATGTGTTCGGAATATCTATGGGTGGGATGATTGCCCAGGAGTTGGCCCTTTCGTATCCCGAAAGAGTTGAAAGGCTGGTGCTGGGCTGCACCAACTGCGGCCCCGGCCATTCGGTTTCAGCTCCGCCGGAGGTGCTTGGCCTTTTGGTCCAGGCGCCTCCTCAGCACCGCCACCTCTTTCAGGTTGCGGTTTCAGCTCCGCCGGAGGTGCTTAGCCTTCTGGTTCAGGCTCCACCTCCGCCGGAAGACATACTGAAAATACTTTTCCCGGAAGAATTTATCAATAATAATAGGGTGGAAATAGAAGAATTCACACGCCGATACTTGGCGGCCCCCATATCCACCGGGGCCTACGTTCGTCAGGTCGGGGCAATTTTAGGTTTCGACAGCTTTGACCGAATGGCCCGTATTGCTGTGCCAACCCTGGTTGTCACCGGCGACCGGGACATACTGATTCCCCCGGAAAACTCAGAAATACTGGTCCAAAGAATACCCGGGGCCCGGCTGGTATTCCTGGGAGGATGTGGTCACGGTTTCATGGCCCAGGTTCCGGACAGGGTGTTTGAAGTATTGAGGGAGTTTTTAGGCGGCGCGTGACAGCTGCGCCGGGATGTTTTCACAAAAAACGGGCTGTCCCGGACGGGACAGCCCGTAAGTCATCCATCAATCTGGCTTTTTGTTTACTGGAGCTGGTCCAGCATGTTTTTCAGCATCACCACGGCCTCCGCCCGGGTGGCCCGGTCGGCGGGGGCGAAATTTACCAATCCACCTGATGGCTTGCCCTTGATGATGCCGTGGGCCACGGCCTGGGCTGCTGATTTTCTGGCCCAGCCGGAGATTTGGGACCTGTCGGCAAAAGCCGCCAGCTTGGTTTCCACATCCTCCACGTCAACCAGAATTCCTTTGTGGCCCAGGGCGTTGCAGATCATGGCCGCCATCTGTTCCCGGGTGATTAAGTCCTCCGGCGCAAAGCGGGTGGCGCTTATTCCCTTGACCAGCCCGGCGGCGTACGCCCGGCCCACGGTGGAGTAATACCACTGTCCTGGCTGCACATCGCTGAATGGAACCCCGGCGTCCCCGGACAAGTCGAGTATGTTGGCCAGCAAGGTTGCGAACTGCGCTCTGGTGACGGAAGCGTCCGGGGCGAACAGCCCGCCTCCCATGCCCTTTACGTAGCCGCCTGCGGACATCTGCTCAATTTGCTCCTTGGCCCAGTGGCCGGCTATGTCGGTGAAACTGGCTGTCTGGCCGACCTTCACCGCCAACAGGGCAAACTTGCTGAAGCGGATGGTGTTAAAGGTGATGGTTTTGCTCCCGGCATCATAGACGCCGCCCATTTCTTCCCAAGCGTTTGTGGTTTCGTTCAGCCTGTATACTTTAATGTCCCCTCTGGCAGCAGCCTCCCGCTGATCTTCGGGCACTGGCAGAGTTACCTGTATGGGCTTGGCGAACTCCCTCACTGCAATTTTGCTTCCATTTGACATTACGGCAGTTACGCCGAGCTCGAATATTTCACCGGCCAGCATGAACCGTCCGGCGTTGGATGCCCGGCTGAAGGCAGCCTGGGATTCTGCCTTGTCCAGTTTGGCCGCCGACATCTGGATGCTTTCCGCGCCGGTTGCCGCCGGGACGTTCAGGGTCGCAGTCGGCAGGGTGAAGGTGGCGTTTTGAAGCTGTATGGCCGTTGGTTTCCCGGTATTGTTCAGGGCGGTGAGATTGGCAGCGGTCAGGGCGGCCTCCACTTTTCCGCTGTAGTTTATGGCTACGGTGTTTTTGCCCGTGGCGTCCGTAATGGCTTTAGCCACCGGATCTACAGCTGCGCCACCGCCGCCACCGCCGCCACCGCCGCCACCGCCGCCACCGCCGCCACCGGGGGCCGGGGTGGTAGTGAAGGACCAGCTGACCTCGGACGGCAGTCTGTTGCCCTCGCCGTCGGCTACTCCTGTAAGTATTTTCACTTCGTAGGCCGTGCCGTAGCTGAAAGGCTGGTTTGGCGTAAAGGTGGCGGTGTTATTGTTGCTTGTGTAGCTGACGGTGCCGGCCACCAGGTTCCCGCCACTGCGCACAACAATGTTGTTGCTCAGGGTGGTCTGGTCAATGGCTTTGGAAAATTTAACAGTGATGGCACTGTTCACTGCCACGCCGGTGGCATTGGCGGCCGGGCTTCGATCTACCACCTGTGGAGCCAATGAGATCAGCCCAACGTGCAGCTTCAGTTCGGGAGGGGGTATTACGGTCAGGCCCACAATGGCGTCGGAAAACACAGTCTGGTAGCCAGGTTTGCTGAATATCACCCGGTAGGTGCCGACGGGAACATCCCAGCCGTATCTTCCGGCTTCGTCTGTAACTTGCGGGTTGACCTGCCCGTATGCGGCTGCGTTCCATTTGCTCCAGACGCCCTTCCCGTCCGGCATGCTGTTGACTTCGCAGAGGGCGGTGACACCGGACAGCCTTTTATCCCGGGTGTCGGCCTCAATGGTGGGGCTGAAGCGGTCGTATGTTCTGTGTGTTCCGTCGTAAACAAAGCCGCTGGGGTCGATGAGTATGATTACATTTACCAGCGGGGTTTTTATTGTGCTGCCTCCGGCGGTGTATTCCACCTCGATAAGCTGATCGCCGGCGCTACTCCAAAGCCCGCTGATGACCGTGCCGCTCCAGGTGTTGCCGGCTCCTTCAGTCAAAGGGGATTCGCGGCCTATAAAATGGGTCTTGACATTGCTGACGGGGCCGCTGAAACTGGCGTCGATTTCTATGGTGCTGTTTTCAACAATGGCCAAGGTGACGATGCCCAGGGCGGGGTTGATGGATACGTTCTTGTTCCAGCCCGAATTGACCTTGACCGAGGTTATGGTGACGCTGTCGCCCTTTACTGTGGTATCCAGCGGGGCGGAGGCGTTGGAAACGGCTCCGTCGGCCATCTCCACCCGGGCTGTGACGTGGTAGGTGGCCTCGGTGCTCCCCAGGTCGATCTCCTGGCTCCACCAGCGCCCGCTGGAGGCGGCCCGCCCCACCCTGCGGGCTGAAGTTTCTCCGGACTTGGCGGCCTCTATAATCACCGTGGCTCCGGCGGAGCAGCTGCCGTAGACCGTCAATCTACCGTCCTTGGTCACAGAGGGCCCGCTGATGGTGGCATAGGCCAGCTCCGTGGCGGCGGACCCCAGGGGTGTGTTGGCGTCGCCCACGTTAATGGAGGCGCTGTTTTTGATCGAGTTTGAGGGCGGATTGGCGTCCACCGTCACCTGGTAGGTGACAAATCCGCTGTCGCCGGGCCGTATGTTGCCGGTGATGCTGAAGGTTATATTTTCTCCTGCGATGACTGGTGCGACGGGCGT
This sequence comes from Peptococcaceae bacterium, assembly GCA_037444185.1. GTDB lineage: Bacteria > Bacillota > Desulfotomaculia > Desulfotomaculales > Desulfocucumaceae > JAILZP01. The sequence continues at coordinate 2,576 of JBBIMW010000006.1, read as the reverse complement.
GGAGTTGACGGCCGCCGATCCCGGCACATAGGTGGTTCCGGCTGGTGTCAGGGCCTTGATGGAGGCTCCGGACACGGTTGCCGCTCCGTTGTTGCGGTAATTGACGCGGTAGGTGAGTACCCTGCCGGGGGCCGTCACCAGATCGGACACCCGCAGGCTGTTGCCTTCACCGGTGAAGCTTCCCGTTTTCTCAGAGGGCTTGAGCAGCGCTATGGTGCCCAGGTTTTTGTCCTCATTTACGCTTATGCCGACCAATTCGCGATTTTCATAGGTGCGGGTCTTGTCGTGGGTGCTGACTGTATAATCTCCGGCCGGAGGCAGCCCCTTGAGGGTGAACTCCCCGCCGGAACCGCTGCGGGTGCGGCTCCAGCCGCCGGTGCCGCTGCTGTGGGCGAATACGTCGATGCCGCTGATGCCTCTTCCCTGACTGTCGGCCACAATTCCAGTAATCTGAACTCCACTGGACAGGGTGATGTCATCCAGGGTGACGTCCGAGGTTTGGATGGTCACACTGGCGGGGAGGCCGGCCGGGAGTATGTAGCCCAGCAGCGGGTTGACGTAAAAGTTCAGGCTGTATGTTTTATTGGACTTCATCTGGAGCAGGGAGAAATCGCCGCTGGCATCCGTGGCCGCCCAGGAATGATGGGAGCCGTCCTGGGCCGAGGCGGTGATTTGCACTTCTCCGACTCCTGTTCCCTGGCTGTTTTTCACTTTCCCCCGCACCGTTATGCCGGTGTCCATGGTCTGGTTGACGGTGGTGGTCCTGTCCTTTTCCACATTGATATTCCGCTGGGTTTCATACAGGTATTGTCCGCCGGTCTGCCAGACGAAGCTGACCTCATAGTCGCCGGAGGTTTTCAGCCTGTCCAGGGTGTAGGCGCCCTGGGAGTCAGTGGTGGCGCTGCTCCAGCTCATTTTATTGAGGCTCCAAGCACTGACGCTGACTCCGGGCAGGCCTTGGCCGGCCACGTTTTTGACGAAGCCCGAGATTTTGCCCCGGTCAACGGGAACCGGTCTGAGGGTGAAGTTTACATTGGGGGTGATGGCACCCTTGCTCACCTGTATGCCTTGCAGCGATCCGTCTTCATAGTCCATACCGGCTCCCCGGGCTGTGACGGCATAGCTGCCCGAAGAAAGGCCTTCTATGGTGTAGCGGCCGTTTTTGTCGGTGATGCCGACGCCGCCGCTATTCGCGCCGGTGGCCGTAACCGTGACGCCTTCCACGGCCGCCCCGGTGCCGCCGTCGGTGACTGTGCCGCTGATGCCGCTGCCCCGGGAGGCAGGGGTGCCCGTCAGCCAAAAATTCATCGTGACTACCCTGTTTTCCTCGTTAATGTTTACAACGGTGACGTCGTCGGGATCCGCCTGGGGGCTCCAGACCGACAGCTTGTAGTCCCCGGAATCGGGCAGGCCGGTGAATTCATACTCGCCGTCTTCGTCGGTGACGGCGCTGGTGCTGTACATAAGATCCCCGTTGTGCAAGAATACCGTCACTCCTGGCAATGGCGGCATTTCATAAAATGGCGGATGTTCGCCAGTGCCGGCAGGGGCTACAAACAGCCGCACCGTTCCCTCTATGACGCCTTGTCCGTCCTCGGGAAGCTCATTGAAGGCCCTAAGCTGGATTGTCCCCAGAGCCACGGTTTCATTGGCGGTTACCGTTATATTTCCCGCTCCTCCCGTAAGCACATTGCCTTGGTTTTGGACATGGGTGACGGTTACTGCGTAGCCGCTCCCGGCGGGAATGCCGCTTATGGTTACGCTGCCGTCCTGTCCGGTGAAGGATTCCCTGTAGAACATCGTGCCTGGATTGCCCACGGAGACCATGGCCCCGGCCACTGGGGCGCCGCTGCGGACGGCGGTCAGGGATAAACTTCCGCCTGCGGCGTCGGCGCTTTCAAGCTCTATGTCTCCTATGCTGCCTTCAGCAACGGTGCGCACATTGCCGGCGCCGCCCACCACCACCTGGATTCCCGCGCCTCCGTATGCCGCCTCGTTTTGGGGCAGTGTTATGTCCATCAGGCCGTGGGGGTTCATGGTGGTCAGGTAATACAGCCCGTCGGTCGGCACCTTTATGGAGAAAACGCCGTTTTCGCCGGTTGACGCCTGGTATATGCCCGGGATTTCGGCGGGGTTGGGAGTCTGCCCGTCGCCCATAACGGGGAGTTTGTCGTAAAGGGTGACGTAGACGTCTGCAAGCCCCTGGTTTTCCCAGGGAACCGCCATGACGATCCGGCCGCTGACCGCCACGCCGGCGATCAGTTCTATATCACGGCTGATGGATGTCTGGCCCTGCTGTACATCAATGGTTTTTTCCCCCGTCAGGAAAAGCCCGTCGGGGCTGATCACCGAAATGATGTAATTTCCCGGCTGTACGCCTGGGGCCTGGTAAGTCCTGGCCTGGGCGTCGATTATGGCAAAGGCGATTTGCATCATATTGGTCTGGTTGATGAAAATAATCCTTGTATTGGCAAGGGGTTCGTTGCCGTCCGGCGTTATAATGCTGCCGCTGACGGTGATTCCGCCGCCGGGAGGCTCTCCGCCGCCGCCGCCGGGAGGCTCTCCGCCGCCGCCGC